>JAFTIR010000021.1 GCA_017456765.1 Clostridia bacterium | reverse complement strand
GAAGGTTTGTGAAAGCGCACCGCACCCCCTCGTTGCAAGCAGACGCGGCAGAGAGAGGTTTTTCTTTATGCACACAGAGGCACACATAACACCAATAAGAAGCACAAGAAGCACAAGGATAACACAGGTATAATAACCCTTTATTGATACCTTGCCCGTTGAGCCAACCTCAGTTACCTCAACCATTTCATTTCTTGAAATGACAAAGCTGATATACTTAAGATTTATCTCGTTTAAATCCTTTTTGCGGTTCGCCAACTCGTTATCGAGATAAAAATTCTCCATGGCAAAGATACCCACCTGAGATTCGACAACAAGATTTGAAACCGTACCGACAACATCGTTGACAATCACGGGAAGCAAATCCACAAGCGAGTTCTTTGACACAAACGTTGCAGGAGTATTCTCTCCGTTGATAACGGATTTTATAAAGCCGTCGGGAACGATAAGATAGCCGAGTATTTCACCGTTTTTTATAGCTTTTGCGGCATCATCTTCATTTTCATATGTAATAAAATCAAGATAGTCCTTTGAAGCATCAAGCAGCTTCACAGCACCGAGTCCCGTCTGGAATCGCTTATTTTCAATATCCCCGACAAGACCTACACCTACCCTTTTGGGAAGCTCAATCTTCTCTTCGTCAACATTGAAGCTGGTACTGAAAACAACAGCCAAAAGAACCGACAGTATTACCGAAAACACAAGCGCCGCCGGCAGAAAGCGTATATTCCTCTTTAAACAGCTCTTAAAATAATTAAATACTATCATAGTTTACAAGCTCGATATAAGATTCTGAACATTACCGTCAAAATCATATTCATTAGCATATCCGTCCTTAAAAATATACATCTTATCGCAAAGAGGAATGTCCTGAACATCATGGGTTGCAATAAGAATAATACCGCCGTTGTTCTTGAAATCAGCAAGGTACTGCGCTATTCTTTCCTTACATACAAGGTCAAGCGCCGCAGAGGGTTCATCAAGTAAAAGAATCTTTGGTTTATGTGCTACGGCACAGCCAATGGCAAGACGTTTTTTCATGCCGCCCGACATTTTTGAAACTCTCACCTTTAAAAAGGCATCTATGCCGAGCATCTTAAGAACTCCGTATTCGAGTTCCCTCTTCAGGGATTTTCTGTCATACCACAGCAAAAGATTGTCGTATGCGCAAAGCTCATCAATGAGCGGAGGACTCTGGGTTACATATCCAAGCACATCACTGCGGTATGATTTATCAGAAAACAGACTAACATCTCCAAATGTAAAGCTTCCGGCATCACACGAGGAGATGCCGGCAAGCACATTGAAAAATGTAGATTTTCCGCTGCCGTTAACGCCGAAAATGCCAACACAATCGCCTTCTTCGGCGCAAACGGATATACCATTCAGAATTCTTTTTTTACCAAAACTTTTCTTTATATCAGAAATTTTAAGCATAATTATCAATAAAGGTTTGCTTCAAGCATTGAAAGCACTTGCTGTGAAATACCTGCCTTTTTAAGGTTGCCAACTATCTTGCTAAGACCGTTTTCTGCAATGTCAGCCGCCCATGCTTCAACACCATCGGTGTCGTTAACAACATCAATGTATCTTGAAGGAACAGAAACCTTCTTTGCCTTGTCAGAAACCTTAACATTAAGGCTAGCGCTGACAATCTTCTGACCCTTTTCTTCTGCAGAAACGCCAATCTTTACATATGAAAGGTTGTCTGTGTCAAGAGAGAGCTTAACAGCAAATTCATCAGAAACGCCTAAGTCTTTAAGCTGAGGGAAGTTCTTTGCGTACATAGCAATTGTTCCGTTAAGAGAACCCTCTTCGAGCTTATTCATGTCAACGTTTTCAATATTGAGAGCAATTTCTTCACCTTCAACCTCAAATGTAAGAACGCCGTTATACTTGCCGCCCTTGTCATTACCTACGAGCTTGATGCAAGCACCGTCAGTAAACAGACCTGCACCGAGGTCATTACCGTCACGTACTGTATAGAAGTCAATCACTGAACCCATTTCTTCATTTCCAAAAGAGAAGCCTACAAAGTCGTCACCTGCAAAGTAGGTTGTAACTATAACTGCGGAAGAATCATCTTCATCAACTTCTCCAAGGTCATCAAGCATATCTTCTATTTCGGAAATATATGCATCATATACCGCTTCGGCATCAGATGTATAGCCTCCTACAAGCTCGCCGCCTGAAACTACATCGAGATATTCCATAACCAAAGGATAGATTTCGAGGAACTTTTCTTCAAGAAGCTCGTCCTCAGTAACCTTTGTAAGAAGTGCTTCAAGTAAGTTTTGAGCATCCGCTGCATCAATTTCGTATATGTATGCGTCAACCTTTTGCTCGATGCTATCAACAGAGATTGTTGTCTCTTCTTCTTCAAACTCGAGAGAATCGTTTATAACTTCAACATAACCATCGAGAATTTCAAAAAGTTCATCCTCAGTAAGAGCAGACTCAAGACCTGATACAAGCTCGTCTCTTGCATCCATCTGCTGCGAAAGCATTCCCATTACTTCTTCATAAACAGAAGCAAATTCCATGTTAAACTCGTCTGCAACCTCCGAGAAATCAGCACCGAGAGTATCACCGGACAAAGTGGGAAGAGAGAAGTAAACCATCATATCCGAAAGGTCAAGAGTAGCATTTCCGTCAATTACAACCTTATCATTTATAGAGCCCTCTGCCACAACGGAATACAAATCGGAATTTCTGTTGAAATCAGCAGAAACAGATGCGGATTTAATGCCGAGAGCATCAATAGCCGCGGAAGTATTGGAGCCGGACATTGTATCAACAAAGTCACCAAAAGCCTTACCAAGCTCAACACGAAGCTCCATGTTAAGTGCGAGTTTATCAAAATCAAGTTCGCTTATAGCTTTGCTCTTTTTGGTAAAGGGTGAATTTTTTACCTTGCTGCGAACCGCATCAACCGATAATTCACCTGGTTCTACATTGATTTCCTCTTCCTTTTCCGAGGATACAGACTTTGAATCTTCATCATCACTACCTGAACCCGAAGTTCCTTCGGATGCACATCCGACAAGAAGAATGCAGAATGCCATAAGGCATGCAAGCAACTTCAACCATACTGTTTTTTTCACAAAAAACACTCTCCTTTAAAAAAGTTTTTTAAAAAGCAAATGCACACTTTTTATGGTGTGCATACTGGTGCCGGTGGTGGGACTTGAACCCACACGGTATCGCTACCAACGGATTTTGAGTCCGTCGCGTCTGCCATTCCACCACACCGGCATATTACAAGTAGTATGATAACACATTTCCCTCTTTTTTGCAATACCTTTTCATCATTTTTTTGATAAAAAATTATATTTTTTATTTTAATCTTGACATACACACAAATTAAATGTAAAATTTATTTAAGCGTTTAAGGAGTTGGTTATTTATGAAGAAACTTATAGGTATTTCAATCTTTGAATTACAAAAAACCTACGGCGACGAAAGGGCTTTGGAAATAGCTGCACAAATCGGTGCGGATGCCGTCGATTTTGACATCAATTGCTACAGTTGTGAGACTAAAGGCTCAATTTATCAGAAGAGCGATAAGGAAATAGAAGAATATTTCAAGGGTCTTAAGGCAAAGGCTGACAGCCTAGGTCTTATTATATCCCAGACCCACGGAAGACTTCGCGTATTCTTCAACGACCCTATTAAAGACGAAGCTGCAATTCGCGATGCGCGGCTTGACTGCATGGTAACAAAAATTCTTGGCGCGCCCTACTGCGTAATGCATTCCATTGCAACCTCCATTACAGGTCCGGATGCAAGTGCTGATTATATGCACGAAACATTTGACAGAGTCTTTGCCGAGATTCTCCCCTTTGCAAAGAGTAACGGTATCAAAATCGCAATTGAGACAATGGGAGATTCCCCCGTTTACGGCTGTTGCGACTTTTTCGGTGTGCTTGACGAGTTCAAAAAATCCTACGACAGAATCAGTAAAATCGGTGACAATGCAGATTACCTTTGTTGCTGTATCGACACAGGACACGTCAACAAGGCAATGCGTTTCGGAAACCCTACCCCCGAGGAGTTTATAAGCACAATGGGAAGCGCGGTGAAGTGTCTGCATCTCAACGACAACGATACCCTTACCGACCAGCACAAGCCGCCCAAAACAGGCGTTATTAACTGGAACAAGGTTTTATCGGCACTTGATGAGGTGGGCTATGACGGAGTATACAATCTTGAGCTTAATCTCTGTCACTTTGGAAGAGGCTTTGAGATTGAGACGGCGGAATTCTCAATTAAGCTGTTAAGATTTATGCTCGGATAATATAAAATTTGAGGAAACGGCAATTTCAGATATGATTTGTCGTTTCTTTTTGAAGTGTGAGGGCAAGTAATGAGCTACACAATTGAGCCAATTGCTCATATTTACAACAATTACAATGATAAATTCGGAATTCCGAGGCAAAGCGGACTTGAGAACGAAACAGAGAGTGAGATTGTCTTCTGCGACAAGTACAGGGACGACAACGCCCTTCGCGGACTTGAGGGATATTCACACATTTGGCTTCTATGGATTTTCACACAAGCAAACTCAAAAAAATACTGGTCTCCCACCGTTCGACCACCCCGACTTGGCGGCAACAAAAGAATGGGTGTTTTTTCCACCCGCTCACCCTTTCATCCAAACAGAATCGGACTTTCATGTGTAAAAATAAAGTCAATCGAGAAAACAAGGAACAACGGAACGATAATTAAGGTTACGGGCGCTGATTTACTTTGCGGAACGCCTATTATTGACATAAAGCCTTATCTTTCATTCACCGACTCACATCCAAACGCCCGATGCGGATTTGCAGACGAGGTTTATCATTTTGAGCTTGATATTGATTTTGAAGCAGACACTAAGGATTTACCAAAAGATGTGTTTGAAGCAATAACGGAAATGCTAAAGCAAGACCCCCGTCCGTCATATCAGGATGAGCCGCAAAGGGTCTACGGCATGAACTACTCCTGCTATGAAATAAAATTCAGAGTAAACGGCAGGAAACTTACAGTTACGGAAATAAAGAAACAGAACGGAAGTGAAGAATGAAAAAGCTGACGGTGGGCATTGCCGCCCATGTTGACTGCGGAAAAACAACCCTATCGGAAGCACTGCTTTACAAAACCGGTGCAATAAGAAGCCTTGGCAGAGTTGACAACAGGGATTGTTTTCTCGACAGCTTTGAACTTGAGAGAAAAAGGGGTATTACCATTTTTTCAAAGCAGGCTCAGATTTTGACGAAGAACTTTGAAATAACTCTCCTCGACACCCCAGGTCACGTTGACTTTTCGGCAGAAACGGAACGTACTCTTTGTGTTCTTGACATTGCAATTATTCTTGTCAGTGCCTCCTCCGGTGTTCAGAGCCACACAGAAACGCTCTGGTCTCTTCTTCGCAAGTACAACATTCCGACTGTTATTTTTGTAAACAAAATGGACTTATCAAACGCAGACGAGCAGACTCTGCTTAGCGGAATAAAAAAGAAGCTCTCTCCAAACGCCATACCTGTCACCTCATTTTCAAATCATGAGGAGCTTGCCATGTGCTCAGAGGAGCTTATGGATAAGTTTTTATCTGAAGGCAGGATTGATGAGTGCGACATAAAGAGTGCGGTAATGGACTGTCAGCTTTTCCCCTGCCTTTTCGGCTCGGCTTTGAAAATGAGCGGCGTTGATGAGCTGATTTCCTGCATTGACAGCCTTGCAGTTGCAGAGGAATATCCCAAAGAGTTCGGCGCAAGGGTGTTCAAAATCACCCACGGCGAAAACGGAGAAAGGCTTTCCCACATGAAGATTACGGGAGGAAGTCTTTCGGTAAAAGAGTTTCTTGAATACAGCACCCCCGACGGCGAAGAAATAAAAGAAAAAATAGAACAAATAAGAATATATCAGGGCGAAAAATTTACAAGCGTAAGTGAAGCCTCAGCAGGGACTGTTTGCACAATTGTCGGTGCAACCTCGCTTTTGCCCGGCTCAAATCTCGGCTTTGAAAACACTTCTGTCTCCCCCGTTCTCACCCCAATTCTCAGCTACAAGCTGCTTTTGCCAAAGTCTGTTGACTCACACACGGCAATTACAAAACTGCGTATCCTTGAGGCGGAGGACCCGCTTTTAAAGGTAACATACAACGAGGATTTGGGTGAAATCCATCTGCTTCTCATGGGCGAAATTCAGCTTGAAATCATAAAGCACGAAATTTTGTCAAGGTTCGGAATAGATGCTGACTTTGGAGAGGGCGGTATCGTCTACCGAGAAACAATAAAAAGTGTCGTCGAAGGCATCGGGCATTATGAGCCGCTTCGCCACTACTCGGAGGTACATCTTCTCCTTTCGCCTACAGAGCGCGGCACAGGTCTTATATTTGACTCAGACTGCGACACGGATTTTTTGGAGAAGAACTGGCAAAGGCTTATTCTTACCCACCTTGAAGAAAAAACACACGTGGGAGTTCTGACAGGCTCGCCTATTACCGACATGAAAATAACCCTCGTTTCGGGAAAGGCGCACAAGAAGCACACCGAGGGCGGAGACTTTCGACAGGCTACGTACAGAGCGGTGCGCCAAGGTCTTATGAAGGCTGAGAATGTTCTGCTTGAGCCGTGGTACAACTACGAAATCACAGTGCCATCCGAGAACATCGGCAGAGTCATGACGGATGTGCAGAAAATGTGCGGCACTATGAACATTCCGGAAACCGACGCAGAGTTCAGTATACTTAAAGGCACAGCCCCCGTGTCTGAAATGAGGTCTTATGCAGCACTCCTTTCCTCCTTTACCCACGGAAAAGGAAGAATTTCCTTAAATCTTCGCGGATACGACGTCTGCCACAACCCGGATGAGGTTATTGCAGAAAAGATGTACGAGCCTGAGAGCGACCTTAAAAACAGTCCCGACTCCATTTTCTGCGAGGGCGGCGGAGCAATTTTCGTGCGCTGGTCAGATGTTGAAAACTATATGCACCTGCCGAGTATTTTTACTATTGACAAAGAGGAAATTGAGCAGAAACGTGAGCTCAAGCGAAGGGCTGCCGAATATTGCAGTGCTGTTGCCACCGACAAGGAGCTCATGGAGATCTTTGAGAGAACCTACGGGCCAATCAAAAAACGTGAAGTGCCAAAAACAAAGTTCAACCCCTCTGCCACAAAACCCGCACCGAAGACGGCAAAGCCAAAGCCAAGCCATAAGCCATCTGGTCCGGAGTATCTTCTCATTGATGGTTACAACATCATTTTTGCCTGGGATGAAATGAAGAAAACCGCTGCATCAAATCTTGAATATGCAAGAGGCGAGCTTATTGAGAGGCTCTGCAACTACCAGGGCTTTTGCAAGCAGGAAATAATTCTTGTATTTGATGCCTACAAGGTACACAAGAATCCAGGAAGTGTTGAGACTTTTCGCAACATCAAGGTTGTTTACACAAAAGAAGCCGAAACTGCCGACACCTACATCGAGAAGGCGGCGTATAAATTGAGTAAAGACCATATAGTACGCGTTGCCACGAGCGACGGACCTGAGCAGATGATAATTTTAGGTAGTGGTGCTTTACGCGTGCCTGCCATGTCTTTTATCAAGGAGCTGACGGATGCCGAAAAGGCGATAAGGGAGTATCTTTCAGAATAATTTCTTTTGAGAATTACGCACTCTGCGGAGTGCGTTTTCCGTTACTTTGGAAGAGTTTCGCTTCTGCGGAAGCGACCATATTTTGGCACGCCCCAAAATATGGAAAAAACGCTCCGCTCATGGTCGAAAACTCCGCTTCGCTCCGTAACATTCGACCGAGCCGCGGCGGCTCTTTTTTAGCCTTCAACGAAACAAAAGTGTAAATTTCAATGTATTCCCACTAATTTATGTGAAAAGCCTGCCTTGCGGCAGGATGGGCGCGGGTAAATTGCGTAGCCGTAAGGCTGCGCCATCTTCGGTCGCAAGACCGACGGCTGACCACATTTTTCAGTCGACAGAGTACATATCGGCGTGTCGGGCTCCACGCCCTGCAAAAAATCTGAGCGTAGCGGTAATTTTTTGCAGAGTGGGCGGTTTTGGATACTTTTCCCGTGTGAAAAGTATCGTCCCTCGCTTCTGCGGAAGCGAAATTCTCCCTTGAAAGGCGGGAGCGAGCCCCGCCATAAAAAATTAAACGCCGTCTTACGACGGCGCTCTTTTTATTCTTATTTCCCTTTATTTATCCTCGTCTTTTCATAATACTGGTCCACAGCATAGTCAAACTGCTCATGGGAAAAGTCAGGCCAGAGTACATCGAGATAACAGAATTCGCTGTAGGACGTCTCCCAAGGGAAAAAGCCTGACAATCTTTTATCTCCGCCTGTTCTTATAACCAAATCCATTTCGGGAGAATGGGCAAGGTCAAGGTATTTTATATACAAATCCTGATTTATGTCCTCTGTCTTGATTTTACCGCTTGCCACATCCTCGGCTATTTTCTTTGCAACCCTCACTGTTTCATCGTGACCGCCGTAGCTTATGGCAACATTTACGGTAAGTGAGGTACAGTCCTTAGTCATTTCCGCCGCGCGAAAAAGTGTTTCTCTATTTTTGTCCTTCATGACCGAGAAATTTCCGATAGGCACAAGACGAATTCCTCTGTTGATACACGTCTTAACCTTACTTGTGAAAAATCGCTCCATAAGGTCCATAAGACCATCAACCTCGTCCTCTGTCCTGTTCCAGTTATCATAGGAAAAAGCATAAACCGTCAGGTGCTTGATTGACCTTTCCTGACACCACATGCAAAGCTCCATGAATTTGTCGACACCCTTTTCGTGTCCCTTAATAACCGTTTCAAATTTATGCTGTCTTGCCCAGCGACGGTTGCCGTCCATAATTACGCCAACGTGCTGAAGACTTTTAGCCTTTTCTGCCATTTATATCCCCCTATCAGCTGTTTCTGCTTGTCATATACTCCAGAAGTCCAAAAAGCAGTGATATTCCGCCCTCGTTAATGTTTATTTGAGCAAGTGTTCTTGTTGCCGCATCCACGTAGGATTTACAAAGATTTTCCGCATACTCAAGAGAGCAAGTAGAAATCAAAATTTCTCTAACCCTTTCAAGCTCGGAAATGCCGCTTTCTTTTCTGCCGTAAACGCTGTAAAACTCGTTTCTTTGCTCGTCACTTGCAGTCGTGTCAAAGTGGGACACAAGCACTGTCTTTTTGCCTTCACACATATCACTCGTAATGGATTTTCCGACCTTTGCTTCGTCACCGTAGAGACCCAAAATATCGTCTCTTATCTGGAAGCTGATACCCACCGCATCACCGAAATCCGAAAGGAGCTTTATGCTCTTTTCATCCGCCCCTGCAAGGATAGCACCCAGAACAAGAGGACCCGAAACGGTATACTGAGCAGTTTTTAGACGATACATTTCAAGAATTTCAGACTCCGAAACCTTATCGGCGTAGGAAAACTCAATATCCTTTAGCTCTCCTGCAATGGTTGCCGAAAAAACCTTATTCTGGTGAGATACGGCTTTTAATTTTACAGAGTCCGAAAAATCACATCTTTGCAATATTTCAATTGCAGAAACTATCCCGAAGTCCCCGACGCAGATTGATTTGGAAACGCCGTCATGACCTTGTCCGAGATATTTGTGCATGGAGGGCTTGAAGCGGCGGTAATCACTGTTGTCAATAATATCGTCATGGGCAAGTATTCCTGTCTGGAAAAATTCATAGGAAAGTGACGGCAGGAGCACATCTTCGTTTCTCTCAAACCCTGCAAAAAGTCCGTAGCCGAGAGAAACAAGGCAGGCTCTTATTCTTTTTCCGCCAAGTGTATGATGAAGAAGCGCATCTATATATGTACCCATTTCATTGTCAAGCCCGAAGGACGACAAAAATTCCCTTGCACCTTTTCCCTCAACAAATGAATCACATTTACTTTTATACTCTTTCAGATATTCAACAAATTTATTGCTCATATTGTACCTCTTGAGTCTTTATTGTCTTTAGTATATCACATTATATTGTGTTTGTCGATATAAATATATCAAAAGTTAACAAATTTTCTATACAGTCAGACAAGAATAGTGATAAAATAGTATTAACCAATTTAAGGAAAGGAAGATTCATCATGTCATTTGTACTCAATGTATTACTCCCACTCATTATCAGGCTTATTATCGTTCTCGCGGCAGGCTTTATTCTTTCAGGCGTTGCAAGCAAGCTTATTACAACCACAATGTCAAAGGCTGACAAATTTGATGTTTCTCTCATCAGATTTCTTGCAAAAAGCGCAAAAATTGCAATTATTGTTCTCACAATAATCATTGCAATCGGTCTTTTAGGAATTCCCACAACAGGACTTATCGCCGGTGTTTCAGCTATTGCTGCGGCAATTGCTCTTGCACTCCAGGGCTCACTTTCAAATATCGCAGGCGGCATCTTCATTCTTATGACAAGACCCTTCAAGACAGGCGATTTTATCGACATTGCAGGCTCTGCAGGTACAGTCAAGGACATTCAGCTTATCCACACGGTGCTCCTTACAGTCGACAACAAGGAAATCATTATGCCCAACGGCGTTGTTGTAAACAGCACTGTTGTCAATTACTCCAATTCTGAAAAGAGAAGAGTTGATCTTGTATTCTCAATCGGCTACAATGATGATGCAAGACTTGCTGAGGACATTATTTTCAGAACCGCAATGGCTCATACATACACCCTCACAGACCCTGCTGAACCTTTTGTAAGAGAATCTGCACACACAGCAAGCTCTATTGAAATTACAGCACGAGTATGGTGCAAGGCTGAGGACTACTGGACACTTCATTTTGACCTTATTGAAAAGGTAAGAGAGGAATTTGCAAAGAATGGCATTTCCATACCCTACAATCAGCTTGACGTCAATATACATAACAACTAACACATATACTCAAAAAAGCAGACCTTCACGGTCTGCTTTTTTTATGCAAGTGCGTCCTGCTTTTTTTGCATTTCAAGTTGCTGATTTATCATCATATCCTTGACCTTCATAAGGCGTGTTGTTGTGCTTCTCTCATTTTCGTCGAGCTTCATGGTGATATACTTTATTGTGTCAATATACTGCGGAATAAGAACGTGTTCAAGAGCATTAACTCTTCGTCTTGTCTTTTCAATCTCTGCCGACATCATCTGGCAGGATTTTTCTATTTCCGCAAGTCTCACCATCATCACGAAAACTTCCGAGAGATTCTCAACAGCTTCATCAAGGTCGCCCGAGGTATAAGCAAAACCGTAGGAATAGGCATCTGCTTTATTGTCAGAGCGCATCTGTACATCAAAAACCGGAATGTTGACGCTCATAACGTTTTTACTGCTCACCTCAAGGCTTAGCTCCATCTTTGGAAGCATAAGCGCAACATCAAGCGCCTCTCCCGACATTACAGAACGTGCAACAGAGATATGCTTATTAGCTTCAAGGATTGCTACCTCGACCTTGCGCCGAAGCTGTTTATTCTCACGCACCATATCGAGAAAACGTCGCATTAGCTCGTCTCTTTTATCCTTTAAGAGCTTATGACCGCGGCGTGCAGTTGTCAGCTTACGCTTTAAGTTTGTCAGCTCCATTCGGGTGGGATTGACATTCATTACTGCCATATTCTCACCCCGTCAGTCTTTCTTTTCATAGTACATATCAAGGAATTTATCACTGATACGCTTAAGCTCGCTTCTTGGAAGAATTCTGAGAAGCTCCCAGCCAATATCGAGGGTTTCTTCTATACTTCTGTCGGCTCCGTAGCCCTGGGAAACATATTTCTTTTCAAATTCGTCCGCAAATTTAGCATAGAGTTTATCAATGTCCGTAAGTGCCGACTCACCGAGGATTATCATGAGTTCCTTTGCGTCCTTACCTCTTGCATAAGCCGAGAAAAGCTGGTTCATGGTATTTGAATGGTCTGCCCTTGTCTTGCCCTCGCCAATACCCTTATCTTTAAGACGGGAGAGCGACGGAAGAACATCTACGGGAGGAGTAATACCCTTTCTGTAAAGGTCACGCGAGAGGATAATCTGTCCCTCAGTAATGTAGCCTGTAAGGTCAGGGATTGGGTGTGTTTTGTCATCCTCGGGCATGGTAAGAATGGGAATCATTGTGATTGAACCGTCTCTTCCCTGCTGTCTGCCCGCTCTTTCATAAATGGAGGCAAGGTCAGTATACATGTAACCGGGATAGCCTCGGCGTCCGGGTACTTCCTTACGTGCGGCGGACACCTCACGAAGAGCATCCGCGTAGTTTGTAATATCAGTTAAGATTACAAGCACGTGCATATTCTTTTCAAATGCAAGATACTCTGCGGCTGTAAGTGCCATTTTTGGCGTTGCAATTCTTTCGATTGCAGGGTCATTTGCAAGGTTTACAAAAAGAACCGTTCTGTCAATAGCACCCGTCTCGGTAAAGGACTTGACAAAGAAATTTGATTCCTCAAAGGTAATACCCATTGCGGCAAATACAACGGCAAACTGCTCATTCTTACCCCTTACCTTTGCCTGTCTTGCGATTTGCGCGGCAAGGTTTGAATGAGGAAGACCGGAAGCAGAGAAAATCGGAAGTTTCTGACCACGAACGAGGGTATTAAGTCCGTCAATTGCGGAAATACCTGTTTGAATAAATTCGTTAGGATAGCTTCTTGCCGCAGGATTTATGGGAGAGCCGTTTACATCAAGTCTCTTTTCGGGAATGATTTCAGGGCCGTTATCAATGGGGCGGCCAAGGCCGTCAAAGACACGTCCGAGCATATCCTCGGATACGCCAAGTTCCATCCCGCGACCCAAGAATTTTACGGTGCTGTTTGAAAGGTTAATACCCGTCGAGCTTTCAAAGAGCTGAACAAGGGCATTACTGCCGTTGATTTCAAGAACACGGCAACGTCTCTTCTCTCCGCCCTCAAGCTCAATTTCACCCAGCTCATTATAGGTAACTCCCTCGACACCGCGAACAAGCATAAGAGGTCCCGATACTTCTTCAATAGTTCTATACTGCTTTGCCATATCAGAATTCCTCCTTTACAATTGCTTCTTTCATCTGCTTTACAATTTCTGAATTGATTATCTCGAACTGTTCATTTATATCCTTTTCCTCGACATACTTGAATCTGCCTATCTGCTCGCGCACAGCAAGGGAGGCAATCTTTTCAATATCTCCGCCCTTGTCGAGAATAGCTGTAGCTTCATCATAGTATTTAAGAATAAGCTTCATTAAAAGATGCTGTTTCTTAAGGCTTGTGTATGTGTCAACCTCATGGAAAGCAAGCTGATGTAGAAAGTCCTCTCTTATACTTCTTGCAGTTTCCATCTTGAGTCTGTCGGAACTGGACAGTGCATCCATACCGACAAGTTTTACGATTTCATCAAGCTCTGCTTCGTCCTGCAAAAGTCCCATAAGCCTACCGCGAAGCTCCATCCAGTCCTCCGACACGTTTTCTTTGAACCAGTCGGAAAGCAGGTCAAGATACAATGAATAGCTTGTAAGCCAGTTGATTGCAGGGAAATGTCTCTTATATGCAAGAGAAGCATCAAGTCCCCAGAATACCTTAACAATTCTGAGGGTTGCCTGTGAAACGGGTTCAGAAATATCACCGCCGGGAGGAGATACGGCACCGATTGCAGAAAGCGCACCTTCTCTACCCTCACTGCCAAGGGAAATTACCCGTCCTGCTCTTTCATAGAACTGAGCAAGACGTGAGCCGAGGTATGCAGGATAGCCTTCTTCGCCGGGCATTTCTTCAAGTCGTCCCGACATTTCACGCAGAGCCTCTGCCCAGCGGCTTGTTGAGTCAGCCATAAGGGCAACGGAATAGCCCATATCTCTGAAATATTCGGCAATTGTAATACCGGTATATATAGAAGCCTCACGCGCCGCAACAGGCATATCGGAGGTGTTTGCGATAAGAACGGTTCTTTCCATGAGGGACTTACCTGTATGGGGGTCAATAAGCTCAGGGAACTCATTAAGAACGTCCGTCATTTCGTTTCCTCGTTCACCGCAGCCGATATAAACAACTATGTCCGCCTCAGCCCACTTTGCAAGCTGGTGCTGTGTTACAGTCTTACCGCTTCCGAAAGGACCGGGAATTGCCGCAACGCCGCCCTTTGCAATAGGGAACATGGAGTCAATTACTCTCTGACCTGTGATAAGGGGTTTGTCGGGCGAGAGCTTTTTTGCATAGGGTCTTCCACGTCTGACAGGCCACTTCTGCATAAGACTCATATGAACGTCGCCCTTTGCAGTCTTGACAGTACAAACTGTATCGTCAACGTGAAATTCGCCCTCATTTATAGACGCAATTTCGCCCTCAACGCCAAAAGGTACCATGATTTTATGAAGAACAACATCTGTTTCCTTGACAGTCCCCACAACGTCACCGGCGATGACCTTATCACCAACATTTACGCAAGGAGTAAACTTCCACATTCTTTCACGCTCGAGAGAAGCAACCTCAACACCTCGTGCGATATTGTTGCCCGAAATTCTCATAATGGCATCAAGGGGTCTCTGTATACCGTCAAAAATCGAGCCGATAAGACCCGGACCGAGTTCAACGCTGAGCGGCTCGCCGGTAGACACAACAGGCTCGCCCCTACCGAGTCCCGATGTTTCCTCATATACCTGCACCGACGCTTTATCGCCGTGCATTTCAATTATTTCACCTATAAGTTTCTTGTCGGAAACACGAACAACGTCGAACATGTTCGCATCTCTCATGCCCTCTGCGATAACGAGAGGACCAGAAACCTTTAATATTTTTCCAATAGCCATAAATTTATAACCTCATAAAAATATAGTTCCGCGCTCTGCGGAGTGCGTTTTCCGTTACTTTTGACTCAACAAAAGTAACCAAAACTGCCCACTCATGTTTCGTGACTTATTGAGGTCACGAAACGAGCCGTGGCGGCTCTTTTTCATACTCAACGCAATTATGATATTATATCCGACCCTACCGCCTTTTCAACAGAAACGCTGACGTTTCTCATTCCAACGCCCGTATTGCCTTTAACACCGGGAATGGGAATTATCGCAGGAAGCGGCATGCTGCGGAAATGCTCTACCTCGTCGGTTAGCTTTTCAAAAAGCTCCTCTGTAATATATATTACACCGTAGCCGTTCTTTGCAAGCTCTTTAACGGTTTTAGATGCACTTTCCTCATCGTCACACGGAAAAATACCAAGACCTAAGGAAGCGAAGCCGTATATCGAGTCCTTGTCGCCGACAACTGCCATCTTATACATAAAGTACACGCACCCTTTCTCTGATATTTTCATTATTAAGGCCGTTTTTCTTACAGGAAAGGATAATTCTGACAGTTTTCACCTGGGCATCTACCGCAAAATAATACGCCACAAGGGGTGCAATGCCAAGGCATTGATACTTTGCGTGTTTTACCCTTTCCATGAGCATATCGTCGCACGCCTTTTCAAAGGCGGCATATCCTTTCTTTATTGAGTCCGCAAAGACATCAAAGCCAATATTCTTTACATACGCACAAAGCGCATCCTCGCCCGAAAGTACAGCCTCGCACAGTCTATCCTTGTCAAGCAAAGCACAGTCGGCAAGAGCTCCCATTATAAAGGCTTCATCCTTATTCGTCTTAAGACAGCGAAGTGCAATTTTTATATCCGCCACGGCGCACATAAGATTTGCAAGAGCTATTGAAAACTCATCCTTGCTTTGCTTTGCAAGAATAACACTCGCCTCAATGCTTTTTCTGTCAAGAAAGACCTCCAAGGTCTGTCCGTCCATCGTCGTTGTAATAAGCTCATAGGCTCTTTTGACGGTTTCTGAGGCAAACTCGGGAAGCAAGGAATAATCCTTCTTTTGGAGTGCCTCACCTATCACCTGAGGGTCAATAACCGAGGGTGATAGAATGAGCTTTTCTGCGTCAATGCCTGCCACCATACACTTAATGAGCGCCTTTATGTTATGAAAATCATTTCTCACTATGAGAAAATCAAGACACTTTTTATCCGGGGCACACGAATAGATAAGCTCGAAAGCACTCCTTAAAACATTCGCCAGAGCTTTCTCCTCACCCACACTTTCAAGATTATCATAACCGAGGTCAGACAGAATCTTAAGAGCATCCGTATAGCCTTGTGAGTTGATGAGCGTCTCAATTGATGCCGTGGAAAGAAGCCGTGCTTCATTCGACCTGATTCTCGCCACAGCATACGCAAATTCGGTGTCCTTCATTCAAAGCACCTCCTATGCAAAAAGAACTTTTGAAAGCTCATCTCTGATTTCATCCATTTTGTCATTTATGAGCGATGAAAATGAACAGTCAATGCAGATTTCTGCATATTCAATGACAAAGCCGCCGTCGAAATCCAAAGTATCCTTTGATATTTCGATTTTTTTGCCGTCCGAAAGAAGACTGCAAACCTTTTCTTCAAAGCCTTTGGGAAGCCTTGTAAGGTCTCTTTCCGACATTATTACTTTGCCGACACCTTCAAGTGCATTTGACACAATCAGCTTTTCGATATAGCCGAAGTAGACATCATCGGGGATGTTTTTAATTTGCTCAAGAGCATTTTTTACTGCCATGTCAAGAAGCTCGCTTTTCTTTGAAAGAACAGCTCTCTTATACTCGGTTTCGGCACTGGACACAGCCCTTGACCTTGCAACAGCCTCTTCACTATCGGTCTTCTCTGCAATTCTTAAAGAAGCCTCTTTTGCCTCAGCCTGCGCTTTTTCGAGAATTTCCTCTGCTTCCTTTTTGGCACTTGCTAAAACATTCTCACATTCCGCGTCATTCTGTTCATGGATTTTTGCAATTATATTTGTAAGTCCATCCATTGGAATTCTCCCAAAAATTTATTATTTAAGACCGTTAATAACAAGAATTGAAACAAGAAGTGCTAAAATCGCATATGTTTCAACCATTGCCGCCATTGTGATAGCCTTACCGTTCTGGCTGGGGTTCTTCGCAACAATACCTACACCTGCAACAGCTGCTCTTGCCTGAGCAATTGCCGAGAAGTAGCCAACAATCATAATGGGAAGACATGCAGCAAAGTAAGCAATACCCTGCGCAACCGAAAGCTGGAGAGCGCTTCCACCGAGAACGCCAAGCTGAGAAAGAGCGAGAACGGCTGTAAGAAGGCCGTAAAGACCCTGTGTACCGGGAAGAAGCTGAAGAACGAGAACCTTACTGAACTTTGATGGGTCTTCTGCAACAACGCCTGCTGCTGCCTCACCAACCATACCTACTGCCTTCGCGGAACCCATACCTGCTATTAGTGCTGCGAGCACCGCGCCTGCCACTGCAATTACAAGACCTGTACTAATCATTTTTATTTTCCTCCTTGAGTCTATAATATTTAGTATTGAATTTTAAGGGATTAAAGGCTCTGCCTCCGCCCTCATAAAACTTTGAAAAGAGTTCTACAAACTGAAGTCTGTTTGTATGAACATAAGCACCGAGAACATTTATCGCCATATTTAGCGTGTGTCCTACGATGAAGATAACAATAAACGAAATTTCCTTTATTACAGGGCCATCCATCATTACCGCAAGCATATTTACAACCGAGCCTATGCTTCCCGTTGCAAGACCGAGAGCAAGCAGTCGTGAATAGGAAAGAATATCCGAAAGATACCCGGAAGCCATGTTATAAAGCGCGTAAAGACCGCCAAAAAGTCTGACAAAGATATTGCCCGAGCGCGAGCTTGTAAGCACTACCAAAATAACACCGATTATCGCAACGTATTTTGCAATACCCGTAACGGCTGTCGGCACCGAAACAATAACACCTGCCGCAAGGGGCGCAGCACCCAGCACCGTAAGCACCACGGGCACTGTATCACAGAAAGCCGATATTTTGTCGCCGTCACGCCACCTCATATATCCAAGGGCAAAGACACCTAAAAATAGGTGGCATATACCAATTCCGAACGAGAATAAAAGCAGCTTTATCGGGTCTGTAATCGGGTCAAACCACAGGGCAACGCCTCCGGGGTTTTCTACACCGAAAAATTCGCGTCTTATAACAGGAATCGCATCACCGAACCAGCTTCCGAAGAGCGCCCCCCAGAAAACTGTTGAAATTCCGCAATAGACGAACATTTTAAGCATCTTTCGCATCGAGCCCTCGACATTTGAAAAGCGCAGAATCAAGAATGAGCCAAGACCCAAAACAAGTCCGTAGCCTGCATCCGAGAGCATCATACCGAAGAGCAGATAGTAGAAGAACGCCATTACCGCCGACGGGTCGATGTCATTTTTACTCGGAATTGCGAACATTTCAACTATGCTCTCACATGGCTCAGAAAATTTGCCGTTAGAAAGAAGCACCGGTACGTCATCATCCTCGTCGGGTTCGGAGTAAATGACGACTCCACCACTCTTATCAATGACCTTTGACAGCTTATAAGCCATTTTTTCGGGAATGTAGCCTGTCAGATAAACTGTTTTATCCGAATACTGCACATCAGAAAGAGCAAGATACTCGTCCCTCTTAACAGTGCAGTAATCAAGGGCAAATTTGAATTGTTCACTTTGTTTTGCAAAGGAGCTGAGCTTTTCTTTTGATGTGCATATCTGCTCATCAATCATTGAATTTGCTTTTTCAAGCTCATTCAGCCGCTCGATAACGTTATCACATTCAGTATCACTCGGTGCTGTAAAGGACAGCGAACGCAGAAACGCCCCAACGGTGGAAGAAACATCCTTGTGGCAAACCACAACACAGGAAGTTATCTCATCGGATGAGTAGAGAACCTTAAGCGAATACTCCTTGATTTCAGGAAGATTCTCCGAAAACACGAGTGATAGCGATTCGTAGGTGTACTGCCTCGGAAAAGAGCCAACAAAGAAGGTCGTCGCGCTCGTAGATAATCCTGCGAGCGGTATGTCAATCCCCTTCCAGACCGTCAGCGAATCGTAGAGTGTCGTATTTCTCACCTTTTCGCTTTCAAGGTCGGAAATGTATTTTTTAAGCCTTAAAACTTCATGGGAATCATCAATTACCGCCTGAACGTCCTTTGAAAGCTCAAAGAACTGTTTACTGTCAAGAACGGCACGTCCCGAGAACATACCGCCGCCGAAGTCAGCACCGTAATCGCGAAGTAAATCCATTGCCGCCGCAACCGTTTCGCCGCTTTTTTCATAAAGGGCGGCGCTGTCGGCATTATCAGCTGCCGAAAGACGGGCATCTTCCCTTTTCTCAAGCTGTGCTACGCCAATTCTCTGTATCTGCGAAATTATATCCTCACTGCAATTTCCCAGTGTCGCCGCTTCAAATTTAAGCATTTTTAGCTTTGACAAAAATAATCACCTCCACTTGGTAAAAGAAAAACCAAAGAAAAACTAAGACATGAGCTTTTCTAAAATAATCCTTGTACATTCATCGGATTTTGTTGCGGCAACAAGAGACATTTCATCACAAACCTTCTGAGCCTCAGACAGCATTTGCGCTTTTCTTTCATTAGCCTCATCGCAAAGGGACGAGAGCCTTCTCATTCTGTCCTCCTCAGCCGCTTTCTTTTTATCAGACAGCAATTTCTCGCCATCGGATTTTGCTTTTTCTATAATTTCACGTGCTTTCGCCTGTGTAATTTCCAGCTTCTCCTTAGCCGAATTCTCGGCTTCGAGTATCTTTTCAAGCATTTCTGATGCCATTTTCACACCTCCGGACACATATTATAAATATTTTACTATAAGTAAAACTATTTTATGTTAGTAGTTTGTTAATTTAACAAAAAATTACAATTACATTTGACTTTATTTTAACATTGTGATACAATGATTTCTGACAGAAAGACGGGGTGATTGACTTGGATAAGATATGTTATATTTTCGCCGCAGGAGATTTTGAAGGTAAAATCACAAAGGGCAAGGACGATTTAATAATTGCGGCTGATGCAGGCTACCATCACCTCAAAAAGTCCGGTCTTACGCCCGACATTCTCCTTGGGGATTTTGACACAATCGGAGAAATACCGAGTCACGAAAACATTGTGCGCTTCTCTGCAGAAAAGGATTTCACAGACACCGAGCTTGCGATAATCGAGGGTATAAAGCACGGCTACAAAAGATTTGAAATCTTAGGCGCTCTCGGCGGCAAAAGGCTTGAACACACAATCGCAAACATAGCACTTTCATCCTCCTACGCAGAAAAAGGATATGACATTTCCCTCACCGACGGAAATTACGTGGTAAAGGCGCTTCACAACGGCAAGTTTTCTTTTGACGGAAATGAGAAAGGCTTTGTTTCGGTCTTCCCTTTCGGCGGCAAAGCAGACGGAGTTTATGAGTCGGGTCTTAAATATTCCCTTGAAAACGCGTGTCTTGATTCTTCTAACCCCACCCTTGGAGTCAGCAATGAGTTTACCGGAAGAAAGGCTGAAATTTCAGTAAGGGACGGTACAATTATTATTATATGGCAAAAGAGCCAAAAATAAACAACGAGGTTTAACACATGAAGCTAAAATATTACGGCACTGCGGCAGCTGAGGGAGTACCTGCACTCTACTGCTCATGCGAAGTTTGCAAATATTCAAAAATCAAAGGCGGCAAAAATATAAGAACCCGTTCTCAGGCTCTTGTTGACGGAAGGCTTCTTATAGACATGCCTCCCGACACACTTTATCATTACCAGTTCATGGACCTTCCGTTGTCACAAATCAAGAACGTTCTTATCACCCACAAACACGCCGACCACCTGCACACCCCCACAATCGGCGTCCGTTCCGGCGGCTTTGTCAAAGAGGAGTTATCACACCTTAACCTTTACGGCTCAATGCCCTCCATTGACCTAATTTTTGACGATTTACGCAAAAGCGGCGTTCTTGACAGAGGAAAGTGGAATCTTACAGAGCTTTCTCCATTTATGAGCATACAGATTGATAACTACACCGTAACGCCCTACAAGGCAAATCACGCCTATGAAACATATCCTTTTTTCTACGGAATTTCAGACGGCGAAAAGTCTATGCTCTACGGGCATGACACAGGATATTTCCTTGACGAAACATGGGCGCATCTTGAAGAAAACAAGCCATACTTCAATCTCGTTTCGCTTGACTGCACCATGGGTCTTGCAAAGAGCTGTGGTCACAAGCACATGAATATAGATGACTGCGAAAAGGTCAGAGAAAGACTTTTCAAAAACGGAAGTGCGGACGAGAGCACAATATTTGTTCTCAATCACTTTTCCCACAACGGCAAGGCAAGCTATGATGACCTTGTACCAATTGCCGAAAACAAGGGTTTTCTTGTGTCATATGACGGCATGGAAATTGAGTTTTAATATTAAAAGCCTCCCCTTTCGGGAGGCTTTCTTTATGATATTATTTCCACAAATTTATTAAGAAGCGGCGTAATTGCAGGGGCAATGAACATGGCAGGAACAAAATTTGCCACCTTGATTTTTGAAACGCCGATGATGTTAAGTCCAAGCCCAATAATAATTACCGAGCCTGCGCAAATCATTTCATTCTGCATACTAAGACTGAGAAAATCTCCCACAAGGCTTGAAAGCAGGACAATTCCTCCCTGGAACACAAGTACAAAAAGTGTCGACAGAAGAACGCCCACGCCAAAGGTGGAAGCAAGGGCAAGGGACGAAATCAAATCAAGCATTGCCTTGGTAATCAGCGTTGTATTATCTCCGTTAACGCCTGCCTGCACAGAGCCTACAAGTGTCATTGCGCCGACACAGAAAATCAGGCACGCCGTTACAAACCCCTCTGCAACATTTACATTATCATCCTTTTTGAATCTGCGTGTTGCAAACTCGGAAAACTTATTTATTCTTCCGTCAATGTCAAGCACAAAGCCAATTGCCGCGCCGATTGCCATGGAAAGAATAAGCACAAGTGTATTCTCCCCGGACAAAGCCCCGTCAATACCGATATAAACGGTGCAAAGCCCGATTGCCACCATAACTCCGTCGGTGACCTTTTTGGAAATGAGATTTTTAAAGGTCATGCCGACAAGGCTTCCGACAATTACGGTTATACAATTTATTATTACGCCAAGCATTATTATTTCTCCGTTTTCACTTAAAACTCTATGTTGTATGTCACATCTTTTACTTCATGAATATCGGCAGAAAGTGTAAAAACACAAGCATTATCGATGTATTCAAATTCAACATTCTTTCCATCAAAGCGTATGCAAGAGGGCTTTTTGCCGAATATTTTTATCTGCATATCGCGAACCTTTCCACAACCCTTAATTTCGGGTACGGAATTTTTGACAACATCGTGACCGTTATCGGGTCTTCCGCAATAATTTCCCTGTCTTTTACAAACCGTAAGGTCAAAGCCTTTATCATTGCTGTTTTCAAGTCTTATGTCGGTAGTACAAAAGGCTCCGTCACGGTAGTCATAGGTAAAGCCGTCATCTTCATAAAGGGAAAATGTGTCATCAGCTCCGGGATATACATTTATAATATAATCATGTTCCTTTTCAAGCACATACTTCTGAGGTTGCATTGTGACAAACACGCTTCCCTCTTTTACAAAAAGCGCACCGGCTCTGCCCTCAGGAACATTATATTTAATATTGCCCTCATAAACATCGCCCGTAAAGTAGTCAATCCATCTTCCGTCGGGGAGTGAAAGGTTCATGTCAAACACACCGACATAAAGCTTATCGCCCAGCATATATGCATTAAAGGTGTTATCAAAGCGGTCGGTATCCTCGTACATCAGAGAAAGAGGTCTGAGAATTGCAAGACCTGTGTCATATGCCTTTCGTGCCATGGTATAGATATACGGCACAAGAGATGAACGAAGAGCAGAATAGTATTGTATAAGACTTTTTTTCTTATCACCAAGAAACCAAGGAAACTTCCAGTTTGACCAACAGAAATACTGAGACCAGGGTAGTAAAAATCCGTAGTGTATTGCATAGTCATTGGTGGGTTCAAGGTCGCAGGTGGTATTGGAATGTCCGCACATTGCATGGTTCATAAGGGAAAGCACCGTATCAGCCTCTCCACCCGTATCGCCAGCCCATGATGCGGCAAACTGCTGAGTTCCGACATATACGCCTGCTGTATTTATAAGAAGTCGTCTGTCTGTATAGTCGCGGTAGCCGTTTGACATCTGCTTTGCAAGCAGAACGCAGTATACATTATGCACCTCATCATCAAGATACTTTCCTCCCCACAGACGGTCACGATGGTGCAAAACCTGATATGCGCCATCCATTTTGAAGGCAGCTGCACCCTGGTCAACAAACTTTTTAAGATGCTCAAACCACGGGGTGTTTTTATCGGTAATTTTATCCATAGTAACACCTGCCGAAAGGTGTTCATCGACGATGTGAAGCTCGACATCCTTTTTCTTGTCAGCTTCACGAATGGAGGCTTCGCCGTCCTCGTGCCACAAAAGGTCATAATCACAGCAAAGCCACAGTGAAAGCTGAATTCCCATCATGCGAAGAGGATAGAAAAAGGTGAAATCTCCTGCCTGTGGCGCCCACGATGGAACATAAAAACGCTCGGAATGCCACTTTTTGTCAAGAGAAGAATCATATCTCGTCTGCATCCAGCACGGCTCAAGTCCCATTACATCACAGGCAATATTTTCATCACGAAGTGCCTTTACATCCCACAGAAGTGCTCTTGCGTTGAGGTTTTCTTCATTATTCACCATAGAAAGTCCATAACCGAATTTCGGCAAAATTGCAGGTCTTCCCGTAACAGTTGTGATTTTTTCGATAAGTCCTTTAAGAGAATCTGCCCTGAAAAGATAAATGTTAAAATTACCTTTTTTGACACTGATTACAAGCTCATCCTCATTTTCCGCACCGCAGTCAAACTGACTATTATATGTAGTGTTAAGAAGAATCGCCCAGCCCTTATCACTAAGCAAAACAGGCATGGGTCCGTATGACACAACGTTGTCAATACAAATATCGACCTTAAGTCCTCTCAGCATAAGCTGTTTGCGATTGGCATCACCAAGACCAAAGAGGCGTTCCTCTTTTTCAAGAGCAAGGGTGAGAGAAAATCCCTCGCCATCTTCCTTTTTTACAAAGTGAGCATCGCCCTTTGCGGCGTGAAAAAGAATACCGCTTTCGGTCATCTCAACAACACCGTCATTTTCAGTTTCAATGCCTGTTTTCAATATGCCGTAGCGTGTCAGCATTGAGGCGTTTGGGTCGCCTTCATATATATGATAAATACCGTTCTTGAGTTTTCTGATTTCCAAAACAAATCACCTCACACAATATAAAATCATTTTATGCCGTATTATAACATGAAAAAAGTAAAAAATCAACTACTTATCGACAAATTAAAACTTGAAATATTCATCTTTATACTGTATAATAATTATATAAAATCTGACTTTTAGGAGAATAATATGAAAGCAACCGTTAATTTCAAAAAGCTGGACGAGCGCGCTATCGTTCCCACATATGGCTCAGAATTCTCTGCCGGCGCAGATTTATACGCCATAACTGACGGTGACATTACCATTGAATCAGGTGAAACAAAGCTATTACACACTTATCTTGCAATGGAAATTCCCTGCGGCTTCGGCGGCTTTATATTCGCAAGAAGCGGTCTTGCATCAAAAAAAGGGCTTGCTCCTGCCAACAAGGTTGGTGTGGTTGATGCCGACTACCGCGGTGAAATCATGGTGGCGCTTCACAATCATTCAGAGCAAGCACAGACTGTCTCAAACGGAGAAAGAATCGCTCAGCTCGTTATCATGCCCTTTCTTGCGGCTGAATTTGTTGAGTGTGAGGAGCTTTCCGACACAGTTAGAGGCGAAGGTGGCTTCGGCTCAACCGGTACTAAGTAAAATATTTTAAAGGAGGATATACCAATGAAGAAAATCATCTGCAAAAAAGAGTACGACACAGAAACAGCTACTCTTGTTAAGAAGGTTACATTCGGTTCTTTCGGTGAACCCGACGGCTACGAAGAGTCTCTTTACCAGACTCCCGAAGGTCTTTTCTTTGTTTATGTCAACGGCGGAGAAGAATCCGTTCATCCTACTGAAGACATTACAAGAATGTCAAAGGCAAAGGCTGAAGAATGGCTTAAGGCTCACGAATAAAAGGTTTTGAAATTTCGCCTCTTCGGAGGCGTTTTTCTTTTGGTTTGATACAAAAGGAAAGGTTAAAAGAAACATTAAAATTCAAGGGGACACGTGCCGTACAACGTGTCCCCTCTTTTCGAGTTATTCAGTTAAATAGAAATTTCAGAATTACTTCTTCTTTTTCTTGGAAAGAACAACTGCAACAACTGCGATAACTACAACAACTGCAGCAACAACAATGATAATGAGCATTGTGTTGTCCTTTTCGCCTTCGTCGCCATTATCGGCATCATCTACAACGTCAGTTGCAGCAGCATCGTCGGAACCTTCAGCAGCGTCATCGGAGGGTACGTCTGCACCTTCGTCAGCAGCATCGTCGGAACCTTCAGCAGATGCGTCAGTAAGATATTCGTAGTTGGATTCAACAACATTTCTTGCATCGGAAGCCTTCTTGGAAATTTCCTTAGCTGTTGCAGAAACAGCGTCAACTTCTTCCTGAGTAGCAGCAGCCTTTATTGCTTCAACTACGCCTGCGATTTCTTCGATAGCTTCATCGATGTCAACGAGAGCCTTGTTGATGTTTTCGTCATCAGCATAGTTCTTGCCTTCGAGGTAGCCAAGAGATTCTACCTTGTAGCTTTCGATAGTTGTAGCGTACTTGTTGATTTCAGCAACTACAGTAGCCTTGCCCTGTTCAAATGCCTGGTTAGCAAGCTGTTCAGCTGTGAGGCCTACACCTTCAGTAACCTTGATTGTGTACTTCCAGTCACTGTCGGGACCGAGGAGAGAACCACAAACGGAAACATAACCCTTGCCTGTGCCATTGAATACTTCATTGGAAATATCCTTTGTCTTGTCAGCGGGAACTTCAAATGTCTTTTCGCCTGTAGCTGTCTTATGTACATAAGAAATCATGTACTGACCGAGCTCGTACTTAGCATTCATGATGATTGTATCACCGGACTGGATATCAAATACATTGTCATTGATACCTGCTTCGGATGTTCCGAGACCGCCCCATGAGGACTTATAGTATTCCATCTTAGGATCCCTGAATCTGATAAGGTTCTTGTAACCAAGTGTGTTTGCATCAGTTGTAAAGAGCTGGGGCTTATTCAAAAGGTGAATAGCAAACCAGCAGTCATTTGTAGCGATAGGAGCTCTTTCAAAATAAACTTCAACAGAAAGACCGTCAATACCTACCTGTTCAGTTGTGAAAACACCGCCGTTGATATAGGGGTCCTTCCAGTAACCGCCCTGTTCAACAGTAACAGAGCCGTCAGCATTGTTTGTAAGCTTAACAGGAGAAAGTGCAGTAGCCTTGGATTCAGAGTAGTTAGCACCCTCATGTACCCAAAGACCTTCGCCTGCGCCCCATGTCAAAGCGGAAGCAGAAACTGCAACAACTGCTAAAAGCATCATTGCAACAAGTGCATAAGATAAAAACTTCTTCATAATCAGTATGTATCAACCTTAAAGGTTGACACGTTCCTCCTTTACGAAATTAGTGTTTGTTTTCTTCCTTTAATAATATGTTGTACGGTGCCGCTTTAGTACGGCAAGCGACGCCGTAATATTATTACAAAATTAGTTCTTAACGAGATTGTACTCAATCAGGTTCTTGAAAAATGCAACATTTCCGTCATAATAAGCGTCGTCAAACCTGTCCTCCCTGTCGGCAAGGCAGATTATATAGTCCTCGGGGAAATAGCCGAGAGTAGTTGTTGCCTTATAGGAGTCAATGTCGGAAAGCCTTATTCCCTTGCCGTCAACAGCCTTTTCGGGAAGATACCCAAGCTCCTCCTCTAAAGAAGCAAGATAGTCAAGGTTTCCTGCAAAAAATGCCGGCTCCATGATGTAGACAACACACTCACCCGAGGCAAGCTCGAGATTGAACCTTTCGGTGATTGAAAACTGTTCAGACGGATTATATACTTTACGTTTGCCGTTTGCATCCTCTGTCATCACAAATTTATCAAACTTAAGGTCAACAACACTCTTTCCGTCACCGTTGGCATCGACTGCAAAGCAATTTTGCATTTCTTGTGTGAATTCGTCAATAGCCTGCGCCGAAAGACCGTGGTCTCCTACGCAGTAGACAAACACATCATGCTCGTCTCTCGTTACAAGCTGAGTAAGTCCGACTACCAATATGACAAGTGCAAATGCACCGATTATAATTCCTGCCTTGAAATGATACCAAACATTGTCAAGCCATCCAAGGAAGGTTACTTCTTCACCGCGAAACTTCATGGCACTTTACTCGTCAAGAGGTTTCATTGTGGGGAAAAGCAGCACGTCTCTGATTGAGAAGGAGTCGGTAAGGAGCATTACAAGTCTGTCAATACCGAAGCCAAGACCGCCTGTGGGAGGCATACCGTACTCAAGAGCTGTGATGAAGTCCTCATCAACTCTTGCGTTTTCTCCGCCGGGCTGAGCGCGTTTTGCCGCAACCTGCTTTTCAAATCTTTCTCTCTGGTCAATGGGGTCATTGAGCTCGGAGAAAGCGTTACCCATTTCTCTTGCATAGATGAAAAATTCAAATCTCTCTGTAAATGCAGGTTCTGACGCCTTTCTCTTTGCGAGAGGTGAATTTTCAACCGGGTAGTCATAAATGAATGTAGGCTGAATGAGGTTTTCTTCAACGAAAGCATCAAAGAATTCTACGAGAACTGCACCGCGTGTTGCGTCCTTTTCAACTTCAACGTTCTTTTCCTTTGCCGCCGCTCTTGCGTCCTCATCTGTCTTCCAGTCGTAGTAGTCAACGCCTGCATACTTCTTTACAGCCTCAACCATTGTGAGTCTCTCCCAGGGAGAACCCATGTTGATTTCTGTACCCTGGTAGGTAATCACATCGCTGCCGCAGATTTTCTTTGCAAGCGATGAATAAAGCTCTTCAACCAAATCCATGAGCTGATGATAGTCGATATATGCTTCATAAAGCTCAATGGAGGTAAATTCGGGGTTATGTGAGGGGTCCATACCTTCATTTCTGAAGATTCGACCAACCTCATAAACCTTATCAAAGCCGCCAACAATAAGGCGCTTGAGATAAAGCTCTGTCTCAATTCTGAGGTACATATCAATATCAAGAGTATTGTGGTGAGTAACAAAAGGTCTTGCGGAAGCGCCGATTTCAAGGGTATGAAGAACGGGAGTGTCAACCTCAAGATAGCCTCTTGCATCAAGGAAGCGTCTGATTTCAGTAAGAATCTGGCTTCTCTTTACAAATGTATCCTTAACCTCAGGGTTTACGATAAGGTCAACATATCTCTGTCTGTATCTTGTTTCCTGGTCCTTGAGGCCGTGGAACTTTTCAGGAAGTACCTTTAAGCTCTTTGAAAGAAGCACAAGCTCCTTAGCATGAACCGAGATTTCGCCTGTCTTTGTCTTGAAAACAAAGCCTGTGATACCTACAATGTCGCCTATATCGAGTTTTTTGAATGCCGAATACGGCTCTTCGCCTATTTCATCTCTTGCAACGTAGCACTGAATTCTGCCCTTACCGTCCTGGATATTGCAAAAGCTCGCCTTACCCATGACTCTTTTTGACATCATACGTCCTGCGATTACAACAGTCTGATTTTCAAGAGTTTCAAAGTTTTCTTTAATGTCAACAGAATAGTTATCAACAGGGTACTTTACCTTTTCAAAAGGGTTTTCTCCCGCCTCGCAGAGGGCCTTTAATTTTTCTCTTCTTACAAGCTCCTGCTCGCCGATTTCCTTTTCTGTCGGTACCTTTACTTCATTTACATTCTGATTTTCTGCCAAAATTTACACCGTCCTTGGTTCCTTTTTACTTGGAAATTTCAAGAACCTTCATAACAGTTTCGCCGCCGGGTGTCTCAGCCTTTACGACCTCCCCGATTTCAGAACCAATCAAAGCCTTACCTATAGGAGATTCGTCGGAAATCTTAAACTCCATGGGATTTGCTTCGCTTGAGCCTACGATTGTATATTCGAGTTCTTCTTCAAATGTTTCGTCGTATACTTTTACACGGTTGCCGACGTTTACCCTATCGGTTGCAATTGCACTTTCGTCGATAACCTTTACATTTTTAAGCATAGACTCAATTTCAGCAATTCTTGCTTCAACAAGTCCCTGCTCATTCTTAGCTTCGTCATATTCGCTGTTTTCGGAAAGGTCGCCGAAGCCTCTTGCTACCTTGATGGCCTCTGCAACTTCCTTTCGTTTTGTGGTTTTAAGGTATTCAAGCTCTTCCTGAAGTTTTCGGAGACCTTCGCTTGACACCGTAGTTATTTTTGCCACTTTAGTCAGTTCCTTTCAGTATTATTTTCATTTTACCATATAGATTATAGTTGATTTTGCGTGCTTTGTCAACGGGGAATTTGTTAAAATATATTACTTTCGGAATATTTCGCTTCTGCGGAAGCGAGTTTCTTTTGGCACGCCCCAAAAGAAACGAAAAACGCTCCGCTCATGGTCGAATACTCCGCTATGCTCCGTAACATTCGACCGAGCCGCGGCGGCTCTTTTTTATACTCAACGCAATTAACATAAAAATCTTTTGCACTCCCACCAATTTGTGTGGTTTGCCTCGCAAAGCGAGGCAAATAACGCTTATTAGTGAGAAGAAAATCAGAGCTTTGGCAAACATTCTGTTGAGTATGAGCCTCCGCGGCTCGAAAAAAATGCGAGGCGTAGCTGAGATTTTTTTCAGAGCGGGCGGTTTGGGTTACTTTTGGCGAGTCAAAAGTAACGGAAAACGCGGCTCGCAAGCCGCGGAATCCCCTTTTAAGCAAAAGCAAAGAAAACCTACTTCGCCTTAGACTCACAGTACATACATCTGTAAACACCCTTTTCCCTATCGGTGAGCTTGAACATCTGAACAAGCTCCTGCTCGGTGGACGTGATACATCTTGGGTTTTTACACTTGATAACGCCCTTTACAAGCTCGGGCGCTTCAATATGAGTTCTCTTGACAACCTTTCCGTCCTTGACAACATTTACCGTAACACCCGGGTCAATGTAACCGATAACATCAAGGTCAAGCTCAATAGGCTCAGCAATTTTTATAATATCCTTTTTTCCCATCTTAAGGCTCGTTGCGTTGAGAATGAGGGCAACCTGGCATTTAAGCTCGCCGAGCTTCAATATATTGTAAAGCTCAAAGCCGCCGCCCGGCTTTATATGGTCAAGGACAATTCCGTTATCTATTGGTGAAAGAATCATACTTACCGTTCCTTTCAATTAAATTTGAATGTTTGCACCCGTCGTTGTTTGATGGGAGCAAACGGTTATTTGAGCGAAGATAAGGCTACTTTCTTGTAAAGCATGCCCCGTGAATTGTCAGCGGTGACTCACCGCACTCCAAGGAGCTTCATGATAAGCGCCATTCTTACATATTTACCGTTAAGTACCTGGTCAAAGTAGCAGGCTCTCGGGTCGTCGTCCACCGCCACCGAAATTTCGTTGACTCTCGGCAGAGGATGAAGAATTGAAAGGTCAGCCTTTGCAGAAAACAGCTTTTCGGGTGTGAGGATGTAGCTGTCTTTTAGTCTTAAATAGTCCGCCTCGTTGAAGAATCTCTCCTTCTGCACTCTTGTCATGTAAAGAATATCGAGCTCGGGCATAACCTCATCAAGAGAAGAAACCTCTCTGTATTCAATATTCTTCTTATCAAGAACTTCTTCCTTTATATATTCGGGAACGCGCAACTCATCGGGAGAAATAAGAATTATCTTTATATTCTCATATCTTGAAAGTGCGCCGATAAGCGAGTGAACGGTTCTGCCGAATTTCAAATCACCGCAAAAGCCGATTGTGAAATTATTAAGTCTTCCCTTTTTTCTCTTGATTGTAAGCAAATCCGTAAGGGTCTGGGTCGGGTGATTGTGACCGCCGTCGCCTGCGTTGATTATTGGAACGCGTGACTTCATTGTCGCAACAAGGGGCGCACCCTCCTTGGGGTGACGCATTGCGATAATATCGGCATAACAGCTGACGGTTCTTATGGTATCGGCTACGCTCTCGCCCTTAGCTGAGGATGAGCTCTGTGCCTCGGAAAAACCGAGAACATTTCCACCAAGCTCGTACATTGCCGCCTCAAAGGAAAGGCGAGTACGGGTAGACGGCTCAAAGAAGAGAGTCGCGAGTTTTTTGCCGCGGCACTTTTCGCTGTACTTCGCAGGGTTTGCAATAATGTCATTCGCCTTGTCTATAAGTTCATCTATTTCTTGTGTTGTAAGCTCTAAAATATCTATAAGGCTTCTCATTGGATTTATCCTTTCAATGTTTTATGCACAGTGCATATAATCGGATGTTTGTTTATAAAGCCTCCCTCCCGGAGGGAGCCTTATTGATGTTTAGATTTACTTTGAACCATTTACGGCTAAGTAATTCTTAATTCTGTCTACGTTTTCCTTGTTTTCGGGATTTTCTTCAAGGTACTCAATAATATCGTAAACATCAACGATGGAATACACAGGGAAGCCAAAGCTTTCTTCGATTTCCTGCATAGCGCCCTTTTCTGTCTGACCCTTTTCTTTTCTGTCAACCATGATAAAGGTTGCCGCAACCTTCACACCTTCAAGGTGAGAAAGGATTTCCATGCTCTCACGGATTGCAGTACCTGCCGTGATAACGTCCTCGATAATTACGATTTCCTCTGACTCGGAGGGAACATAGCCTACAAATACGCCGCCCTCGCCGTGATCCTTGACCTCTTTGCGGTTAAAGAAGAAGGGAACGTTAAGGTCATTCTTTGAAAGGGCAACTGCCGCAGAAACGGCAAGGGAAATTCCCTTATAAGCAGGGCCATAAAGTACAGCCTTCTTTTTGCCGAGCTTTTCAAAATATGCCTTTGCGTAGAATTCACCAAGGGTTGCGATGTCTTCGCCTGTCTTAATCATGCCTGCGTTGATGAAGTAAGGGATTTTTCTGCCGCTTTTTGCAGTGAAATCACCGAATTTCAAAACGCCAGCTCTTTCCAAAAACTGTATAAATTCTCTCTTGTAGCTTTCCATGATGTATACCTCGTTTATATAATTTTTTTAGTGTTTCGCTTCTGCGGAAGCGAGTTTCTTTTGGCTCGCCCCAAAAGAAACCAAAAATGCTCCGCTCATGGTCGAAAACTACGCTTCGCTCCGTAACATTCGACCGAGCCGCGGCGGCTCTTTTTAATTCTCTACGCAAGAGTAAAGAAAACTTATATTCTTATTTAACTACTCCGCGTGCATTTGCCTGCCTTCGGCAGGCTATGGCCTCGCTCTGCGAGGCAAACCACATTTATTAGTAGAAAACAAATTTAAACTTTTGCAAACATTCCATTGAGGGTCAAAAGAGCCTCCACGGCTCGCAAAAAATCTGAGCGAAGCGGTAATTTTTTGCAGAGTGGTCGCTTTGGGTTACTTTTCGCGAGTGAAAAGTAACGGTAAACGCCGTCGAGCTGACGGCGGAGCTCTCCCTAAACTTTAGTCCACAAATTCACTTACGCATCTGCGGTACGCCGCAACGGGATCCTCTGCCGCAGTTATGGGGCGGCCTACAACAATGTAGTCAGAGCCGATTCTCTTAGCCTCGGCGGGAGTCATAACTCTCTTCTGGTCGCCAATATCTCCGTCGGCAAAACGAACACCGGGAGTTACAGTTAAAAACTTATCTCCGCAGGTTTCATGAACCTTCTGTGCTTCAAGGGGTGAACAAACAACACCGTCAAGGCCTGCCTTCTTGGCATTTGAAGCATAGTGCATAACAACCTTGTCAATAGGCTCATGAATAAGAAGGTCGTCCTCCATTCTCTGCTGGTCTGTGCTTGTGAGCTGTGTGACAGCGATAAGCAAAGGCCTTGTTCCGTCGGGGCGTGTAAGTCCCTCAAGAGCCGCTTCCATCATGGAAACAGTACCTGCAGCGTGAAGGTTTGTCATGTCAACGTCAAGACGCGAAAGAACGTTCATTGACTTTTTAACAGTATTGGGAATATCGTGGAGCTTGAGGTCAAGGAAAATCTTGTGACCTCTTCTCTTAATTTCTCTTACAATTTCAGGGCCTTCCGCATAGAAAAGCTCCATACCTACCTTAAGAAAAGGCTTTTCATCTTTGAATAGGTCAAGAAAATTAAAAAGTGCCTCTTTGCTCGCAAAGTCGCAAGCGATAATTACGTCCTTACCCATTAGTGTGCTCCTCCTATTATGTCACAAAGATTTTCTATTCTGTATTTTTCCATGACCCTCGGTAAATCAAGAACGATTTCCTTTGAGCCATAGGGATTGACAAGGTTATACGCACCCACCTCAACGGCGGTCGCACCTGCCATCATCATTTCAATTACATCCTCGGCACTCGACACACCGCCCATGCCGATAATCGGAATTTTTACAGCTTCATATACCTGATATACGCATCTGAGTGCCACGGGGAAAATCGCAGAGCCGGAAAAACCGCCCATTTTGTTGGCAATAATCGGTTTTCTTGTTCTCTTGTTTATTCTCATGCCTAAAAGTGTGTTTATAAGGCTTATTCCGTCGGCACCCGCTTCTTCAACCGCCTTTGCAATAGAAGCAATATCAGTAACATTCGGTGTAAGTTTAATGTATACAGGTTTACTTGCAACCTTTTTTACTGCCTTTGTTACCTCGTATGCCGCATCCGCGTCTGTGCCGAAGTTTTTGCCGCCCTTATGAAGATTTGGACAGCTGATGTTGACCTCATGAAGTCCTACTATATCCTCTTTGTCGAGCTTTTCGACTATCTTTACAAATTCATCAACCGCAAAGCCGCCGATATTTGCAATCACCTTTTTATTAAAGCATTTACGCAGTTTCGGAAGCTCCTCGGCAATTACCGCATCAACACCGGGGTTCTGAAGTCCTACGGAGTTTATCATGCCGTTCGGTGTTTCGGCAATTCTCGGTGTAGGATTTCCAAATCGTGGCTCTAAGGTTGTTCCCTTAAAGGAGAACGAGCCGAGGATATTTATATCATAAAGCTCTGCGTATTCATATCCGTAGCCGAATGTACCGCTGGCGGGGATTATAGGGTTATCAAGTTCCCAACCTGAGAGATTAACCTTTGTGTTTACCATATAATCTCCTCCTTTACGAGTATAGGTCCGTCCTTACAGATTCTCTTATTGCCGTATTTTGTCTTACAGGAGCAGCCCATGCAAGCACCAAAGCCGCATCCCATTCTTTCTTCAAAGCTAAAGAAGCCTGTTGTCTTTGAAGCATCATAAACAGCCTTGAGCATAGGCTCAGGACCGCAGGTGCAGATACAGTCGTATTCAACCTCATCCATGGCGTTTGTTACAAATCCCTTGATGCCGACGCTTCCGTCAACCGTTGTGACAAGTGTCTTAATTCCGAGAGCCTCAAAATCCTCTTTTGCAAAGACTTCGCTTTCTTTATTAAAGCCCATTATCATTGAGACAGTCTTACCTGCCGAAAGCAATTTTTTTGCAAGGTAAAACATGGGCGGAACACCAACACCACCGCCGATGAGAAGCACCTTTTGTCCGCACTTTTCCACATCAAAGCCATTTCCGAGACCGGTGAGAACATCAAGTGTCTTACCCTTACCGAGCGAAGCCATATATTCTGTTCCCTCGCCTACTACCTTATAGATGATGGTTACTGCGCTTTCGTCGCAGTCAAAAACGGAAATAGGACGGCGAAGATAGAAGCCGTCGAGCTTTATATTGATAAACTGACCGGGTTTTGTGATGTCACTTGTGTCGCCAACGAGGCGCATTTTGTAGACGTCAAAGGTCAGTTTGACATTATAGTCAACTGTGAATAGGGATTGTTTCATGTCTTTTTCCTTTCTGTTTTTAAGGATTCCGCACGTTGCGACGTGCGTTTTCCGTTACTTTTGGAAAATTTCGCCTCAGCACGAGGCGAGTTACTTTTGCCCCGATGCAAAAGTAACCAAAAAATCTCCGCTCATGGTCGAAAACTACGCTTCGCTCCGTAACATTCAACCGAGCCGCGGCGGCTCTTTTTGATACTCAACACATGAGTAAATAAAACTTATATTTTTCTCTCACTACTCCACCTGTATTTGCCTGCCTTTGGCAGGCTATGGCCTCGCCTTGCGAGGCAAACCACATATATTAGTGGGAAGAAAACTAAATCTTTTTCAAATATTCCGTCGAGGGCTAAAAAGGGGCACCACGCCCCGTGTCGTGACCTCAAAAAGTCACGACACATGAGTGGAGCGTTTTTTCCATATTTTGGGGCGTGCCAAAATATGGTCGCCACGAGCCGTGGCGAAACACTCCCTAAAGCCTACCCCTCATAAACAACATTTCCGTCATAAACCGTCATCACACATCTGCCGTAAAACTCACATCCCTCAAAGGGAGTAAATCTTCCTTTTGTGACAAACTGTTCAGGGTTTACCGTGTATTTTTCATTCAAATCAAAGAGCGTAAAGTCCGCCTTTTCGCCGACCTCAATAACACCGCCGATACCAAAGCGGCTCTTTGCATTATCGTGCATCAGCTTGATCAGATGCTCCAATGTGATAACGCCCGTCTTTACAAAGTGGGTGTACATGGCGCAAAATGATGTCTCAAGCCCCACAACACCCATGAGGCTCTTTTCAAGTCCCCTCGTCTTTTCTTCTTCGGAGTGGGGAGCGTGGTCTGTGGCAATCATATCAATTGTGCCGTCAATAAGTCCCTCAACAAGAGCAAGCCTGTCTTCTTCGCTTCTGATTGGCGGATTCATCTTAAAGCGTGCATGCTCTTGCAAATCCATGTCGTTATATATAAGGTAGTGCGGCGCTGTTTCGCAGGTGATTGAAACACCGTCTTTCTTTGCCTTGCGTATAAGTGCTACGCTTTCTTTTGTGGAAATGTGGCAGACGTGGTACTTGACACCCGTTTCCTTTGCCAGGGCAATATCCCTTTCAATCTGCTTCCATTCGCTCTCAGAGCTAATGCCTCTGTGACCGTGAAGCCTCGCGTATTCGCCGTCGTGGATATATCCGCCGAAAAGAAGCTCATTAACCTCGCAGTGCGCCGCAATAATCTTGTTAAGACTCTTTGCCTTCATCATCGCTTGCTTCATCATGTCGCCATTCTGAACTCCCCTGCCGTCGTCTGAAAAGGCACACACATGCTCTGCCATTCCCTCAAGGTCGGAAAGCTCTTCTCCCTTTTGTCCGACTGTTATTGAGCCATAGGGGTACACCGCAATGACGGCGTCCTTTTCTATTGCATCACGCTGTACTTTAAGGTTGTCAACACTGTCGGGTACGGGATTTAGATTCGGCATGGAGCAGACATGGGTAAATCCGCCTGCCGCCGCCGCTTTTGTTCCCGTTTCTATCGTCTCTTTATAAACAAATCCCGGCTCACGCAGGTGTACATGGACATCCGCAAAACCGGGAAAAAGATACATTCCGCCGCCCATTACAATCTTGGCACCGGTCAAATTTATATCGTCGGAAGAAATGGCGGTAACAATACCGTTTTCAACGGCAACATTACGCATTTCAAAGCCACCGTTTCTGTACACATTCACATCTCGAATAACAAAGCTCATAACATCCTCCGACGCACACAATTATTTATGGTAATTATACCACAAACGCAAAATCATGTCAAGCAAATAAAGCTGTTTTATGACTTATTTATCAGAGATTTTCATATAAGTTTTCAAAATCAAAATCGAACGAAGGATTTTTCGGCTTTGGCGGACTCTTGTTATTTTGCTTTTCAAGGGCATCCTGAACCCAGCCTCTCAAATCCTCAAAATGGCTTGCACTTTTATATCCCGGCTTTCGCTTTATGTATTTTGTAAGATAATCAACCGAGTCGAGGTATCTTTCCTTTCCCAGACTCTTACAAAGAACGTCCTTTTCCTCCGGCAGAAGAAGCACATTACCGTACTCCCCCACACCTTCCTTTTGGGGCGTCTCTTGAGGGGCAGGTTTCTCACAAGGCTCTTGGGGTTCTTTTGTGCTGTGGCTCTTTTTTGAGCTTATCCAGCGCTGATTATTCTTGTCTATCTGCGGTTTTACAAGAGTAAGTATTGCCTTTTCAAAGCCGCTTGCTTCGGGCATTATACCTCTCAGACCATAGTTGAATATGGCGCAGGCGCACTTCTTGAACTCCTCGCCGGGCAATTCCTCTATCGCTTCAAAAAAGCTCTTATAAAACACCATGCTTTCTCTTTCTGTGTGTGTATTTTCCATAAAATCTCCTTTGCTTTTTTAATACACCCATATTATAGCACAAATGTTCTATTTTGTCAAGATGCTATCACAAATTGTTACTCAAAAGACACATTTACATATACATTAAGATTGAGATTAACATTATCATTTACATTAACATTTACATTAGGCAAAGCAAAAGAGCAATTCGGTAACGGTTTGGTAGAGGTTTGGTAGCGTTTGGTAACGATTCGGTAGAGGTTTGGTAGCGTTTGGTAACGATTCGGTAGCGGTTTGGTAGCGTTTGGTAGAGGTTTGGTAACGGTTTGGTAACGGTTTGGTACAGGTTCGGTAAGGGTTTGGCAAGAATCAGATACCGATTGGTGCGTCGGTATACATTTCTTCCTTATATTCGAGTTTTTCCTCTATTCCGAGGGCAGGTGCGATATAAGACAGCACCTTATTGGTAAATGCTTCGGTTCCGAGGGTTGTATAATAATGTACGGGGTCGGAGTGAGCCTCGTCGGGAAGAGTCTTTGAAAGACAATACAGGTCATTCACCTCAAAGCCGTATTTTTTTACGACCTCGACAGCCGCAGAATTATACTCCTCAATTTCTTCATTATATCTTTTGAAATTCACATCCATTTTTTCCGACTGAACGCTTGTTGAGGTCGCAAAAATCACCCTTGCATTGGGACAGAGCTTTTTGATTCTTTTACATATTCTGTCAATATAATATGTATAGACATCAATTGGTGTATGCGGCTCCTCCTCAAAAAGTCTCAGGCAATCCCAGAGACCTGCGTTCCAATGAACAACGTCAAAATCCTCTCCCTTTATTCCCTCAAAATAGTCGTGAAAGCTACGGAGAAGATAGCAGGCAAAGCGGCAGTTCTCGGCAGGGAAAATAACATTTGCCCTACCCTCAAGTGTCTTTTTTACGGATTTGTCATAGCCCATTCGAATTGAGTCGCCGACAAGAAGTACATTTTTCATAATTTTCTCTCCTAAAGTATAATTTCAAGCATATCCTCTGCAATTTCGCATGGAAACGGCAGAGTCTTTGCAACATCATCAAAGCCCTCAACACTCTCAAAATAGACATGGTTGATAATCATTCTGTCAGTGTTTGTGCCTTTCAGCTTTTCTGCCGCCCTTACAATCGGCGAATGTGCGCCCTCGCAGACAACAAGGTCATAATGCTCAGAGCCGACATACTCACAATATTCGGAAAATTCCTGTGACATATCCCCTGTAAAGAACACCCTTTTCCCTTCCGCCTCAAAGATATAGCCGAAGGAAGCGCCGCCGACACCCTTATGCAGGTTTCTTCTTGCATAAACGCACACCTTTCCGTCATCAAAAATTTTGCCCTCGTTTACAAGTTCAAATTTCACGGTCTTATCAAGGACTTCTTTTTTTACATCAAGTGTGTACAGCCAATTTGCAAAGCCGTCCATTCCCTGCCGTGACGGAAAGAAGCAGGTTGCCTTATCATTAAAGCGGTATCTGAGCATAGGCTCGACAACGGAAGAAAGTGAGCCGACATGGTCATTATGCATATGTGTTAAGAATATTCCGCGAAGATTTTCATACGGCTTATCATTATTGACAAAAAGGTACTCAATGGGCGCGCCTGCGTCGAGAAGATAGTAATTTTCTCCCACCTCAATGAGTGTTGCTGAGGTGAATCTGCCCTTTTCGGCATAACCGTGGCTCGTGCCTAAAAAAGTAATTTTCATATATTTTCTCCTTTACGGCAGGAGCAAAACCTGCCCTGCATTATTTAAATCATTCTAACACAATACGCAAAAAATAACAACCTTTTACGCCGCAAATTATCAAATTTACAATATTTATTATTTATTTGATTTTTTGCAATACATAATAGCATTTTTCACAATTTACACGTCGAAAAATAATGGTAAAATAGAGTTACGAGGTGAATTATTATGAATATAGCATTCGCAGGCTTCAGACACGGTCACATCTACACTCTTTACGACATGGCAAACAACAGCAAAAATGTAGAGATTTGCGGCTGTTTTGAAGAAAACGACGCGGCAAGAGAAGCCGCAGGTAAAATGAGAGAGCTTGATTTTTGCTACGGCTCTTATGAAGAAATTCTCGCGGACGACAACGTTGACGCCATTGCCATCGGCGACTACTACGGCAAGCGCGGAAAAATGGTAATCGAGGCATTAAAAAGCGGCAAGCACGTAATTGCTGACAAGCCTATATGTACAAGTCTTTCAGAGCTTGATGAGATTGAAGCACTTTCAAAGAAAAACGGACTTGTTGTTGCGTGTATGCTCGACATGAGACACAGCATCCAGACACGAAAGGTTAAAGAGCTTATCGAAAATGGAGAGATTGGCGAGCTTGTAAACATCTCCTTTACCGGTCAGCACTGTCTTGACTACGGCAACCGTCCCTCCTGGTACTACGAGGACGGCAAGCACGGCGGAACAATCAACGACATTGCAATCCACGGCGTTGACATTCTCCGCTACATAACAGGCAAAAACTTCACAAAGGTTAATTTTGCAAAGGTTTGGAACGCATTTGCGACAGAAGAACCCAATTTTTCCGACTGCGGACAGTTTATGGCAGAGATGGAAAACATTTCGGTCATGGCTGACGTTTCCTACGCCGCACCCAAGTGCTCAAGTCCACTTCCCACCTACTGGGATTTCTATTTCTGGGGCAAAAAGGGTATGCTCAACTTCAGAGGCTGTGAAAGTGTAATCCACCTTTACAAAAGCTCTGAAGAAACAATTGAATGTGAAAAGAGTCCGTCAAACAACATTGAGGACTTCGTGAGCGAGGTAAAGGGAGAAAAGGTTTACTTCGGCACAAATGAAACCCTTACGTCGCAGAGACAGGTACTTCTTATACAGAAGTTTGCAGACGAAAACAACTAAATTTACTGCTTCTTTTTTCCGCGGCTGTCACGGTCAATTATCTTTACCGAAACAAATTCGCTTGGCGTGATGCCCATATATTTCTTAAAAAGGCGGTAGCCGTAGGTTTTATCACAAAGCGATACCCTCTCGCACGCATCTTCAAAGGAGAGGCCTTCGCCCTTTATAAGATAGGCAATCCTTTTTACCTTTTCCTCATTTATATAGGAAGATATTGTTTTACCGCTTACGGCTTTAAAGGCATGGCTTACGTGATTGGGACTTTTTGCCACAAAACGAGCTATATCCGAAAGACGGATATTTTTATGGACGTTATCATTTATATAGCCGACAGCCTTTTCATAGATTGACACAAAGGCACTGCTCTTTGAGTTTTTCTCTTTTCGGAAAATCTCATCAAGCGTTTTCAGTACATTCAAGAATTCAACCGACGAGGAAAGGGCTCTCTTTTCCCTTTCGTTTGCCATATCGGCGGCAATTTTAAGAAGACACTTTGCGATTTGTTCGGTTTCTTTGCACGCCTCTGTCACAAGAGGAAACATAAAGCCGTCGCCGAAGGCGTCCTTTTCGTCCTCAAAAAGCTCAAAGTCAAGGTCGGAAAATTCTCCAAGCACAGTGCAGTGTGAGTGCATTTCGTCCCCCACCGTAAGTGTGGAAATGGGCAATTGCCTAAGGATTACAACTACGCTCCCCTTTTCGGCATACATTTCCTTATCATAAAGCCTGATTTTGATTTTTCCCGAATTGACGTAGGCAATTTCAACGCTTTTTCTGTCGTTTTTGCCGTATGTCGTTTTATACTCATGGCAGTAGTGCTGATGGGCAAAGCCGATTTCGGGAATTTCGGAAAGAGAAAGTTTTGCATAGTACATTTTTTCATCACCGTGAATATTATAACATACAATCGTTGATTTGTACAGTGTTATTTGATTTTTTTATTGAGACTTTTTTCTTATGGTGATATATTACAGACATAAACTAAAAATCAAAGGAGAATCACAATGAAAAAAGCATATTTTTACATCGACGACACCATCTGGGTGCTTCGCGACATTACAAGAGAGAACAACAAGAGCCTTTTTGACAACAAGTTCATGAACATGTTAAAGACAGCTCACGACAAGTACGGTCTGAAGGTTCAGTTAAACCTCTTTTACAGAACCGACTCCTTCTACGGCTACGACGAATTCCGTCTTTGCGATGTTACAGACAAGTACAAAGCAGAATTTGAAGCTAATTCCGATTGGTTAAAATTTGCTTTCCACGCCATGGAAGAATTCCCCGACTATCCGCACGTAAGCGCTACATACGAAGACACATACAAGCTCTTTAAGATGATTGAAAAGGAAGTATTCCGCTTTGCAGGAAAGAACAGCTTTGCATATTCCGTTTGTCCCCACTGGCTTCCCGTATCAAAAGCGGGCGTCAAAGCTCTCAAGGACTGCGGCGTAACACTTCTCGACTGCACAGCAGGTGATACCGCCGAGTACAACGGAGATCCCTTCAGCCTCCCCTACGGACACGCTATGAGACTTCTCAACAACCGTCAGCCCGAAACAAAGGTATTTACACGCGGCGGCAGAGATACAGCCATCGCCCGTTCAATCTGTGGCTACAATCACTTTGATACTGCAACAGATGAGTCTATCAAGGGTACATGCAAGGCTATCTACAACGAGGAAATAGGGCTCAACTTCAAAAAGTACTGTTCAACCTGCCTCAACACAACTCCCTATGATGAGCTTGAATCGGAATTTGCTCCGCTTCTCTCTCACGATTATATCGGCATCTGCGACCATGAGCAGTATTTCTACCCTGACTATCTCGCATATCAGCCCGACTACGCAGACAAAATCTACAAGATGGGCGAAATTCTTAATGCTGCAGGCTTCACTTTCGTTGGCGGTGAGGAAATAGTAGACTAACTGAGAGGTGTTTTTACTTGGAAATATTTAATCTGACGCTTGTGCAGACGCTCAGCATGTTCATACTGATAATTGCAGGCTTCGTCCTTCGGAAGATAAACATTCTTCCCGATGGAAGCGACAGAATTCTTTCAAAACTTGAAACATACCTTCTCTGTCCTGCCCTTTCTCTTGCAAATCAGATAACAAACTGCAATATTAAATCATTCTCGGAAAATGCGCCTCTTATGTTTTACGGGCTTGGACTCGCTGTCGCAGCAATCCTCCTTTCATATCCACTGTCGAGGCTCTTTGCAAAGGGGTGGAAAACCTCACCCGATATTGCTTATCAGAGGCAGATATACAAGTACGCGCTTGTTTTCGGCAACTACGGATATGTCGGCAACTTCCTGGTGCTGGGCATCTGGGGAGATGAGGCATTTTACAAATACTCCATATTCACATTCCTTTTAGGACTTCTCTGCTATGCCTGGGGAATCAGCATACTTGTCCCCAAAGGAGAGGGGAATTCCCCGCTTAAGAATCTCAAGAAGGGACTTCTCAATCCCCCCTTCATTGCGCTTCTAATAGGTATGTTCTTAGGTCTTACCGGTCTTGGGAAATACGTTCCCGGCTTTGCAATGACAGCCTTCAAAAATGCAGGAAACTGCATGGGTCCCGTTGCAATGATACTTGCAGGTGTTGTTATGGGAGGCTACAATTTCAAGGAGCTTATCTCCAACAAAAAGGTGTATATAACAACTATTTTAAGACTTATTGTTCTTCCATCTTTGTTTGTAATTCCGCTTAAGCTTTTAGGTGCGAGTGAGGATGCTATAATCTTCGCCTTTATTGCATTTGCTGCGCCCATCGGCATGAACACAATAATCTACCCTGCCACTTACGGCGGCGATACAAAAACCGGCGCTTCCATGACAATGATTTCGAGCGTACTTTCGGTTATCACAATTCCGATTATGTATTACCTTATTGAAGTTGTGCTGTAAAAAATAAAAGGAGCTATAGCGAAATGAATTGTTATAGCTCCAATTTTTGTGTCCTTTTTTGTATTACAGAAAGTGCTAAACAGTATGTCAAAGATTCCGCGGCTCGCGAGCCGCGTTTACCGTTACTTTTGACTCAGCAAAAGTAACCAAAACTGCCCCCTCTTGTTCGGGACCTTTTGAGGTCCCGAACGAGCCGTTGAGGCTCTTTTGCACTCAACAGAATATTTGTAAAATATTCAATTTCATCCCACTAATAGATGTGGTTTGCCTCGCATAGCGAGGCTATAGCCTGCCGTACGGCAGGCAAACCGCATATGGTAGTGAGAATAAGTCTAAAAACTTTTCCCATTTGTTTCAGGACTAAAGAACGGAAAAAAGGAGCTGTTTTACTACAGCTCCTTTAGTGAATTTGAATTTTACCCGCCGAGGTACGCTTCCTTTACCGTCTCACTCGCCATAAGCTCGGCACCTGTGCCGTTCATAACGATGCTTCCGTTCTCAAGAACATATGCTCTGTCGGAGATTGCAAGGGATTTACCTGCGTTCTGCTCAACAAGAAGAATTGTTGTTCCGTCCTTATGGATGTCCTTTATGATTTCAAAAATCTGATCAACAAGGAGCGGTGAAAGACCCATTGAGGGTTCATCAAGCATAAGAAGTTTGGGGTGGCTCATTATGGCTCTGCCCATGGCGAGCATCTGCTGTTCGCCGCCCGAAAGAGTTCCTGCTACCTGATTTTTTCTCTCTGCAAGTCTCGGAAAACGTGTATAGACTGCATCAAGGTCTCTCTTGAAGCCTGATGTATCCTTGATGGAAAAAGCACCCATAAGGAGATTTTCGTACACCGTCAGCTCCTGGAAAATTCTTCTTCCCTCCGGAACCTGCGTCATACCGAGATGCACGATTTTGTGGCAGGGTGTATGTGAAATATCCTTGCCGTCAAAGATGACAGTGCCTGATCTTTTGGGAATAAGTCCGACGATGCTCTGCATGGTGGTGGATTTTCCTGCACCGTTTGCACCAATAAGGGTTACAATCTCGCCCTCGTTTACTTCAAAGCTGATGCCTTTAAGAGCATTGATAACACCGTAATATACTTCTAAGTTTTTAACTTCCAACAATGCCATAATTTAACCTCCGATATACGCGCGTATAACTTCGGGATTACGCAGAGCCGTTCGTGTATCACCCTCGGCAAGGACTGTTCCGAAATTAAGTACGGTTATTTCGTCGCAAAGGCTTGCAACAAACTTCATATCATGCTCGATAAGCAGAATTGTCATATCAAAGTTATCACGGATAAAGTGAATAGTCTTCACAAGGTCCTCTGTTTCATGGGGATTCATGCCCGCCGCCGGCTCATCAAGAAGAAGGAGCTTTGGATTTGTGGCAAGGGCGCGTGCAATCTCGAGCTTTCTCTGCTTACCGTAAGGAAGATTGCAGGCAAGGGCGTTTCTCTCGTCTTCAAGTCCGAAGATTCGAAGCAATTCCTTTGCCCTTTCCCTCATTTTGATTTCAGTCATAAAGTGTCTTGGAAGTCTGAAAAAGCTCTCCCACACAGTACACTTATATTCGGGAAGGTTATGAAGACCTACCATTACGTTTCTGATAACAGACATATTATTGAAAAGTCTGATATTCTGGAAGGTTCTTGCAATACCCATGTGATTGATTTTTTCCTGAGAAAGACCGTCGATTTTCTTGCCGTCAAGGAAAATTTTACCTGTTGTCGGCTTATATACGCCTGTGAGCATATTAAAAACGGTTGTCTTACCGGCACCGTTAGGGCCTATAAGACCGTATATCTGATTCTTTTTAATCTTCAAATTTACATCTTGTGCCGCCTTAAGACCGCCGAAGGAGATGCCGAGATTTTGAGTTTCAAGTACAAATTCTGACATTATTTGTTTCCTCCTTTTCCGCCGTCATGTCCGCCAAGATCACCGTGGATGCTCTTATTTGAGCCGGGGTTTAAGTCTGTTGAAAGAATGGCATCCATCTTGATTTTTGTAGGTACTCTTGCCCACTTTGCCTCATCATCAGTCTGTGTCGAAGCATCCCTCTTTTTGAAGCGCGAGAAAAGCGCGGCAGGACTATATCTCTCTCTGAAGTCTCTGAGAGCAGGAGCGTTACTGAAAATAACAACAACGATTAGAATAATTGCATATACAAGGTTTCTCATTGCTGCAAGGTCTCCCGAAAGCTGACTCTGGAGAAGAAAGTTTATATATGTAATGAAAACAGCCGAAACAATTGAACCCGTAATGCTTCCCATTCCACCGAGAACCACCATAACGAGAATTTCAATTGAGTAGTTATAAGAGAAGAAGGAATAGAGGACGGGGGTTGTTGTATGTGCATAGATAACACCTGCACAGCCTGCAAAGAAGGATGCAACAATAAATACAAACAGTTTATAGAAGGTTACGTTGATACCCATTGCTTTTGCAGCAATTTCGTTATCTCTGATTGCGGTAATAGCACGTCCGTGCTTACTTTTGATAAGGTTCTGAATTACAAAGAGCATTACAAGTGCAAATGCCAAAACAACAACAAAGAGAGTTGGTGCACGACGTGTATCATAAATAAGTGAAATGGTTGTAAGACCTCTTGCACCGCCGAAGGTTTCCTGATTCATGAAGACATTTCTCACGATTTCACCGAAAGCAAGAGTAACAATTGCAAGATAGTCACCCTTAAGTCTGAGTGACGGAAGTCCTATAACAAATCCAAAGACCGATGCAACAGCGCCTCCGACTATCATGGAAATAACAAGCACCGCAAACTTCATATCGGGCATTGCAGTCTTAAGAACAACCGCAAAAAGACCGCCAATGTATGCGCCTATGCACATGAAGCCTGCGTGGCCAAGGCTCAGCTCGCCCAAGAAACCTACAACAAGGTTAAGTGAAACGGCAAGAATAATGCAATATCCCATTTGTGTGAGAAGCATAGCCGTTGAGGGACGAAGAGAACCGCTCGCAAAAAGAATAAGACCATACGCCATAAGTGCGAGAACAAGGGCATAGTTTATAAAGTCTTTAAATTTGATTTTGCTAATTCTTATACTTTTCATAACTTACACCTTCTCTCTTGATACCTTTCCGAGAAGCCCTGTTGGCTTAACAAGAAGAATGATAATCAAAAGGCTAAACTTTATTGCAACGGTATACGGAGCGAGGGGCGATGAAAGACAAAACTTTTCTACAACACCCAGAAGTATTCCTCCCACCATTGCACCGGGAATTGAACCAATACCGCCGATTACGGCAGCCGTAAAGGCTGTGATACCCGGCATTGCACCGAGGGTCGGCTGAGTATTCGGAATCTGCAAAAGATAGAACATACCTGCAAATGCCGCAAGAAGAGAGCCAATGGCAAAGGTTATGGTAATAATTCCGTTGACATTTACGCCCATAAGCATCGCCGCACCTCTGTCCTCAGAAACGGCACGCATTGCTCTACCGGTTTTTGTATACTTTATGAAAAGGGTAAGAATTGACATAATTATTACACCGGAGATAAGAGTAACAGCAGCAGCCGTTGAAACACCGAGCTTATTGATAGCTGAAACGGCAGGCAACTTCCAAGCAACTCCGACAGGTATTGACTGAGAACCGAAGATTATCTGTGCCGCACCCTGAAGAAAATAACTGACACCAATAGCCGTAATAAGTACAGCAAGAGGAGATGCACCTCTTAAGGGTTTATATGCTATTTTTTCAATTAACATTCCAAGAACTGTACACAGAATCGCCGCAACAACCACAGCAACCCAAGGAGACAGCGAATAGGACAATGTTACCATAATGGCATAGGCACCAACCATTATAACGTCGCCGTGGGCAAAGTTAAGCAGTTTTGCAATACCGTATACCATTGTATAGCCAAGCGCAATCAAAGCATATATACTTCCAAGGCTAAGGCCGTCAATTAACGTAATCATATAATTACTCCTAACTCTACTATGCAATAGAATGATGAGAAGCGGTCGGAGACGACCGCAAAAAATACACTAAAAAACACAGATTTTGGTTGGACATACCTTTTCGTATGCCCAACCAAAACACTAAAAAGTTTAATTACTTAGAAAGGTCTACGATAACAGGAACCTTTGTGGGAGCACCGGAAGCATCCCAAGTCATCTTACCTGTTACACCGTTAAAGGAAAAGTCCTTTGCTGTAATTGTAGTCTTAAGAATTTCGCAAAGCTCGTCAGGAGAAATTGTAACATCCTTAACGCCTGCCTTCTTCATTGCTTCATAAATTACATAAACAGCATCGTAACCGTCAGCAGCAAACTGGTCGGGTAAAGCCTTATACTTTTCTTCATATGCCTTTACGAATGCTGCAACCTTTTTATCGTCGCTTGCAACGTCGAAAGGTGTGATATACTTAATTTCATTTGTTACTGTTTCATCAATCTGACCTGCAATACCGTCAAGACCGTCGCAGCCAAAGAGAACAGCATCACTGCCCTTTAATACTGCAGCCTTTGCAACAAGACCTGCTTCTGTGTAGTAGAAGGGAAGGAAAATAACGTCACAGTCCTTGAGTGCTTCAACCTGTGTAGAGAAGTCTACCTTGTTTTCAGCATCAAATGTCTGTGTCTTGAATTCAACACCAAGCTCCTTCATACGAGCATTGAATGCTTCGTAGATACCTGAAGAGTAGTTATCACTCTTATCATAGATAGCACCGATGTTTTCATAGTTTGCAACAAGCTCGTCTGCCGCAAGAACACCCTGGTCGGGGTCACCGAAGCAGATACGGAATGCGTTGTCTGCCGCGATACAGTTAGCAGCGGAAGCAGAGGGTGTCATAAAGAAAAGGTTGTCAGCAGCAGCCTTTGCAGCAAAAGCCTCACAAGAGCCACTTGTTACAGAACCGATGGAAACCTGCATACCTGCTTCATAAAGCTGGTCATAAGCTGTGGATGCCTTGTCGGCAGCAGCCTTATCATCCTTGATGTCAAACTTGAACTTAATTCCATCAAGGCCGCCTGCTTCGTTGATTTCTTCAATAGCAAGTTTAGCACCGTTCTGAACGGAAATGCCGTAACTGGAAGCATCACCGGAGAGAGGACCTGTACCGCCGATAAAGAATTCCTTGTTTTCTGCAGTGTAGCCAGCATTGCCGCCATCACCGCAGCCTACAAAAGCAACTGCGCAGAAAACAAATGCGAGAACTAAAGATAAAAGTCTAAATTTTTTCATTTGAGTTAACCTCCTAAAATTTATGTATATTAAAAATATACACCTTATTTTACTACATTAAATTATAAATGTCAAGAAGTTTTGTAATTTTTGTCGTAACTGTTGTGATATTCACCCACCGTCACAGCTTTACCGCGCCAGCTCCCTATCGAAGGTGGGCTTTACACAATTACATATACTCTTCCATTTTCTTATACTTATTATATCTCTCGAGTGCGTCCTTCTTACTCTGCTCAAAGAGAACGCGTGCATTTTCAGGGAATGTTCTCTTAAGTGAAGCGTATCTTACCTCGCCATCAAAGAAGTCGAGAATGTCACACGATGGCTCTTTCGAGTCAACAGTCAGGTGCTTTCCTTGCGAGTCGGGATTGTATCTGTAAAGAATCCAGTAGCCGCAGTCCACTGCCCTCTTCATCTCCTGCTGCACCTTATCCATACCAATCTTAATTCCGTGGGAAAGGCAGGGTGTGTATGCAATAATAACAGATGGACCCTTATAGCTCTGCGCTTCCTTTACAGCCTTTATCAGCTGATTTGGATCTGCGCCCATTGCAACCTGTGCAACATAAACATTACCGTAGGTCATGAGCATTGCGCCAAGGTCTTTTTTCTTTGACTTTTTACCGGAAGCCGCAAACTGAGCGACGGCACCGAGAGGTGTTGCCTTCGAGGACTGACCGCCCGTATTTGAGTAAACCTCGGTATCAACAACGAAAACATTTACATCCTCGCCTGAAGCGATTACGTGGTCAAGACCGCCAAAGCCTATATCATACGCCCAGCCGTCGCCGCCGAACATCCAAAAGCACTTCTTGGAAAGTCTGTCACTATCGCGAAGAACAACCAAAGTTTCGGGAGTTTTTTCTGCGCCTTCAAGAGCCTTTATGAAGTTTTCGGATGCTGTTTCGTTTGCATCCATATCGTCAAAGGTGGAAAGCCACGCTTCAGCCGCAGTCTTTACATTTTCGTCGGCTGTCTTTTCAATGAGCTTTTCGACGTTCATCTTTACAAGCTCTCTCTGCTTTCTGTCGGCAATGAGCATACCGAGGGAGAATTCAGCGTTATTTTCAAAGAGAGAGTTTGACCAGGCAGGACCCTTGCCTTTTTTGTTCTTTGTGTAAGGAATACCCGGCATGGGTGAACCCCAAGCCTGCGAGCAACCTGTTGCGTTTGCCCAGTAAGCCTTATCGCCAAAGAGCTGAGTGAGAAGTTTTGCGTAAGGAGTTTCGCCGCAGCCTGCGCACGCCGCCGAAAATTCGAGAAGTGGAGTCTTGAACTGGCTACCCTTTAATGTGTACTTATCAAAGATTTCTCCCTTATCGCTTGTTCCTAAGGTATATTCCCATGTTTCGTCATAGGTCGGAACATTACTTACATGCTCCATTGTGATTGCCTTTTCCTTTGCAAGGCAGTTGTTCACACAGCTTCCGCATCCTGTACAGTCAGCGCCGCTGACAGCGAGTGTGTAGTAAAGTCCCTCTGCCGCCTTGCCAATGGCTTTTATGTACTTCATTGAAGAGGGAGCATTTTTCACTTCCTCCTCAGAGAGAAGATAGGGTCTGATAACAGCATGAGGACATACAAATGCACACTTATTACACTGTATACATTTTTCGGGATTCCACACGGGGATATTTTCGGAAATTGCCCTCTTTTCAAAGGCTGTAAGACCGAGCTCAATTCTACCGTCTTTATACTTTTCAAAGGTCGAAACGGGAAGGTCATCGCCCTTTTGATTATTGATAGGCTCGAGGATTTGTGTCACAACCTCGGGCTTTGACATATCGGGCTTTGCAAATACGTCAGAAAGACTTCCCCAGTTTTCGGGAATGTCAATCTTTTTGAATGCAGATGCCCCGCGAAGTATTGCTTCAACGTTCTTGTTTACAACGTCCTCGCCCTTTGCAAAGTAGGTTTTCTTTGCCGAGTCTATCATATAGTTTTTAGCTTCCTCAGGGTCAATTACCTTTGAGAGTGTAAAGAACGCCGCCTGAAGCACCATGTTAATTCTGCCGTGAAGTCCAATTTCGTCGGCAATCTTTGCCGCATCTATGATATAAAAATTTGCCTTTTTCTTAGCAAGCTCTTTTTTCAAGGAAACAGGAAGACGCAAGTCAAGCTCATCCGCACCGAACGAGCAGTTAAGAAGGAACGTTCCGCCCTCTTTAAGCTCATTTACAATATCATACTTATAGATATAGCTCTGATTATGACAAGCAATAAAGTCTGCATTCTTGACATAATATGTAGAGCGTATGGGCTTTGAGCTAAATCTCAGGTGGCTCTTTGTAACGCCGAAGGATTTCTTTGCATCATACTCAAAATACGCCTGTGCAAACTTTTGTGTGTGGTCGTTAATAATTTTAACTGTGCTGTGGTTTGCGCCGACAGTACCGTCAGAGCCGAGACCCCAGAATTTGCAGCTTACCGTATCGACATTCTCTGCATTTATCGTCTTTGAGGGCGAGAGAGAAAGGTGTGTTACATCGTCATTTATGCTGATTGTAAAGCCGTTTTTAGGCTCGTCCTTTTCGAGGTTTTCAAATACAGCGAGAATGTCCGAGGGGGTTGTATCCTTGGAGGAAAGACCGTATCTTCCGCCGACAACCGTAATATCCTTATCAAAGAGCACACTTCTGACGTCTGTATAAAGCGGCTCACCCACAGCGCCCATTTCCTTTGTTCTGTCGAGAACTGCAATTTTCTTGACTGTTTCTGGAAGTGCCGAGAGGAAGTATTTACTTGAAAAGGGTCTGTAAAGGTGTACCTGCAAGAAACCTGTCTTTTTGCCAGCCTTGTTGAGGTAATCGACAGTTTCCATGACAGTTTCGGAAACAGAACCCATGGCAACAATTACGTTTTCGGCATCCTTTGCTCCGTAGTAATTGAATACATGATAATCTCTGCCGCAAATCTTTGAAATCTCTGCCATGTAGCCTTCAACAATATCAGGAAGAGTGTTATAATCTGTGTTGTTGGCTTCTCTTACCTGGAAGAAGATGTCGGGGTTCTGCACCGTTGCACGCAAATCCGGATGGTCGGGGTTGAGTGCTGACCTCTTATACTCATTAAGAGCATCGTAGTCAACGAGCTTTGAAAGCTCGCTGTAAGGCATTTCTTCAACCTTATCAATCTGGTGGCTGGTTCTAAAACCGTCAAAGAAGTGCATAAAGGGAATTCTTGCCTTTATTGCAGAAAGGTGAGCTACACCCGCAAGGTCCATAATCTCCTGAACCGAGCTTGTCGAGAGCATGGCAAAGCCGCACTGACGGCAGTTATACACGTCGGAATGGTCGCCGAAGATAGAAAGGGCGTGAGTTCCGACGGTACGGGACGCTACATGAAGAACGCCGGGAAGACGTTCGCCCGAAATTCTGTGAAGCACGGGAATCATGAGCATAAGTCCCTGGCTTGATGTAAAGGAGGCGGAAAGAGCACCCGTTTCGAGTGAGCCGTGGACAGCCGCAATAGCTCCTGCCTCCGACTGCATTTCGACAAGTGACACTTCCTGACCGAATATATTCTTTTTACCGTTCGCCGACCATGCATCTGTCTTTCCTGCCATGGGAGACGAGGGGGTTATGGGGTAAATTGCCGCAACCTCGCTGAAGGCGTAGGATATGTACGCCGCGGCTTCGTTACCATCCATTGTTACAAGTTTCTTTTCTGACATTTTTGTTTGTCCTTTCGTTTTTGCCGAATAGATTTTACTAAAAAAATATTATATCAGGTTTTTATATGTTTTTCAAGAGGCTCATGCTTTTTTCGTCACTTTGGGGAAGTTTCGCTTCTGCGGAAGCGAGTTTCTTTTGGCACGCCCCAAAAGAAACCAAAAACGCTCCACTCATGTGTCGAAAACTCCGCTTCGCTCCGTAACATTCGACACGAGCCGTGGCGGCTCTTTTTTATTCTCTACGCAGAATTTGAGAAAACTAATATTTTTCCTCACTACTCTACCTGTATTTGCCTGCCTGCGGCAGGCTATGGCCTCGCAGAGCGAGGCAAACCACACTTGTTAGTGAGAAGAAAATCGGAACTTTGCAAATATTCCGTCAGAGGGCAAAAGAGCCTCCGCGGCTCGAAAAAAATGCGAAGCGTAGCTGAGATTTTTTTCAGAGTGGGCAGTTTTGGTTACTTTTGCTGAGTCAAAAGTAACGGAAAACGCCGTCCGCAGACGGCGGAACCCCCAATTCCCAATTTCCAATTCCTAATTCCTAATTTCTAATTCCTAATTCTTCTTAAGCCCCAACTTCTCCGCCGCTGCTTCTCTCATTTTATATTTAAGAATCTTGCCCGCGGCATTCATGGGGAATTCCTTAACGAAGTCAATGTATCTCGGCACCTTATGCTTTGCAAGACTTGCCATAATAAAGTCCTTCATTTCCTTCTCGGTCATCTCCTCACCGTCCTTGAGGATAATGCACGCCATGATTTCCTCACCGTACTGTTCATCGGGAACGCCGATTACCTGAACGTCACGCACCTTGGGGTTTGTATAGATAAATTCCTCAATTTCCTTGGGGTAAATGTTTTCGCCGCCTCGGATAATCATATCCTTAAGTCTGCCTGTAATGCGGTAATTTCCGTTTTCGTCACGGCAGGCAAGGTCGCCCGAATGAAGCCAGCCGTTTTCGTCAATCGCCGCCGCTGTCGCCTCGGGCATTTTGTAGTAGCCCTTCATGATATTATAGCCTCTGGCAACAAACTCACCGTTTACGCCGTTTGGCACATCTTCGCCGGTTTCGGGGTCAATCACTTTACACTCTACATTTGCAAATGCAGAACCTACCGTTTCTGTTCTGACGGTCAGGTCTTCATAATAAGAACTCATCGTACATCCGGGGCTTGCCTCGGTCTGTCCGTAAACAGATACAATCTGCTTCATGTTCATTCTGCCGGTTGCCGCAAGCTTCATAAGGTCAGCAGGACAATTTGCTCCTGCCATAATGCCTACTCTCATGTATGAAAAGTCTGTCTTTTCAAAGTCTGCGTGCTGCATCATGGCAATAAACATTGTAGGCACTCCGTTAAACGCCGTGATATGCTCCTGATTTATGCAGGCAAGAGAACTCTTGGGTGAGAAATAAGGCATTGGACACATGGTTGTGCCGTGGGTCATGGAGGAAGTCATTGAAAGCACCATGCCAAAGCAGTGGAACATGGGAACCTGAATCATCATGCGGTCAGCCGTTGACAAATCCATGTGGTCGCCGATGTATTTACCGTTATTTACTACGTTGTAGTGTGTGAGCATAACGCCCTTAGGAAAACCTGTTGTGCCTGAGGTGTACTGCATATTACATACATCATGAATATCAACCTCGGACGCCATTTTATAAATCTTCTCGACAGGCACATCCGCCGCCCTCATCATAGCCTCGTTCCATTCAAGACAGCCGGGCATCTTGAAGCCGACGGTGATGACGTTACGGAGCATGGGGAGCTTTTTACAGTGAAGGGGCTTGCCGGGAGCCAAATTTTCAAGCTCGGGGCAAAGACGCATTATGGCATCGGCATAGTTTGAGTCCTTAAACTGGTCAATCATGACAAGTGTGTGTGTGTCCGACTGCTTTAAAAGATACTCAATTTCGTGGATTTTATATGCCGTATTTACCGTAACAAGAACTGCACCAATCTTAACCGTTGCCCAGAATGTGAGATACCACTGGGGAATGTTGGTTGTCCATATAGCAACATGGCTACCTGCCTTTACGCCCATTGAAACGAGTGCGCGGGCAACATTGTCAACATCATCTCTGAATTCGCTATATGTTCTTGTATAGTCAAGGGTTGTATACTTAAAGGCGTACTGGTCGGGGAATCTGTCAACCATTTCGTCAAGAACCTGGGAGAAGGTCTTTTCAATGACAATATCCTTTTTCCAGACGTATTTTCCCGTTCCTGCCTCGTTATAGAAGCAAGGCTTCTGATTTTTGTCGGGAGAACCGAAGGATTTTAAGTACTCAGCAAACTGAGGGAAAATAATGTCAGGCTCCCCTATTTCCTCCATCCAGGAGGGGTCCCACTCAAGGCTCATAAAGCCGTCGTAGTTGACAGAACGAAGTGCATTCATTACCTCGCCGAAAGGAAGCTCTCCCTCACCCATGAGGGTATATTCTATTTCCTCACCGTTATGAACGGCATCCTTCATATGTACGTGCACAACACTTGCACCGAGGTTCTGAATAGACCTTTCAGCCTTTTCCCCTGCAATCATACAGGTGTGGTAAACATCCCACAAAGCACCAACGTAGTCGCTTGCAAAGTAGCCGAGAAGCTCTTTGAGGTTATCTGTATTCGCAAAAATACCCATTGTTTCAACGGCAAGAACTATTCCCTCGTTTTCTGCCATGGGAAGAAGAATTTCAAGGTTTGCTATTGCCTTATCAACACTCGCGTTTTTGTCCTTTGCATAGACACGGATATAAGGAATTTTCATTGTTTTTGCAATGCCGATGCAAAATTCAAGCTCCTTTTTCATAGCTTCAACATCGTCGGAAGAAAGGTCACAGGCAGAGTCCATACAGCAAAGAGAAATACCTGCCTCATACAGCTTCTTGCTCGTAGCCGAGCTGTTATATTTATCGAATGCACCGCCGTTTTCCGCAAAGCCCGTGTTTTCAAGGTCTGTAAGCTCGATACCCTTAAAACCGTACTCCTTGGCTGTGCTTATATATTCATCAAAATCGCGGCAATTCCAGCCTTTGATTGAAAATGAAAGTTTCATCTAAATCTTCCTTTCAACTATACATTTTGTTCAAATACTATCTTGTTTACGGCACTTATATAGGCTCTGATGCTTGCACCGATAATGTCGGTGGAAAGACCATTGCCCGAGTAAACCTTACCGTCAGCCTTGAGCTTTACAACAGCGTTACCAATAGCTTCTCTGCCCTCGGTTACCGACTGAATTCTGAAGTCGTCAAGCTCATAGTGATGACCGAGAATCTGCTCGATTGCAAGGAACGCCGCATCAATCGGGCCGTCGCCTATACAAACGCCTGCTAAGGACTTTCCGTCCTTTTCAAGAAGAATGTTGGCTGTCGAGCTTATAACATTTCCACTGTTGATAACATAGGAAACGAGCTTATATGTTGCAGGAACCTGCATTGCAGTGCTTGCAACAATGGCATCAAGCTCACGAAGGCTAATTATCTTCTTTGATGCCGCACGTTTGAATTCCTCGTAGACATTCTTCATGTCCTCCTCCGAAAGGTCGTAGCCGAGGGACACAACCGTATCGGAAACTGTATTTATATCTGTGTATTCATTGAGGGTGTAGCTTTCTTCATTGTCCTGAGCATCGGTTCCGACAGCCCCTCCTGTCTTACCCTCGCAAATCCATTCAATCTGTCGGCTGGCTCTGCCAAATTCCGTAAGGCTTACGTCAACGCCAACGCCTATGGAATCGCCTCTTGAGCGTAAAATCTTGAGAATTGCCTCAAGTGAAGGAACTTCACTCTTACAGCACGCCGTCTTAATTTCGTCAACGCCCATTTTAACTGCCGCAAGCACTGTTGAAACCGCCATGCCAAGCTCATTTGAAGCATTGATTGCCAATTTTACGTTTGCAAGAGATGGAATGTCATTCTTAATGCCGGAAATAAAGTCTATAAATTCGTCGGTTGTCATTTCACCAGCGTTATCGCAGAGTGTGACGGTGGAAGCACCTGCATCAATCGCAGCATTTATTGCCTTTCTGAGGAAATCCGCGTCGCTTCTTGTTGCATCAAGTGCGACAAAGTCAACATCATTACATACACTCTTTGACTTTGAAACAACATCCGTTATCATTTCAAGCACAGCTGCAGGCTTTTTATGGCAGATATATTCCATCTGCACCGTTGACATGGGAACAGAAACCTGAAGTCTTGCCTTCTTTGCATTTTTTATAAGCTCATATGCTTCATTTGCGCCGTTTTCGGAAAGTGCAACGGGAATTGAAACCGCACTGTTCTTAACGCATGAAGAAATTGTTCTTATAAGTACATCATCCACCTTTGAGCCGGATGCCGCTGCAAGCTCTATAACCGAAACATTGAGCTTATCAAGTAGCTTTGCAATCTCTATTTTTTCTTTGAAGCTCAGGTCATATGCCCCTGCCGCAACTTTAAGTGTCATGTCGGAAATTGTGAGTTTTTTCATTAAAATCATCCTTTCAAATGTGTCTGTGATTACAAAAAAAATAAGTCCCTGAGATATTACTCTCAGGGACAGAAATAAACTGCGGTACCACCCTAATTGCCGAAAAAATTCGGCCACTCATTCGGATTCAATCAAACCCTACCCTTATAACGGAGGGAGCCGTAGCCGCTTAATGGTTTCCGTTCAGCAGCTCTGCTTGGGAACGAGACAATGTAAAACCTTTATGTATCGGCTCGCACCAAACGCCGACTCTCTGTAACAACGGGAAATACACTTAATTCCTTCATCGCATTTTTTTGATGTGAGTATTATAGCACTACAAAACTCATTTGTCAAGTGTTTTTTCGCATTTTTTCAGAAAAACTATTCATCTACTTCTAAGGGTACAAAGTTGAAGGTTGTACAGTCAACAAGTCCCTTGTTTGTCAGTCTCAGCTCAGGCAGGCATGCAAGAGGAATAAGTGCCATTGTCATAAACGGCGACTGAATATCACAGCCGATTTCCTTCCACGCCTTATCAAGCAAAGCGACCTTTTCACTCATCTCCTCGGCGCTCTTTACATTCATAAGACCTGCAAGAGGAAGCTCAACGCATCCAAGCACCTTTCCGCCGCTTACAGCGCACATACCGCCGCCACATTCGATAAGGGTATTTGCCGCAAGTGCCATATCCTCGTCGTTTGTGCCAATAACAAGAAGGTTATGTGCGTCGTGGGCAACTGTGGATGCCATTGCGCCACACTTGATATTAAAGCCCTTTACAAAGCCTACTCCGTGGGTGCCGGTATTGTGATGTCTTTCAAACACAAATGTCTTAAGCACATCTTTTTCGGTATCAGACTCAATACAGCCGTCCTTGACACAAAGCTCGATATGTTTTTCGTAGTCGCCGACTCTTACGGGGATAATTTCTATTACTCTTACGGTTACCTTATCCTTTTTATCCGTCTTTACCTTAAAGGTTTCGGGGGTAATTTCTTCGCCGACGTGCATTGTATTCATAGCATACTGCGGATAATCAAACGCATCAAATTCATAGAGCATTTTTCCGTCCTCGGCAACAAGCTCACCGTCAATTATTACTTTTTTGACATTCAAGTCGGAAAGATTATCTATAAAGATAATATCTGCGCACTTACCGGGGGTTATCGAGCCAAGCTCATTATCCATCATGAAGCACTGAGCACAGTTAATGGTTACCATCTGAATTGCTTCAACCGGGTCTATTCCCTCCTGTACCGCACGCTTTACTATGTAGTCAAGGTGTCCGTCGTTGAGAAGTGTATGGGGGTGAGTGTCGTCCGAAATGAGAACGGCAAATCTTGAGTCAACCTTATTCTGTGTCACAGCCTTACTTACTTCCTTAAGGTCATGCCAAGCAGAGCCTTCTCTGAACATTGCGTACATACCGAGTCTCATTTTAGCAAGAGCATCCTCTGCCCTTGTCGACTCATGACAGCATCTTGCGCCCGATGCAATATATGCACTCAGACCCTTTCCAGTATCGGGAATGGAATAATGACCCGTGATTACCTTACCGGCCTTGAGCGTTTCACCTGTTATGGCATGGGTTTCTTCATTTGAAAACTGAATACCGGGGAAGTTCATCATTTCGCCAAGACCTACTGCCTCGTCGAGCTTCATCTGCTCTCTTATATCGGCAGAGGTAATGGAAGCACCGCTATCCTCAAAGCCGGGAACGGCAGGAACACATGAGGGAAGCGTAAGCATAGCCTTAAGCGGAGTTCTCTCTGCATCCTTCATCATGAGCTCAACCCCCTTAAAGCCCATTACATTACATATTTCATGGGGGTCATAATAGATACCCGTTGTGCCGTGAGGAATAACGCTTCTTGCATATTCGCCTGCGCTCATCATTGACGATTCAATATGAATATGTCCGTCAAGAAAACCGGGAGCAATGTACATTCCGTTTGCATCTATTACCTTTGTACCTTCCCCAACACAATGGGAAGCATCACCCACAAGGGCAATTCTGCCGCTATGGACAGCAACATCGGTGTTTTCAATTATTTCCTTTGTGCAGACATTGACAAGCTTTGCATTCTTTATAACAAGCTGCGCAGGTATGTTACCCATAGCTACTGCTGACAAATCTCTTGAACATTCCCAAAGCTGTTTTTTACAGAATTTATTGAACATATCTTTCACCCCATAGATTTATTTGAATATAGTTTAGCATATTTTTTGAAAAAATGCAAGGGACAAGCGTAAGTAAATTTGGAAGAATTTCGCTTCTGCGGAAGCGACCATATTTTGGCACGCCCCAAAATATGGAAAAAACGCTCCACTCATGTGTCGGAATTTCCACAGATTCCGACACGAGCCGTGGCGGCTCTTCTTTGTCCCTCAACGGAACGAAAGAGAAAAATCTTGTTTTTCTCTCACTAATCAATCAAGACAAGCCTGCCTTGCGGCAGGACGGCGGGGTATATTTGCAATAAACAAGCACTCGTTGTCGCCAATGAAATGAAGGTTAATTTCGCACGAACACAAATTGTGAGTGGTAAGCCGCCGCGGGTCGGGAAAGCCCGACAGCACTTTTGTCATTTTGTCGGTTTTCTGTATGCCGACAAAATGACGAGTTGTCAGCGGCGACTCGCCGCCCATCTCTCCTTTTGAGCGGAGATTTTTTGGTACTTTTGCATCGGGGCAAAAGTACAAGAACGGCGGGTAGCACCCGCCGACATTTCACGATATATTCTCGTGCCAAGCAAACCCTCGTGGTCGCTTAACAAGCTTTAATGTACACTTGTTTGTCGCTCTGCGAATATACGAAAAGCGAAGTGACGAGCGGAAAAGAGTGTTTGGAGATAGTAACCTTTTTTTGCTTTATCCCACAAAAAACAAAAGAAACCGCACGCTTTTGCGTGCAGTTTCACAACAATTGTTTTCAGAAATTACTTAAATCTTTCCGCCGCCGTTGTTGTAAATTGCGTCGATAATCTTCTGAACAGAGAGAGTATTTCTGCCGTTTACGGGGGGCTCTGTATTGTTAATGATTGCATTGGCAAAAGCATCAATTTCCTTTGTATACATATTACCAAAGTCAACCTTAAGTTCAACAGGTTCAACTGTACTTCTTGACTGCTGTGCGTCATATCCGCCAACCTCGGGACAAGCGAGAACCTTAACGGTACCTCCCTCAACCTGACCGAGTGTGCCGACAGCAATGATGCTACCCTTTGTGCCGTAGAATTCGAGAGGATTGTTAGCCGCAGAGTCGGGAATGTTGAAGTTGACATCAACGAGACCGAGTGCGCCGTTGTTCATCTTCATAACCATTGCAGTTGAGTCGTCAACCTCATAGTTAAATGTCTGTGTGCCGGAGAAGCCTGTAACTTCAACAGCTTCGAGACCGGAAAGGTACTGAAGAAGGTCAATACAGTGAACGCCGAGGTCAACGAAAGCACCGCCGCCGCCGAGCTTTTTCACCTGACGCCAAGCACCCTCAATGTCGGGATACCAGCAGGTGAACTGTGCACGCATGGAAACGATGTCACCGATTGTGCCCTTTGCGATAACTTCCTTGATTGCCTGATGATAAGCATGAAATCTCATCATGAAGCCAACGCCGAGTTTAACGCCGCACTTTTCGCACTCTTCAATGATTTCAAGGCTGTCTTCGGTTGTAAGACCGAGAGGCTTTTCAAGAAGAATGTGCTTGCCTGCTTTAGCTGCGGCAAAAGCCTGCTCCTTGTGGCAGAAAACGGGAGATGCAATATATACAGCATCTACTTCGGGGAGTGCCAAAATTTCATTATAGTCTGTTGTTGCAACCTTTGCACCGTACTTTTCCTTACAAGCCTCTGCCGCTGCAGGATTTGCATCCATTACTGCATAACATTCACTTGTTTCGGAAAGCATCATACCGGGAAGAGTTCTTCTGTCGGCAATACCGCCGCAACCGATTATACCCCATTTAAGTTTCATAAGTATTTCCTCACTTTAATTTATTTGTTTTTTCTGAAATTCTCGAGCTTATCAACATAAGCAACAAGATTTTCAACTATTTCTGTGCAGATTTTTTCGCCAAGCTCACGTGTAGCCCTTTCGGGAAGTCCCATAACTCCGACCTTTATCTCATCTCTCTGCCCTACTGTTTCAATAATGTAGGGTGTTTCGATGGGAGAGGTTCTCTTTTCAAACCAGTCCTGGTCGGTTCTCATCATGCGGCTTATGTAATCGTCGTCCATGACAATTTCGTCCCTTACAAGCTCGGGCGCCCAGTACATCATAAGAGCAGTTTCCATCATACCGGCATGGAAATCATGCTCAGGCTCAAGTTTAAAGCCTGAGAGCCATGTGGGAGACAGATTCCACGCCTCAACAAGAGAAAGTGTGATTTTTTCAGACATTTCCTTGTTACGTCTTAAAAGCATCTGGAGGCTGTTGCGAAGAGCATTTATGTTGTCAGTACCTGCATGACCGAGAAGAACAATAACATTTTCAAAGCCCATGCGGACAAATTCAGAAACAATTTCGGAAATGTAAAGTCCGAAGGTGTTTGGACTTACGTTGACTGTGCCGAGAAGCTCACCGCCCGAAAAGCAGTAATTTACACTCGGTGCGACAACTGCATTGAGTTTGTCACCTGCAAGAACAGTCGGCATTGTGGAATTAAGAATGTCTGTCGACAGTGGAAGATGAAATCCATGCTGTTCAACAACACCTGTGGGAATAATAACAGTCTTAGTCTTTTCCATTGCTTCCTGCATATCGCGGACTGTCATTTTATCCATATAAAAAGCCATAATAATACCTCATTTTAAGCCCGGGCATAACGAAAACCGCTATGCCCGAGTTATTAAGTAAAATTACTTGCCAGCCTGCATTTCTGCAACGCTTTCAAGAACTGCGTCAGCCATGTATTCGAGCTGTTCGTCGGAAAGACCGTAGAGAGGAAGATGTGTAAATCTCTTATAGAATACTTCTTCACAGTTGGGACAGCTCTTTGCGATTTCGTCGGAGTCGTAACCCATGTCCTGAACAACCTTGAATCTGTAGAGAGGACCGAAGTGAGCAATCTGTGTAACGCCCTTTTCTTCGAGCTTCTTCTTGAGAACCTGAACATCGCCGCCCGCCTTTGCAGGGTCAATCTGCAAGAGGTAGAGGTGGAATGTAGGCTTAATGTTCTCATTTCCGAGGTCCTGAGGAATGATTGCATCATTTGCAGCAAATCTGTTTGTGAGATATTCGGCAGCCTTTCTTCTTGTTTCAATGATTTCTTCGTTTCTTTCAACCTGAAGTTTAAGGCCGAGACCCTGAATTTCAGTTGTTGAATAGTTGCCTGCTACGAAAGGCTTCTCTTTACCCTGAATAGGTGTAATATTATAGAGCCAATCCTTGATGGGGCAAGTGAAATCGAGACCGAGGAATCTTGCTCTCTTCATTTCGGGACCAAAGCCGGGAACGTTTGTTGTAACGATACCGCCTTCACCAAAGGAAGTGATGTTCTTAACTTCGTGCATACTGAATGCCGCAAAGTCGCCGATTGTGCCGACCTTTCTTCCCTTATACATAGCACCGAATGCATGAGCAGCATCTTCGAGAACGAGGATGTTGTGCTTCTTTGCAAGCTCCATTATAGGATCAAGGTCAACGGGATAGCCGCCGATATGTACGGGGACAATCATCTTTGTCTTGTCAGTAATCTTTCTTGCAACGTCTGCAGGATCCATGTTGATTGTCTTGGGATCTACGTCTGCGAATACGAGCTTACAACCGATAGCGAGAGGATAAGCCATAGTTGCAACGAATGTGATAGCAGGAACGATAACTTCATCCCCTGCCTTGAGGTTTGCATACTTATATGCAATTTCAAAGCCTGCTGTTGCGTTTGTTACAAATGTTGCTGTATCTGTTCCGAGGTATTCTCCGCAAGCCTTTTCAGCTGCTTCTACCTTGGAGCCGAGAGAGAGCTTTCCGGGAGGTGTGGAAACCTTATCGAGCTTCTTAACCTGTTCCCATACAGCATTGATAGCGTCGTCATATTCCTTGCCTTCGCCCTGCATGAGGAAAGCAATGATTTCCATAAGGTCATGAGCGTTGTAGTTTTCACCAACTGCTGCCCACGGAACTCGTGTAGCACCTGTATTATATCTGAAATCTGTTCCCATTTTATATTCTCCTTATATATTGTTTCGTTATTCTAAACAGCTAAAACAGTTAATTCAATGTCGACTGCGATAGTTTTAAGCGACAACTGAAGCTTGCTGCTGTCAGGAATATTTGCGACCGTCGGTGTTTGATGGTCGCAAATCGTTTGTTGAGCGACCACGGGGATTTGCCAATTGCCGACATGCCCCGTGAATTGCCAGCGGGGGCTCCCCGCCCTTGAAGTGCCAGCGGGGACTCACCGCTTAGTTACATTCAGCAACGAGGGGACCTGCAAGCTCTTTAAGATAGAAGAGACGTCCGGGAAGTGTAGGCATGAATGTAGATGTGATGTTCATGTCAGGACCATAGTGGAGAGTTGTGAGGAAGCTCATGCCCTGCCACTGCATACCACGTCCGAGAACGCCGTCGCAACCGCCGATGATGTAGTCAGCCTGAAGGAAGAGGCCGGGACCGATTGTGTTAGCGCTGCAAGGAACGAGAGTTGTTCTTGACTTAAAGGATGTAAGTGCGTTCTGCTCGATTGTGAGAGGATGGAGCTTTGCACCTATGCGATAGCACTGCTTCTTCCATTCTTCAACGGATGCGAATTCATCAGCAAACTGGGGTTCCCAGAAAGCGATGTGGCACATTCTACCGATACCGAATACGAGAACGAGCTTTGCGCCCTCTGCCTTGAGAGCTGCAATCTTACCGGGATATGTAGGAAGTTTTTCCTTTGTAGCAAAGTTTCTCTGTGCTTCGGGGATAGTCTTGTTAATCTTATTGAAGAATGCCTGCTTCATGGAGTATTCAAAAGAAGCGGGGTTATCGTTGGAAAGTGTGTTACCTTCTGCGTCTGCCCATTCGTCCATGTTGAATGTGTAAACGTGAGAACAGTCAACATCCCATTCGTTAAGGAAGTAGGATGCCCACTTGTACATACCCATAGGACCTACGGGAAGAATCATTGCGAGCTTTTCGCCCTTGTCTGCTGCTTCCTTAATCTTGAGTGCGATTTCGTGACCCATAAGTGTGTCAAATTCGTAGATGTTGTCACATTCTACGGGGTTAAAGTCCTTGTGCCAGAAATCTTCTCTTGCTACGCCCTTGTCGAGACATTCGTCAATTCTCTTCATGTCCCATCCCTTGGGATAAAAGCCTTCAAGAAGGCTGCCTTTTACTGTTGATAAAAAATCCATGGTAAATTCTCCTTTTCGATTTAGTATTTTTAATTATTAGTTTCTTTGAGATATATGGATTGAATCTCAGAGCTTTCCCGCCCCTGTACTTTTGTCCCGAAACAAAAGTACCAAAAATTCTCCGCTCAACAGGAGAGATGGCTCGGTTTGAAGGCTACTTTTCAGTACTTGTCAAATTTTGACACGCACAAACTTTACAAACTGCCACACAACTGTGGTCAAAATTTGCATGTGTTTCTAACTTTTATGTACTACTCTCAAACCTCCGCTGACTTCTCTCCTTCGCCGCGGTGGCTTACCACTCACATTTTTATAGTGCGTGTTTTCAGCAGAGTTTGACCGCTTTGATTTATGGCGGTCAAACGAGGTTTATTACGCGACACCGAACAACTAAATTTCGTCAAATACTTCCCGCGAAATTTGCTGTCGGGCTTTCCCGACTAAGCTTTGCCGGAAGAACCAAAGAGTCTCATCTTGCCCTTAACGACTTCCTGAACAGTTGCCTTTGCAACCATTGTAGCAAGCTCAAAGCCTGTGTCTCTTTCAAATGCCGCATTGAATGCCTTAAGACCTGCAATACACATTTCGGTACAGATGTTAACCTTTCTGATACCATTTTTGATTGTATTCTTAAAGTCGTCGTCCGAAAGACCGCTACCACCGTGAAGAACGAGGGGCTTTTCAGCAATCTTGTAAATGTCAGCAAGTCTCTGAATGTCGAGCTTGGGCTTCTTTGCGTACTTACCGTGAGCAGTACCGATAGCAACCGCAAGAGCATCAATGTCAGCTCTTCTTATAAAGTCGTTAACCTGGTCAACATTTGTGTACATAGCTTCGTGTCCGTCATCTCCGCCGCCTTCAGCACCGCCGACATGACCGAGTTCTGCTTCAACAGAGCATCCCATTGCATGAGCAACCTTTGAGATTTCTCTTGTGTTAGCAATGTTTTCTTCGTAAGGAAGTGCAGAACCGTCGTACATAACGGATGTAAAGCCTGCCTTGATAGCACCGAGAATCTTCTTGTAGTCTGTACCGTGGTCAAAGTGGAGACACACGGGAACCTTTGCATCCTTTGCAATCTTGTTCATGATAATTTCTGCATAATCGAAGGGAACAAAAGGAAGATGTACTTCAGCAACACCTAAAATTACAGGTGATTTTTCCTGCTCAGCCGCATCAATAATACCTCTTGCCATTTCAAGATTAAGCATATTGAAAAGTCCTACGCCGTACTTTTTTTCTTCGGCATCCTTTAAAATTTCTTCTAATGTAACTAACATGTTTCTTCCTCCAGGAATTTTAATGTTTCTTCATATGATTTTGTTCCTGCCGTAGCACCCTTTGCCATTGTGCAAAGACCGCCTGTGGCACTTGCTACCATCATGCACTTTTCTATTTCCTCGTCTCTTGCATATGCTGCAAGGAAGCCCGAGCAGAAGCTGTCGCCCGCACCCGTTGTATCAACAGGCTTATGGCGTCCGACAATCGGGAATACCTTACCCTTTTCCTGACCTGCAAGTCTTAAGTAGCTGCCCTTCTTGCCGAGCTTTATGATGACATTCTTAACGCCCTTCTTCATAAATACGTCGGCGATTTTGTCGGGGTCTGTCTCACCGCCTGCAATTTCAACAGCCTCATCAATACTTGGCATAAAGAAATCAAGATAAGGCATACATACGTCAAGCACCTTGCCCCAGTTGCCTTTTGCATCCCAGCATACATCAAGAAATGTGGTCTTACCCTTTTCCTGACACTTCTTTAAGAAATCCGCTGTCTGCTCTCCGTCAAAGGTGTTCATAAGGAACGAGCCTGTAACGAACACGAGGTCACACTCACCTACAACATCATAGTCAATGTCGTCAATCGAGAAAACCGCATTTGTTCCCACACAGTGAAGGAAAGATCTCTCACCGGAGCTTTCGGAAAGAACAACCGATGCAGAGGTCTGAACCTTATCGTCTTCCTTAAGTGCTCTTGTATCAACACCCGCCTTATCAAGACAGCTTCTGAGATATGTACCGAACATATCAGCGCCAACCTTGCCGACAATCTTTGCATCAACACCCATTTTTGTAAGATTGATTGATGCTGTCATCGCGTTGCCACCGTTATGTACCGTAATGGAATTTACCTGAGACAGCATTCCTCTTTCGGGAACGGCATCAACGGGACTTGCCATTACATCGGCAACAAGAATTCCGACACAAGCAACCTTCTTCATCACGGCAACAACCTCCGTGTTGTAGGCTTGGGATAAACCATGCACTGTGCGAAGGCTTCAGCATACTGTGCGCCGCACTGATAGCCGCGGTACTTTGAAATTGTCTTTACCATGTCGGCAAAGTCAATGTTATCATGCTCTCTCATCCACTTGAGCTGGCTTTCATGACATTCAAGCATCTGAAGTTTAAGCTCGATTTCGTCTGTTACATCTACATACTCAGTGGGAAGGAATTCATTTCCTCCGAGGTTGTCCATATAAAAAATTGGTGTAACCTTTGTAGCACCGGGAACTTTTGTTTCGTAATGAGCACAGCTTGCCGCAAATGCCGCATCAAAAACAAGGTTGCTGACAGCCACGTGGTCGGGCATATAGTCGTTGGGGGCGTGAGTGATGATAAAATCGGGATTCGCCTCACGGATAATATCAACAATCTTATCTCTGTGTTCTCTGTTCTGGTGATAAACAACAAGGTCGCCTATGTCGGCAGTAACAACCTTGATTCCGGCAAGAGAACCTGCCTTTCTCGCTTCTTCAATACGGATTTTGCGAAGTTCGGGGGGCATAATAACTACATGTCCCATGTCGCCGTTACATACATGGCACACAGTTACATTGTCACCACGCTTTACGCATTTTGCCAATGTTCCGGCACAATTGATTTCGATGTCATCGGGATGACAACCGATTGCAAGTACATTCATATAATTTTCCTCCTTGTATCATTGACTTTTATACATATATATGATACAATATTTTTGCAAATTTGTATTTATCATTCATTGCACATTATTTATCATTTATTCCGCAGTCAAGGAAGGTAGCAAGCATGGAATTCGAAATCAGACCCATAAATCGGGAAATAACCATCGACGGCTTCAACAGCATATACTATTTTGAGTTCGGCAAGGACTTTTCACATCCGCCCGAAATGCACGATTTCTGGGAAATGGTTTATGTTGACGGAGGAGAAATCATATCCGTCACAGACGGTCTCGGACGAACCCTCAGCCAGGGGCAGGTAATCTTTCACCGCCCCATGGAAATACACGCCCATGTCTCAAACAAGGTCGTACCGAACAATATGCTGGTTGTGTCCTTTACATCAAAGAGTCCGGCAATGGAGTTTTTCGACAAGAAAATCTTTTCCCTCGACAAAACAGGCAAAACCCTGCTCACGCTCTTTATAAACGAAGCGAAAAATGCCCTCGGCGAAATTTCCGGAGAATATGACAACAAAAACCCCCTCGACTTTTCCTCTGCTCCCTTTGGTTCTTTACAGCTACTTGAGTGTTATCTTACAGAGTTTTTGCTCATTCTCAGCAGAAGAAATGATGATACAGGCACAAAGGTAATCCGAAGTAATGATGCAAAGGAGCTTGCCCAGAGCTCACTCACAGAGCTTATTATCACATATCTCAAGGAAAGCCTGTACGAAGGTGTTACTCTTTCAGACATATGCAAAAAATTCTTTATGGGCAAAAGTCAGTTATGCAAGCTGTTTGGTGAATACGTAGGCGAAAGTCCTATCGAATATTATGCGAAGCTCAAAACGGCTGAAGCAAAGAAGCTGCTTATAAAGGAGGAGCTGTCAATCAGTACAATTTCGGATATGCTCGGCTATTCCTCGGTACATAATTTTTCAAGAGCCTTCAAAAAGGCTGTCGGCTTCTCCCCTGCCGTATACAGAAGAAAAATAAATCATCCCGATGAAGAATAGAAAAAACAGCCTGTAAAGGCTGTTTTTTAGTCACTCAAAGTATTTCGGCAGCTCGTTTTCAAGCATATTTTCGACCTGGGCAATCTTTATTTCAAGATGCTCTCTGTCGCACATGTATTCCATACTCGGCTCATAACCGAGGCGAGAGTCAAACTCCACAAGAGGAATTGTGTTTTTTGCATTCTGCACCTCTGCCCGTGCAATTTCAATCATTTCACGGACAAGTGTATTTCTCTCTTCACCATGAGCATCAAGAAGCACACGCTTTCTCTTCATCCATTCCTTTACCGCAACAACGGTCTTGGCTGTGTTTGCGATAAATCTTGCAACATTCATAATCTTTGTAGCGTTCTTCTGTTTTCTTTGTGGAATGTGTGGAATTATTTCTTCAAGTATATCTGCGCCCTCGTCATAAAACCTTGAGGTTTCATTATAGGTACGTATCTCAAACTCAAGTTTTTCACATACTTCCTTTGAGTTAAGCGCAGGATAAATATCATAATTGGGAAAGCAAATTGTATTTCTTCCGAAATGAGCATGGGCAGGTGATTTGAACACAAAGTCCTTATCATCAAAGAGAATAAGCGGAAAAGACGGACCGACACGGGAGGGGCCGTACTGGTCGGGATTTGTTGAAACATTGTGTCTTGCACCCTCACTGAAAAGCTCATAAGCACGGCAGACATCATCTGCGTATTCGGGCGCAAAATCACGCGAGGCAATCTTATGCAAAACTTCATCAAGGTCAACGGCAGGTGCATGGAACGCCCACTTTGCAAGGTCGGAAATAAACGAGGGATAAAAGCCGTAATGGTGGCTGTCCATAGTACCGCAAAGGCTGTCCTCATAGTGTGCTTTAAGCATACCGTCATATCGTCTCATCCACTGGTAAGGTGCAGGAATATAGGGAATTACACCGACATCCCAGGTAAGACCGCCTGTATTTGTCATGGAGTACATTTTTATACCCCTTTCTCCCGCCCTCTTAGCCTCGCTCTTAAAATAGTCTCCGGGACCTTCAAAGAAGAGAGAATAGTCGGTTGTACGGTTTATAATACCATCTCTTTCAACATTCTGGAACATTTCATAAGTTGCCTGAAGTGAGATGTCTGTGGGAAGATTGTCAATAAGTGCAAGTCTATCCTTTTCATCACACCAACCCCAGTTATATGTCCAGAAAACAATATCCGCATCCGGCTTTCTCTTTCTGATAACGCCCTTAACAAGATTCAGCCACTGGGGGAAATCATTACAGGGGAAGTATCCGGGATATGGTTTATCCGTTTCAGGTGCTCTGCCGTCAGGACCAATCATGAAGCGTTTTGGAACACCGTGCGTTCTCGGGTCATGGCTTCTGAACTCACAGGACTCACCGACAAAAATTACGCCCTTAAAGCCGGGACACCTGTCAAAGAGTGTACCGTAGGCATTTTCGTAGAATTCCTCTGCACCATCATCTTCTGGATGAAGGTCACTGTGTATATAGCTGTAAGCATAAACATCGACTCCAAGACGTGAAGCTCTGTAAATCAAGTCGTTAAAATCCTGATAACCAAAGGGAGTAAGGTCAACACCCTTGACAAACACAAGAAGTGCGCTGATACCCGAATGGGCAATGGCGCTTATATGATCATCGGGATACATATCAAGACCGTAGCCTGAATGTACCATTCTGGGATTAAACAAAGAGGTTCTGACTGTTTCCCCGATTTCAAGGAAAGGTGCTTCCTCAAGGTTCATGAGATCTTCTGCAAAGTAGCCTGCCTGAGCAGCAAAACGGCTGTCTTTTCCACAGAGCTCAATTTTGTTTTGAGTGACGGTAAATCTGTAGGAATACTCTGGAAGCGTGTCGTCGGTAGAATAGGCAATTACCTTGTCATTCACCTCATCTGCATACGCAAAATTTACACACACTTTCATGGAGGTAAAGAAGTAATCCTCAAGATCACGTGCCGCGTTCTGCATTACTATATCACAGTCGCGTGGAATGGCGATTGTCCAGGATGAGTCAATCTCAACCTGCCCTGATTTTACCTTTTTTTCCATATCCCGTCTGTCAGGCTTATGTACCTGTGCAAGGTCACGTCTGAACTGATAGTTAAGTTCCTTCAAAAAAAACACTCCTTTAACTAAAAAAGCCGCTGATTCTGTAACGAAATCAGCGGCTTTTTGGTGCAGGTAGCAGGACTTGAACCTGTACGAGTTGCCCCACTAGAACCTGAATCTAGCGCGTCTGCCAATTCCGCCATACCTGCATGTGCTTTTTGCAACGTTGATATATTATCACAAAAAACACTTTTTGTCAAGTAAAATAATATCAAAATTTATTTTGGAATAACAAATAAAAACTGTTCGGGTGCAATAGGGCCTATGCCAAGTCTCGGAATAACATTATCAGCCTTTCCGGTAGCTTCACCGCTATAAAGACCGCGCCTCGCATTGAATCTGAACGGTTTATCTATTGAAGAACCCACATCCTCAGGCTTATATGAAATTGCATAATAATACTTATCTGCGTCCTTTCTGCAAACGAATTTGAACTTAGAAAGCCACTCATCTTCTCTATCCTCAAATAGTCCATATGCAAACTTTATATTTGGTCTGAGCGATGCTGTTGCGTTTTGTAGCCATATGGGTGCTGTAAGATAGAACATTGTAAATTCAGGCTGCAAAAGAATTCCATCTGCACCATTTACGCAAAATTCAATAGTGTTTACACCTGAGGATGATGCAATTCTAAGGAAGGTATTCTTACTTTCTGTGCCGTCAGGACAGATAAAAGGCATCCACTCGGCATCTTCAATATTATCACTCTTTATTTTATAAACTCTCGAACCGGGCTCTTTACCATAGTAATATTCAAGAGGAACAAGACCATTTTCAACCCTTTGTTCAACCTCAACAAATTCGGTTTCAAGAAGCTCACGAAGCTTTTCAACTCTCCACTCAAGTTTTTCAGGGAAGAATTTGAAGCCGTGCGCCTCGGAATGATAGCCGATTCTGTTATCATTACGGCAAAGCGGTACGAGTGATGTGGAAATTTCAATTTCACGTTCAACGATTTTTCTCATTTCCGAAAGGAGTGACTTTGCATCCCCTTCACCCAAACCAAGCTTACCTCTGAGTCCATAGAATCTGAATGAATTGCGGCCGCTTTCAAAAATAAGACCTATCGCCTTTGCGACATTCATCTGTTCAGTTCTGTTTTTGTTGTCCAAAAGGCTGATTTTTGAAAGTTCTTCACAACCAAGATTCCAGAGTCGTACAAGCTCTGTTGTGAGTGTTACAGCCTCATCAATAGTATGGCTGTTGAGAAGGCAATCTCCTATTCTGTCACCGCCTGACATTTCATTAAGAAGCCAGGTGGATGACAGGGTTCTGTCAACGGGTTTTAAGTGAAGTGGGGCGGCAGGCGAATCCTGCATAGGTCCGTACCACTCAAACATTACACCAACAGGAAAATTCTTATAGCCCTCTGTGAACAAATCCCAAGCTTTTGCCACAAGCTTTGCATCACGTCCCCAATAAATACCTGCAAGATGCTCAAGAAACTTCTCCTTATCGTTAAAAAATGGCTCAAATGCCAGTTCTCCTGCCGCCTTATTCATAAGGCAGGGATAATTTCCGAAGAACCAGCACTGCATAACGCCATGTACACCGTTTTCGTACATATACTTATACTTTTCGTAAAGAAGTCCGGGAACGGGAACATAGGGAACTGTCGATATTTCATGAGATGAGCAAACCTGAATCTTTGCCCATGTATCAATTGAACGCTTTTTATTGATTTCAAGGCAAGTCTTAAAAAGCTCGCCGGGACCTGCAAAGGACAACCAATAGTCATAAGCAATGCGTTCTTTTCCGAGCTGTTCTACCTTTGCCCCATCTTCAAAGTTTACAAGGTGCTTAACGATCTTATCACGGCAATTGCAGGCATCAATTGTATCGGGTGTATTCCAATATCTCTGTCCATAGGTCCAGCTTATGTACTCAGCGTCTGGTGATACCTCGTGAATAGCATCGGCAAAAATCTTCTCGGCATATGCAAGCGTATTACCTAGAGTACCAAAATTCTTCTTACATCTTCTACATGTAAGAACATCTCTTGAGCCACAATGCGAAAGAGATTCACCGGTCGAAAGATTGATAAAACCTGCAAGGTCGGGAATGTTTCTGAACACCTGCTGAATAGCTTCACGCATATAAGCTACTCCCCCTTCCGTTGACGGGCAAAGGAATCTTATACCGCAATCAACCTCAGGGTCATCCATAATTTCAGGGTGATTGAGAAGATCGGGGTTTTCATAGCTTGATGCCGGGTCAACAGCAAAAAGGTAAACCTTAATTCCGTAACGTCTGCACTTTGCCACAACGCTCTTAAGCTTTGCCATTCTCTTTTCAGCATCCTTGCCATACTCGGGAACTCTGTCGTTTTTAACAAGAAAACGAAGTGTAGCCCCTAACCAGAGTGCATTTATTCCGTCATGAGCAAGGCGATTAAGATATTCGTCGGGATAGTAATCTATATCATCACTAAGTTCATTTTCTTTTTCTTCATTTGTGGTACAGCTTGCAGGAGTAAAGTAACAGCGTGAAATTCTTGCTGTTATGTGTGGTTTTCTCTTGATTTCTCCGATTTTAAGAATACTTCCCTCGCGCCTTTGCATTTCATCTTCAACAAAGACAAGGGCACGTCTTATTCCTTCGGTATCGGCAGCGACAATTGTACAACCGCTTTCGTCAACAATTATTCTATACGCCTCAAAGCAATCGGTTTCACCCTTGACAACATGAATTTTTTTGCCATTTGGGCATATTTCAACCTGTGAAACCGACAAAAACTTTCTGAAATCGTCATACGCAGTTTCAAGAAGCTCATCTTCAAAATCAAAAATCAGATTAACCTTTGAAAAATCAACCTCATTCTCTGAGGCAGGAATCTCATTCCATCTCGGCATACACTGTTCATGAACGGGACTTGACAATTCCTTGGTAAAAGTAATTTCAGGCTGCTTATTCAAAAAAGGGTCAGCTGCATGTGTAATTCTCATAACATTACCTCCTATAAGTTTATGATACCATCTTTTATATGAAAATCAATTCTAATATTGAAAAAATTTAATATTGTGTACAAAAAATTTACTATTTTACAAAACTTGTTTTTAGATATTGAAAACAACGTAAAAAAAAGGTATAATAAAAAAAGCCCCGGAGGGCTTTAAGGAGAGAGAAAATGGTTTACTTTGCGTTTTTTGAAGAAGGATTCTGATTCTTATTTTCGTTCTTATTCTGATTCTGCGTATTCTCGTTCTTGCTTGAAGGGCAGTTGTTCTGCTTATCGGAATAGTTCTGTTCGTTCTTATTTTTGGAATTCTTTTTTGACATAAATCATTACTCCTTTTTTATTTGGTACAAGTAGTATTTAACGATTCTTCTAAAATAATTCACACAGAGGAGATTTTTTATTATGAAATTTTATCCACTAAAACTCGCGCCCGTCACAAAGTCAATCATATGGGGCGGAAACTACTTAAAAGAACATTTCGGCTTTGAAAGTAATGACGAAAACATTGCAGAAGCCTGGCTTACAACAAGCCGTCCCGATGGAGAAAACATCATCGAAAATGGGTTCTTTTCGGGCAAAACCCTTGGCGACTACATAAACGAAAACGGTATAGAGAACGTCTGCGGAGATTTTGATGCCTTCCCCCTGCTTATAAAATTTATTGACGCAAACGACAGACTTTCTGTACAGGTACATCCCGACGATGCCTACGCAAAGGCAAACGGTCTTGATGCAGGAAAGACAGAAATGTGGTACATTGTGGACTGCAAAGAGGGTGCAAAGCTCGTTTACGGTCTAAAGGGCGAGAAAGCACCGACCTTCAGTGAAATCGAAAAGGCGAACAACGACGGCTCTCTTTCGGAAATGTTAAATTATGCCGATGTTCACAAGGGCGACTGCTTCTTTATCCCTGCAGGTCTTGTTCACGCAATAGGCGACGGAATTGTAATTGCTGAAATCCAGCAGAATTCCAACACCACCTACCGTCTTTACGACTACGACAGAGTGGGAAAGGACGGCAAAAAGAGAGAGCTTCATATAGAAAAGGCTTCAGAGGTTATCAAAACACAGTTTCCCGATGATTTTGTTTCGGGCAAGGTTGTTTCCGAAAAGGATGGAGAAAGATGTGAAATTCTCTGCAAGTGCGAGCTTTTCAGCGTTATAAAATACAATCTTGCACAAGGCAAAAGTGCATATTTTGAAGAAGGCAGCATGAAGAGCATTATCTGTCTTGACGGCATGGGAAAAATTTCCTGCGGCGGTGAGGATTATGAAATCAAAAAGGGAGATTCTTACCTTATTCCAAAGGCATGCGAGGGATTTGTTGTAGTGTCTGAAAGCGACTGCTTTGAAATTATAGTTTCAGAGGCATAGAAATTTAAATTCGTTATTGACATTTATTAAGCCGTAATATATAATTGCTGTAAATATATATTGGTTGTTATTTTAACTTGGGGGTGACAACATGGAAAAATATTTTGGCATATACAATGATGAAAAAGGTATAACCATACGTCCCAAAAAAGACGGTGCGGCGTTTGATTTTTCTCTTGATGTAAAAAAAGGAAAGCGCTATAAAATTTTTGCAGTCGGCGAAACATCACAGTTTTACTGGTGGAAGGACGAGCCTGACGGAAGATACATTTATAGAGACATTACAGATGGTCTCAACCATGAAGAAGCCGGCATTGACAGATACTGTCTTGATTTTTCAGCTAAAAAACCTTTTAATTACATAAAAAGAGTATACAAAAAGGTACTGTGGGAACCCGAAGCCGTATATATTCCTGTTGTGCCTCTTCTTGAAACATGGAAAGCCGGACTCAGAGTCAAATCCGAAAACCTTACTATAAACGAGGGCGGATTTGTGCAGATGCGTCTTGAAATCCGTCTCAAGCGTGAGGGTGTCAGCAGACGAGACGTAACAGTTCCATCAGACAAGACATATATCATCAGCATTCCCGAGGGCACTTACGACTACAAAGATTTGCTTGAAGAAATCAACATTCCTCTTGACACTGCATGCGTATGCGTATTTATTGAAGGCAGAAACTACACGGGAAAATGCTACATTGAACACCCTGAGCTATCATGTGGTATTCATAATATGCTCCCATCATTTGCCGAACCCATTTCGGGCATGACTCTGTTTGACTGGACAGGTCAGTTTATCAGCAGAAAAGAGCTTCCCGAATTTATTATAAAGCTAAATGGAGAAAAAATTTTCGAAGGTGAAATTTTTGAAAGGGTTCACCGATTTGCAGAGTGGGAAAAGCTATTGCCAACGCATCTCTTAAAAAAGGAAAACAAAATTGAATTTTTCCTCATTTCCGATTACCACGAACCTCTTCCCTACACTTTCTACGAGCTTGCAATTCTTGAGCAGCCCGACGATGTCATTGACATTGTTTCTGTTTCGGAATATGCTCCCTCCGGTGGAAATGCGCGAGTTCTTATAAGAACATCTAAAGAAAACACTCGTGTAAAACTTACATCCGACAGCGACAGCATCTGTTCGGGCAATGAATATTTCTTTGAAGAAAAAGGACTTCACGGCATAACCGTAAAATGCTTAAAACCCGACCGAAATGTCAGGTTCACCCTTTCTTCAGACGGCTTTGAAACAACAGGCTGTATAGAAAACATCCTGATAAAAGAAAACGACAATGTCATCACGGGTACCTCCGACATGATTTACATTCCTCAGGAAATGGAAGAAACCGAAGAATACCTCATGTGGTACATAAAAAACGGTGTCGGAAACTATATATCTCTTCGTCCATGCTATCGCTGGGCCGGCACTAAGGAACTCAAGCCCGACGTAATAAAATACTTTGTCAGACTTATGAACGAGCTTGAAATCAAGTATGCTCTGTGTCTCGACGGACGTGAAGTTCCGGGTCTTGCCGCACAGCCCGATGACGAAATGCTTTCAGGCGAGCATTATCTGGGACGACAGGCAGGCGAGGTTGACGGCGCATTATGCTACTGGATTGAAAGAGTCATCAACAACATAACCGACGAACAGGGCGAGGAACACATGTACTACACATGGAAGGAAAACCCGAAATATGTCGGAATCCGCGGTCACGAAAAAGCACTTCACTATTCAGGCGAAAAGCTTATCGTCTTTTCACGAAAGAGTGTTCCCCTTGTTGACTACTCCGAAGCACGAAAAAAGGTCATAAACGAGCTTCATGAAATCCTCGGCAAGTCTTACCCACGCCACACAGGTCCTGCCTGTACATTCAAGTATTTTGCTGAAGGCGGACTTCAGTGGCTCAGTGCCGAAACAATGTACTCCAACATGGAAATTCTTTTAGGATTCCTGAGAGGTGTTGCCAAGGACAAAAACATGAAGGGTTTTGGTGCTCACAATGCAGTTCAGTGGTCAACAACTCCTCACGAAAGCATTGAACGTTATAAGAGGTACCGACTTGCTCTCTACACCTGTTACATGCTCGGTGTAACAGACATCAACACAGAGGAAGGGCTCTGGCATCTTGAAGAAGGTTACGAACATCATCACCGTTTCAGCAAAGCGTGCAAGGCTCACCTGAAGCAGCAAAGCGATTTTTACAGATATGTTTCTTCACACACAAGAAGCGGTAAGTTCTACTGCCCCATTGCGCTTATTCATGGCAGAGATGACGGAATCACAATGTTCGGAAAGAATAAAATCTGGTACACCTTCGCTTCATTCGGCTCTGCAGAAAAAAGCTGGGACATTGCAAACGAATTTTACCCCGTTACAGACCCGGGAAAAGTTCTTTATACATACGATTGTCCCAAGGACAGACCGCTCGGATTCTACTCAGGAACTCCTTATGGTAACGTTGACATCATTCCTGCCGAATCAAAACAGTCTACATTTGACGACTACAAACTCCTTGTTTTTATGGGCTACAACAAGTTCACACAAGAAGACAAGGAAAAGCTTCTGAAGTATGTAGAAAAAGGTGGCAAGGTGCTCATGACACGTTCTCATCTTACATCGACCACAAATATAGCTGATGTAAGAAGCGGCAACATGAAGTTTGACTACTGTCCTGAAATTTTTGGCGAAAACAAAGAAACAAAGGAAGTTTGCAAATACAACATTGGAAAAGGTACGGTTTATCTCTTTGATACAAACGGATATCCTGCCGACATAGAAAGTGCTTACAGAGAAAGGTTAAGAGAACTTACTAACGAAATACTTGCACAAGAAACCGTTTGGGCATCATGCAAAAATGATGTTGAGTTTTGTTGCTACACCCAGGAAAACGGCGACAAGCATATGTATTTTCTTGCTGTTGACTGGTACAATGCAAGTACCGAAAACAGAGTTGCTTCTCTAAGAATTTCTGATAAGATTTACAACATTGATGTTCCTTACGGGGTGCTCATCAAAGTTGTGACAAACAACAAGGTCGCAGTATGGCCCGAAAGTGAAGACGGCGAAGTAATATCTGTAAATTGTAACCAAGCGACTGTTCAAGGCAAAGGAAATGTTACATTCTGTATTGCAAAAGACTCAGTTATAACAAAGCATACGGTTGATTTCTCGGATAGCGTACTCAAAACAATAAACTTCTGAAAGGGTTGATATTGGTATGAAGATTTCAACTGAAACAGCTTCACTCCACAAGCTTGTTGGTCACGAAAAGGCTGTTGAATACATAGCAAAGGCTGGTTTTGATGCATGGGATTTTTCAATAACCGAGCTTATTGATGTTGTTGCGTGGAACTGGGACAACGGAAAAACTCCCATATTTGAATACAGGGATAAAAATCTTTTGGGACCCGATTATCTTAAATATGCAAGAAAACTAAAAAATATAGGTCTTGACAATGGAATATACTGCAATCAGTCTCATGCTCCATACCCGAGTGATGTACCTGACGTCAGGTCGTATTTTAAAAGAGCTATTGAATGTACCGCTGAAGCAGGTGGAAAAATCTGCGTTATTCATCCCGACTGTACGATAAGTCCAGAAGGCAATGCCGAAATGTATAACGAAATTTTACCCTTTGCAAAAAGCTACGGCGTAAAAATTGCAACAGAGAACATGTGGGACTGGGACAAAGCAAAGGGACACTCCTGCTTTGCTTCCTGTGCAACACCGAAAAGCTTCAACGAACATCTCGACCTTGTTAACGACGAATATTTTGTTGCTTGTCTTGACATCGGACACGCAGAAATGAAGGGCTCGGACACAACTGCCGTAGAAATGGTAAAGGAACTCGGCTCGCGACTTCAGGCTCTTCACATACACGACAACGACAAGCTCAACGACAATCACGAGATACCTTTTTCCATGAATATAGAATTTGAGCCTATTGTAAAAGCTCTCAAGGAAATAAACTACTCTGGAGAATTTACTCTTGAAGCAGCGACCTACCTTACAAAATTCACGCCCGAGACAGCTAAGGATGGCATATGCGACCTTGCAAAATCGGCACGACGTCTTGCCGATATGTTTGATGCATTGTAAATCAATATACAAAAAACACCTTATCCTGACACCGAAATGGTGTCAGGACATTTTTATGATTAAATTTCAATTTTATACATATCAAATATTTTTGTTTCCCTTGTGGTAAACGTCGTAAACTTACCATCAAAAACAAAATCAACCTCCGTTTCATCCGGTAAAATAAGTACTCGTTTGGGGTTTGATTCGGTTTTAACTCTTACTTCAAATGACGGAATATGCGGCTTATTCTTTGGGTCATAGAGAAGTACGTTATTGATGTAAAAATCATTGCCATCTCTAAACGCCACAGTTTCAACATCTGTCGGAGAGGTTGTCGATACAGAAAGGTTTGAAAGACCCACATATCTGTCTATAAGGTTTCTAATAATTTTCTGATAAATTATGTAACCTTCGTTTTCAATAGGGCATCCAAGATAAATTATCTTACCCTTACCATAATCAATCTCAAGTGCAGTCGGGTAATCTGTATGAATTCCGGGAGGATTTGAGTGAATTGAAGCAAACTTTGTATCGTTCAGCTTGGTATAAGGCTCTGTAAGTGTTGCAAGTACTCTGACATTTCCATTACTTTTATCAAGTTCTATAAGCGGAACATAGCCGTCAAGCTGCAAAGGATAATCGTGGTCAAAACCTTCAAAGAGTTCTACAAATTCATTTTTGGGTTCTAAATAATTTGCGTTACTTGTTGTCATACCAACAACCTTACCGCCGGTAATTTTCTCAACGAGTGGCTTGTTTTCGGCACCACCGACATACAGGACTCCACCATTTTCAGCAAATTCAAGAAGTGAATCAATAAGCTCTTTATCATCTTGCCAAAGGCATGATGCAAATACCATCTTGTATTTTGACATATCCTTTCTCTTGCTTACTACATCTACCGGTATGCCCGCCTCAATCATGTTTTTGATAAAAGAAACCGCAGTATCATGGTTTGTATACTTATTGCCAAGAAGCCCGAAACTCTTGCTTTCAAGTCCATAAGCCACTGCAATATCAGCAATGCTCTCACCAACAAAATACTTTTCATAAGGTATCTGCTTTGCAAAGGCTCTGCCGATTGCATCAAAGCTTTTTATGTTCATCGTTCCGACAGGATCAATTGCATCAATAACAAGTGTCGCGCCATGGTGAGCCGCAGTCAGGAATACAGCTGCTTCTATATGATCATCCGTTTTTGTAAGTGTATGCTTATAAAGGCTGGGTTCGCACTTTGGGAACATATATTCAAAAGGCTGATTCATTGTGATTCCAGAATACATTTTACATGTAACCGATTCTTCAAGAAGCCCCCCCGAAAGGTCGCCACCTGCAAATTCACTAACATTATTGACCTTATTGCAGGTACCGAAGTATCCGCCCTTTGCAGCAGCCGAAACATTATGTTCAACTGTAAGATGCGGAGCCTTTGAATGTACATATGCTGTAATCTTTTCAGCATACTCCCCGATCCAGAAATTTCTTCTCTCATAATGAAGTTTCCACATAGGATCGTTTTCATCAAAGGATGTAGGAAGACCGTCAATTCCCGTTTCATCCTTCCATCGCTTCTGGCAGTGTTTACAATAGCACTGATGAGGCCAGAAAAGCATATCAAAGAAAAACGCGTGGGGCGTAAAATATTCAATCATTTCATCAATCTGTTTATATACAAAGTTAAGATAATCGTCATTATTCGGGCAACAAAGACCGTATCTTCTTCCACCTGCATTTTCAAAGCTCTGAGGAATATCGGAATAAGGTTTATCTCTTTTGGAACATCCGTCAACTTCTATCATTCTCCATTCCGGATGTTCATCATGCGCCCAGGTATTATAGTTAAGGCTATAATATCCTACAACAGCAACACCATTTGCTCTGCACATATTGGTGAGCTTTTTCATTTCGTCTTCCTTACCGATGAAAGCACCATGCATTTTACCAGACTTTGTCGGATAATAGCAAAGTCCTGCATGAGACTGATAATATAACATTGCACAGGTAACATTAGCACGTTTTAAGTTTTCAAAATATGTCTCAGCTGAAAACTCCGAAAGAAAACTTTCATCCCAGTCTGCAATGTGCATATCAAGTAAATGACGTCTGTAATTTTTTTCATACCACTTGCTATTTTTCATTACACTCATTCCTCTAAAATTAATTACAAGAAAATTATAAGGGATTTTTTTAATAAATAATAGTATTTTAAAAAGACAAAAATAGCACATATCAATTGAATTAACAATATCCATCATATTATTTTGTATTTTTGGCATTGAAAATATAAAATTTAATATTATTATATTAATAGAAAAGGGTGTAATGTATGGATATAAATATTGAAGAATTAAAAAAAATATGTACTGATTTTTTCAAGTTAGCAGGAATGGAATTCAGTCTTTGGGATGAAAATAAAAACAACATATTCTCTTTTCCCGCAATTCATTCTGAGTTTTGCAAAAACGTACGAAAAAACAGAACTTTATATTTAAATTGTCTTAAGTGCGACAAAAATGGTCTTGATGAAGTTAACACAACAAAGGAACCACATCAATACTGCTGCCATATGGGACTTACAGAAGCAATACTTCCGATCCTTCAGGAAGACGAAATTGTTGGCTATCTTATGCTGGGACAAATAGCGGAAGAAGAAAATCTTGAAAAAATTCATAACAGTATCAACACCATTCCGGAAAGTTTCGAATTCAAAGAGGAACTACGCAATAGCCTTAAGAAAACAACCATTTGCTCCCATGACAAAATTGTATACTGCATGAACACACTAAAAGTACTTATTGAATACATGAATCTTTCCTATGTAATTCAAAAGTCATCTGATACAATTTTTTATAGAGTAAAACGCTTTATTCTCGCAAATATTGAAAAACCCATCATGCCACGAGACATCTGTAAAAATATAGGTATTTCATCCAACATGCTTTTTAAGACAGTTAAAAATTCAACCTGTAAAAACCCAACAGAATACATTAGGCATCTCAAAATCGAAGAAGCAAAGCAAAAATTGCAAAAAACAACTTACAGCATCTCACTTATAGCTGAATCTGTCGGTTATAACGACACTAACTACTTTATCAGAATTTTCAGAAAAGAAGTTGGAATCCCTCCTTTAAAGTACAGAAAAAGTTTTAGCAATTCTGATTTTCTATAATTTAATACAGAGGAGCACACATCAAATATCAGCTTGAAATAGGTCGGATTATTTTTTAACAGAAAACAAGACACATCTCTTTTGATGTGTCTTGTTTATATTCATTTACATTATTACTTATATATTTTCAATAAGATATGTTGCCTCAATGTCAGCAATATGAAGCTTTACTGCGAGCGGATACTTTTCAAAGGCTCCGTTTATGGCGTAGCTTCCGCCGCGTGCTGCATCGTCAAAGCCGCCCATGTGCCAGCGGATTGCAATAGCTTCCTCAACCTTGAGGCGCATAAAGCGTTCAATGAGGAACACGCTCTTTTCGCCGTGACCAAATGGGAATTTATCCTCTATTGTGTAATAGTTTACCTTTTCCCACTGGCCCGTTGCTTCGTTCTTAACATTTCTCTGGCTGACCTTATAGAATTCAGCCTTACAAAGGTCATGAAGAAGTGCGGCTATTGCCATGGATTCATCGGGTTTGCCGTCATTATATCTATCAATCATAGCCTGATAAACATTGAGGGAATGCTCACAGAGTCCGCCCTCAAAGGCGTTATGGAATTTTGAGCTTGCGGGAGCTACAAAAAAGTCCGTCTTGTTTGTTATCCAGTCAAGAAGCTCTCTGCTTCCCTGACGAGTTATTGCATCATTATAGGCTTTTATAAATTTATCCTTTACAGAATCAAACTGCAAGGAGCGAAGTGTTTCTTCGTTCATAAATACTCTCCAATCAAGTTAAAATTTAAGTTCAACGGGTCCTGTCATGCCCATGGGCATTAGTGAATGATAGGTTGAAGCGCTGTCTCTTTCGCGGTAAGCAAGGTTTGTTACAACCTCAACAACAATTTCATTTTCCCCTGCCCTACACTTATCCTTAACATCAAAGATATAAGGAACAAACAGAGCATCCTCGCACTTTTCGCCGTTGACATAAAGGCTTGCAATTTCACCGACACTGCCAAGCGAAATCTTTTCGGGAACCTTATCAAAATTCACCTTAGCTTCGTATCTTACCTTTCCGCAGAATGAGGGGATTTTTCTTGCAAGGTTATAAAGTGTACTTGTCGTGTCAAATTCGGAAAACTCATCCCCGTCCTTGCTTATGCTGATTTTCCATTCGGCACAAAGGGGTGAAGTTTCATAGTCGCGGTAAAAGTCCGTGATTTGCTGTCCGTGTTCTTCAAACACAAGCACAGAAGCCTGAGATGGGAGAAGTTTAAGGGAAATTTTATTGCCGTCTGCCTTGCCGCAGAGGGTTTTATTATTCCATGCGTCGTACTTTATGTACTCTCCGCCGTGGGAAAGGGTAATATCAACGCAGATTTCATTGTATATGTCCTCATTGCTGAACATATAAACATCCTTACCCTCGTTCTTTACGTGATAGTAGCGCAGGTATTTACATTCCTTGGAAAGAGTGATGTCCCTGTACTTGTCAAGAGCCTTGGGAAGCTCATCATATTTTGAGGTGGTAAAGCCATCGCAATTCATCTTTTCATCGCTGTCGGCAAAACGTTCGGGAAGATGTTCGCAGAATATTACCTCAACACCGTTTTCCGAAAGAACATTCAATTTTTCAATGAGCTTTTTGGGAAGAACAGCCGAGCGTGAAACGACAATAGTCTTGAAGCACTCGTCGCCAATAACAAAGCCGCCGTCTTTGAAATTGAGATTTTCTAAAGAATCCAGGGGTACAAAGTCAAAGTCAATCTGATTCTGCACAAGGATTTTTGCAACCTTCTGGAAAAGGTCATGCTCTCCCGCAATCCAGTCGGCATCGCAGTTATAGAGCACCGCAACATTATTGACATGCTGTCCGCCGTAAAGCAGGTGGCACATTCTCTGCATATATTTTGTAAGGTCTGAGAAAGCATCAAACTGGGGATTTTTTCCGCCGCAGTAGAAGTGAGGCGGACAGTCGGGACAGGGGTATCTGTTTGTAAAGGCATGGGGAACAAAATGATTTATACCCGACACAAGCATATTATCTGCAAGGGTCTTCATCATTGGCACACCCTCCGCCCAGCCGAAAGCACCAAAAATTTCGCACAGTGCTCTGCCCTTTTTCTTTTGGTCAAGGTGGGAGTCGGATGAGCCGAGCTTTGCAAGTGTATATCTGTAAAACTCGGGGTCTGCCCTCTTTACACCGACGTTTGCCGCGTGTATATGGTCATTAAAGCCCGGTATCATCTGATTGAGAACAATATCAACACCAGACATATCCTGACCTGCCATTGCTCTGAAGTAATGACCGACACCGACACCGAGGCGCATATGGTAGTTTACATCCTCGATGATATGACCGATATACATTACTCCATGCTCACGGCACCAGTTACCGAGAAGAAGCGAAAAGTTTCTCTTATAAAGCTCGGAAACGCAGTCCATGTAATAGTATCTGATTTCGGGATTTTTATCCGAATGATTACACCACAAAAAGGGCAAAAGACAGAGAATTTCCTCGCGTGACTTTTTACATTTTTCAGAAAGCATACAAACAAGCTCATCGCTGTAAGGAAGAACAACATTCTCTTTTCCTAAAGGCGAATAGCCGGTTGAAGCCTCGTTACCGAAGCAGGGTTCATCCGAGAAAAAGCCCTTAAAGGTATTGCCGAAGTATTCCTTGAAATGTTCATAATGCGGCTCATAGACCTGTGAGAGCATAAGTCTGCAGGAGTCAATATTAAGCATATCACAAAGGTGCATTCTTGCACCCATTTTTTGAAGGCGTGTTTCAATTACATAGAAAATTCTGTATACTCCCTCGGGAATATCAAAAAACAAAAGTCCGTCGGAAACGTTCTGCATGAGGGGAATTGGCTCGCCCTCGCAAAGCTCATTTGTGCTATCGTCCACTCTCTTGAAAGCAACGACATTTATAATTTTCTCGTTTGCTTCATCTATCTTTGGCAATACCACTGCCGCATCCTTTTTGGGGCCGACTACATCTTTGAACAAAAGCTCTATATGCTTCTTCTGAAGCTCAGGTGTTGCGCTAACGGCACCATTAGCAAAGCCCGAGGGAAACTGCTTATCATCAAGAAGCCACACACCCATGTCCCGTCTTTTCGCCTCTTCTAAGATAAAGCCGAAGTCCTCCCACCACTTATCCTTGCAGAAATCCTGGTGAATTCTGCTCTCAACGCAGAATTCTTTAGCACCACTTCTTTGCATAGCGTCAATTTCTTCACGAAGAAGCGCATGGGAATCGCCGTGCTGCCAGAAAAATGGCAATATATAACTACCGTAATTGTCTGTAAGACATTCATTCAGTCTCTTCATTTATAATACACCTCAAAAACAAAGTATTCGCCTTTTAAGTTATTGTATCACAAAGGAAAATGATTTTCAATATGAATATAAAAAAAGTTATGGGTTCCGCATACGGCGGACCACGTTTTCGGTCGACTTTGGGGGAGAATTTCGCTTCTGCGGAAGCGAGTTTCTTTTGGCACGCCCCAAAAGAAACCAAAAACGCTCCGCTCATGTGTCGAAAACTCCGCTTCGCTCCATAACATTCGACACGAGCCGCGGCGGCTCTTTTTTTATTCTCTACGCAGGAGTAAATAAAACTTATATCTTTCTCTCACCACTCCACCTGCATTTGCCTGCCATACAGCAGGCTATAGCCTCGCCTTGCGAGGCAAACCACATTTATTAGTGTAAAGAAAACTTAAACTTTTACAAATATTCCTTAGAGGGTTAAAAGGGGGCACCACGCCCCGTGTCGTGACCTCTAAAAGTCACGACACATAAGTGGAGCGTTTTTTCCATATTTTGGGGCGGGCCAAAATATGGTCGGCACCGCAGTGCCGAAACTCTCTCCCAAAAAAAATGCAAAACAATCCCCCGACCTTTCGGTCGGGGGCAAATACCTGTAATCATTTAAGAAGCGAATAACCAAAACCATTGATCAGCGCATCGAGCTTCTGCCCTGCCTTACACATGGGACATTCCTGAGGATTGAAGTGCTGATAATCACCGAGGAAATCGGGGTTGAAGCAGGAATAAATCGGATGACCTGCCTTTGATTTTTCAGCAGTCGAGAATATTGCAGAAACACCCACAACAGAGCCGCCGTAATACTTTACAGCATCAATGGCTGCCTCAACGCTTCTGCCCGAGGAATAGGAAACCGCAAGAAGCATCACACTCTTGCCCTCAATCATGGGCACAATGTTGTCACGGAACAAAATCTGGCTTGAATTTGTTATTTCAGGAGAAACAACGTAAATCGACTTATGGGCATTCATGCTCACAAAATTTGCTTTTGTAAGTTCATTTGCAAGGCACGCACCTATAACCTCTGTGCCGTCAAGGCAAAGAATTGTATCAACAATAGTTGACTGATAATAGTAGGAGCTAAGTTCCTGTGCGACAGCCTTTGCTTCGGAAAGTCTTGCCTTCTGCGCCACAACATCTATATAGTAGTTGCTGTGTCTGTCATTGGTTGCAAAGTGACCCTTGCAAACACGCAGAAAGAGGTTGTTTCTTTTGGTTTCATACTTAAAAGTTGTGAAGTTCGACATTAAATGTCCACCTGCCCTTTTCTTTTATTATATTACATTTCTATTCTTATTTCAAGGGGTATACAAAAACATTATTCAAATTGACGAATTTTTTTGTATTATCTTACAACACCCGGTTCATTAAACGTTTGATAATATAAATTGCGAAAAATATTCAATAATTATTACTTAGATGTTTACTTTAATTCAACAGTTTGTCCCCATACAATTGATTATTATTCTGTATAATATTTGTATTAAAATCTTAAGGTGATTATATTATGAGCAATAAAAACGAAAACCTTTCCTGCCGTCTCGGAACTGTCGGCGGTCAGGCTGTGCTTGAGGGTGTCATGATGAAGTCGAAGGACCTTGTGGCACTGTCTGTCAGAGGCCTTGACGGGAATATTACAACAGAGGTAAATCCTTTCGAGTCTATAAGAACAAAGCACAAAATCTTAAATCTTCCTGTTATACGCGGCATAGTCAATTTTGTTGAAACAATGATTCTTTCCTTTAAGACTCTCAACCGTTCGGCAGACATGCTCGGCATTGAGGAGGAGGAAACAAAGTTTGAAAAGTGGCTTAACGAAAAATTCGGCAAGAGTGTAACGGCAATCGCTTCGGCGGTTGGTACAATTCTCGGTCTCGGTCTTGCGGTGCTTCTTTTCATCTATCTTCCCGCGCAGATTGCGGAGTTTGTTAAGAATTTTACCGACAGCAGACTTGTTCTCAGTGTTACCGAGGGAATAGTCAAGATACTTATATTCGTTCTCTACATTTATCTTTGTGCGCTCATTCCCGACATGAAGAGAGTTTTCCAGTACCACGGTGCTGAACACAAGAGCATTTTCTGCCACGAGGCAGGACTTGAACTGACGGTTGAAAACGTTAAGAAGCAGTCAAGATTTCATCCGAGATGCGGAACAAGTTTTCTTTTTGTTATGATGTTCCTCGGCATTATCACATCAGCTCTTATCATTCATCTTCCCGTTATTGCAAGAGTGCCTTTAAAGCTACTCTTTCTCCCCATTGTTGTGGGCGTGGGATTTGAATTTATAAAGTTTGCCGGCACTCACAACAATCTGTTTGTAAAGATTGTTTCTGCACCCGGTCTCTGGATTCAGAGACTTACTACAAAGGAGCCGGATGAAAGTCAGATTGAGGTTGCTATTACCTCATTGAAAGCGGCACTTCCCGACATTTACCCGCAAGAATCAAAAGAAGACACAGACAAAGAAAACACAGCCGAGTAAGAATTACTCGGAAATTATTTATGACATACAACGAATTTAAAGCAGAATATCTACCAAAATTACAACTTATAAGTGACAACGCCTCATTTGAGCTTGAAACAATGATGCAGGCCGTTTCGGGAATGAAAAAGAGCGAGCTTCTTCTAACAAGGTGCAACGTTCTTGACAGAGAAATTCTCGAAAAGCTCACAAGTGCCGTAAAAAGGCGTCTTGAGTTTGAGCCGCTTCAGTACATCATCGGGGAATGGGAGTTTTTCGGGCTTCGTATGTTCTGCGGCAAGGGCTGTCTTATCCCCCGACCCGAAACCGAAATGCTGGCGGAAATTGCGATAAAGAAACTGCCCCGCAACGGAAAATTACTTGACCTATGCACAGGAAGCGGATGTATTTCGGTGGCTGTCTTAAACAACAGACCCGATGTTACGGCGGTGGCTGTGGACATTTCAAAAGATGCTCTTGAATACGCAAAAAGAAACGCCGAATATCACGGCATTTCTCCCGAGAGATTAAAGTTTATATGTGCCGACATATACGAGTACACCCCAAACTTTCTGCCTGACGTAATCGTTTCAAATCCACCCTATATAAAGTCAGACGACATGAGTTCTCTTAGTCCCGAGGTTCTTTTTGAACCTGCAATCGCCCTTGACGGCGGACACGACGGACTCGATTTTTACAAGCTCATTGCAAAGTATTTTGCAAACAAATTTATTTCGGACAAGGGTTATTGTGCTGTTGAGGTGGGTTACGACATCGGCGAAGAAGTTGCGGCGATTTTCCGCTCGCAGAAGTTTTCGGCAAGTCTGCTTCGTGATATGTTTGAGGTTGAAAGGGTTTGTCTTGCGCAGAAGGAATAGATAATTAAAAGACTGTGGTGATTTAATGTTGCCATGGTCTTTTTTATAAATTCCGTACCTTGAGCCGCGCGGAATCCTTTGCTTTGGAAGAATTTCGTCACTGCGGTGACGAGTTTCTTTTGGCTCGCCCCAAAAGAAACCAAAAACGCTCCACTCATGTGTCGGAATTTTTGATATTCCGACACGGGGCGTGGTGCCCCTTTTTACCCTCTAAGCAATAACAGCGGAAAATCATATAAAAGATTCACTAATATGTCTGAGAAAGCCTGCCTTTGGCAGGCTATGGCCTCGCAAGGCGAGGCGAACCATCCCTATTAGTGGGATGAATATTAGAGCTTTTACAAATATGCCGTTGAGTATGAGCCTCCACGGCTCGCAAAAAATATGAGCGAAGCGGTAATTTTTTGCAGAGTGGGCAGTTTTGGTTACTTTTGCTGAGTCAAAAGTAACGGAAAACGCGGCTCGAAAGCCGCGGAAACCTAATTGAAATTTTTTTGATGCATCAAATACGACGTGCAGAGCTTCACTACCCTGCCATAGCTTCTTGTGCCTTCGCTGTCGCCCATAGTCTTAATATAGGTATCATTTACGGTATCGGCGACCTTTGACGCTGTAGAATCCCTATATTTATCGAAGAAAACAGAATATGCGTACATTTCACCGAGTATTCTGCGGTCGGTGCCATTCAATAAATCAAAATACATTTCACTGTCGGACAGATATATTTCCTCAAGATAATAGTCGTACATACTAAGATATGCCACATACCTCAGATAATCGTCCTGTGACGAAAGGCAAGCAAGAAATGCAACAAAGTTTGCCTCGTCCTCCCCTGCAATTCCCCTCTGGTGAGCCTTTTCGTGTGCCGTTGAAAAGGCAACTACATATTCGGGATAATTCGTGTTTACATTGGCTTCCGCCGTAAAGGGAATGAACACTCCCGATATATGGGTATAGGTCATATAGGGAGAAAGGACAATTCTTTTTGCATCCGCATTTATTGCTGATAAAAACTTATATTTCTTTTCAAGTCTTTCAAAGCCGTAGTCTAACTTTTCGTTAATAGCTTTCCATTCATGAGGGTTCGTAGATGCACCGCCCTCGGCAAAATCAACTTTATCTGCTGTCTTTTCAAGCTCTCCTTTTATATAAAGTGCCGCACGGGCAAGCTCACTTCCGGTAATTTCTTCAACTTCAAAACCCATGTTTTCTTCAAGCGGCCGTCTTACGTAGCAGACACCGAAAATATTTATAAACAAAAAATATGCCGCAAAGATAAAAAGCCCTATCCTCATGAGAAATCTTTTGAATCTGAAACGTTTTTTTATTATTAAGGCTATCTCATATACAAGCCACGTAACCGGCAAAAGAAAGAGCAGGACTTCTGCCAGCGAAAACGGAAAAACTCCCGTAACTGTCGAGAGCAAAAATCTCAAAAAGGCAGATACTGTACGGCAATAGCTTTCGGCAAAAGAGCGCGAAAAAATGCAGAGCAAAAGCACAAGAGTCGTATATGCAAAAAGAATGGCTCCTATTTTAAACAACAATATACCTTTGTCTGCATTTTTTATTTTTTTCATTTTATTCTCCATCGACTTTTTCATTTACGCCGAAATAGTAGTCGAAAATTGCTTTTGCGACAAGAGTTGCACGCGAGCTCTGGTCGCCGTGTTCAACTACAACCGACACTACAATCTCAGGGTCATCATAGGGGGCAAATCCGACAAACAAAACAGTATCGCTTCCGCTTGAAACCTGTGCAGTACCCGTTTTTCCGCCGATTTCATAATCATAATTCAAGAATACCGAGCTTGCAGTACCCTCATCGACAACCGACTTCATGGCACCTTTGAGAATCTCTGCCGTGTCTGACGGAATACCCACCTCGCTGAGAACTACGGGCTTATTTTTAAACACCGTCTCTCCCGTGTAAAAGTCAACAACAGAACTAAGAAGTGTAGCCTTATATCTCTTACCGCCATTTACAACAGCGCTCATATAAGAGCAGAGCTGAATGGGAGTAAAGGCATTATCCGACTGCCCGATTGCCGCCTGGAGCGTATCGCCGGGATTCCACAAAAGGCCTTTGCTGTCACGGTATTCGGGACCTGCAAGGATGCCTTCGGATTCGGGAAGCTCAATTCCCGTTTTCTGTCCGAGACCAAGGAGTGATGCGTACTTTGTAAGAGCATCAATTCCCATGTCATCCGCGACCTTATAAAAGTAGTAGTTACAAGACTGCTCAATTGCCGCCCTCAAGTCAACCCAGCCATGACCGTAGCCCCTTTTGGTCAGCGACCAGCAGGCAGGCTGATAGTCTTCATAGGCAGTATAGCGACCGGTGTCATTGATAATTGTATTTGGTGTAATTACACCCTCAGAGAGTGCGGCAACGGCTGTGGCAATTTTAAAGGTTGAGCCGGGAGGATAAATACCGAGCGTTGCTCTGTTTACAAGAGGGCGCGCCTCATTGGAATTGAGCAAGTCTATATCAAGCGAGAATGTGTTGAGATTATAATTAGGAAGGCTGGCACAGGCAAGCACCTCGCCGGTTTTTGCCCCCATTACAACGACACTTCCTGCATTACAGTCCTCACCGTTATATGAAACATAATCGGAAAGTCCGATTCGTCTCGCCGTATCTATCTGCTCCGCAAGGGCTTCTTCTGCAATCCGTTGCATTTCGGAATCGATGGTGAGATTTACGGAATATCCGTTTTTACCCTCTTTGAGAACCTCACTTGAAACTATATTATTATTTTTATCAATTTCTATTCGTTCTATACCGTTATATCCGTGAAGATATTCTTCAAAAGCCTTCTCGGCACCTTCTCTTCCCACCGTTTCATCGTAGGAATATCCCTTTTCATTCACATAATACTCAACATCGGAAGAGTCGAGCTTACCTATTCTTCCGAGAACATGTGATGCAAGACTATTTTTATTATAATACCGTTTATCCTCTGTGACTATCACGATTCCGTGCATACTGTAGAGGTTTTCGGTGATAAGTGTGCGAACTCTTTCATCAACATCCGAAATAAGCACATAGTTATCAAAATAGCCGAAGCTATGGGTTTCCATGTCATATCTTATTCCGACAAGGAGTCTGATTCTGGCAGAAGACGTGTCCATATCCTCGACCCCGTAGCGCTTACAAAGATAGTTATAAAAGGCTTCATCACCGCCAAAAAGCGGCTCATCAGAAAGAAGATTTATCTCTATAAACTCATTAAGCAGTTTTTCCTTAGTTTCATCAAAGATATAATCCTCGTCAAAAACATACGGCGCGTTTTTTGAAACGGGAAGGTTTTCAGAAAGCTCAATTGAATGTTTATCACAGAAATCAATGAACTTTAAAAGTGATGTATTATAATCCAGTCCGTCAAGAGTGGAATACTGAACAGCAACATTGTACATTTTTTCATTGGAAACAAGAAGCACGCCGTTTCTGTCGTATATATGTCCCCTGCTCATTTCAATGGGACGGGTTTTGTATGTCTTGAGTACCGCCTCTGACGAGTAACTGTCATGCTCTATTATCTGAAGAACTGCAAGTTTAAAAACAAACAAAAGGATAACCGCACCGAAAAGCACAGACATTATGACAATACGCAAAAGGTCTATGCTTTTATTAAGTGAACGGTTATCCTTTTTCTTTAACATTTCAATTTCTCCGTAAATTACAAATTGGATATAATATATGTCGAAACAAAGCCGGCTCTTTTTGCCGCAATAGCCGCCATTTCATTAAATGACATATCTGCCTTTTCGTCAGCGTTGTCCGACATTGCCCGTATTACCACAAAGGGCACTTTATTGAGAAGGCATACGTGTGCTACCGCCGCGCCCTCCATTTCGGTACAGAGTGCGCCGAAATTGTCTCTGAATTTTTTTACAAGTGTGCTGTCCTCAACGAAAATATCACCTGTTACAATCATTCCCGTATCGTAGCGGAAATTTTCGTCTTCAATTTTTGCGCAGGCGTCATTTGCCAGCTTTACAAGTTTTTCATTTGCTTTGAAGACCGACGCATTGGGTGCGTACTTATCAAGTATATCAAGGGGCGAAAAATCGTGATATGTAAGCTCTTTTGATATAACCACGTCGCAAACACCAAGGTGATTACAGGTACAACCTGCAACGCCCGAATTTATAACATAATCAACCCCGAAAAGGTCAATAAGTCTTTGTGTATTAGCCGCAGCATTTACCTTTCCTACACCTGCAAGGCAGATATAGACATCATGCTCCTTACATTTGCCCGAAAAAATCCCGTAGTGACCGCTGTCAACAGCACCGAAATCACGGCAGAATTCTTCCATTTCACAGTCGAGGGCTGCAATTATTCCTATTTTCATATTTTCACCTGTTAATCGAGATAATCTCTGAGTCTCTTTGAACGGCTGGGATGGCGGAGTTTACGCAATGCCTTTGCCTCAATCTGGCGGATGCGTTCACGGGTGATATTAAACACCTTACCGACCTCTTCAAGTGTTCTTGTTCTGCCGTCCTCAAGACCGAAGCGGAGTTTAAGAACGTGTTCTTCTCTTGGAGTAAGGGTGTGAAGCACCTCGCAAAGCTGCTCGCGAAGAAGCGTATAGGAAGCCGCTTCCGCAGGTGCTGGAGCATCGTCATCGGGAATAAAGTCGCCGAGGTGGCTGTCCTCCTCTTCACCGATAGGTGTTTCAAGGCTGACAGGCTCCTGAGCCAGCTTCATAATATCTCTTACCTTTTCAACACTCATATTCATCTTTGATGCGATTTCTTCGGTTGTCGCTTCTCTGCCAAGCTCCTGAAGAAGCTGACGGGAAACACGAAGAACCTTATTTATGGTTTCAACCATATGAACGGGAATTCTGATTGTTCTTGCCTGGTCTGCGATGGCACGGGTAATTGCCTGTCTTATCCACCAGGTTGCATAGGTCGAGAACTTATATCCCTTTGTATAGTCGAACTTTTCGACCGCCTTCATAAGACCGAGATTTCCCTCTTGGATAAGGTCAAGGAAGAACATACCTCTGCCAACATATCTTTTTGCAATGCTGACAACAAGACGAAGGTTACTTTCAACCAGCTTTTGCTTTGCTCTTTCATCACCTGCCGCCATTTTTTCGGCAAGCTCAAGCTCCTGCTCTGTGTTCAAAAGGTCAACCTTACCGATTTCCTTAAGGTACATCTTTACAGGGTCATCGATAATGAGACCGTCCTGACCGAGTAGACTTTCGGAATCTTCATCGGAGTATTCACCCATGGAATCAACATTTGAAAGACCTGCTTCGAGGTCGCTGAAGGATTCATCGTTATAGCCTGTAACCTCGATGCCGAGATTTTCAATTGTTTCCATGAGCTTTTCCATGTTTTCAACGTCAAGCTCTTCTTCATCGAGAACTTCAAGGATTTCTTCGTTTGTAAGAGAACCCTTCGCCTTACCCTTTTCAAGAAGCTCCTGAATATCGTTCTTTCTTCTGGGCGTGGGTGCATCTGCTTCGTTTTCCTTTGATGCCTTTGATGCTCTTTTTCTCTTGGGCTTTTCCTGTGCGACAGATTCTTCGGCAACTTCCTGTGCCGCATCTGCTATTTCTTCCGAAGCACCGTTCTCAACAACCTCCACTGCTTCTTCGAGAACCTCTTTCTTTTTTCTTGGCATAGTTATACTTCCTTTCAGTCGCAAAATTTGCGACATTCTGTATTTAACACATTCAGTTTATTCCCTTATCCTTTCGGGCCTTGGAAATAAGATTTATCAAATCCTCATCGGAGGAAATGTTCTTTGTCTTAGCGGCAGCTTTCATTTTTTCCTTTTTGAGTGCCGCTATTTGCTCATTAAGCGCTGCGGTTCCGTTTGCGGAAAGCTCGCTACGCTTAAACCTCATATCAAATATTCTTGCAACCTCTTCGGGGGTGAACATTTCATTTAAAGGCGTAAGGTCAGTGATATTTTCTTTATACAAATCGGTAACGGCACCAAATACTCTGGCACTGAACGAGGTTACAAAGTCGTCCTTTGAAATTGCATCGCACTTTGCGTATTCCTCGGGCATAAGCAGGATAATTCCGAGTATTCTTTCTTCAATTTCAACCGCCACGGGATTTGCAATTGCCTCAGGATTTATTCTGTCGTCAAAGTGCATTGTCTTTTTTTCGGTATCGGCGCGTCTTTCTGCCTTTACCTTTCCTGCACTCTTTCTTTTGTCACGGCTTATCATACTTCGTATGCTCTCGGTCTTAACACCCGTAATCTCAGAAAGCCTTTGGATATATATATCCTGCTTTACTTCAGAGTAGATTGATGAAATTACCTTACAGCATTCGTCAACAGCCCTAAGTTTTTCATCTGGGTTATTCATATTATACTTTGAGAGAACACCGTTGAGTTTAAAGTCAATCTGTCCTACAGAGCCTGAAAGCAGCTTTGCATAGCTTTCTGCTCCGAACTTCTTTATGTATTCATCAGGGTCTTTTGCATTTTGCATACGGATAATCTTTGTGTCAACACCCACTTCATTAAGAAGTGTCATTGCCTTATCGGCCGCCTTTCTTCCGGCATCGTCGCTGTCATAGGCAAGAAAGGCTGTCTTTGCGTATCTTGAAACAACCCTTGCGTGCTCAGCGGTTATCGCCGTTCCGAGAGTGGCTACGGCATTTGTAAAGCCTGCCTGGTGCATGGCGATAACGTCCATATACCCCTCACATAGAATTATTTCTCCGCTCTTTACAAGTTTACTTTCGACATTGCCCAGAAGCACATCCTTTGCGTAATTTAAAGCAAAGAGCTGTTTTCCCTTGCGGAAAACAACCGTGTCCGAGGAGTTCAGATATTTGGGTTTTGAGTCATCAAGCACTCTTCCGCCAAAAGCAATAACATTTCCCGAGGTATCAATTATGGGAAACATTATACGGTTTCGGAACATATCAAAGGGTTTTCCGCTCTTTTGGGAAATGCCGCAGAGGAAATTCTCCTTTATCTCGTCCTTTGTATAGCCGAGCGCCGACAGTTTATTATAAAGATCATAAAACTCATTCTTTGCGTATCCGAGACCAAAGCGTTTTATTGTCGCCGCCTCAAGATTTCTATTTGCAAGATACTGTCTTGCCACCTCTCCCTCGGGGGAAGCTAAATTGTCATAGAAAATTCTCGCCGCCGCCTTATTCATTGAGAAGGCTCTCTCTCTTGAAAGTTTCGGCTTTTCAATATTGGAATAGCGTCTATCCTCCTGAGGTACAGTCATCCCGCACCTATCAGCAAGGAATGTGACAGCATCCTTATAGTCGAGGTTTTCAATTCTCATGGCAAAGGTGATAACGTCACCGCCGGCACCGCAGCCAAAGCAATGAAAATTATCCTCGAACACCGTAAAGGACGGTGTTTTTTCGCTATGAAAAGGGCATCTTCCGACGAGATTCCGTCCCGCCCTCTTTAGTTCAACATAGCGACCTATTACATCCTGTACAGGTGAACGCATCTTTAATTCTTGTATAAACCCTTGTGGATATGCCATTATGCGTTCACCTCCCGATTATTCTCTAAATTAAAGTATTGCCCACTTTTTTGGTATAAACAAATTCTGGAATGTCTGCACGGCGTATCTGTCGGTCATGCAGGCAATATAATCGCAGACGGTTCTTTCAACCGTACCTCCGATTTCAAGATTTTTCCTGTATTCAAAGGGTATTTTATCTGCATTCTTACAGAAATATTCATACATCTTATTTATCATGTCGCAAGCCTTTGTTTCTTCACTCTTTGCGACAGGGTTAAAGTAAACGTTATCAAACAGAAACTTACGCAGTGTCATGGTACTGTCATACATATTGGCTTCCATGGCAACCTTACAAATTCCGTTTTTAAAATTCTTGCTTGTTGCCCTGATAACGCTCTTTACCATAGTATCAATTCTGTCAGAATGTGTTTCGCCAAGCACCGCACGAAGTCCGAAAGGAATATCTCTCTCGCTGAGAACCCCTGCCCTTACTGCATCATCAATATCATGATTTATATAAGCAATTCTGTCGGCAAGTTTTATAATCATGCCCTCGGGTGTATCAGCCTCGGCATCGCCCGTATGACACAGAATACCGTCTCTCACCTCATATGTGAGATTTAAGCCTTGTCCCTCACGCTCAATAATATCAACAACACGAAGGCTCTGCTCATTATGCTTAAAGCCATCGGGACACAGCTTATCGAGTTCTCTCTCTCCGGCATGACCAAAAGGAGTATGACCAAGGTCGTGTCCAAGGGCAATTGCCTCGGTCAAATCTTCGTTTAAGTGAAGCGCCCTTGCAATAGTTCTTGCAATCTGGGACACCTCAAGGGTATGGGTAAGTCTTGTTCTGTAGTGGTCTCCCTCGGGTGAGAGAAAGCACTGGGTTTTATGCATAAGTCTGCGGAAGGATTTTGAATGTATAATCCTGTCACGGTCACGCATAAAGGGAGTACGTATGTCGCAAACATCGCCGTCTTCGCTTCTTGCCCTACCCTTGGAATTTGACGAAAGTGTCGCAAATTCGCAAAGCTCAAAGCCATCAAGACCGCAATAGATTCCGCTTTCCTTTGACATACTATCAACTCCTTATATCCTATTATACTTCCCAAAAAAGAAAAACACTTTTTTTATTTTTTCAAAATTGACATTTTTTTATTATTTATCATCAAAAATGTAATTTTCATACTTTCCCATACATTTTTCGTCAACTATTGCCTCAACTAAAACTCCGCTTTCGATATATTCTGTTGAAACAACGGTGGCATTTTCATAAAGGTTATTTACAGCCGCCTGCATATCAAAAGGAAAAAGGAATTTTATTTGTCTTTTAGACTTTGCAAGCACCTCGTCAATCATTGACAGGAGATTGTCGACACCGTCGCCCGTCTTTGCTGAAATACAGACAGTGCTATGATTTTTGAGTGCATCTGCCGCAGGAACGACTTCAAGCCTGTCACATTTATTGAAGACATAGATAGTAGGCTTATCCGCCGCATCAAGCTGGGAGAGAATATCCTCTGTTACCTTTGTTTTTTCCTTGGCATTTTCATCCGAAGCATCAATGACTATAAGCACAATATCGGCGTATCTCACCTCATCAAGAGTTGATTTGAATGCCTCGACAAGTCCGTGAGGAAGCCGCGAGATAAATCCAACAGTATCAGAAAGAAGAATGTTTCTTCCCGAGGGAAGAGTCAGTTTTCTTACCGTCGGGTCAAGGGTTGCAAAGAGCTTATCCTCGGCAAGGATATTTGCATCTGTCAGGTAATTGAGAAGTGTGGATTTACCTGCATTTGTATAACCCGAAATAACAGCAAGAGGAACGCCGCCCTTTATTCGCTTGCTCCGTTTTGTGCTTCTGTCCTTTTCCATTTCCGAAAGGGCATTTTTCAGGGAAAGAATACGTCTTTGGATATGTCTTCTGTCGGTCTCAAGCTTTGTTTCACCGGGGCCACGTGAGCCGATAGAGCCGCTTGTACCGCCCTGTCTTGAAAGATCTATTCCACGTCCGGTAAGACGAGGTGCTGTATATTTTAGCTGTGCGATTTCAACCTGAAGTTTACCTTCGCCCGTAACGGCGTGCTTTGCGAAAATGTCAAGGATAAGCATTGTTCTGTCTATTACCCTGACGTTTGCCTTTTGTTTATCCTCAAAACAGCCGACAATTTCTTTCTCAAGGTTTCTTATCTGAGAGGGTGACATTTCACCGTCAACAACAACAAGAGAAATATTATTATCACTACAGAGCTTACCCGCCTCTATCGCCTTTCCGTAGCCAAGATAGGTTGCCACATCCGGATGACTCTTACACTGGGTCATCTTAAAGAACCTTGAATTCTCGGCATCCTCCCCTATTGAGGTTTCGGCAAGAAGCTGAAGCTCCGAAAGGGAATCCTCACACCATGAGAGCATATCATTATCCGGGTATATTGCGACAAGGAGTACATTTATGTGCCCCTTATTCTCTGTATCATGTAATTTTTCGTTATTTGTTTCGGGAAAACTGTTCATTGTTACCTCCGCAAAAGTGTAAAAAAATCTTGTGCGAGCATAAAATGTAAAGGGGTGATTTTACATGAGAGTATGCTCATTTGAAGAGCTATCAAAGAAAGAAGTCATAAGCTGTATGGACTGTTCAAGGCTTGGGTTTATTGTGGATATAAACATTCAGCTTGAAAATGCGCAGATTGTATCGGTAGTTGTTGAACTGCCGTCAGGCTGCTTCAGCCTAAAAAGAAACACAATTGTAATTCCCTGGGAGTGCATCAAAAAAATCGGCGACGACCTTATAATTGCCGACTATATTCTGCCGCCGGAGCCTGTCTCACAGGAGAAAAAACACTCTTTTCTTTCGGGAATTTTTAAGAATTAAGGCTGTAATTGCGACGTTATTTACACAATTACAGCCCAAATACTTTAATTAAACAGTAGTAATCTTATTCTCGGTGTCGGTATTCTTATCAAGACCGTTAGCAGTAAGTTTTCTTTCTTCAAAGAACTTAACTGCAACCTGGTCAAAGAGTGCATAGGAGAGAACGTCCTCATCCTGCATTACATACTGTGCACATTCTGCCTTTAACTTTTCAAGCTCGGGCTTTATATTATCTGCAGGACGGCATGTAATCTGCTTTTCGTCACCGATAACCATCTTCTTGATTTCCTCAGAAATAGGCTCGGGTGTCTTACCGTATTCGCCGCGCACAAGACCCTTGAATTCCTTTGTAACCATCTTATATCTTTCACCTGCAATTACGTTCATAACTGCCTGTGTACCTACAATCTGACTTGAGGGTGTAACAAGAGGAGGATTACCAACGTCAGCTCTTACTCTCGGTACTTCTTCGAGAACCTCTAAGAGCTTATCGCTCTTACCTGCGTTCTTAAGCTGAGAAACGAGGTTTGAAAGCATACCGCCGGGTACCTGATAAAGAAGTGCGTTAACGTCAACCTTGAGTACCTTGGGGTCAAGAAGACCGCTTGCCAGATACTTCTCGCGTAAAGCATCGAACTGCTTTGAAGCCTTATCGAGCTTTTCGAGTGAAAGACCTGTGTCATATTCTGTGCCTGCAAGAGATGCAACAATAGGCTCTGTCGGAGGCTGGGATGTACCCATAGCGAGTGGAGCCATGGCTGTGTCGATAATATCAACACCTGCTTCAACAGCCTTGAGAACTGTCATTGAAGCAAGACCTGCTGTATAGTGTGTATGAAGCTGAATCGGCACCTTTACATTTTCCTTGAGTGCCTTAACGAGGCTATATGCTGTGTATGGCTTTAAGAGACCTGCCATATCCTTGATACAGATAGAGTCTGCGCCCATTTCTTCAAGCTGCTTTGCATACTTTACATAGTATTCCTCTGTAAAGGTAGCGCCTGTTGTATAGGAGAGAGCCGCCTGAACATGACCGCCTTCCTTCTTTGTCGCATTGATAGCAGTCTTTAAGTTTCTTACGTCATTAAGAGCATCGAAAATTCTGATGATGTCAATACCGTTTGCAATAGACTTCTGTACAAAGTATTCAACAACGTCATCGGCATAGTGTCTGTAGCCAAGAATATTCTGTCCGCGGAAGAGCATCTGAAGCTTTGAATTTTTGATGTGGCTTCTGATTGTTCTGAGTCTCTGCCAGGGGTCTTCATTAAGGAATCTGAGGCAGGAGTCGAATGTTGCGCCGCCCCAAACCTCCATTGCATAGTAACCGATTTCATCGAGGGAATCGAGAATCGGAAGCATTTCGTCTGTAGTCATTCGTGTTGCAACAAGGGACTGGTGCGAGTCACGAAGAGCTGTTTCCATTATTTTAACTTTAGCCATTGTTATTTTTCCTTTCTTGAATCAGTACGATACGAGTAAAAAATCGGAAAACATTAGTGAGGAATTGATGCGAGGAATACGCCTGCGGCAACCGCAGAACCTATAACACCCGCAACGTTGGGGCCCATTGCGTGCATGAGAAGGAAGTTAGAGGGGTTTTCCTTCTGTCCGACAGTCTGGGCAACTCTTGCTGCCATGGGGACTGCAGATACACCTGCAGAACCGATAAGGGGATTGATTCTGCCGCCTGAAAGGAGGCACATAATCTTACCGAGGATAAGTCCACCGATAGTAGCGAACGCAAATGCTGTAAGACCGAGTACAATAATGAGAATTGTATCAAGCTTCAAAAAGCTCTCGGCATCGGCTGTGATACCAACGGAAACACCGAGGAAGATTGTAACAATATTACAAAGCTCATTCTGTGCAGTTTTTGAAAGTCTGTCCGTAACGCCGCAGACATTGAGAAGATTACCGAGCATAAGGAAACCTACAAGGGGTGCAGCATCGGGAAGAATGAGAGCTACCACTGCAGCAACAAGCACAGGGAAAACGAGCTTTTCAATTCTGGAAACGGGTCGGAGCGACGACATTTCCATCTTTATCTGTCTTTCCTTCTTTGTTGTAACAAGTCTCATAAGCGGAGGCTGGATAATCGGGATAAGTGCCATATAGGAATAAGCCGCAACAGCAATTGCACCAAGAAGATGAGGAGCAAGAGTCTTTGTAACAAGAATAGCTGTAGGACCGTCGGCACCGCCTATAATGCCGATAGATGCCGCTTCCTGGGGAGAAAATCCGAGTGCAAGAGCGCCGGTAAAGGCAACATAAATACCAAACTGTGCACCGGCACCGAGAAGAAGGCTTGAGGGTTTTGCGATAAGGGGAGTAAAGTCAGTCATGGCACCGATAGCAAGGAAGATAAGCGAGGGATAAATACCCAGCTTTACACCAAGGTAAAGGTAGTCCATAAGTCCGCCCTTATTACCGAGAAGAGCCCAGTCAATAGAGCCCGAATCGTTTATAAAAAATTCTTTATGGAAAAGACCTGTTCCGGGAAGATTTGCAAGAAGCATACCGAATGCAATTGGAAGAAGAAGAAGCGGTTCAAAGCCCTTTCCGATTGCAAGGTAAATCAGAACACCCGATATTGCAAGCATGATAAGTGTCTTTACAAATGCAACATCAATCTGTCCGTCAGTATAAAGCATCTGATAAATACCTGTTGTTTTCCACAGTTTTACCAAACTTTCAACAATATTAAACATTGAAATACACCTCTATAAACTACTTATGCAAGTGTAAAGAGAACGTCACCTGAATTTACAGATGCACCCTTCTGAGCAACAACAGAAGTAATCTTACCGTCTCTGGGAGCTACGATGTCGTTTTCCATCTTCATAGCTTCGAGTACGCAAAGAACGTCGCCGCTCTTTACAGATGCGCCGTTTTCAACGTTAATCTTAAGAACAGTACCGTTAAGGGGAGCATTGATGGGGTCACCTGCGCCGGGAGCTGCGGGGGCAGGAGCTGCTGCGGGTGCTGCTGCAGGAGCAGGAGCCGCTACGGGTGCAGGTGCTGCGACGGGAGCTGCCACAGGTGCTGCAACTACGGGTGCAGATGCTACCGCACCAACTTCTTCAACTAAAACGTCATATACAACGCCGTTTACTGTAACACTATATTGTTTAGCCATGATAATAATCTCCTTTTATAAATAGAATTTACTTTCTCTTTTTGAATGAAACTACTCTGAAAGAGCCGCCTTCACCGTTAGAGGCGCGAAAAGCACTTATTGCCGCCATGATTGCCGCAACTATACCTCCGTTATCGGCTACGGGAGCTGCCTCTACGACAGGTGCCGGTGCTTCAACCTTTACTTCCGGCTTCATTTCAACCTTCTTCACTTTCGGCTTTTCCTCTTTTGACGAAAAAACCTTACCGAAAATTTTTACGATAAACATAATAACCGCAAGAACGCCGAAAACTACTGCAAAGCCAAAGAGGGAAAACGGAAGACCGAAAGAAAGTGCCTTATTCACCGCCTCAGCAGAGCCGGGATCAAATTTCTGAGTATAGAATTCAGAAACTGCATTCAACAATTGCATATTCATAATTACACCACCAATTCTTAATTAAAGGGATGCAAACTCTCTCTTCATGGAGAGCATTTCAAGGGCAGATGCAATCTTAACTCGAAGGTCTTCTGCAGGAATAATGTCATCAACCTGACCTGCTTCTGCAGCAAGAATAGGAGTTGACATGAGAAGTTCCCATTCTTCCTCAAGAGCCTTTCTCTTTTCGATGGGAGCTTTAGCGCCGGCCATCTTTTCTGTCCACATCATAGCAACGCCTGCACCGGGTTTTAAAACACCGATTTTAGCACTGTCAAGTGCGATAACCATATCAGCACCAAGCTCTTTTGAACCCATGAGTGTGAAAGCAGAGCCGTAAGCAGAGCCGACATTTACTGTTACCATGGGAACTGTTGCTGTGCTATAGCTTTCAGCAAGACGTGCGGATGCAGAAACGAAGTCCTTACCCTTTGCTTCACATTCAGCGCAGAAGCCGTTTGTGTCAACAAGAGTGACAATGGAAATTCCGAAAGCATCGCAGAAGTTTATAAAATCTGCCGCCTTATTCATACAGCCTTTGCAGAGCTTTGCGTCCTTTGCCGCAGGGTTATTAGCAACAACACCTGCAACAACGCCGTTAACAGTCATAAAACCTGTAACAATTGCCGCAGATTTTCCTGCGTTAAGCTCTAAAAATCTTGCGCCGTCTGCAACAGATGCAATCACGCTGTGAACGTCATACTTTTCACCTGCAACTATGGATGCAACCTCAGGTGTTGCACGGTTGGGGTTATCTTCTACGCCTGTATAAACGTTAGTATCAAGCTTATTTGAAGGAAGGTAAGAAAGAACATCCTTAACAGAAGCGAATGCTTCGGCAGTATTCTTTGCAGTCATGCAAACCATGCCCTTTTCGGAAGCATATTCGCTTGTAGCTACATTTTCTTTAGCTCCGCAGGAAGAAAGAACACTTGCGGGGGTTATGGAATAGGACGCGCCCTCAACCATAACGGAAATATCAGAAAGTGCCGCAATTGTGGCAGCAGCTCCTGCACAGTTACCAACGATAACAGAAATCTGGGGAACCTTTCCGCGGAGAAGTGAAGCCTTCTTCATTACCTTACCGTAGCCGGAGAGTACATCAATACCCTCTTCTACCTTTGCACCGTTTGAATCAAATACAGATACTACGGGCGCACCGTTTTTCTTTGCCATATCATAAAGTGCCGCAATCTTTTCAGCTGCAGCCTTGGAAAACGCACCGTTAAGTCTTGCTGCGTTCTGTGCATAAACAAAGGTAAGTCTTCCGTCAACAGCACCGTAGCCGCATACAACGCCTTCATATTCGGCGGTGTCGGATGTGCCGAGTTCATTTGCGTAAGCCTTTACATATGCGTTTGTCTCAACAAATGTACCTTCATCGAAAAGCTGACCTATAAGCTCATATGCAGTAAATTTTCCTGCCTTATGGAGTTTATCTGCAGCCGCTCTGTCAACAAGGGATTTCTTTGCTTTGACGAGGCTTTCGCTTCTCTTCTGTAAATCCATATCTTTACCTCCATACAGATGTTAAAAAACGGGTTTTTGCGAAATATTACCACTTCCGCCCCATTATGAATTCATTATATAACATTGTTAATTTTTTTGCAATACCTAAATGCCAAATAGTTACACAAAAATTGTTAATTTTCTGTTATTCAGGGATAATTTGTAAAATTGCCTTAAGAATTGCCTTAAACAGGCGGAAGGAATCATAGCTGAAAATATAGTTCAGTACAAATGAAAGCGGCACAATTATTCTAAAGGGCATTCTGTTTGTCTTATGGTTAAATATTACCATACCGAGCATTGCCCCCACTCCCCCGAAAAACAGCGAAAGCAGGATAAGCACCGCCTCGGGTATGCGATAACCTTTCTTTTTCGCCCTTATTTTATCAAAGCCGAAAAGCAAAAAAGTGAGAATATTAAGAATAAATAAAAGGGTGGTTATGTTAAAGTTAATTTGGGGCATAGTGTTTTCCTTTCTTTATAACAACACAAAAATGCAACCGGTATATAAACACCGGCTGCACAAAAATATTTTACTTTACAAGTTCGTAAGTATCTCTTGCAATCATAAGTTCTTCGTTTGTGGGGATTACAAGCATCTTAACCTTTGCTCCCTTTGCGGAGATGTCGTTTTCGTCGCTTGTTCTCTTTGCCTTTCCGTTGATTTCTTCGTCGATTTCAACGCCAATGAACTTAAGGTTATTTGCAACAGCCGTTCTGTACTTGGGATTGTTTTCACCGATACCGCCTGTGAATACAATAGCATCAACGCCGCCCATTGCAGCGGCATATCCGCCTACAAACTTTGTAATCTGGTGGCAGAGCATCTTTTCAATAAGCTGGTATCTTTCGTTACCGTTCCTTGCGCCGTCATCGATGTCTCTGTTATCGCTTGTTACTCCGCCTGTAACACCGAGGATACCTGACTTCTTATTCATTATGGCGTCAACTTCCTTAGCAGTAAGACCTTCCTTTTCCATGAGGAAAGGAATGATAGCAGGGTCAATATTACCGCAACGTGTACCCATCATGAGACCTTCAAGAGGTGTAACACCCATTGTTGTATCAAAGCTCTTGCCGCCCTTAACTGCAGTGATGGAGGAGCCGTTACCGAGGTGGCATGTAACGATATTGATTTCTTCGGGTTTCTTTCCGAGCATAGCAGCAGCACGTGCTGTTACATATCTGTGAGAAGTACCGTGGAAGCCGTATCTTCTGAGCTTATACTTTTCATAGTATTCATAGGGAATAGCGTACATATAAGCATAGTCGGGCATTGTCTGATGGAAGGATGTATCAAATACACCAACCTGAGGTACATCCATACCCATAATTTCCTGACAAGCTCTGATACCTGTAAGGTTTGCAGGGTTATGGAGAGGGCTGAGAACAGAACACTCCTTCATTGCTTCGATAATATCTTCATTGATAACAACGGAGCCGGAGAACTTTTCGCCGCCGTGAACAACTCTATGTCCAACCGCTGAAATCTCACTCATGGAGCTGATAACGCCGTGGTCCTTATCTGTGAGAGCGTCAACTACGAGTTTGATACCTGCTGCGTGGTCAGGAATATCAACCTCTACCTTATATTCTGTGCCGTCAGCATTCTTCTGCTTGAAGTTGCCTCCGTCAATACCGATTCTGTCGCACTGACCTTTAGCTAAAAGAGTTTCGTTTGTCATATCAATAAGCTGATACTTAATGGAGGAACTGCCCGCATTGATAACTCATACTTTCATTGTCTTTTCTCCTTTATATATATTACTTTAATTTAAGCGCTTCTTTAACACGGTTTGCTACGCTTACAGCATCAAGTCCGAACACAGGAATAAGATCCTGAGCCTTACCCGACTTACCGTAGGTGTCATTTACACCGACACGAACGACGGGAACGGGTTTTGATTCACAGACAACCTCTGCAACCGCACTTCCCATACCGCCGATTATATTATGCTCCTCGCAGGTTACGATCAAACCCGTCTTTTCCGCACATTCTTTAATAAGCTCTGCGTCAATAGGCTTGATACAAGGCATATTTACGATTCTTGCAGATATGCCCTCTGCTTTCAGGATTTCATTTGCTTCAAGAGCAATTGAAACCATAAGACCTGTTGCGATAATGGTTACATCCGTACCTTCACAAATAACGCTTCCCTTACCTATTTCAACTGTGTGTCCCTCATCATAGATTACGGGAACAGCAAGTCTGCCAAAACGAAGGTATACAGGTCCATTATGCTTGAGAGCCGCTTCTACGCACGCTTTTGCTTCAACTGCATCGGCAGGATTTAAGATTACCATGCCGGGAATTGTTCTCATGAGCGCAATATCTTCATTACACTGGTGTGTTGCACCGTCTTCACCTACGGTGATACCTGCATGGGTTGCACCGATTTTAACGTTGAGGTGAGGATAACCGATGATGTTTCTTACCTGTTCAAAGGCACGTCCTGCCGCAAACATTGCAAAGGAAGAAGCAAATACAGTCTTACCTGTTGAAGCGATACCTGCTGCAACGCCCATCATATTTCCCTCAGCGATACCGCAGTCAAAGAATCTATTCGGGAACGCCTTCTTAAATACTCCCGTCTTTGTTGCCGCCGCAAGGTCAGCATCAAGAACTACAAAATCATATTTTTCACCGAGTTCGGCAAGAGCCTTACCGTAACCGTCTCTTGTTGCGATTTTTTCTGACATTACTCTTACCTCCCCTTACTTTGATTCTACGCAAAGTGCGTTTTCAAGATCCTTCATACCGATTTCATACTGTTCTTCTTTAGGTGCGCTTCCATGCCATTCACACTTATTTTCCATATAGGAAACGCCCTTGCCCTTAACAGTCTTTGCGATAATTGCAAAGGGTTTATCGGATGCCTTTGCCGCCTTTACAGCCGCATCTATCTGATCAAAATCATGACCGTCGATTACCATTGTATTCCAGCCGAAAGCACGATATTTTTCATCAAAGGGTTCGGGATTCATGACATCAGAAGTTGCTCCGTCAATCTGAAGTCCGTTACAGTCAACGAAGATTGCAAGGTTATTAAGTCCATAGTGAGATGCGAACATAGCCGCCTCCCATACCTGACCCTCCTGGCTTTCACCGTCGCCGAGAATTGCCCATACTCTGTATGTCTTTTCGGAAATCTTACCACTGAGCGCCATACCGCAAGCCGCAGAAACGCCAAGACCGAGTGAGCCTGTGGACATATCAACACCGGGGATATTCTTCATGTCGGGATGTCCTTGGAGGTAGCTATCCTTATGGCGGAAGGTTTTTAAATCTTCTTTAGGAAAAAAGCCCTTTTCGGCAAGTGTCGCATAAAGTGCAGGTGATGTATGACCCTTTGAGAGAACAAATCTGTCTCTGTCTTCCATTTTGGGTTTTTTGGGGTCAACATTCATTTCTTCAAAGTAAAGGTAAGCGAGAATATCAGCAATACCCAAAGACCCGCCGGGATGACCCGACTGTGCCGAGTATACTGCAGTCAAAGCTCCCTTACGGATTTCATTGGCTATTGCCGAAAGTTTGGTCTTATCCATGGGACTTCCTCCAGTTATTTTTAACTTTAGTTATAGTTTTTTCTTAAAAGCTCGAGTGTTCTTTCAAAATGTGGTGGCAAAGGTGCTTCGAACTCCATATATTCTCCGCTTGTTGGATGTACAATGCCGAGAACTTGGGCATGAAGGCACTGACCCGAAAGGTTAAAGGGATTTTTACCCTCTAAGGGTGCATAAAGCGGGTCGCCCACCACGGCATGACCGAAATGGGAAGCATGAACCCTTATCTGGTGGGTTCTTCCTGTTTCAAGTCTGAATTCACAAAGTGAATAGCCTCTGAACACTTCAATTGTTTTATAATTAGTTGCCGCCTCTTTAGAATTCTGCGAGGTGACAGCCATTTTCTTTCGGTTTGTGTGGTGTCTACCGATAGGAAGGTCTATTCTTCCCTCACCCTCTGAGAAGCTACCGATAACAACTGCCTTATACACGCGCTTGAAGGAATGTTCCTTTATTTGCTCTGCAAGGCAATTATGGGCATTATCATTCTTGGCAACTACCAAAAGACCGCTTGTGTCCTTATCTATTCTGTGGACAATTCCGGGTCGGATTACTCCATTTATCCCTGAAAGTCTACCCTCGCAATGGTACATAAGTCCGTTAACAAGGGTTTTATCGGGATTTCCCGGTGCGGGATGCACAACCATCCCCTGAGGCTTATTTACAATAATTATGTCGTCATCCTCATAGACAATATCAAGGTCCATTTTTTGCGCCGTTGCCGAGCATACCTCAACGGGTGGCAGTGTAACAGCTATATGCAATCCGTTTTTTACGGGAAAGCTCTTTTTTGTGACAGCCTTTCCGTTTACAGAAACATTTCCGTTCTCAACGAGCCTTGAGGCACTACTTCTTGTAAGCTCACACATTGTGCTGACATACGCATCAAGTCTGATACCGTCACTCTCACAGACAAATTCCATTATCTCTTTTACATCTGAGGGAATGTTATTCATCACGACTCTCCACATCCGTCTCTTGTGTTTTTTCTCCGATTGTTGCCGCTTTCTTATCAAAAATTACAAAGACGACAGCAAGAATACAGCCGACAACAACGGCACTGTCCGCAACATTAAAAACCCACTTCCAGAAATCAAAGGCACAAAAGTCAATAAAATCAACAACATAGCCTAAAACAGCTCTGTCAATCATATTTCCGATGCCGCCGCCGAGAATAAGTCCTAGGCACGCATCAAAGAGCCTGCTTTGCCCGTGAAATCTTGCAATAACATATCCGAGCAAAGCAATGATTATGATAGAAATCACCATAAAAACGGCTCTGTTATCCGAAAGAATTCCGAATGCCGCACCCCTGTTTTCAACATAGGTGAATTTAAGAACGCCTTCAATCAATGTGATGCTGCCGGCTTCTTTGAGATAATGGCAGACAAAGTATTTAGAAATCTGGTCGAGAAGAACAACCGCAGCCGCAATTATTACAGACAGCATATTACGCAAGAATTTCGGGGAATGTGCTCTTTACAATTGACATACATCTCTTGCAGAGGTGCTGTTCTTCACCGAGGTCTTCGCAATCATTCTTTACATACCAGCATCTGTCGCACTTAATACCCTTCATGGCTTCTACCTTTACAGCAATACCTGTTTCGGTTTCACTGAACGCATCAGCGGGAGCGCTGTCTGCACTGAGCATAACTTCAGAACAAATGAAGATGTCATTAAGTTCATTTTCAAAGCTCTTAAAGAATCCGCTTGTCTTTTCATCATTTACATATATTGTAACAGATGCATCAAGGCTCTTACCGATAAGCTTTTCAGCTCTTGCAAGCTCAAGCGCCTTCATAACATCATCTCTGTAAGCAAAGAGTTTGTTATAAGCATCTGCAACTTCCTTGAATTCAAGCTCTGCCTTATATTCGGGAACATTATTAAGGAACACGCTTTCCTTATTATCAGTGTCGAGATGTGTCATAAACTGCCACATCTCCTCTGCTGTATAGGAGAGGATAGGAGCAAGGAGCTTTGTAAGACCGTGAAGCACGATATACATAGCTGTCTGTGCGCTTCTTCTGAGGAAGGAATCCTTTGCTTCAACGTAAACTCTGTCCTTAGAAATATCAATGTAGAGCTTGGAAAGTTCGCCTGCACAGAAGTCATGAACATCATGATAAATGAGGTGGAACTCATAGTCATTATATGCCTTCATAACTCTGCCGACAAGGGCATTGAACTGGGAAACAATCCACTTATCGATAGGAAGAAGCTCGGATACATCTACCATATCCTTATTGGGGTCGAAGTCTTCCTCGATTGTGCCGAGGTTTGCAAGAAGAATTCTTGCTGTATTTCTTATCTTTCTGTAAATTTCAGAAAGCTGTTTGAAGATGGGGTCGGATACTCTTACGTCTACCCTATAGTCGCTTGAAGCAACCCAAAGTCTTAAAAGGTCTCCGCCGTACACCTTGATAACATCCTCGGGATATACCGAGTTACCAAGGGACTTATGCATTGCTTTACCCTCGCCGTCAACAACCCAGCCGTGTGTAAGAACTGCTCTGTAAGGAGCGCCCATATCCTTTGCACCGACAGCTGTGAGAAGTGAGGACTGGAACCAGCCTCTGTACTGGTCAGCACCCTCAAGGTAAAGGTCACTGGGCCATTCTTCATCGGAAAGAACACCGAAGTGAGTAGAGCCTGAGTCGAACCAGCAGTCAAGTGTATCTGTTTCCTTTACAAAATGAGTCTTTCCGCACTTAGGACATACAAAGCCCTCGGGAAGAAGCTCGCAGGCTTCCATATCAAACCAGGCGTTTGAGCCCTTTTCGCCGAAAATTTCGGAAATCTTAGCAATTGTATCGTCGTTGCAGATGATTTCACCGCAGTCCTCGCAGTAGAATACGGGGATAGGAAGACCCCACTTTCTCTGACGGGAAATACACCAGTCAGCTCTTTCCTTTATCATGGAAACCATTCTGTTTCCGCCCCATTCGGGAAGCCACTGAACATTTTCACACGCCGCTACTGCCTTATCTCTGAAGGCTTCAACAGAGCAGAACCACTGGGGAGTTGCCCTGAAAATGATAGGATTCTTACATCTCCAGCAGTGAGGATACTGGTGCACGATTTCTTCGCTTGAGAAGAGTGCGCCACTCTCCTTCATATCATTGAGGATTGCTTCATTTGATTCATCATATCTGAGACCTGCAAACTTTCCTGCAAGCTCATTCTGATAACCTCTGTCATCAACTGCAACCTCAATAGGAAGACCGTATCTCATACCCGTGAAGTAGTCGTCTGCACCGTATGAGGGAGCTGTATGAACACAGCCTGTACCGCTATCCATTGTTACATATTCTGCGGTTGTGAGAAGGCTGTTTCTGTCAAGGAAAGGATGCTTTGCTGTCATGTATTCAAGGTCAGAACCCTTGAATTCCTTGACAACCTCAAAGCCTTCCACTTCACCTGCCGCCATTGTCTTGAAAGCAAGTGCTTCGGCGGTAATATAGTAGTTACCGTCAGCAGCCTTAATAAGAACATATGTCTCTCTCGGATGAACAGTAATAGCCACGTTACCGGGAAGAGTCCAGGTTGTAGTTGTCCAGATAATGAAGTATGTCTTTTCCTTATCGCAAACGCCGTCAAAGAAGCCCTTATCGTCATTAAGCTGGAATTTAACATAAATAGATGTACACTTATCCTCTGCGTATTCAATTTCAGCTTCGGCAAGTGCAGTTTCATCGGAGGGACACCAATAAACAGGCTTTAAGCCCTTATAGATATATCCCTTCTTGAACATTTCGCCGAAAACCTTAACTTCCTTGGCTTCGAACTTTGGTGCCATGGTGAGATAAGGATGCTCCCAGTCACCAAGAACGCCGAGGCGCTTGAAGGATGTCATCTGAATGTCAACAAAGTTTTCCGCAAACTTCTGGCAGGCAGAGCGAAATTCAGAGTCCGACATCTTCTTTCTATCAAGCTTATTCTTCTTGATAATCGCACTCTCAATAGGCATACCGTGGTTATCCCAACCGGGAATGTAAGGTACATAGTAGCCCTGCATGGACTTTGACTTATTTATTATGTCCTTGAGAACCTTATTCATGGCAGTACCCATGTGGATATTACCGTTGGAGAAAGGAGGGCCGTCATGAATTATGAAGCTCTTGTTTCCTTTATTTTTCTCAAGCATTTTAGAGTAAATGTTCTGTTCTTCCCACTTATCCTTTGTTGCAGGCTCTCTCTGAGGCAGATTTGCTCTCATTGAAAACTCTGTCTTAGGAAGATTAAGTGTCTTTCCAAAGTCTTTTGACATGATAAGAGTGCTCCTTTATTGTTAAAAAGTTCTTTTTTTGAGTAAAAAATTATTTGTTTTAATCACGCAAATATCGGCAAGAGCAAAAAGCCATGCCGACACTTACATATATAAACCAAGCTATTATATCATTTTATGGACAACAATTCTGTTCCTTCCCTTTCGGGTAAGGTCGCCTAAGGTTATTATCTTAAATCTGCCATATCCTCTGACAGAAAGCAGGTCGTCCACAGAAAGAAGCGCATCGCTTCTTACTTCAGGCACGTGGTTTACGCTGACAAGTCCCGAAGTTATCATGGTTTTTGCCTTTTCGCGGGATGTTTTTGTGACGAGAGATATGATACAATCGAGTCTTTCGGAAGCTACCGTTCCCGAAATTAGCGAAAATTTACGTTCCGGTACAGGCAGAGATAAAGCCTCAATCAACCTGCATTTTACCTTATCACGGCTGACAAATTCAAGAGAATCACAAACGTAAGATGCCGCAACGTTGCTCATGCAAATATATGCTTTATTCTCACTCTGGTCAACATAAATATCGCCCATCGTTTCACGCTTTACACCAAGCGCCAGGACAGAGCCCAACACGTCCCTATGCGAAAATTTTGAAAATCCCGAACCGCTAATTACAACGCCCGAAATATCAAACATTGAGCAAAGTTCATCCTCAGGGCTTTCTGAGTAGATGTCCTCGGGAAAAATTCCGACAACACACCTCTCAGCTCCCCCAAATCCGCCAAAGCAAACAATCCTTGCTCCGCTCTGTTTCTTGAGAAATTCCCTTGCAAGGCTCAGTTCTCTACCGTCAAGGAAATGCGTAAATTCCGGGCAATAACGCCCAACCGCTCTTTCACACAGCTCAGAAAGGCGCTGATAGAAAAGCACCTCGTCCTTTCCGGAAAGCGTACTCATAACACAGAACGCAAAACCGACAGGAGTATAAAGGTTACAAAAAACGGCATATCAATCATCATATTCATGCCCCATCCGAGTTTATCAAACAAGGCTCTTACCGGTGTTATAACCCATTCCGTAACGGTGAAAAGAAAATCGCCCAATGACGAATCAGCAAGATTCGGAAACCATGAAAATATTGCTCTTGCAAGCATCATAAACTGCAGAACGTCGAGAAAGAGTCCCACAGTATAACGCAATACAAAATAAACACTTTGCATAGCTTAGAAGTTTACGCCGCCATTTTCTGTTTCGGGTGCGCCTGCGCCTGCAGTACCGATGCTTTCCTTAGATACAGCAACGTTGCTGGGAGTAATTGCATAAGTATTGTCTGCAACCTTCTGTACATCGCCGTGAAGAGCGTATGCCACACCTGAAAGAAAATCAATAAGGCGTCTTGCTGTTTCGCGGTTTGTGTTTTCGAGGTTGAGAAGAACTGTCTTCTTGTCAAGAAGAAGGTCTGCAATCTGAGTTACAGTGTCATAGCTCTTGGGAGTTACAACCTTCATTTCGATTGATGAACCGGAAGCAACAGATACGTTTGCGCCGCCTCTTGAAGCATAGGATGAAGAAGCAGGACGAGCAGCCTTATTTTCTTCTTCTGCGTACTGTTCTTCTTCTGCGAGGAAATCGTCCTCATAATTATCTTCTGCTATTGCATCGGGGAAAAGTATTTTGCCTAAATCTTTGAGTCCCATGGAATATATCCTCCTAAAAAATATTTACTAAATTCTACTGCCGAAGAGTCCTCTGCCGATACGAACAATTGTTGACCCGTCCGCCACAGCCTGTTCAAAATCATCTGACATACCCATCGACAATACTTGCATATATATATTATCTATTTTTTTTGCCGATATGTCAAGGAATAATTTCATAATTTTTTTAAAAAACGCCTGATTTTTGTAACTTTTTTTTGTACTTTCGTTTTTTTCGTCGTTATCGGCAACAAAATCATCATTTTTACATACGGGCGGAATACACATAAGTCCCACGACTTTTATATTTTCAAAGCCTGATATTTCGACAAGGAAGTTTTCAAGCTCATCGGGAGAAATTCCACCCTTGGATTCTTCTTCTCCGATATTTACTTCGACAAGAACATTCATAACCTTACCGATTTTTGCGCACTGCTTATTGATTTCTGCTGCAAGTTTTACAGTGTCAACCGAATGTATCATCGAAACCTTATCGGCAATATATTTTACCTTATTTGTCTGGAGTCTGCCGATAAAATGAATATCGACATTTTCCTTATTGATTGCATCATACTTTTCAAGCAATTCCTGCACCCTGTTTTCACCAATACAGGTAATACCGTTTTCTATTGCAAAATTTATCGTGTCGGCATCCACCGTCTTTGTCGCCGCAAGGAGTGTTACATCCTTTCCGCTTCTGCCCGAAAGACGCGCCGCCTCTTCAATTTTTTCTTTAGCGGAAATTATATTACCCAATACAACTTCCTTTGAATACTTGCCTTCCATTTTTATCCTTCCTTTAACCGATAATCTTACCGTCAAAAAGATCTTTACCCGAAACAATTACATTATCATAAAGAGACAGCGGCTTTACCTGCACCTGCTGTCCATCCTCCTCAAACACCTCGGTGTTTGATTGAATTCTGACAACGTAATATCCGTCCTTTACGGCAATTCTTTCAACACTTCTGAATCTTACAACGTCGCCGACAAGAATATACACTCCCTCAACGCCGTTAACGACTCTGAGCGCCTTTTTGGGAACGGAGATTCCCTCAACATCCTTTATTACAATTTCAGCATTCTGGAAACGCTTATAGTTGAAATCCCTTGGCAGAACATTAACTCTGAAAACAGCAAGCGAAGTTTTTGAATTGGTTTCGCTTACAATCTTTGAAAGAGTCATTGTCATTTCATAATCCGCATTTTCGGGGAATGAAAGGGTATATTCCCTGCCCTCTTTCAGTGTTCTTGCCTGTTGGGCATCAACCGAGCAGACAATATTCCACACAAAGTCATTTACGATTTTGACACTTCCTGAAGCCTTTTCTTCATTACCCTCTGATGCAATCAGCTTTTCAAAGTCCGAAAGAGTCAGCGTGTCCACAAGCGAAACGTCGAAAATCTGTTCATACCCATCCACATCTCCGAAAAAGTAGCCCGAATTTTCGGCATAAAGCGGAGTTGCTACGGATTTAATCTGTCCCTCAAGCTCTTTTTTTTCTTTTTCGAGATTTTCAAGTTCCTGGGAGTAATCAAAATCCGATTCAACAATCAAATCACGCTTATTGAGTCTTACGAGAAGCTCCGAGGAGGATGTAATTGCCGAAGAAAGATTCCCCTTTGCGGCATCCTCATAAATATCGGCAAAGACCTCGTCAATATCATCATCAAGCTGTCGCAAATCTGAAATTACAAACTGTTTGTCAACAGAGCTGTTTTGGAGTATTTCGAGTCTGCGGTTAATTCTGTTAATATCATCCTGCAGTCTTGCGTCCTTTTCATCGGGATAAATGTTTGCTATAAGCTGTCCCTTTGAAACACGTTCTCCCTCCGAAACAAGCGTTACGATAGCACCATTTCCGTCATTCTCAAGAATTGTTTCATCCCTGAAAATACAGGCATCTGCAGTAATTGTATCGTTAAGAGTAACATACATTGCCGTTTCCGTAACAATACCTCTGTCAAAGGTACCTATTACCTGAAGGTATACATACACCACAATTCCTATACATACAAGCAGAGCAATAATCGTTTTGACAACTCTTGCAGGGTCACATAAAAATTTTGCAAATCTATCCATCAACATTCCTCCGAAAGATAGTTGTCGACAAGGCAAAATGCCTCATTCAATACATCATCCGTACTTTTACCGTCTCTGAAAATCCATTTAATATCCTTATTGCGCCTGAACCATGTGAGCTGGCGCTTTGCGTATCTTCTCGAATTTCTCTTTAAGGTTTCTATACAGTTTTCAAGGCTGTCCTCTCCGGCAAAATACGGCAGAAATTCTTTATACGCAATCGCCTGGGAAGCCGTCTTGGTTGAAAGAAGTCCCTCATCAAGAAGTGCCTTTGTTTCCTCGAGAAGCCCCGCCTCAAGCATAATATCAACACGCCTGTCGATTCTGTCATAAAGCGTCTGCCTGTCCTCATAGTCAAGACCGATTACAAGGCAGTCCTTTTTCTTTGCCGACTCAAGCGAGCGTCTGTTCCACTCGGTCATAGTGATGCCTGTTGTTTCATACACCTCAAGGGCGCGGATAACTCTCTTTGTGTTATTCTTATCGATGCTTTCTGCAATGAGCGGGTCGGCTGTGACAAGTCGCAGGTAAATGCCGTCTATTCCGTCTTTTTCAAATTCATACTCAAGTCTTTTTCTGACATTCGGGTCATTCTCGAAATCAGAAAGAGAAATACCCGAAAGAAAGGTATCAATATAAAGCCCCGTACCTCCGCAGAAAACAGGAAGCACTCCCCTGTTTTCAAGCTCTTTTACGCACCTTTCGGCATCCGCCACGTAGTCCGACACGGAATACTCGACACCCGCCGTGAGAAAATCAATGAGGTGGTGGGGTACGTTCTGCATTTCCTCATGTGTCGGCTTTGCAGTACCGATATTCATTTTTTTATATATCTGCATTGAGTCGCAGGAAACAACCTCTCCGCCAAATCTCTTGCAAAGTGCAACCGCAAGGTCGCTCTTGCCCGAGGCGGTGGGTCCCACAACGGCCAACATCTTTGACAAATCTGTTCTCTCCAAATTTTTATTTTTTCTTTTCGGGAAGCTGTGCAAGAAGAATTGCCGCGAACATAACCGCACAGCCTATAAGCTCTCGTACAGTGGGAAGCGAAAGAGGCCCCTTACCCACAAGATATATGAAGAACGAGACAACAATCTCGGAAAGCACCGCAAACACCGATTCAAAGCTCATTGCAAGAGATGCAATGGTTGGCGGCGAATACTTCTGTCCGATAATCTGCAAGGTATAAGCAATACCGCTTGAACCTATACCTGCATAAAGGATAGGCACAGTATTGTCAACTATTTCACCGATTTTCGGTTCTTCAAATAAAAGCATACATATACATGAAATTCCGCCTGAAACCAAAAACTGCACACATGAGAGCTTAACGCCGTCAACCTTTGGTGCATAATAGTCAACAAAAACAATGTGAAACGAGAATACAACCGCGCAGAGAATTACATATATATCTCCATACTGAAAGCCCATTCCCTTGGCGGGATTTACGCAGAGAAGAAGCAGACCCACAACCGCAACAGCAATTCCAATCCACACATTATACCGAACCTTCTTCTTCATAAAAAGTCCGATAACAGGCACAAGAAGAATATACATTGCCGTAATAAAGCCTGCCTTACCGGGCTCTGTTCCGTAAAAAATACCGAACTGCTGGAGATTCGTCGCGCCAAAGAGAACAACTCCGCAAACAAGACCGCCTGTGAGAAGTGTCTTATCCGTCCATTTTGTAACAGCTGCATCTGAACCCTTTCTCTTAGCAAAGAAGTCAAGCACAAGAGAAAGCACCACAAGAAAAAGGCAGCCTATAATTGAACGTATGCCCTGATATGTAAAGGGTCCTATGGTGGAAGCGGACTGAGCAACAAAACAGCTTCCCCAGATAACTGTCGCAATAAGAATATAAACTGTGCCTTTAAGCTGTTGATTTTGCATAAGATTTCTCCTTGGTATTCGCTAAATATACATCTTTGCCCTGTCAATGAGAGCGTTTTTTTCGTTGGGTGTTTTTCCCTCTATTACGTCACAGAGAAGTGACGACAGAATTCCTCCCGTTTCAGCTGGGTTAATTTTATATAAATCTATGATTTCATTTCCCTTTATACAGAGGCCTTGCACCGTCATACATTCGCCGTTCTTTATAAAACCATAAAGTTTTTCGACTGACGCAAGATATGTCTTATCGCCATGCAAGCAATAGAGGGTATTATAGAGAATTTCGGCATTTTGAGCACCGATTTTTGAAACCGCCTTTTTTATGTCGGCGTCATCCGTCTTTGAGGTGTAAACTCCGACGAGTGGCAAAACCGTCGTTACACACTTGACTGTATTATTATCAAACTTCATGTGTTTAAGGGTGTCGGATAGCGTTTTTACATCGCAAAGCCCCGAAAAGAAAACGCAAAGTTTTGTCATTAAGCAAAAGTCAAAGGCTCTCTCTATTGCCACCTCGTCTACCGGTGTGATATTCGGCAGGGCGGCACACAAACAATCAAAGAATTCAGCCATAACACCTGCTGCATATCTACCCTCAAGTATTCCGCAGAATTCTGCGTTGATTCTCTCCATTGCAATATTTCCAAGAAGCTGTTTTTTCTCGAAAATTGCTTTTTTGGTATTCTCTTCAATCTCAAATCCGAGACGGGACGAAAATCTGAGGGCGCGAAGCAAGCGAAGTGCATCCTCACAGAATCTCTTTTCCGCTTCTCCCACGGCGACAATGCGCTTCTTTTGAATATCTTCCCTGCCGAAAAACGGGTCAACGAAGCCACGAATCGGCGAAAATGCTATTGCGTTCATGGTGAAATCGCGCCTTGCCAAATCCTCTTCGATTTTATCGGTAAAGGTGACACTTTCGGGGTGTCGCAAGTCTCTGTATTCTCCGTCAATTCGGTAGGTTGTAACCTCTACACACTCTTTTTCAAAGACAAGTGTGATTGTACCATGTTTCTTTCCGACATCAAGAGTCTTTATATCGCAAAAGCACCTTTCGATTTCGTCGGGTGATGCGCTCGTTGTAATGTCAAAATCGTGCGGCTCTATGCCCATTATAAAATCTCTTACGCAGCCGCCAACAAGGTATGCACTGTAACCGTTTTCCTCAAGTCTTTTGAGAGTAAAGGAGACATATTCGGGAAAATTCAAATTACAACACCACCCCTATTTTACATTAAAATATATTGTATCACAAATTTTACCCTTTTTCAATAGAAAAACAAAAATAATTGCAAAAGAAAGAGCCGCCCTCGGGCGGCTCTTGAAGTTGAAGCTATTACTTTACGTAAAGCTCTTCTATAAACTTAAGATTTTCGGGTAAATCCTTAATTGGAATAATAATCTGACGGATACGGGAATTACTCTCCTTCAAATAAATATCAATGCTGAGAGAAACATAATCCTGTCCCTTTTTCATCGTGTCGTTATGATGATTCATATACAGATTAAGAAGTATTTCAATATCCTCTTTTTCGTTAAAGGATTTACTGATACCTGTGTCTTCATCGTCATATTCGTAGGAATCGTACTGTTTCATCTGTGCGTGGCTTACTGCTGTTTCGACTACTTCAGCTGCTTGCGCTTCTTCTGCAGGAAAATATCCGTCAACATAAACGTCTATGCTCTCTATATCCTTCGCCGTAATCTTTCTTGAATCTGCAAAAAGGTCTAATTCCTCCAAAAGCGCCCAGGTATTTTCATCATACTTGCTTACCGCATACGTTTCCGACAGTTCAACTTGGTATTCCTTACCGTCAGCGGAAAGATACGGCGCTGTATAATTCAGCTCAACACGCATAAGAGAGCCGTAATCGTTCGCCTGCATTCTTTCGTAGGAAATATTTTCTCTGTCCTTGATAAGCGCTTCAATCAACTTCTTTGTTTCTTCCTTACCGGGAGAAAGAAGAGCAAACTCATCATCATAAAACATTCTGTCATCGTATACAAACACAGATTTGTAAGTCTTTTCCGTTCCGTCAAGTACGGGATATTTCCACTTTCTGTATGTATCGGATGAGTATATTTTTGAGGTATACTTTTCAAGCTCTTCCTTTGGCAAATCGTAGGAACGCTTCATTACACTGCCGTTTTTGAGAGTATATTCAATTTCAAAGTAGCGCCTTTCGACAATTCTGTATGTGGGAGTTATGAAATCGTCATTCCAATCATCATTTTCTTCCTGATGATCAACAGCATATTTATGAAGGTCGAGAAAGAGCTGTATTTCCTCTTTTGTCTTAAAGTGAGGAACAAACGGGTCCTTTCTTACTACTCTTATATCAGACACGCCGTACATTCCGCTGTCAACATAGGCATAATCTTCATAATAGAAGCCTCCTATATCCACATATTCAATCTCTGAAAGCTCAGGAATTCTCTTTTCATATCCGAACATATCAAAGAAGAATGAGACAAACAAAGCAAGAATAATTGAAAAAGTGACAAGCAGTGGTTTTAACGCGCCCTTAAGGCTAATACTCTTATTGGCAAGCATATGGGCAATGACTGTGCCGAGAGTACCGAAAACAAGCATTGTGAGAACACTTGAAATGTTCCAGAAGGCTTCAAAGTAATAATAGCTGAGAACGCCAGAGCAGAGTCCGAAGAGTACCTTGAAAAGTCCCTTGAGTTCCGGAAATGCTATAACTTCGCCGTAGTTTTCAAGGTGTCGTTTTTTGTAAATGAAGAACGACAGCACAAGAAACACTGCAATGAGAGCAATATAAATAAGAACTTTCGGTGTCATCAAGAGCTCAGGTGCAAGGTAAACGTATCTTACAAGCGCATCTTCAAATATTTCAAAGTCTGCAAAGCCGTAAAGATAATCCGAGCAAAGCTCAGAAACAAAGACAAAGACAAAGAGCGGCAAAAGTGCCACAACAAGTGTAAAAATACCGCTTGCAATTGAAACTCCCGTAAGCATGGATATTACTAGAGTAAGGCTGAAAATCACAAAGCTGTATACAAGGTACATTGCAAGGCTTACAAGTATCCACGATGCCCTGATTCCCCTGCCCACCGCAAAAAATGAAATGAGAGAATTTATGAGCATGGGAAAGGCGACAAGGATTGCGCCTGAGGTTATATGTGCAGACATAAGGGTAAATCTCGTTGCGGGAAGCGAGTGGAAAAAGGAAACGGAATTTACCTTATTTACATAGGAAAACAGATACAGCACAACAAATGCAGAAACGAACATTCCGATTACGTAGTTACCGAACATCATTTCAGCAAAGTCAAGAGCGTTGTCGTATCTTGAATAATAGTAATTATCGTTATCAAAGCTGTAGTTGAACAGCGGCGACGTTGTACTCATGAATATAAACAAAGCCGCAAGAGCGCTTATCCACCAGGAGCGCTTAAGGTCGCACTTTACTACCGTCTTAAAGCAGGATTGTTTCGAACTCATAGCCCATACCTCCCAGTTCATAGATAAATACCTCTTCGAGTGTCAGAGGAAGAATGTCGCATACTACGGGATTATACTCATTGACAAGCCTTACAATTTCATCAGAGTCACCCTTGACAATCAGCATATTCACGCTGCCAAAGCCTGTTTTATTAAGTATTTCGAGCTTTGTGTCAAGCGCATCGGGAAAGCCTCTGTCGGAAAAAGCCACCTGCAATTTATGGATATTGCCCCTTATATCATCAAGGGACTTTTCAATTACCACCCTACCCTCATGGAGAATACCCACATAGTCGCAGACATCTTCAAGCTCGCGTAAATTATGGCTTGACACAAGCACCGTCATTTCCTTTTCCGCAACAGCCTGAAGCATGAGCTTCCAGACATTTCTTCTCATTACGGGGTCGAGTCCGTCAACCGGCTCGTCAAGAATCATCACAGACGGCTGTGATGCAAGACCCAGCCAGAAAGCAACCTGCTTCTGCATACCCTTTGACAGTCTTCTTACCTTTTTCTTAGTGTCTATTTTGAAGACTTCCTTCATTTTTTCAAACTTTTCCCAGCTCCATTCGGGGTAAATTCCCGCATAGAGCTTTGCTGTCTCCATAATGGAGTATGTGGGATAGAAAAACAGGTCATCAGAAATACATATTACCTTTTTCTTGATTTCTTTATTTTCATATGTAAGCTCACTGTCAATTCTTACTTCGCCCTCGTCCTGTCTGTAAACACCCATGATTGTCTTGATAATGGTCGTTTTACCAGCGCCGTTAGGGCCAACGAGTCCGTAGACAGAGCCACGCTTTACATGAAGCGAAAGACCGTCAAGCGCCCTGAAGTCGCCGAAGGTTTTTACAACGCCTGCCGCGTTAATCATGATTATTTCCCCTTTCATATATTTTCTCAATAGCGTCTATGAGTTTTGCTTTATCTTCACCGACAAAGTAAAGCTCACGGACCGCATCCTCAAGGTTCTTATAGAGCTTTTCGGTATTCTTATCGAGTGCAATGTTTTCAAGCGACGCAACAAACACGCCCTTTGCCCTTACCGAATAGACATAACCCTCAAACTCAAGCTCCTTGTAGGCCTTCTGTATTGTGTTGGGATTTATCGCCATAGAGATTGCAAGCTCACGCACAGACGGTATTCTGTCATCGGGTTTTAATACTCCCTCAATAATGAGCTGTTTGAAGTTATCCTTAATCTGCTCATATATCGGTTTACCGTCAGCATAGTCAAGCTTAAACATATCTTTGTCACTCCCCTTTCATATTTTTATGTGCACATTGTACTGCATTCTCGCTTGTACTAACTGTACTATATCATGCAGTACAGCTTTTGTCAATAGTTTTTTGGAAAAAAGTGCAAAAAACTTTTGACGAATACATAAGACATAACAGGAAAAGAACGAAGGTTAAAAATTTCATTTTTTTTCAAAATCCTATTGACAAACCAAAATCGTTATGTTATAATATCACACGTTGTGAGCAAGACCCCTTTCACAACTTAAGGGTAAATCTGGGTGTGGCTCAGGTGGTAGAGCGCTACCTTGGGGTGGTAGAGGCCGTGGGTTCAAGTCCCGCCACTCAGACCAAAAAAAGAGAGATGTTTTATGACATCTCTCTTTTTTATTCGCGCGACTGTGTCCCGCCACTCAGAAAAACAAATTCCCCACCCAAGTACAAACAACAATACTGAACAAAAACACCACAAAGGACGAGAAAACGGCATATCTCGTTCTTTTTATTTTTGCGGCAGAAAAATAAAGGCTGAGAGTATATATGATTGTATCTGTTGAGCCCATGAGTAGGCAGGCGATTTTTGACACATCGCTGTCGGCACCGCACTCTCTGAACATTCTGTCAGCAACGGCTGTAACTCCGCTTCCCGAAAAGGGACGGAGAATGATTGACGGAAGCATTTCCTCGGGGACGCCGAAAAGAGAAAGCAACGGTCTGAAAACACTGCAAAGAACATCCACCGCACCGCTCGAGAAAAGCGCCGACACGCCGCACATCACAAGTAAAAGCGTCGGAAGCAAATTTATACAGCACTCCATACCCTCCCTTGCCCCCGACACAAAACTCTCAAAAAGAGGTTTCTTTGAAAACAGCAGCAACAGTGCAAAAGCAAGCAAAATTACCGGCATGACATATTTTGTTAAATTCGATAAAAGTATCATTCCTTATCCCTCCACAGCCTTGCCATTACTTTGCAGACAACAACTGCAAAGGTACATATTATTACAGAGCAAATCCATATATACGGCACAACGTCAAAGGGGTTTTCAGAGCCATATCCTGCACGCATGGCAATCAGCGTTGACGGGAGAAGCTGAAATGGCACGGTGTTGAGTACTGCAAACATAATTGTGCTATCGCGCGCCTTACCGCTCTTGTTGTTCTTTTCAAAGTCGCGCACCGCATTTATTCCAAGAGGCAGTGCCGCATTACCGAGTCCTAAAAAATTTGCCGCGAAGGATGCCGAGAGATTTTCGGCGTTTTTTTCGTCAAGTGCGTGCTTACCGTATATGAGCTTCATTAAAGGTTTAAGAAAAGATGAGAGTTTTTCAAGCACACCCGAGTTCCTCAGAACATTCATAAGTCCCGACCAGAAGCACATCATGCCGAGCAAAGACAAACAAAGGGTCACCCCGTCAGAAAGAGATGTCGCAAATTCTCCGCTCATTCTGTGGGCATTTCCCGTCATCAGTGCGGAAAGGAAAGAAACAATCATCATTACAGAAAAAGTTTTTGCAAGCATATTATCACCCAATAAAGTGTATTCGCTGTGACATTTTTACAGAACAAGGAATACAATATAATAACCACTAAAACGGAGGGATATTATGCCATCAATTTATTTAAGTCCGTCAACTCAGGAGTTCAACAAATACTACGACGGCTCGGGCAGTGAAGAATATTACATGAATTTAATTGCCGACGCAATGGAGCCTTATCTTATTTCGTCAGGCATCAGCTACACCCGTAACAACAGGTACAACACTGTGCGTCAGGCAATCGAGGAATCAAACGCAGGCAATTATGACCTACATCTTGCGCTCCATTCAAATGCCTCTCCCGAAAGTCTCAGCGGACAATTGTCGGGCTCTGACTTTTACTACTACACAAGAAGCAGGCGCGGAAGAGAAGCCGCAACAATTCTCGCCGACAACTTCATGAGCATCTACCCTAATCCTTCTGCCGTAAAAATCGTTCCGACAACAAGCCTTGCGGAGGTTGTAAGAACAACCGCACCGGCGGTTCTTGCAGAGCTTGCCTATCACGACAACGTAGCAGATGCCGAATGGATAAAGAACAACATAAACGAAATTGCAAGAAATCTCGTTCAGGGCGTTGCGGAGTTTTTAGGTGTTCTGTTTGTATCGCCAAACGAATACAGCGGCGTAAGGCGCGGTATTGTAACGACGGCAGGCGGAAGACTCAATGTAAGAGAAAGACCCAACCTTGAAGCAAACATTTTAACACAGATTCCCAACGGAGAGACGGTTGATGTTTACTGTACAACAGGTCTTTGGTATGTTGTTGAACACAACGGCATACTCGGCTTTGCCTCGGCGCAGTATATTGACATTCCCAATTCATAAGACAAGAGTCCTACAAGGACTCTTTTCCTTTTTTGGAACTTTTTGACAGTATAAAGCGTCTAAAGGATATAAAACACAACCTCGGAGGTAGAAAAATGAAGAGAAGAACATTTATAATTCTTGTGTGTGCCGTATTCCTTGCGGCGCTTATTTCGACAATTTTCATTTCCTGCGACAATGAGGAAAAACTTCAATATACCGACACACTTAAGCATTACACCTCCGATGGCAAGACACAGGCACCGGGAGAGGACATGACAGAATTCGTTGAGAGTGAGCTTCCGCCCGAGAGCTTTGTTGGCACTGTTATTGAGGAAGACACATATTACATGGTTGTCGAACCCAACATTGACGAAGATGAATACAACATATCCAAAAAAATCCGCTTCGAGTATATTCACGACCATATAGACTATCTCTACGGCGTCGGAAGAAAGGTGGTAATTACCTACATTCCTCCCATTTCGGGCAGAAAAACAATCGTAACCGATGACATACGCCACGACGGCTTTGAAGAATTCGAGCTTTCGGTTCAGTACAAAAAGGATTCGCTTCCACTGTACGCTGCCGAGAATTATACGGGCGACACGCTTGTATATATTGCGAACAACACTGATTTTGACGAGAATGCAAGCGATTTTAGTCTTTATTACCTTGGACTTTCTGATGTATATGTGACGGTTGACGGTGCTACCCTCCCTCTCAAAGAAGCACTCACCTACGGCAAGGTCACCTTGGACGGAATTATTGCAGACTGCAACAGGCTGTCAAGTCTGGGCAAAATAAAAAGCGAGCAGTACAAGGACGGAGGAAGTGTTCTTTTTGATTTCGGAGATTTTAAAATTATAAAGTATCACACGCTCGAGGGCAACAGAGATGTATTTATCGGCACAAGCGATATGGATATAAACGCTATCGGACGTCTGCACATGATAATCAGAGTATATAGGCATTATGAATGGGGTCTAAGACTCAAGACAAAGGATGTCACAAACAAAGGTGCGACAATTGTATTCAAGCAATTTGGCGGAAATGTCACAGGCACTCTGCAGACCGGTGAAGCATTTTATTTAGAAAAAAAGGTCGGAAACAAGTGGATTTCCGTTGACACAAAGCCGCTCATTGACTATGCCTTTAACATGGTTGCATACGGCATTGCAAATAACGACGAAACTGAACTTGAAACAGAATGGGAATGGCTATACGGAGAGCTTGAAAAGGGACAGTACAGAATAAAGAAAGAAGTCATGGACTTCAGAGGTACGGCAGACTTTGACGAGCAAATTTACTATGCCTATTTTGAGATAAAAGAATAAATGTCACGTTTTCGCATTCTCCCTCAGTCAGCTTTGCTGACAGCCCCCTCCCGGAGGGAGCCTTTCACATAACAACTTGTTCAATATAAGTGAAATCCCCGACGAAAGTCGGGGATTTAATATTACTTATTGTTGTTCATTGCCTTATCCATCCATACAAGCACATGGCTTGCAAAGCCATGGTTACAGCTTGCCATTCCGTACTTATCCTCCCAGAGGGTGCCTGTTTCCTTTGCCATGGGTGCAAAGAAGCCCTCGATGTTTGACATAAGCACGTCATATGCACCGTACTGAGAAAGTGCCTCGAGTCTTACATAAAGACCGATAAAGGCATTCGACGGGGCAACTTCGGGGTAAAGTCCCTTTTCTTCTCTGTCGGGAGTGAATTCTTCGGTGAGCTTTTTCCAGAGCTCGGGGAATGTTTCGGGCGTTGCCGTACCGCCAAAGAATGCGTAATACTGGCAGGATTCGCTGACATGCTCCATTACGAGACCAAGATTTCCGTTTTCGTCTCTCACCGCATGGTCATGGAAGAAGCCGTCAACATAGGACTGCTTTCTTATCACCTCTTCTATGCGGTTTGCCTTTTCTGCATACTTTTCATCACCGTAGAGTTTCGTCACTGCGCGCAAAGTTCTTGCATAAAGCATATTTGTAGGATAATTGACGCCGCTTATATAATTGTTTGCCTCAGACCAGTCAACAAACACCCAGCCATCGGGATTTTCGATAAGACCGTCGGAATTCTCAAACGAGGCAAAGTAGTCACAGAGAGTAATCACCCTATCCTTTGCCATATCGACTATTTCTCTGTCGCCGTTTCTTTCATAGTGTTCGAGAAGCTCGAGAATATACCACTTTGCCCAGTTGGGAATAAAGAGTCCGTCAAGGTGGTCCGAGGGGTAGCACATGGGAAGCATACGCTTGTCTATATGTTCCCAGCCGTCGGAAATAAGGAAGTTTTCAAGGAAGTTTCTCTCGATTACATTCTTGCCTGTGAGTAATTTTTCAACTCTTCCTGTAAAGAATGTATCACAGAGCCAGCCTGCTCTCTCTCTTGAGGGGCAATCCATGAAAATATCAATTGTGTTCTGTCTGTATGTTTCAACAGCCGCCTTATGAACAAGGTCAAGGTTTTCATTACCGCTGCAGAGTGGTTTATACTCAACGTCCGCAGCGTACTCGGTAATACCGAGCTTTGTTACGGTAACCGCACCCTCTGACTTATTGATAAACTTTAGGTAATTTACAGAGTAAGGCTCGTTTGTAATAACGGAATATGTGCCTTTCTTTAAGAACCACACAACACCCCTCTGATGTGTTTCAAGTCTATTGGTAAGAACATCACCGTCCTTGAGTACCTCGTCAAAGTGGACAATAATTTCAGTGTCCTCCTGTGCCGTAATATCAAAACGGATAAAGCCCGTTTTTTCGATAGGCATTTTATAGATAACGTAACCGTTTGCATCTATATTTACAACGTCTGCCTTTTCTTCGCTTTTAGATGTAGGTGTATATTTGCCCTTATTTACTTCATCGAAAATTATAATATCGGGGTTTTCAAAACCTCTTATAGTAGCTGACGGAATTGCATAGCCAATACGGAAAGGCTTTTCAGGCTCATCGCTGAAGGTGGCTTTTCCTCTTGCTATAATCTTATCTGCATCACATTCGTCATATCGAGGATGTGGCACTCCCCTCTCGATGAACTTTTTATCCTCCACAACCGCAAGCTTTACGGGAACATACGGTGCATCAAGCCTTTTTTCAAAGTCGCGGTAGTTTTCATCATATGTATAAACTTCGGCAAAGGTTCTCTGCATGGAATAACGGACTACCCTTCTCATTCTCTCGTTATGATACTTAGCTTCAAAACCATCCTTACCCGTTGCAGCAACAACCTTGCCGTCAGAGATAATTTCGGCACAGAGGAATGCAGGCTGCTTTATGAGATAGAAGTTTTCTACATAGTAGCCGTCAACATAAATGCAGACAATGTTCTTATCCTCTGTCATATATTCTGATACATCAAGTTCATCCACACGGTATCTTCCGTGACCTGCTCTTGCAGGACCCTCGGAAATAAGCCTTCCTCCAATGAACATCTGATACATATTTGAAGCCGAAAGGGCTATCTTTACACTCTGTGCCTTATCAACAACCGCGCGAAAAACAAGGTTGTAGTTCATTTCCTTATCTTTACCCTCTTCCCACACGGGAAGTGCTTCTTTGAAAGTATACTTAATCATAATTCTTCTCCTTTATCAAACATTCTCAAGAGGCATAAAGTGACCCAATGTGGGGCGTGTGAAATTTGTAGGCTTTGCCCATTCAACAGCATTCTTAAGAATGAGTGCAACATCGTCTCTGTAAAATGTGGGATATGTTTCATGACCGGGTCTGAAATAGAAAATCTTACCGTGACCACGTCTGTAACAGATACCGCTTCTGAAAACATCTCCACCGGAGAACCAGCTCATGAACACGGTTTCATCGGGTGTAGGCACGTCAAAGCGTTCACCATAGGTTTCTTCCTCGGCAAACTCGATATATTCCGGAAGTCCTTCGGCAATCGGATGCGAGGGTTCAATCACCCAAATTCTTTCCTTTTCGTCGTTTTCTCTCCATTTCAGCTCGCAGGAAGTACCCATAAGTTTTTTGAAAGGCTTACAAAGGTGTGCCGAGTGAAGACATATTAAGCCCATGCCGTCAAGCACTCTTTTTACAACTTTATTTGCCACTTCATCAGATACTTCTCCATGTTTTACATGACCCCACCAGATAAGTACATCGCAGTTGTCAAGAACTTCGTCACTG
>JAFTIR010000020.1 GCA_017456765.1 Clostridia bacterium | reverse complement strand
TTTTTATTTGTAACAATGTGGTCTACATCGCGAAGTGGCATTAAGTTATAAGAGGCACTGACGTTGAATTTAGTTTTATCGCACAAAAAGACTGATTTTGTACTTTGTGAAATAACTGCTGAGCGAAGTTGTGTTTCAGGAAGAGAACTGTCAACAATTATACCGTTTTTATTCACGCCATGGCAGGAGAAAAAACACATATCTATGTTAAACTTACGAATAAATTCTTCTGCGAAGCTTCCGGCATATGCCATAGAATTTTCAATTAATTCTCCGCCTGTTGAATATGCTTTAATACCTTTTTTAATTAACATCAATAAAAGTGGGATGCCATTTGTAATTACTGTAATATTCTGCTTTTCTGATATAAATTCCGCGATTTGCAATACAGTTGTTGACCCGTCTAAAAATACGATACTATCATCTTTTATCAATTTTGCTGCATCCTCGCAAAGTTGTTTTTTTTCGATATGATTAACTTTTTCTCTTAACCTCATGGGCATTACTAAATATTCGTCGCTAATTTTTCTTGCTCCGCCGTAATTTCTCACTATTTGTTTTGTCTTTTCAAGATGTGCAAGATCGCGGCGTATTGTCGGCATACTTACAAAAAGCCTTCTGGCAAGTTCCTGAGATGAGATATATTTTTCGTTATCCAGAATTTTTAAAATTTCATCATATCTTTCATCTTTTAACATAATTACCTCCAAGCAATGAGCGTTTTTGAGCGATTATCGTTATTAGAGCCACACCTTGACAATCGTTTGTGATTGTTTTATTGTATAACTAAAGATTATTTTTGTCAATAAGGAGATATAAAGTTATATGAATTTGACGCTATTAAATGAAAAATTTGAAAATTGTTCATGTGGCAGGAAGCATATCTGCCTTATAGATTATGTAAAAATCGGAAAGGGAGCAATAAACACATTGCCGTTGTTATGTAAAAAATATAATAGCATACTTTTGGTATGCGATAATAATACATACCGCGTATGCGGAAAAAATGTAGAAACAATTCTTGCAGAAAAAATTTCAAACCGAATAGTTCTGGAATCAAATGGAGACGTTGTCATACCAAATGAAGAAAAAATATCAGAAATTGAATCCGGTATTCAACCTGAAACGGGTCTTATAATCGGTGTAGGTTCAGGCGTTATAAATGATTTATGCAAGTATGTTAGCTTCAAACATAATCTTGAATATTTTATAGTTGCCACAGCACCTTCTATGGATGGTTATGCATCAGTGGGTGCAGCACTTATTTTAAAAGGAATGAAAGTTACGATTAATGCGAGACCACCCAAAGCTATTATCGGAGATACAGATGTTCTGAAAAATGCTCCGCAAAAAATGCTTCAGGCAGGGTATGGTGATATAATAGGTAAATATTCCTGCTTAAATGACTGGAAACTCAGCGCACTGATAAATAACGAATACTTTTGTGACAACATATATAACCTGACGCTTTCTCAAACAGAAAAGGTAAAACCTTTTGCCCATGCACTTCTTAACAAAAACGAAGAAGCTGTAGAATCACTTATGGAAGCACTTGTTACGGTTGGTATAGCTATGAGTTATGTTGGAAATTCCCGTCCTGCATCCGGAAGCGAACATCATTTATCACACTACTTTGAAATTACAGGTATACTTGAGAACAAAGACTATTATTCTCATGGTATAGATGTAATGTATTCTACTGCCATAACTGCCAAAATAAGAGAAAATATTATAAATTCTTATCCCTCAAAATATATCTTTAGTCGTGATAAATGGATATCTGACATTAAAAGAATCTATCTTAATTCTGCAGATGAGGTTATAAGTCTTCAGGATAAGATTGGATGGTATACTGTAGATGAGCGAAATGTTATTGAACAAAAATGGGATAAAATAATAAATCTCCTGAAGGAAGCTCCGTCCTTTTCCGAATGTACTAATATGCTTTTGGAAATAGGCTTGTCTTATAGTGATTTTATAGAATTTTATGGAATTCAAAAAATTAAAGATGCTGTTTTGTATGCAAAAGATTTAAAGGACCGATATACAGTTTTATGGCTTAATTATAAATATTTCAAAGGAGAGTTCCTAAAATGAATAATATAAAAATAATTGCATTTGATCTTGATGGCACACTTACGCAACATAAAACACCTTTAAGTGAGGAGTATAGAGAGATCCTTTTTGAACTGAAAGAAAAATATACACTTGTTATGGTGGGTGCCGGACAAACACGAAGAATTTTTGAACAAATGAATCGATTTCCCATAGACATAATTGGAAATTACGGTATGCAATATGCCCGATTCAATTATGACACAGAAGATTTAGAGACCATTTATGATATTTCTGAACCATGCAATCGGGATGCTTGTGAAAAAAAAGTAACTTTATTAAGAAACAAGTATGGATTCACTGATTTTTCAGGGGATAATGTAGAATATCATCCATCGGGATGTGTTACATTTCCGCTTCTTGGGACAAAAGCTAAACAGGAGGATAAATTGGTTTTTGATCCCGATAGAAAAAGAAGAAGAGCTTTTTATAGTGAAGTTACAAATCTGTTTAGTGAATACAATGTTTTTGTTGGGGGATCTTCGTCTTTTGATATGGCTCCAAAGCCATATAATAAGTATTATGCATTAGATAAGTATTGCAGTGAAAAGGGAGTTTCACATAGTGAAGTTGTCTTTGTCGGAGACGATTATGGACTTGGTGGAAATGATGAATCAGTATATAAATCTGATTTTGGGTTTATAACAGTTGATGATTACAAGGAATTTAAAAATAAGATCAAGCATTTGCTTTGAAAAAGGCCTCTGCATATTGGATGCAAAGTGAAATAACAATACAGATTTAAAACCAGTTTGTTCCATAAAAAAACAAACTAACCAAACATAAAATGACAATGGAGTGATTTTCCATTGTCATTTTAATAATGTCAGGTGTTTTTAAGTTGTGTATCAAACTCTTTTAATAAATTATACCTGACACCAATTTGACACCATTTTGATCTCATTTGTTTTTTCAAAAATAAATTTATTTTTGTATATCTTCAACATGAACTTCTAACCATTTAATGTGTTGCTCATTATCAAGAGCTTCAACTGTGACAATGTTTTCGCCGGTATTTATGCAGGATATATCATCTATGCTAAACTGCATAACTCTTGGGCATGTTTCTGAAATATGGCTTGCAACCGGTTCGAAAAAGTCATTTACCTTCCATTCAAAGCCAGGCTCCGGTAAAATGTCTTGGAGCTGCGTTGCCGGAATTCCATTGACCAAAACCTTTATAATATTATTTTCATCTGTCTTTGAATCAACTCCAACAACAACTTTGAAATATCCGTTTTTGGGTTTGGTTCCCGTATTAATTGCAAAGGTGTAGGATTTATCTTTTGTGACACTTATCGGATAAAGATTATTACGGTACTCAGGGCAGGTGTTAACATATACTCTCATACCTTTTTCTGCAAGTTCCTGCGATCCGGCAACTATCATTTTTTCATGAATAACATTTTCACAGGTTTTGTTGCCGTTCTCGTCAATATAGTAGGTATGAGAACCCGGATCACTGTCGAGGTAGAAATGGTTAAATATGTATATACCATCTGCATCTTTTTGATACATTGAGCTGACAAAGCCTCTGAACTGCTCTATGGTTATCCACATTATGTAGCCTGAATAATCTGTGGAATCGCAACGTACTGCCCAATCAGTGCCTGGAATAACTGTATAAGGATAGGAATTTACATTTTTTTGGTCGATGATTTTTTTCCACGCTGATGCATCTATGCCATAGTAGGTGGGAATGTACCATCCCTCGGGGGCTATTGTGTCTACAATGCCTTCTGTAATCCATCTTACGGCATCTATACCATAATTGAGATTGGTTTTTTCGTCGGGATATATTCTTGCTGTAAATCTGATTTTTTTGTTGGCTATCTTCTCCGCTTCTTCTTTCAGAGAACGCATATATTCGGTTAAAGTGTTAGTTGTTTCATCGTTAACGCAGCTCATTATCGGGCAGGTTCTCAGATAATCGAACTCGATGCCGTCTATGTCGTATTTATGGCAAAGCTCTAATATAAATCTACCATAATAATTGCGAACTTCTTCTTTGCAATAATCAAGACGTTCTCCGTCGCCGTCGATGCTTGTGCGTTCAAAATTATCATAGCTGAAAGAGGAATTAAGACCGGGATCGTTAATATCGTGATGGTCATCCATACGCACACTAACCAACACATTTACTCCATATTTGCGAGCCTCAGTGATTGCCATTGCGATAATATCAATTCCTCTTTTAATAGCATAACGATAGCCTTTAAGAAACTTGTTATCGGTGTCTGGCGAAACTGTTTTGATGGTTTTGCCATTGCTATCTAAAACCGGACAAAGATTTTCATCAAGCTTGATATTATAATACATTGAATCAACATAATCACTATCGACTACGGAGCGTCTGTAGAAAACATTAAAAATCACTGTGCCAACTGAAGTGTTATCAAGATAAACCTTAAGATATTTTCTTATGTTTTCTCTGTACTCATCAGCCGATGCTTCATAATCCTTGATAATTTGTTCTTCAATTCCATCAGAAGGGATATTTAAAAAAAGATTTCTATTACGTTTATTTTGATTCATAATAAATTTTCCTATCTACATTAAAATAGTCCTCATACCTCTCACTCACATATTCAGCCACGAGATCTACCATCGCCATATGGTCACCATCCCTGTAATATGCGTCAAAGGCATCATAGTAGCGTCTTCTGTCTGTAAACTTGACATTGATAGCGGGATAACCGTTTCTGATAAGTTCGAGATTTAAAAGAAGTCGTCCGGTTCTGCCGTTGCCGTCGATGAACGGGTGAATGTGAATACCTTCAAACTCGAGATGAAAAAGTGCTACACGTTCTACAATGCTCATAGTCGCTTTGCGTTCTTCGTTCTTTGCAAGAAGTTCTGTGAGTTTAGGCTCAATGAGGTAAGGCTGAACAGGTTCTGTATAAGCACCCATAATTCTCACGGGAATCTTACGGTATACTCCTTTATCTTCAGGCTGGTTCATTAACACCAGAGAGTGTATATTCTTAATTGTAGACTCGTTTAAGGGCATTTCTTTCGTTGCTATATCGCTGACATACAAAAATGCATCGCGATGACCAACAGCCTCTAAATGGTCTTTAAGAGGCTTCTGGTCGATGGTCATACCTTTAAGAACCATTGCCGTTTCTTTGAGTGTAAGGGTATTACCTTCAATGGCGGTTGAATTTTGCGTAAACTCAATCATAAATTCTTCGCGAAGCCTCTTTACCTCACCGGGAGTCAGGGGATGCATTGAATCAAGTTTTGCTTTCTTTTCTTCTATCTCGTCAAGTATATTATACTTTCTAAGTCTGCCGTCACGTAGCTTTTGTGCGTTTTCGGGGATCATATAAAGATTGCCCTTGCGGATAACGCCGTCAATCTTTCCTTCTGCACAAAGATTTATTTATCATTTTTCCTGTCCACTGTTCTGTGGATTGTTTTTATAAGTTCAACTATGGGAATGATGAGAATTGCAAGGCCGAAGGCAATCGCGTATTCCATAAGGTCAAGATGTGCAAGCTCGAATGCTTTTGCAAGAAAATCAACTTCAATAACAACTGTTGTAAGCACCAGCGACAGAACACCTGCACCCCACAGCCACATGTTTTGGCTCTTCATTGTAAAAATCGAACCATGGAGCGACCTCATATTAAAGGCATGGCATATCTCACAAAGGGAAAGTGTAAGGAAAGCCATGGAAGTACCGAGCATTTCAGCAGAATACGTGCCGGCAGCGATAGCCTCTGCATGATGAAGGTCTGCGAGCCAGTATCTTCCCAATAGGTAGGAAATCATGGTGATAACCGTTACAAGCACACCCTGGTATGCAACCGCAAAGCCAAGACCGCCTGCAAATATGCCTTCCTTGCTGTCGCGGGGTTTACGATTCATTATGCTCGCCTCGGGCTTTTCCATACCGAGAGCAAGTGCAGGGAAGCAGTCTGTAATAAGATTTATCCAAAGCAAATGAACGGGTGCAAAGATTGTAAATCCGAAAAGTGTGGCAAAAAAGATTGTCAGCACTTCCGAAAGATTGGATGCAAGAAGGAACTGAATAGCCTTACGGATATTATCGTAAATTCTTCGTCCCTCGCCAACCGCCGAAACGATAGTAGCAAAGTTATCGTCAGCAAGAATCATATCAGCTACATTTTTGGTAACGTCTGTACCTGTAATGCCCATACCCACGCCGATGTCCGCGTTCTTGATTGAGGGGGCATCATTAACGCCGTCGCCAGTCATGGCAGTAACTTTACTCTTCTTTTTCCAGGCATTTACAATTCTTGTTTTGTGTTCGGGCTGAACACGGGCATAAACCGAATACTTTTCTACCGCAATATCAAATTCTTCATCGGAAAATTCGTCAAGCTCAGCGCCCGTAATAGCCTGAGAAGCATCTGTAATGATGCCAAGCTGCATTGCAATGGCAACAGCTGTATCCTTATGGTCACCCGTAATCATTATGGGACGGATACCGGCATTGCGGCACTCGTCAATTGCAGGCTTAACTTCGGGACGGACAGGGTCAATCATGCCGACAAGACCTATAAAGCAAAGGTCACATTCAACACTTTCGGAATCATATACCGAAGGCTCGGAAGATAACTCTTTCTTTGCCGCCGCAAGAACGCGAAGCGCACGGTCAGCCATTTCTTTGTTTGCCGAAAGTATATTTTTGCGAATTTCTTCCGTCAACTCCACAACGCTTGTGCCAATGTATGCCTTTGTACATCTCTTAAGAAGCTCATCGGGAGCGCCCTTTGTAAACTGTATGAGAGCACCGTCCGCCGTCTTATGAATTGTTGACATCATCTTTCTTCCCGAGTCAAAGGGAACTTCGCCTATTCTGACAAACACATTTTTCTGTGTGTTTTTGGAAAGGTCAAGCTTTTCAGCATAATTTACAAGCGCACATTCGGTAGGCTCGCCAACAGCAGTACCGGCCTCTGTGTCAAACTCTGCGTCAGAGCAAAGCGACATGGCGTTTGCAAGCAGAGCCTCGTCATCACCGAAATGGTCAACAACCGTCATTTTGTTCTGTGTGAGTGTGCCTGTTTTATCCGAACAGATAATCTGTGTACAACCAAGTGTTTCAACAGCCGTGAGCTTACGTATAATGGCATTGCGCTTTGACATATTGGTAACACCAATGGAAAGAACAATGGTAACAACGGTAGCAAGTCCTTCAGGGATGGCCGCAACCGCAAGAGAAATGGCAATCATAAAGGAACTGAGGATAGTTTCAAAGCTGGCGCCGTCACGAATAAGCTGAACTGCAAAAATGACAGCACAGATAGCTATAACGAGATAGGTAAGAATCTTTGAAAGACCTGCGAGCTTAATCTGCAGAGGAGTTTTACCATCCTGCGCTTTAGCAAGCGCATCTGCAATCTTACCCATTTCGGTTTCCATACCGGCATCTGTTACAACCGCCTTGCCGCGTCCGTAAACGACGGTTGAACCCATAAACACCATGTTTTTTCTGTCGCCGAGGGCAACATCGCCGTTTGCTCCTGCAGAAAGTGCCTCGACCCTCTTATCTACGGGAACCGATTCTCCGGTGAGAGCCGCTTCCTCAATCTTCATAGAGGCACATTCAATAATTCGCGCGTCTGCCGGAACCGAATCACCGGCTTCAAGAACTATAATATCACCAACAACAAGGTTCTCGCTTGGGATTGATACCTGCTTTCCGTCACGAATGACCTTGCTCTGCGCCTTGGACATTTCCTGCAGAGCTTCAATTGCTTTTTCTGCCTTGCTTTCCTGGAAAACACCTAAGATTGCATTGATAAGAACAACCGCAAGGATAATAACCACGTCGGACGGGAAGCCCATATGTCCCGAGTGAATACCCTCATAGATTTCCACGCCTGCAGAAATCGCCGCGGCAACCAGCAGAATAATTGTCATAGGCTCACAAAGCTGCTTCAAAAAGCGATGTAGCATTGACTCCTTCTTTGCCTCAATCAGCTTGTTTTTGCCGTTTTTTTCAAGTCTTTTTGCCGCCTCGGAAGAACTAAGACCATCTTCATTACCGCCAACGGTCTTAATTACATCCTCAGCACCGCTTAAATAGTGTTTCATTCTTTTCCTCCCAGTTAAAAATATATTGTTAATTATATTATTATGCACAAAATAAAAAAGACTTTTGCGGCATAATGCCGCAAAAGTCTTGCCATCAAAAAGATCCAAATAACCGGACAAAAAGTCGTGATGACGGTTATCGGAAATGCAGAGCATTCAGCTACTCCCTTTTGCTATGAAGGTATTTTAACATAAAAACAAAATCTTGTCAATCACTTTGGTTAATTTTCAGCACCTCAACCATCGAAAAACCGATTTTGCGAGTTGCAAAAAGCTGAAAACAAATGAAGTTCTTTTGATATATTGTCCGATTTTATATAAAACAAAACCAAAAACATATGGATTTATACAAAAAAGTGATATATAATGAACTTGTAATCAAAAACTGAAACGGAGATGTTTACTATGAAAAAGCCAAAGATTCTCATGTTCGGTATTGACGGCGTTGCCGCACACCACATAAAGACCCAGGTTGAAAAAGGAAACCTTCCCGGTTTTGCCCGTCTTATGAAAAACGGCGTATTCTTCGGGGATATGATGTCCGTTTTTCCGACTATATCTCCTACCTGCTGGCACTCGATTTACACAGGTGCAGTACCCAAGGTTCACGGTGCGGAATGTGAAATGATACACAGAGCAGGTGATAACCCTTGGCAGTTCGGAACTTCTTACAGCACAAAGAATGTTCATGCCGACAGAATCTGGGATGTAATTGCACGTAAAGGAGGAAAATCACTCCTTTTGTCCCTCCTCGGCGGCGCGGCGGATGACCCGTCGAAAGTAACAAGCGTAAGAGGTGCTGCGATGTACAACCTCACCCCCGACAAGGCGGCAGCAGATGTTAATATTTCCGGTATTCCCCAGCAGTATTTTTCGGTAAGATATATTGATGACACCCCCTTGTACGCCCATGGCGTGGCTATACCCGCAGGCGGCTGGAAGAGCTTTGACAACGAAAGCGTGCGTTTTGCTTTCAAAAGGTCAAATACAAGCAAGGCACAGAATGCCGATGAAATAGACCTCGGCGATTGGAAGATGTTCACAAATTCTGACGTTGTGGCAACTAACGACAAAACCTTTGAATTCAAGCCCATAACGAACGTCCCCCGTTTCAATCCCGATGAAGTCGAGGATTTTACCTGGACAATGATTGTCGGCGAGGACGGCATCAGGGTCGGGGAAAACAAAGAGGCGGCAGAAAAGAGCCGTGCAATCGGTTATCACGAATGGTCAGATGTAATGCAGCGCAGAATTAAAACACAGTCAGGAGAATATGCTACCTTTACATTCCGTGCATACTGCGAGCAGTTTGATGCCGAAAACAACATTTACGGTATTTACATTAACGCGGCGCGCAACTATTTAAGAGAAATTGTGCCTGTAAGCAAAGCAGAGCCTTACATGAACATTCCTGAAATCGACCTTATCTGCTACGGCGATATGGCAACAAACGCCGACAAATTCATCGACAGCATCAAACTTTCGTTTTCATGGAGAAGGCAGGCTATAAAATATGCAATGGAGAATGATGATTACGATTTGATTTTCGACTATTTCGGTACAACAGACTCTGTGAATCATCTTGAGATTGCACCCTACTACGGTTTGGTCAATATAAATGTTACCAACACAACGTACTATACTCCCGAAAGGGCACGTTCCGACTACGAAAGGGTATACAAGCTCGTTGACGAGCACCTTTCCTGGCTTCTTGACAATGCGGCAGATGAAAATACAATCATCGCTGTCTGTGCCGACCACGGAGCTATAGCAACAACCGACGACTATTTCCCCATGGCAATTCTGAAAGACGCCGGTCTTACGGTATATAACGATTATAATGAACATTGGCGCAACGAGGGAATTGACTGGTCTAAAACAAAGGCATACTGCTGGGGCAGCTGTCATGTAAATGTAAATCTTAAGGGCAGAGAACCCTGCGGTATAGTCGAGCCTGAAGATTACGACAAGGTAGTAAACGAAATAATAGTTGCACTTCATAAGCATGGTGCAACCCATGCAGGTACGCACAAGGGTCAGTTCGCGTTTGCTGTCCCGAAAGAGCAGGCAGGCTTTATAGGTCTTGGAGGTGAAAATTGCGGCGACGTTGTATTCGGTCTTCTCGGCGGAGACATCGGAGGATTTTTCGGAGATGTTCATTCTGTACAGATTCCGTCGGCAAAGAACAAGGTAACTGACGAGCGTCCCGTATGTATAATGGGCGGAAAGGGTTTCAAGAAAGACCACATTCTCACCCGTCCCACCGACCTTACGGATATTGCCCCAACACTCTGCTATGCGGCAGGCTATCCTCAGCCAAAGGATGCAACGGGCGGCGTAGTGTTTGCGGCATTTGAGGACTAAAGCATAAATCTATAAGCAGCACAAGGATAAGAAAAGCCTTGTGCTGTATTTTTTATCCTTTAATCGCCCGTCTTCGTTGACAGCAAAACAAAATTTTGATATAATAAACTAAAATCACAACAAAATCTGCAAAGGAAAGGCGGCACAACGGGTGTACAACGAGAAACAAATAGCAAAATATTTTGAAAGAATAAAATACTCTGGGAACTATGATGTCAGTCTTGAAAATCTGGCTCTTCTTCAGAAATGCCACCTGTTCAACATTCCCTATGAGACTCTCGACCAGATGAACGGCGTTCCGCTTTCTCTGACTCCCGAGGCTGTATTTGAAAAAATCATTCTCAGTGGACGCGGAGGATACTGCTTTGAAACCCAGGGACTTCTATGTTATCTTCTTCGCTCGCTCGGCTATGATGTTGTTCAGTATGCGGGGCGTTTTATGAACGAGCCGGGTGTCATACAGATGCGCCGTCACAGAATACTTATTGTAACTCTTGGTGACAAAAGATACCTTTGTGATGTAGGAATGAGAGCCGAAACCTCACGCATACCCTTAGAGCTTACACCCGGACTTGTGCAGACCGACGGCGTTGGCGAGTACCGCTTTGAAAAGGATGACTTTTACGGATGGGTACTGTACCAAAGACTTCCCGACAAGGAGTACAAACCCCTTTACGCCTTTACGGAGGAAGTGCAGATTGACGACGACTTTGTTATGCCCTCCTTTTATTGCGAAAAGCACCCCGATTCACCCTTTAACAAGATTATGAAAATCGCCATATATACACCCGACTCAAATCTCAACATTGTTGACAATGAGTATAAGGTATACAGAATGGGAAAGTGCGTTGAGGAACACACTATAAAAGACAGGGCTGAGGCAGAAAAACTGCTGTGGGAAAAGTTCGGTATAATTGTGCCGCAAAATTACCGACTGTTGTAAAATCTATCATGCAAAAAACGGAACCCGCAGGTTCCGTTTTGTTTTTATTCCTTTACATTGAACTTTTCACCAAGCACCTTGAAAAGATATGATACCGAAAGACCGATTGCAACAGCAATTATGCTCAAAGCCCAGTTGACTGCACCTTTTGGAAGTCCGGGAAATACGCTGACAAGCGAGCCTGCCATAAAGCCAAGCACCATGAGAAACCCGAGTGAATGATGCTTGTCGAGGACTCTCTTTGTTATGTTGGAAAACAGTACCATTCCCACAAGGAATGCTATAACCACAGTGGCAATTATAAGAATTTTTGAAAACCACACATCAGTAAACCATGTGTTAATACCCATAACGTCGCTTGCAAGCGAGAGAAGCGGTTCATAAACAGAGAACATCATAAGAAGCATTGAAATGCTCATGCCGGGAAGCATACTCATCATTCCCGAAACAAATCCGCATACAGGAAGATATATTCTCATATATGTACTCAGAACATCGCCGGTATCAAAGGAAACAACCTGCCCGTTCTTAGCAAGCATTCCTATTGTAAGAGCAAATGCAAAGGCGAGTGCCGTTCCTATAAAAAAGCTCTTTTTGATTTTGTCTTTTTTTGCCTCACCGATAACTGTCGGTATGCTTCCGGCAATAAGGCTCATAAAGAGAAGATATGCCGGCACGGTGTAGTTTGCAAAGAGAAAATCAAGAGCCCTTATGAGAAGAAGTATGCTTATTATCGCACCCATTCCCATGGGGAAAAGAAAGGCAACATTCTTTTTGAAGTTTTTGAACGGATTTGAAATGATTCCTATGAGGTCGTCATATATTCCCATCATAACTGCCATAATGCTTCCGCTTATGCCGGGAGCAATAACGCTTATGCCGAGGAATGCTCCGCACAGCATACGGTAAAAGAAATTCTTTATGCCGTCATTTTTCATTTAATCACCTTTGTACAATTATTTCACTATATTATATTCGAAAAATAATGGGGAATATTCGCGCTTACGCATCATAACCCTTGGGATTACCAGATTGCCAGCGCCATGCGTCACGGCACATATCCTCTAAGTTCTTTGTAGCAGTCCAGCCAAGCACCTCTCTTGCCTTTTTGGGATCGGCGTAGCAGGAAGCAACGTCACCCTCACGTCTCGGACCTATAACATAAGGAACTTTAACATCATTAACCTTTTCAAATGCCTTTACCATATCAAGAACACTGTAACCTGTACCCGTACCGAGGTTGATTACATCAGAACCCTTAAACTTTTCGGCATATTCAAGTGCCGCCACGTGACCGAGTGCAAGGTCAACTACGTGTATGTAGTCGCGCACGCCCGTACCGTCGTGTGTATCGTAGTCATTACCGTGTACAGAAAGTTTTTCGAGCTTTCCGACAGCAACCTGTGACACATAAGGCATAAGGTTGTTCGGGATTCCCTGGGGGTCTTCACCGATAAGTCCGCTTTCGTGAGCACCAATGGGGTTGAAGTAACGGAGAAGCACGCATGTAAATTCGGGGTCGGCAACGCACACGTCCATAAGTATCTGTTCAATCATGTACTTTGTCCAGCCATAGGGGTTTGTACAACCTGTTTTTCTCATTGTTTCAACAAGCGGCACTGTTTCGGGAATACCGTAAACCGTCGCAGAGGAGGAGAATACAAGCTTTGTAACACCGAATTCCTTCATCACTTCAACAAGGGAAAATGTGGATTCAAGATTGTTTCTGTAGTATCGGAGAGGAATTCTTACGGATTCACCCACGGCCTTAAGACCTGCAAAGTGAACAACCGCATCAATCTTATTTTCCTCAAAAACCACTCTTAACGCCGCCTTGTCGCAAACGTCAACTGTGTAAACCTTGGGTCTTTTTCCTGTGATTCTTTCAACTCTGTTGATAACCTCAGGCTTTGAGTTGTCAAAATTGTCGGCAATGACAACCTCATGACCTCTGTTTAAAAGCTCTACTGTTGTATGGCTGCCGATATATCCGGCACCGCCTGTAAGTAAATATGTCATAGTAAAATTCTCCTTAAAATTTGTTCGTTTATATTTTAACTCAAAATCGCACCTCTGTCAACACATATGGAAAAACCGCGCTAATTTTATTTGACTTTTTTGTATATAATATGGAAAAAATGTGCAGAATATTTGCAGAAACACTGTATTTCGGAGGTAGAACAGGTGATAAAAGGCTGCAACAAGCGAGTTATTGTCATGAAAGAAACAGGAAATGCCATGATTGAGGAGGCTTTCTTTATATTAAAACCCGAGGTAGGAAAAGCGGCAGTTTCCGAGAGCGATATTATAAAGCAGGCAAACCACATTCTTGAAAAGAGTATTTACGACGAAAGATTTTCCCACCTTTCGATGAATGTTGCGAAAAAAAGGGACGGTAGCGGAAAATTCGGCTCCTTTTGGTCAGGTATTGTTATCGGTGCGATAGTTACGGCGGGATTTTTTCTTGTGCTGTAAATTAAAACTTATACGAAAATTCCCCGATGTCGCCTTTTGACATCGGGGAATGGTTATAATCGGGAATGTTTTGACTGTTCTACACATCAGAAATGTGGTGCGTAATTATTTTCTTTTTTGCTTACTATTTTCTTTTTATCAAAGAAAATAGTAAGTTAACCTTCATAAAGAGGATACTTGTCGCAGAGCTTGCAAACTTCTTCTCTTATGTAATCAGCCTTTGTTTCGTACTCGGTAGCTGTGAGCTTGAAGAGCTTTGCAATTGTTCTGAAGTCGTCTTCGACAAAGCCACGTGAAGTTGCTGCCGCAGTACCGACTCTTACACCGCTTGTAACAAAAGGCTTCTCAGGGTCGTTGGGGATAGCATTCTTATTAACCGTAATATATACAGAATCAAGTCTCTTTTCAAATTCCTTACCTGTAATTCCGAAGGGACGAAGGTCAACGAGACCCAAGTGGTTATCTGTACCGCCGGACACGAGCCTGAAGCCTTCTTCAAGAAGACATTCTGCAAACACCTTCATGTTGGAAACAAGCTGCTTCTGATATTCTTTGAATTCGGGCTTTAACGCTTCGCCGAAGCAAACAGCCTTTGATGCAATAACGTGCATAAGAGGACCACCCTGTGTGCCGGGGAATATTGCCTTATCAATCTGCTTTGCATACTCTTCCTTGCAGAGAATAAGACCGCCTCTGGGACCGCGGAGAGTCTTATGGGTTGTGGTTGTAACAACGTCTGCATAGGGTACGGGGTTGGGATGAAGACCTGCCGCAACAAGACCTGCAATGTGAGCCATATCAACCATGAAGATAGCTCCTACCTTCTTTGCTATAAGGGAGCATCTTTCAAAATCGATAACTCTGGGATATGCTGAAGCACCTGCAATAATCATCTTGGGCTTACATTCTTGTGCAATTCTTTCCATTTCATCATAGTCAATAAAGCCTTCATCATTAACGCCGTAGGGCACAACATTAAAGTACATACCCGAAACGTTTACGGGGCTGCCGTGGGAAAGATGACCGCCGTGAGCAAGGTTCATGCCCATAACTGTGTCACCGGGCTTAAGAAAAGCCGTAAATACTGCAAAGTTAGCACTTGCACCCGAATGGGGCTGTACGTTTGCATGGTCTGCACCAAAAAGCTCACAAGCTCTCTTTCTTGCTATTTCTTCCGCAACGTCAACACATTCACATCCGCCGTAGTATCTCTTTCCGGGATAGCCTTCGGCGTATTTGTTTGTAAGCACGCTTCCCATGGCAGACATTACTGCTTCGGAAACGATGTTTTCACTTGCGATAAGCTCAATGTTTCTTCTCTGACGGGAGAGCTCAAGTCCTATTGCATCTGCAACCTCAGGGTCAAACTTTTTTAAAAATTCAAGATTTTCTTTTACCATTTCTTTTAATTCCTTTCGTGTATGGGGTATGTTTTTATAAAAATCTGTATTTTACTTTTATTGCCTTGCCGTCGGGATAATCCAAGACAAATGCATTGCCGATAAACCTTCCGTCAAAGGTGTATACGCTGCATTCTCCGCCCGTTTTTTCAAAAGCATCATCTGAAAGTTTCAGCTTTTTCAAATATATTTCACATCCGGAAAGACAAAGCCTTGTATAAAATTCGGGAAGCCTTACTTTGGGCAGATGCCCGAAGAGCGGCTCTACCGGAAGCAGGAGCTTCTGGATTTCCTCTTGTCTGCCGCTTTGATAAAGCTCTTCAAGCTCTCCGATTTTTATGCTCTCAATCTTTGAATAGTCACCGCACTGCACCCTCTCAAGGGAATACATTGTGCCGACAGTACCCAGTGCCTTTGCTATATCCTCGCAAAGCGTTCTGATATACGTTCCCTTTGAACATGAGACATCTATCACAAAATCCGTGTCATTTACCCTCTCTACAAGGGTATTTTCATAGATTTCTATTTCTCTTGCCTGTCTTTCAACCTCTATTCCCTTGCGCGCAAGGTCATAAAGACGCTGTCCGTCAATCTGAATCGCGCTGTACATAGGCGGAACCTGCATAATTTTGCCGCAAAACTTTGAAAGAATTTCGCAAAATTGCTCTGTTGTAACAGAAAATGCCTTTGTTTCAAGGACATTTCCCGTCACATCGCCCGTATCAGTCAAAATTCCAAGTTTCAGACCTGCAATATATCTCTTGTCGTGGTCGGACAGCCTTTCCTGCATAACAGCCGCTTTTCCCACAAGGATTGGAAGAACACCCGAAGCCATGGGGTCAAGAGTCCCTGCGTGGCCTACTCTTCTTTCACCGCAGAATTTTCTCACCCTTGACACAACGGCAAAGGAGGTCATTCCGCTCTCTTTATAAATATTCAGTATACCGTTCATAGCAAATTATGAGTCCTGCAGCTTTTTCAGCTCTTCCGAGTCAAGCTCATCCTCGTCCTTTGACTTGTTGAAGCCGACAACCATAACCTCTTCTCTCGGGAAAGGCTTTGCAGGTGCTTCGGGAGACAGCTCAAGCTGAACATTTACAATACCTTTGAGTGCATTTCTTTCGGTTACAACACCCTTGCCCTCAGCCGTTTCAACAATACTTCCGACCTTGGGAGTTCTTGCGTTTTCTTCTTCATATACCTTGTCTTCGTATCTTAAGCAGCACATGAGCTTTCCGCAGGCACCCGAAATCTTTGCCGCATTGAGAGAAAGACTCTGGTCCTTTGCCATTTTAATTGAAACCTGAGCAAAATCTCCAAGGAATGTGTTACAGCAGGTTGCTCTGCCGCAAACGCCCATGCCTCCTAACATCTTCGCCTCATCCCTTACGCCAATCTGACGAAGCTCTATTCTTGTTCTGAACACACCCGCAAGCTCTTTTACAAGCTCTCTGAAGTCAATTCTTGTTTCTGCCGTAAAGTAGAACAGAAGTCTTGAGTTATCAAAGGTGTATTCAACATATATAAGGTTCATTGCAAGACCGAGCTTTTCAACCTTTTCAAGGAACACCTTTTCAGCATCCTTTTCGAGTGCTTTGTTTGCCTCATGCTTCTGGGTATCAATCTGGGTTGCAAGGCGTTCAATCCTTTTAAGGGGCGCCGTAAGACTTTCGACAGGTATCATTCTGTTGGATATTGCCGTAAAGCCGTATTCGCTTCCTCTTGCCGTTTCAACTATAACAGGCGTACCGAAGGGTACTTTCATTCCTGCAGGGTCAAAATAGTAAATCTTGCCTGCTTCTCTGAATCTTATGCCGACAATCTCTTGCTTTTCGCTCTCTGTCGGTGTTTTATCCGTTTCATACGGTATTTTTATACCCTTCTGACGCATTTCCTGCTCTGCAATCTGCTCGGCAAGAGGCTTTGCGTTCTTATACTTTTCTTCAAGGGAAAGCTCGCGGGAAGACTCAAAAGTGTTTGCTTTTTGCTCGCCGAACTTTTTGATTTCATTTATTTCGGCATCAATCGAAAGAGGAGACATGGGAATACGTCTTTCCTTGCCGTCTTTTCGGTTTTTGCCCTCGTTCTGCCTTTCGGGGTTCTGCTGAGTGCGTTCCTGATTGTTGCCGGCATGAAAACCCTGTCTGTTCTTTTTGTTTCTGTTTTTATTTCTGTCCTTGTTTTTGTCCCTTCTGTCCGGTCTTTCCTCGCGGTTGCCACCGGAAACGGAGTTCTGCTTCTTTTCAGGGACATTCTTTGAGAAAACGACGTTTTTGTTGTCGCCTTGCTGTTTATTGTCGTTTTTTACTTCGTTTTTCTGTTTGTTTTCGTTTTTTTGTTCGTTATGGTTGTTATTCTTACCACCGTGATTGTTTTTGCCGTGTCTGTTATTCTTCTTGCCGAAGCTTTTCTTTTCTCCGCCATCATTTTTTTCTCCACCTGCCTGCGGCTCATTCTTAGGCTTTGCAAGGTTTATGGAGCTTTGTGTGTCGGAGCCGGTTTTCTTTCCGGGGAGAGAAATAAGAAAGCCCTTTTTTGTTATAATGTCGCTTTCCTTTCCCTTATTTCCGTTATTGTTGTTATTCATATAAAAAAATTTATCCTTTCATATTTGCCGCAATACGGCACACTGCCACAAGGCTATCTTACATTCTCAAAAAGATAGCCAAGAACGGCATTCACATTTGCATACCCCTCTGCGAGAAGGTAGCTTTCTTCAAACAAATCGTAAAGAGCGTGCGCCCTTTTCATTGATACTTTTGCATTGCACTGCGAGAAAAGTGTACTGTCAAGAACACCCTCTGTTATTCTTCCCGTAGCCTTACTGAGTGCAAGCTGCCTTACAGAGAGCATAAAGACCTGAAGACACAGCATAAGCTCTTCCCGCTTTATCGGAAGGGACATAAGAATACCGGAATCCTTTGCCGAAAGGTACAGCTGTGCCTTATTTACATAATCAAAAATTTTCGCTTCATCAAGATTTTTAATGTCAGCCTTTTCATACCCCTCTACGAAATACGAAAGGGTTTTTATCTGCTCATCCGAAAGCGAGGGCTTTGATTTCTTTACTTCTGCAATAATACTCTCAATATCCCTGACAGAACCCGAAACGCTGCACACTCTTGAACGCACCGTGGGAAGAATAGCCCCCTGTGAAGATGCCGTAAGTATAAACTTTACGCCCTGCGGCGGCTCTTCAATGATTTTGAGAAGTGCGTTCTGGCTCTGTACATTATATTCATCTGCGTCCTCAAGTATAAAGACCTTGAAGTCCGCCTCGTTTGTGGCAAGGTATGCCTCGCTCACAATGCTTCTTATGTCGTCAACGCCCGTCTTTTCATCAGCGCCTATAACAATACAGTCGGGATGTGTTTTGGCATCCATTTTAATGCAGCAGTCGCATTTTTCGCAGGGCTCTGCATTGTCATTTTTGTCGCGGCAAAGTATAGATTTTGCTATACGTCTTGATACCTCGCGCCTCGATGCCGCATCGGGCGACACAAACATATATGCGTGAAGGTTGGGATTTCTGACAAATCCCGAAGGGAGAACTGCACTCATACTCTCGTAAAGCCTTCGACATTAAGAACAAAAATTGTTCCGCCGCCTACAAGTACCTCTGCGGGAGAAACCGTTCCCGATGCAAAATGACCGCCACTGACATCAATGTTGGGGACAGGCTGTGTTCTCTTTCTCGAGTATGCCTTGATTATTTCGATTACCTCGTCCACCATTTCGTCCTCAACGCCGGAAATAAACGTCATGTTGCCTGCAGACAGAAATCCGCCTGTGGATGCAATCTTTGTGGTATATACTCCTTTTTTGTTGAGCTGTGCGGTAATCATGGGACCGTCATCGTTGTTTACAATAGCCATTATAAGCTTCATATTTATCCTCCTTTCCGGATATTATTTCATTCCAAACAGCATCGATGAAGAGCTGTAAATATGACAAATTGCTGCGGCAAGTGCATCTGCCGTGTCATCGGGCTTTGGCTCGCTGTCAAGTTTGAGAAGGGTTTTTACCATGTACATAATCTGCTTCTTTTCAGCTCTGCCGTAGCCTGTAAGCGCCTGCTTTATCTGAAGCGGCGTATATTCGTATATCGGAACCCCGTTTTTTGTGAGTGCAAGAAGGATAACTCCTCTTGCCTGAGCAACATTGATTGCTGTTTTCTCGTTGGTGTTGAAATACAGCCTTTCAACTGCGGCGGCATTGGGACGAAAGGTTCTGCAAAGCTCATCTACGTTATCGTAAATCTCAAGCAGTCTGTCCTCAACCTTTTTTCCTGCCTCTGTCAGCACCGCGCCGTATTCAAGCGCTCTGAAGTCATTGCCGATTCTGCTCTCCACGACACCAAAGCCCACAGTTGCAAGCCCCGGGTCAATTCCGAGTGTTATCATCGACAATTCCTCCCCTATTGTATATTCAGGGATATTATATCATACTTTTTTGTAAAAGTCAATCGAATAGGCTCGCCAATTTATGTTTTTAACGCAAAAAAGAAGCCTTTATCGGCTTCTTTCGGTTTTATTTATTGTTTTGTCGTAAACACAAGGCTTTTGCTTTCTAAATCGTATGTATAATCAAGACCAAGTCCTTCCATGCCCTGACGCCAGAGCACGGGAATATACACAACATCCCTGTAGGTCAGAAGAGGATAGTACACATCGTCTGCCGTATAGGTTTCTCCCGCAATCGTAACACTGCCGCGATAGAGTTTCGCCTTGAATATTTCTCCCTCGGTCATATTATTTTCGCCAAGGACGTTGGCAAATATAATACCGCCTCCGAAAACATTTCTGTCAATGCCGTATTCGTAGAGAACAAGCCCCTGTTCTCTTGACCATGTGCTTGTAAAACCAAGCTCTAAGCAGTTATAGAAGCAAAGGGGAATGTATGAATAGCCAAGATAATTTATGTAAGGGTACGCAAGGTCAGAGTTTTTATAGGTTGTACCGTTGATGTTTATGTTATTCTGCGACATCTGAACTTCATACTCCTCGCCGTAATTGTTCAGCCAGTCGTACCTTATCGGCTCAATCATGCGGCATTCCCTGTCCATTTTTCCGGTTCTTATAAAAACATTGTGGTTATAGCCATGGTCCACCTTTCCGACTACTGCCGCACCGTTCTGAAAACTCTCCGCATAGTCAAGGGTATGCGGAATTACGGTATTGCCGTCCGTGTCTATAAATCCGTAAGACCAGTTATCGTCGCAAACACAGGCAAGCCCCTCGGAAAACTCAGCCGCGCCTTTGTACTTAGGTTCAATTACAACATTCCAGTTTTCATCGAAATAGCCGTATTTTCCGTTTATCTTAAAAAGACTTCTTCCGTCATTAAAGCCGGAAATTCCCTCATATATCGGCTGAACAACAACGTTTCCGTCCTTATCCATGATGCCGAAATTATAATACATATCAATAACCGGACCTCTTGGAGGAGGAATTCTTTCATGTCGTGTTGCAAACTTCTGATATTCCCCGATTTTTTCGAGAGGGAAAATGCCCGTCTCGGCAAAAACCGACAAGGACAAAACAAAAACAGCAAGTAAAAGCAAAACCAAAAGTTTCTTTTTCATTCCGAACACCTCCACATAACAAGACGTTATTTTTGCCCAAAATGTTCCTTTATCTTCTGCACACTCTTATCACTTATATGATGTTCGATTTTGCAGGCATCGTCATAGGCGGTTTCCTCATCAACGCCGAGAGCCATAAGTGCCTTCGCAAGAATTTCATGTCTTTCGTAAACCCTTCTCGCAATTTCAAGACCCTTTTCGGTGAGATTGAGATAGCCGTCCCCGTCCACCGTAATAAAGCCTTCCTCGCGGAAGTTTTTCATTGCAATAGACACACTTGCCTTTGAAAAGGAAAGCTCGTTTGCAACATCTATACTTCTGACATTACCGTTCTTTTTCTTAAGCATGTGTATGGTTTCGAGATAATTCTCAGCAGACTCCTGTATTTTCACGAAAAACACCTCTTTTCCGTTTACTAAGGTTAAGTATAACACAAAGACGGCTCATTGTCAAATAACAGGAGGTGAACATTTTTAAAGCCTTGCCAATATAATAAAAACAGAGGACGTGAAAAAAGCGTCCTTTAGTTTTTTTGGGAGCTAAAACAAAATGTCTTTAAGATTTATTTTTGGATTGCTTCTGCCTTTTTTCGGAACAACATTGGGAAGCGCAGGAGTATACCTGACACGCAAAAGAAAAGCAAATTCAAAAGATGCCTCCCTCTCGGGCTTTGCGGCAGGGGTTATGATGGCGGCATCCGTCTGGAGTCTTATAATCCCTGCTGTTGAAATGTCGGCACATTTGGGTTTTTTTGCATTTCTCCCTATGCTTATTGGCCTGTGGGCAGGAATATTCTTCTTTATTGTGACCGAAAAGCCCCTTTCGGCACTTGCAAAAAGGCACAACTCGGGAAAACTGAACTTTTTTCTCGCCGTAGTTCTTCACAACATTCCCGAGGGAATGGCTGTGGGCGTTGCTTTTGCAATGGCGCTTGAAAAGGGCTCGGGGGGACTTTTTCTTTCGGCGCTCATGCTCTCCTGCGGCATGGCACTTCAGAATATCCCCGAGGGAGCAATAATTTCCCTGCCCCTTGCCGACAGGGGAATGTCACGCACAAAAGCCTTTGTTTTCGGCTCGCTTTCGGGGCTTGTCGAGCCGCTCGCCGCATTTACAACCCTTGCCTTTTCCTCTGCCGCTTCGGCTCTTCTGCCATATCTTCTCGGCTTTGCGGCAGGAGCTATGATTTATGTTTCCGTAGCAGAGCTTTTACCCGAGGCAAAGGGGCTTTATGGTGTTTTATGGTACTGCATGGGTTTTTCAATTATGATGGTGCTTGATGTTGCTTTAGGGTAGTCGGCACAAATATAGGGCTGTGGCAAACAATTTGCCACAGCCCTCTTTCTTACTTCTTTTCAAAACAGGAAACAATATTATAATTCTTGACTTCAATTGTGCAGTTGATATTTGCGTGGGTTTCAAATCCCATGTTTGTACCTGAGAAATAGAAATCATCCCTTGTAACTTCTTTGCCAAAAATCATGTCCTTATTAGCCATTTCAATAATGTTGTCAATATGAGGGGTAAGGTCTACCTCGACATGCTTCCATTCATCCGACACTTTCACATCGTAAGGCTCGGGACAGAGAGAATTCTCTATGCTTCCGTAGGTCACCTCGGTAGGAAGTCCGTAAATCCAGTTGCTTCCTCCTGTTTCCTTTTTCCAAAGGAATTTAATAGGTCCTCTGTTATCAAAGGGGTTAAAGCCGAAATAAATGTGATTGCCGTCAACCCTCTGCAGATACACATACGCCACAAACTGGCAGGCATTGAGGTCCTCGGGGTTGGTTGTAGGCTCGAAATTTAGAAGTCTTATGTCAAACTCGGCAAAAATTTTGTCACCAGCTGTGCTGTAAAACTTCTTTTCCTCGGGGTCTGTCATGTTCTTATAGTCACAGATGTTTCTCTGTTCAATGAGAAGATGTGGCCAGTAAGGAATAGCGTCGGATTTCGACTTGCCCTTATAACAGTTCTTTGCATTGAGAGAAAGTGCAACGCTCTTTTCTTCGGGATTATATACAATCCTCTTTGTGTTTTCTGTGTCTGTAATCTCATAGGGATTTCCGGTATCTTTTCTTTCATTTATAAGACAGTTCACCGAGTACCACTGGGCAATAAACCATGAGGGATCTGCATTGCTTGTGGGATACTGAAATTTTCCCACCGGAACATTTCCGCCGGCTCCGTTCATCACGGGAAAAATATTAAAGCCGTTTTCAAAGCTCTCGTCCTTAAAAAGACGCTTTATTTCATATTTTGATGTGTCTACCATTTGTATTCTCCTACTTTTTTATATATGAAACAAGATTATAATTCTTCACTTCAACAGTACAGCTCATGTTGTTGTGGATTTCAAAGCCCATATTTGTGCCGCTGAAATAAAAGTCCTCTCGTTTTACAGGTTCACCGAAAATAAGCTCTTTGTTTGCTTTTTCGATGATGTTGTCGATATGAGGAGTAAGGTCAATTTCAACGTGCTTCCACTCGT
>JAFTIR010000019.1 GCA_017456765.1 Clostridia bacterium | reverse complement strand
GTCTTGCATAATCACACATAAGCCATGTGACACTCCACGCACCCGCCGAAGCACCATTACTGTTGCTGCCGGGACTACCAAATCTTCTTGCAAGTGTTACCTTTACCGCCTCGTAAAGCTCTGGCGTTTTTCTTGTGATAGCGTTATCAGGATAGAATCCAAAGGTGGGTGAAAAATGACGGTGACCTACTTCGACCTCGTCATAATCCTCAAGCCACTCGGCAAGCTGACCATGTTTTCCGACAAAAAGCTTCGGCATTTTTTCAAGTGCTTCTTCTGCCGCCTTTGTATCTTCATCCGAAACGCCTAAGATTTCCGCAGACTTTATATACATGCGCAAAAGTCCGCCAATGATACTTGTGTCCATGGTCGAGCTCATTGTAAGGAAGCAATAACTCTTATTGCCGTTCTCATCAACGAACCAATGTCTGTTTTCAGGGCTTGTACTTGGTGCAAACACAAGTCTTCCCTGCTTATCCTCAAACATGGTATCAAGGAAAAAGAGCGAGCTTTCACGGATTATCTCATAACCGGTATTCTTAAGAAAAGCCTCATCCTTTGTGAAAAGGTAGTGTTCCCACACATGGAAGCAAAGCCACGACAAGCCGTGTGCCCACATTCCCCAGATTCCGTCGGCAGGAGTTGTAAAACCGTAAATGTCACTGAGGTGATGCACAACGCTTCCGCGTGCTCTGTAACTTATCTTTGCCGTCTTTTTGCCGGGTTCCAAAAGAAAATTCTTTATATAGTCAAAAAGAGCAAGATGACTATCAGAAAGGTTTGTAACCTCTGCCGGCCAGTAATTCATCTGAAGATTTATATTTGTATGGTAGTCTGAATTCCAGGGAGCAACATCACTGTCAACCCAGAGTCCCTGAAGATTTGAAGGCAAGGTTCCCGGACGGCTTGAGGAAACGAGCAAATAACGTCCGTACTGCCACACAAGCATTACAAGTCCTCCGTCATTTGCCTTATCGCTACCAATCGCCGCACGATATGTAGGTATAGTTACATTATCAAGTTCTTCTTCAACGGGAATCTCAATATCCGCCTTTGTCATAACAGCAAGAAAATCTTCGGTATGGCGGTCATAAAGTGCCTTATAGTCTGTAAATTCAGGGAAAGAAACTGCCTCTATATAGTTTTTACCGCCGAAAAATTCGGTAGTGATATTGACAAGCACTGTTATTTCATTTGCATCTGTAACAAAAAGTTCTCCGTTTTTCTCAGAAACGGTGCCGTCCGAGTAAACTCTTGCCTTGACGCAGAATTTGTGGTCACCATATATTGTCTTTGCCGTAGCACACAGTTCATTACCCTTTGAAGAAAGAGAAAGGAGGCGTTCGTGTTCATATCCGATTTGAGCACAGAGTATATCCGCATCACTTGTCACATGATAAACCAAAACATTATCAGGATATGATGAGAAGCATTCACGGACATAGTGTGTTCCGCATCTGTCGTATTCAACCCTTGCAACACCACGCATAATATCAAGTTCATTTTTATAATTTCTGCAATGGTCGTTTTCATGCAATGATATTTTTAGATTTCCGCCTGCTTCATAGGAACGGATTCTTGAAAAGCAATCCGACATAAGCGTTTTTGAAAGCTGGTCAGCTTCGCCATTCTTTCCCTCAAGGAAAAGATTTCTCAAAATTTCGAGTTTATCATACATTTCGGGATTTGGTTCAGGGGTAGGACGAGAGGACCATATAGCTTCTTCATTGAGCGTCAGAATCTCCTCACTTTTTCCGGCATTAAGAACAGCACCAAGTCTGCCGTTTCCCACTACCATGCTTTCAAGCAAATCTTTTGCAGGTTTTGCGTTCTTTATTATATATTCACGCATTTTAATCACCTCATGTTATTTATTTTGACGTATAATAATACGCAACTGTTCTGTAATGGTCTTGTCTGAAGAAGTTTACCCAGCCGCTGAGTTCTCCGTCAAACTCTTTTTTATATATAAGATTCAGCACTCCATTTGCACCATAATATGCAGGGGTCAGAGGTGCATTTTCGGCGATGGCATCCTTAAGAATATCATACGGGCCTCCGCCGAGTGCCTGAAGTTCAACGCGTATGTCGTTCTTGAAATAAATCTCATCACGAACATGGAAGCGATACATTGAAACGGCATTTCCCTTTCTCATAACACAGCCATTGCAGTCATTATGAAATTCTCCAAGTCCCCAGGCAGCACCAACATAGTCCTCAGCACCTGTTCCTGCCATTGTAGGATAGTCGGTATCTCCGTCTATGTATATTTTTACTTCTCCCTCGCCCCACCAAAGATTATGATACCTTTCATCATTGGGTATAACTGCAATACTTGTGCCGAGGAAGCGTCCTGCTGAGCCTTTATAGTCGAGTATCTTTATGTCTTTTTCCAATTCGTTCTCTAAAACCTCATGGAAGTCGGCACAGAAATACATGGCATCCCGCGACAAGTCTTCAAGGGTAAGATTTATATCATAAAATAAATGACTTATTCTCAAGTCCGAATAATTGCAAAGCATAATCTTTGCATTCTTCCTAAAGGGCATTGGAATTGTGCAGACAAAGGATTTCCCCTCGCCTGTGGTAAAGAAATGATTTTCAAACGCCCTTGTTTCGCCGAGTCCCATACAGAAAAAGTCACCGATGGGAACATTTACGGTAGGCTCGTCTGAATTATCCCAGAACATTTTTATGTACACATTTTTCAAAACTTCTGTACTTCTGTCGCTGAGAGTTATCCATATTCTTCTTATAATCCCCTCACCTGAAAAGTCGCAAAGCACTTTTTCTTCACTGGCATTAAAAATTTCGCAAGGATGTCCTTTTCCTCCATTATTTTCCATGCCGCCTTTGCCCTTTTCGCCAGTATGGTTTTCAAAATTTATCCATCTTGGCTCGCTTTTACGGAATTCAAAAACATTATTATCGCCCATATATTTCCACCTGTCTTTCATCGTTGGTTTGATTGTAACATTCAGAAATCAATATGTCAACCAATTTTAGTACATTAAAAAAAATTGTACGCCCGCGGCAAAAAACGCGGGCGTATTTTGTGCAATATATCAGTTTTGAATTTCCATCTTTCTATCATGTACAATCATGCCAAAAACATTGATTACAAGCTGTATTCCATGTGTAATAGCAACACTGTAAGATGCGGAAACAACATCATAAACACACCAGCATCAGCTTCATATTTTTGCCCTTAATCAACGAGGGCAAGGTTCCCAAAACAAGTGCCGCAAGGCTAAGAACATAAGACACGATAAAACATCTCCTGATTTGAATTTCTATTGTTTTATAATGTGTTTAATATATTTTATCAATTGAAAAACCGCCTGTTCAATACAAATTTGAACAGGCAGCTCAAATTATTTTTTTGTGTCTACAAAGTAATGACTACTTGACCGAAGCTTTCCTTTTTTAGTTTAAACATGTTTTTAGTCTAATGTTTCAAAATCAACATACCATTCGCCATCATCGAGTATCACAGAGACGCTGTCGGTTTCTGTAACAAGTTCAGCATCATCAAACCATTCATCAACCTTGTTTTCAAACTTTTCAAGAATCAATGAATATAATACATCTGCCTGTTCCTGCTCTGACATATCCGAATAGTCTTCATCCTCAAATTCCTCTACGGATTCATCAACCGATTCGCTGTATAGTTGCATCCATTCATTCAATGCTTCACCAATATCACCATACGATGTTTCTTCTATTTCAAAGAGAACTTCTTCATCGTCTACCACTTCACATTCAATGATTTCAGATGAGATAGCTTCTGCGCCTTTTGTTATCGCATTGAACACTATTTCAACAATCTCATCTTCGTAGCCAAAGCATTTGCCTTCAAGTTTCGCCTCAATACCGGTAGCGCTTATCATAAATTCAACAATCGAATCAATTCCATCAATTTCTTTCGCATATTCAAGCATATCATCGTCAACATTTACGCAATACTTTACTGCTTTTTTCAAGTTTGCATCATCGCTTGCTGCAAGATAATCTTCCATTACAGCTGTGGCTGCTTCTTCTATGTCATCATCTTCGTCATTCTTATCATTTTTCTTGTTATCTTTTTCGCTGTCTTTCTTATCGTCTTCGTCTTTATCCTTTTTTTCTTCTTCGTCCTTTTCGTCCTCGTCTTCGTCGTCCTCAACCTTTGAATCGTTTGAATTGAACTCGCAAGCTACCGTTGCAAAAACAACAGCGAGACCAAGCATGAGCACCAATAGAATTTTTGCCATTTTTTTCATTTTGTTTTCCTCCGTTTTGATAATGATTTTGGTGTAAATTGTTATTTAACCACCTTATTTGTTATTATATCACAACTTTTGGTTGTTGTCAATAACTAATAATAAGTTTTTTACATAACCCCCAAAGGTTGTTATCATAATAATATAAGTACAAGAAAGGGTGTTTTGTATGGTATCAAACTTAAAAATGCTACGCACAAATGCCGGAATAAGCCAAAAACAGCTTGCCGACATCATAAACGTAAGTCAACAATCTATCAATAAATATGAAAACCATGAAGTGGAGCCAAACATAGAAACGCTCTCTCTAATTGCTGATTTTTTTGATGTATCTATTGACTATTTGGTTGGAAGAACAGATATAATGAGACGTTATGAATCGGTAAAGGAATATGATTTGAACACAAATGAGCAAAATCTTATTGACTTATACAGGAAGCTGTCTGCTAATGATAAAGCAATGATTATGTCCTTTGTTTCAAGGCTTGAGAATAACTCACGATAGTCAAATATCAAACTTTTTACAAATATTAAAAGTTCCCTTACACCGTCGTTTGGTGTAAGGGAACTTTACTTTTATGATTTTAAATTTGCCTTAACTTTTATAATCCGAGTAGCCCCGAATCAAGTCTTAACGAATTACTTGGATGCCTTGATAGCTGCCTGAGCCGCAGCAAGTCTAGCTACAGGTACACGGAAAGGTGAGCAGGATACATAGTCAAGACCGATCTTGTGGCAGAATTCAACGGAAACAGGGTCGCCGCCGTGTTCACCACAGATACCGCAGTGGATCTTGTTGTTTGTGCCCTTACCAAGCTTAATGGACATTTCCATGAGCTTACCAACACCTGTCTGGTCAAGCTTTGCAAAGGGATCGTTTTCGTAAATCTTCTTATCGTAGTAAGCGCCGAGGAACTTACCTGCGTCATCTCTTGAGAAACCGAATGTCATCTGTGTAAGGTCGTTTGTACCGAAGCAGAAGAAATCAGCTTCCTTTGCGATTTCATCAGCTGTGAGACAAGCTCTGGGGATTTCGATCATTGTACCAACTTCGTATTCGAGGTTTGCACCGGCTGCAGCAATTTCAGCATCAGCAGTAGCTACAACAATATCCTTAACGAACTTAAGTTCCTTAACTTCACCTGTAAGAGGAATCATGATTTCGGGCTTTACCTTCCAGTCAGCGTGAGCCTTCTGAACCTTGATTGCTGCACGGATAACCGCCTTTGTCTGCATTGCAGCAATTTCAGGATATGTTACTGCAAGACGGCATCCTCTGTGACCCATCATGGGGTTGAATTCGTGCAAGGAAGCGATGATAGCCTTGATGTCTTCAACAGACTTGCCCTGTGCCTTTGCAAGAGCTGCAATATCAGCTTCTTCTGTGGGAACAAATTCATGGAGAGGCGGGTCGAGGAATCTGATTGTTACGGGGTTACCCTGGAGAGCTGTATAAAGCTTTTCAAAGTCGCCCTGCTGGTAAGGAAGAATCTTTTCAAGAGCTGCTTCTCTTTCTTCTACTGTATCGGAGCAGATCATTTCTCTGAATGCAGCAATTCTGTCAGCCTCAAAGAACATATGCTCTGTACGGCAAAGACCGATACCTTCAGCACCGAGTTCAACTGCCTTTGCAGCATCTGCGGGTGTATCAGCGTTTGTTCTTACCTTAAGTGTTCTGAACTTATCAGCCCAGTCCATGATTCTCTTGAACTCGCCAACGATTTCAGCATCAACTGTGGGGATAATACCGTCAAAGATGTTACCTGTAGAACCGTCAATGGAGATGTAATCGCCTTCAACGTATGTCTTGCCTGCGAGAGTGAACTTCTTGTTTTCTTCATCCATGTTGATGTCGCCACAACCGGATACACAGCAAGTACCCATACCACGAGCAACAACCGCTGCGTGAGATGTCATACCGCCACGAACTGTGAGGATACCCTGAGCAGCCTTCATACCTGTAATATCTTCGGGAGATGTTTCAAGTCTTACGAGAACTACCTTTTCGCCTCTTTCGTTCCAAGCAACTGCATCTTCAGCAGTAAATACTACCTTACCGCAAGCAGCACCGGGAGATGCGCCGAGACCCTTACCCATAGGTGTTGCAGCCTTGAGAGCCTTAGCATCAAACTGGGGATGGAGAAGTGTGTCGAGGTTTCTGGGGTCGATCATAGCAACTGCCTGCTTTTCATCAATCATACCTTCGTCAACGAGGTCGCAAGCAATCTTAAGAGCAGCCTTTGCTGTTCTCTTACCGTTTCTTGTCTGGAGCATGAAGAGCTTACCGTCTTCAACAGTAAATTCCATATCCTGCATATCTCTATAGTGATTTTCGAGAATTGCGCGTACTTCGTTGAACTGCTTGAATGCTTCGGGGAACTTTTCTGCCATTTCAGCGATAGGCATAGGAGTTCTAACACCGGCAACAACGTCTTCACCCTGTGCGTTTGTGAGGAATTCGCCCATGAGGCCCTTTTCACCTGTAGCAGGGTCACGAGTAAATGCAACACCTGTACCACAGTTATCACCCATGTTACCGAATGCCATCATCTGTACGTTAACAGCGGTACCCCAAGAATAAGGAATATCGTTATCACGTCTGTATACATTAGCTCTGGGGTTATCCCAAGAACGGAATACTGCTTCAACAGCGCCCATGAGCTGTTCCTTAGGATCGGAGGGGAAATCCTTACCGATCTTATTCTTATATTCAGCCTTGAACTGACCGGCAAGAACCTTAAGGTCATCAGCTGTGAGTTCAACGTCCTGCTTAACGCCCTTTTCTTCCTTCATCTTGTCGATGAGTTCTTCAAAGTACTTCTTACCAACTTCCATAACTACGTCAGAGTACATCTGAATGAATCTTCTGTAGCAGTCCCAAGCCCATCTGGGGTTACCGGACTTTGCGCTCATTACTTCAACAACTTCTTCATTAAGACCGAGGTTGAGGATTGTATCCATCATACCGGGCATGGAAGCACGTGCACCGGAACGTACGGAAACGAGAAGGGGATTTTCCTTATCGCCAAACTTCTTGCCGCAGATTTCTTCCATCTTGCCGATGTATTCCATGATCTCAGCCTGGATATCATCGTTGATCTTTCTGCCGTCTTCATAGTACTGAGTACATGCTTCTGTTGTTACAGTAAAGCCCTGGGGGACGGGAAGACCAATCTTTGTCATTTCAGCGAGGTTAGCACCCTTACCGCCGAGAAGCTCACGCATGGAAGCGTCGCCTTCTTTAAAAAGGTAAACAAACTTTTTGCTCATAATTAAATGAACCTCCTGTTTTTTTAATTACAATTTTACTCATTTATAACTGTCGCACCTGATATTATACCACCCATTTCCATATTTTTCAACCAAATTTTTAATATTTTTCATTATTTACAATGTGTTAAAAAAATCACATGTAAACAAAGTCAAAATAATCAAATTTCCCTGTATTTTGCTCCGAAATTAGGGCAACACTCATAATGAAGTTTGTGAAAGGGTGATTTGATGCACGGCGGAAAAGTCGAAATTTGCGGAGTAAACACATCAAAACTCAAGGTTCTTTCGGCAAAAGAAAAGGAAGAACTATTAAGGAAAGCTCACGACGGCGACGAAAAAGCAAGAGAGGAGCTTATCGCAGGCAACTTAAAACTTGTTCTTAGTGTCGTAGGGCGTTTTTCATCAAGAGGAGAAAATCCCGACGATTTATTTCAGGTGGGCTGCATTGGTTTGATTAAAGCCATTGACCATTTTGACACAACCCTCGGGGTACAGTTCAGTACTTATGCTGTACCCATGATTATCGGAGAGCTTCGCAGATATTTACGGGATTACAACTCAATCAGAGTTTCGCGCTCAGTCCGCGACCTTGCTTACAAATCCCTAAATGTGAGGCAGGAGCTTTCGAGGGATCTTGGCAGAGAGCCTACCATTGAAGAAATTGCAAAAGCACTCGGCTCAACAAAGGAAGATGTGGCAGAAGCACTTGATGCGATAGTAGAGCCAATTTCACTCTATGAACCCGTTTTCAACGAAAGCGGAGATTCGGTATATGTTATGGACAAGGTCTGCGATGAAAGAAATACGGACGAGAGCTGGCTTCAGACAATAGCAATATCAGAAGCCATAAACAAATTATCCGACAGGGAGAAAAAAATTATAAATCTACGTTTTTTTCAGGGGAGAACTCAAATGGAGGTCGCCGAAGAAATACACATAAGTCAGGCACAGGTGTCGCGACTCGAGAAGGGCGCACTTCTTAAAATCAGAAAGGAAATTTAACAAAAGAAAGAGGAGTACCGCGGTATTCCTCTTTTTATGTTTGTTTATTCGAGCCCCATTCTCACGACAAAGCTATCTGTATTATCCTCATTAGGTATTGTCATAACAACGGCATTTCCGCCGACACAAATATTAGTCGGAAGCTCACTTGTCTTTATAAAATTCCAGTAATCACTCAAGAATACCGATTTTATGTCATCAGAATAATAACTTGTTCCTATAACAAGTCCGTTATCGACATAGAATTCAAAGCCCTTATTGCTTTCAAACACTTTCGTTTCAAGGCTTCCTGTTCCGTAACCATCAAAGCAATAAAGACTAGTATTCTTACCATCATCAAGCACAACCACAAGATTATTATCTCCCGAAGCAAGCCTCATTCGAGGAACAAATCCTGTGATATAATACATCATCTTTGACAAATAAGAATATCTGTAAAGCGTATTTACGTTGTTGCTCTGCCTTTCATACAGAACCATTTCACTCATTGCCCTTTTATCATTGTCCCAGCCGTAGAAGGTATGGAAAACTGCAACATTCTCAAGTATTTTTTCAACATTTCCCGTTGTAACATCTACTCTGTAAAGGTCGGAGTTTTTATTGCCGTTTTCCTCATAGCCTGTAAGATAAATTGCTTTACCGAGCACCTGTGGGTCATTGAACCATACATTTCCATCATCGTTTCCGCCGACAAGCTGTCCGTCTTGGTTAAGATTCATTGAAACATCCTTATATTCGCCGAAAATTATACCGTCTTTTTTGATTTCGATATGCTCTTCTGTGCCATCGTGCTTATAATACACGGCAGTTGTTCCGACTCTTCCGCTGTTAAATCTTTCGACAGTAAAGCCGTCACCATCTATGACATAGCCGTTAAAACCGACACCGCTTGTATAATGCGTACCTTCATCACTTTTTTCAAGAGTTCCGTCAGGATTTATTTTATAGCGATAGCTTGTTCCCATTGTTGCACCACCGACACGATAGCTCATGTAGAGATTTCCGTCAGAATATGCAAAATCAACGGGTGTTGTATCAGGATAATAAGTGTATTCAAGAGTATGAACCACCTCTGTTTTGGAAAAATCATCAACTGGGACTCTTAAAACTCTGTTATCTGTACCTGTATAATAATAGTATTTCCCATCGGTAGCGGTTGACGGATTATTCTTCCTAAGCTCCGGAAGAGCAAGTCTTTCCATAGTTCTGTTTGTGCTGTTTATAACAAGTCCGCCCTTAGCATCGTAGTTATAGCTCCAACCAAATTCCTCAACTGCAAAATGCCAGGTAAGAGGAAAATATGTAACACCGCGGAATGTAATAAAGGGGTATTCTTCCTTTTGGTTTTCGATTTTCTTTCCGTTCACAAAAATATTGAACGAACATATCTCAACGGAATTCATTTTTTCGTTTATTATCTCACCATTGTAGTCACGATATGCACCTGTTATTTTATCGTCCTTATAAACCGAAAGAGTTTTTGTACTGTCGCTCCATTCCGTCACAAGTCCGAGATAGCGACAGTCATAATATGTCAGTGGAAAATATGTTATATTCTTATACAAAAGAAGCGGATATTCTCTTGCAGTATTGTCCACAAGCTCATCATTCAAATGTACATTTCCATCGGGTACAATTGCCTGGTGTGTAGCATTTACTGCCATACAAAGCACTATTACCAGCATTGCTGCTACAAAGCACCTTTTCATCATTTCTCCTCCCTTTTTATTTTTCAATAAAATCAATACATGATCTTGTCTGAGTAAATGGTCTAACCTTTGTATCAGCAACCTTAACATGGGCAGGATGTACTGCATATTCCTTGAGCGCCTTTTCGCTTTCAAACACAGAATAAAGCATTACATCCGCGTTTTTTGAGCTTTCAAGTTTTTCGATTTGCACCTTGATTTCAATGAGTCCGGGAATTACACCGAGAAGTTCCTCAAGGGATTCTTTGATTCCTCTTTTAACTTCATCATTATTGAATTCATCTTTTAATTTCCAGAGTATAATATGTTTTACCATTTTTATTTCCTCCTGTATTATGTAATTTATTACTTCATTTTGATTTTTTCAAGCTCTGAAAAGTCGTTTATATAATAGTCGCAGATTTTTTTCATTTCTTCCATATAATCTTCCGAAGATTTATCGAACACTCCGCATACCGCACATCCTGCAGTCTTTGCCGTTTTATCGGCATCAGGATTGTCGTCAAGGAAAAGAACCGTTTCCACCGGCACTCCTATTCTTTTTGCTGCCATTTTATAAATTTCAGGGTTTGCCTTTGTTGTCTCAAAGTCATCACACGACCAAACGTTATCAAACAAATCATAAATTCCTATACGTTTCAGACAAACATCCAGAACCGTATGCGGACTTGCCGTAAGAACATTAAGGCTCGCGCCTCTCCTTTTGAGTTTCTTTAATGTTTCGGCAACGTTATTCTTTGCCATAATATTATTTGCATACTGCTCGTATGCATATTCATTCATAAGCGACACAATCTGCTCTTTTGGCATCTCAAGCCCCATATTTATGAAATATTCCGCTGTACCGGCATAGCCGAGAGGCGTTATAATTTTTACAATATCCTTCTCATAGCTGATATTGTTTTCGTCAAGTATTCTGAGCATCACCGAAACGTACGACGGCATGGAATCGACAAGCGTTCCGTCAAAATCAAAAAGATAGGTATCAAAATCCTTTTTTCTTTTGACATCATATCTGAAAAACGCAATCCCGATTGAAACCATCGAAAGAACATCTCCCACAGCAGAACCGTACGCACAGCTTACAAGGTTATATACAAGCCAGAAGGGCGAGCCGAGAAAAGATACTATTCTTATTGTTTTTTCATCGTTTATCCAGAAAGCACTCGTGTGAAGCATAACTCCCACAACCGGGAACAGACTGAATATATTTTTATACGTTGCAAGTCCCGCTACGAGAAGTGCAATATTCATAAGCACAAGCACAAGCTTTGTATGACGTGCAGCAAAGCCCTTGTCCTTATTCTGTGCTGCAACCGAAGAAACTGTTCCGAGAACGTCGAGTGCCGCCCCCTCAAATGCACCAAGAAGTATATACTGAACTATGTACAATATCCTTGATGTAGCATTAAAAATTATAATATTCTTTCTTTTTTTCTGCTGGTAACTGAGAAGAAAGAGTGTTACCGCAGCAAGTCCTACTATCAATGCGACAAATTTCATAAAAACACGCCCTGTTAATCTTCCAAATTCATTTTATAAAGTCTTTCTATGGGAGACTCTTCCACAAATGTTCTGACATCACCGTCAAATTCCCAACCGAATTTTTCATAAAGTCCAACGTGATGCGTGTAAAGATAAAGCTCGGTAAGACCTGCGTTCTTTGCTTTTTCTTTTACAGTTTCCATAAGCTTTCGGCAAATGTCCCTGCCTCTGTAATTTTCATCAACATAAACATTTATCAGCCAGGGGTAGATATCAGGCCGCCCTCTCAGATCATCAGACATGGAAAGCTGATACATTCCGCAAGGCACACCGTCAAGAAGTGCGACAAAGGTCTGGGGCAGTCTTTCTGTATTGACAGAATGTTCCATACTGCACCGCACTTCCTCCACGCTTTTGCCGCTGTCCTTTCCCCACCAGTTATAGTTCCAGTCTACGACTTTCTCAAATATATCATTGTTTTTGTTTTCAAGCCTTATTATTTGCAAGTCGTTTTTCATAATCTGTTTTCCCTTTCATATACTGCTTTTTTATAATAGCACATTTGCAGTTTAATTTCAAGACAAATTCATTTTCTTTCTATCCGTTATTCTGACATTCTTTTCTGTATTGTCTTGGAGATAGGGAAAACCTATCCTTAAAATGCCTTTCAAAATTTGCATAATCGCAAAAACCCGATTCAAAACATATGTCCGTAACTGTCATATCCGAGTATTCGAGCAATTTTTTTGCATATTCGTATCTAATTGAACTTAAATATTCCTTAAAGCTGACACCGCATTCTTTTGAAAAAATACTGCTCATGTAGGACGGCGTGACATCTGCCGCAGCAGCAATATCAGAAAGCTCCACTTCATTCCTGAAATGATTCTGAATATAAAGCATCGCCTTCTGCACCCTTGACATACACCCATGACTATGCATCTTGTTTATTCTGCATATCTTTCCCAAAATGCTGTTCAAAAGATGAAAGCTGTATGCGTCATCATTTTCGGTGCAGGCAATATTCAGTTCATGCATAACCGTAGCAAGATACCGTGCTTCTTCTTCGGAAAGCATAACACTATCCGAATCAAAAACCGAAGAAAGCTTATACAGCATGTCGCTGTCGCATACCTCTCCCATAAACATAAGCGTGACAACCTGAGAACCGTTTGTTATTACCTTGTGAAAATTTACAGGTGTCATAAAGAACAACATATTTTTTTCTATCCTCTGCTCTACCCCGTCTATTATATAGCTTCCGCTTCCCGATATTATCAGCTCAATTTCATAGAATTCATGCCACTGAGTAGGATAACTCAGAATATGCTTTTCTTTTACCATGATTTTCTTGTTTTTGATTTTTTGAAGCTTTGTATATCTGTCTATCATAAATACTCACCAAAAACATTTTACGCCAAAATCGTAAAAAAAGCAATGTTTTTTGATAAAATCGCAATGAATATATTAAAAAAGAGTGGTATACTGTAGCAACAGATAAAAAGGAGGCAATATGTAATGAAACTGTTTATTGACACCGCAAACATTGAAGAAATAAAAGAAGCGAATGACCTTGGAATTATATGCGGAGTTACAACAAACCCGTCATTGATTGCAAAAGAAGGCAGAGACTTCAGAACCGTAATTAATGAAATCACCGAAATCGTAGACGGTCCTATATCTGCCGAAGTAATCGGTCTTGATGCTGACTCTATGGTTGAGGAAGCCATGCCACTTTCGCAGATTAACAAAAACATTGTGATTAAAATTCCCATGACAAAAGAAGGACTTAAGGCTGTTAAGAGGCTTTCAGCTATGGGAATACGCACAAATGTAACTCTTATTTTTTCGGCTTCACAGGCTCTTCTTGCCGCACGCGCAGGTGCAACATACGTAAGCCCTTTTCTTGGAAGACTCGATGATATAAACGCCGACGGACTTTCTCTGATTGCAGATATAGTAACCATCTTTGAAGCTCACGCAATAGACACTGAAATCATATGTGCAAGCATCAGAAATCCCAGACATGTCACAGAAGCAGCAAAGCTTGGTGCAAGCATTGCAACCGTTCCCTACAAGGTAATAATGCAAATGATACAACATCCCCTCACCGATGCAGGAATAGAAAAATTCTTAAAAGACTGGGAAGGTCACATAAACAGATAACAAAAAATCCCGATGCCAAGCATCGGGATTTTTATATGCGAATTTAGCAAAGCTCAGAGAGTACTTTACTATCCAAAAGTTTATTTTTTCTCCCCTTGAATTTTATCAAAAACAAAGCTTGCCACAACGACCGACAAAACGCCGGATATCAGCTTTCCAACCACCACCGGTGCAACAAGCGAAGAGTCAAAAGCCATGGTAAAGGCAAGATGTCCCCCAAAGACAAATGCACCGGAAACCGCAAATGCAGAATTGAGCACAACGCCCTTTTTATCCATTCTGTTCATCATACCAAAGCTCGTTGCGCTTGAGGCAAGTGCCGAAACAATTCCAACAACCGAGATCTCATTTACTCCGATTTTTTTACCGACAGCATCAAGAGGCTTTGACAACACCTTCGACAAAACATACATAAGTGGGAACGAGCCTGACAAAACAACCGCCGCATTGACACAAATCGCTGCGCCTTCCTCAATGGTAGAAAGTCCTTTTATCACTTCATAGCCTGTAAGAAATCTTACAATACCAAGGGAAAGTCCGATTGTTATAATAGCAGTGATAATAACACCGAACACCTTAAATATTTTTACACACTTTTCGGGAAAACGGATTAGTCCAAAGGCGATAACAGCCGAAAAAACAATTATAGGCAAAAGATTAAGCATGAGTGCACCAAATGGAATTCCGTACATTATTCCTGAAATTATGCAACCTATGGGTATAGTCACAACACCGCACAAAAGGCCGAGAAGCAACTCTCTGTGCTGTTCTTTCCCTACAACTCCGAGGGAAAAAGGAAGTGTAAAGGATATTGTACAGCCCATCATTGAAGAAACAACAAGTGCATTATAAAGACCTGTTCTTTCATTTGTTGCCATTTCAACAGCGAGCGGTGCTCCGCCCATATCGTTTGCAAACAATGTTGCAGGAATTATTGAAGGGTCCATATGTAAAACATTGGTAAAAAACTCCGACAAGGGCTTCATAAGGTCTGCAATAAGAGGAGAAATTACTATCATACCTATCATCGACAGTGCCATTGTTCCAAGAAGCATAAAAGCTCTTTCAAATTCGGTTGCCAGACCAAATCGGTTTCCGAGGATTCTGTCCACAGCCGCAAGTATAGAAAAAATCAATATGACAATCGTTAAATAATTCATAGTTTTACTCCATTACAAAGCTACTGCCGAAAATCCGCTATCGGTAAGAATATATTTTTCCTTAAAGCCGCACTCTCTCAGCATTTCTACCGCTTCATTAAAGTTACAATCCAGCATTGCTTTATTATGACAATCTGAGGATATAACTGCACCAAAACCGAGATTTTTAAGTTCCTTGAGAATATACATGGAAGGATAAGGTGTTTTTCGGTATCCCCTTGCTATCGCACCTGTATTTACCTCAAAAAACGGAATTTTTCCTTTTAAGGCATGCGCCGCCTCCAGAGCAGCTTTTTTATACTCATCAGAATCCTCGTCGAAAAACATTACATTATCACTATGCTTCGTAATAAGGTCAAAATGTCCGATTATATCAAAATTTCCATATTCCGGAAGCTCTGCAAGAGTTTTGTAATAGGCCTTAGCATATTCCATTCCGTTTCCGTTAAAATAGTTATCAATTACCGATTTTACTTCCTCGGCACTACGGTCAAAACCCACATACCCTCCATTAATGGAGAAATAATGGGCAGAGCCGATAAGATAATCATACCCGTTCATGTCCGGAGCTGAGAGTACTTCAACCTCAAGTCCGAGATATATTTTTATGCGGTCTTTATATTTTTCTTTAAGGCTTTTGACATTCTCTTTATATTCCTCTGTTTTATCTCCCTTTTCGAGAAACATTCTTGAGCAGCTCATGTATGAATGACCAGAAAATCCTATTGATTCGAACCCTTTATCAATCGCAGCAAGAACAATTTCTTCGGGAGTGTCTGCACCGTCACAATAGCTTGTGTGAGTATGCAAATTCTGCAGATGCTTCATCAGTATTACCTCTCAGTTAAACTATGGATTCATTATATCACAGGCAAATCGCTTTTTCAATATAAATAGACAAAAATCCCGACACAAAAGTGTCGGGAAATGTATTTAGTTAAGCTCGGGAAGTGACGCTGCCGCAACAGACTGACCGACTCTTCTTGAGTTTTCATCAGGGATATGAAGCTGAATCTTCTTTGCAAGCTCGGGGAATTCCTTATCGAGAACCTCCTGTGCTCTCTCAAGAAGAATCTGACCGCCCTCACCTGAAGTAACTCTACCCATGATAAGAACATGCTTAATATCGTAGAATTCAGTATAGAAAGCTATGGCATAGCCGAAGTATGCACCGATGGTATCATAAATATCAGCGGCTCTCTTATCGCCCTCTGCCATTGCCTTCTGAACAACCTTTAATTTTTCTGCGGGAGAAAGGCTTTCATCAAGTTCAATACCTGCAAAGGGAGCAAGCTTGATTACGCCATCCTGCGAGAAGTACTTAACGCCACAGCCATAGTCGCCTGACCATTCGTCAACCATAGCGTCCTTGCAGTAGTCAACAGGAACAAACGCAAGCTCATTGAGCCAGCCCGTGATATTTCCTTCGGGGTCAACATAGCCGCCTGCCTCAGATGTACCCATAGCCACACCGAGAACTGCATTATCATCAAGGTCCATAGCACCTGCAAGAGCAGTAACATCACCGTCGTTTGCAACTTCAATCGGAATATTCTCACCGATTTCCTTTGCAACATCGAGGTACATATTCTTAACCTTTTTATCGAAATCTTCGTCGCTTACCTTAAGGAAGAGGGATGCAACCATGATTCTGTTATCTACATATACGCCTGCACTGGAAACACCGATTGCGTCAACTCTCGGCATCTTGGAAGCCGCAGTCTTCATTGCGTCGAGAATTCCCTGGTAGTGATAGTCAGGGTCAGAATTTGTCTTGGGGAACCATACTACCTCTTCAGAGTATACGCTCTCGCCGTTAACAACAGCACTTACCTTTCTGTCGCTTCCGCCTGCGTCAAAGCCGATTCTGCATCCGTCAAGGTGTCTTCCGATAGGAGCTGCCGCAGATTTATCCTCGGGAGCGTCCTCGAGTGCAACAACCTCAACCTCAAACTTTGTTTCATACACTCTTTCCATGAACTTTACGTCAAAGTCACGGAGTCCGCCATGGGAGAAGGCTTCCTTAATCTTTGCACCGATTGTTTCGCTTCCTGCGATAACAACCTTATAACCGCCGGCAACCCAGAGGAGTGCCTTTGTCATTCTTTCAACAAAATTGAAGTTTTCTTCGTCGTGACCTGTGCCGTCCTTAAAAACTCTTGTTTTATAAGTAACTGTGTAACCCTTATTTCTCTGAATAGCGATTACTAAATCCTGACCGTCATTCTTTGTAGCTTCTCTCATATCTCTGCAAACGAGAGAAAGGGGAGCGAACTTCGGGTCGAGCTTTGCATTAACCTTAAGCTTCATATCTTATATCTCCTTTGATAATTGTTTTTAATACATTAAATTCATTGTCTGTGATTATAATATCTGCGTCCTTACCCACATCAAGCGAGCCCTTCTTATCCTGAATACCAAGGGTTGTTGCGGGGTTAAGGGATGCACCGTTTACGCACTCATAAAGGGGAATGTTGGAATTTGTATAAACATTCCATACGCCCTTATTGAGTTTGAGCACGCTTCCTGCAACTGTACCGTCTTCAAGGCGGCAAACAATATCACGGTAGATAATCTTCTGTCCGCCGAGAGTATACTCGCCGTAAGGAAGTCCGCCTGCAGGAAGACAGTCTGTAATAAAGCACATCTTTCTTCCCTTGAGCTTAAAGAGCAGGTCATAAAATGCAGGGAATACATGGAATGTATCAACAATAAGCTCAATACTCACATCAGAGTTGAGTGCCGCCGTTACAACACCGGGAGCTCTGTGTGCCATGGGAGTCATGGCATTGAAAAAGTGAGTTGTATGCTTTACACCTGCAGCAGCCGCTTTCATTGCTGTGTCATAGTCGGCAGAGGTATGACCCATGGAAATAACAACATCTGTATCTCTTACGATTTCTCTTATTGCCGCAAAATCTGCCGTGTCCTCTTCGGGAGCAAGTGTAATTGTCTTTATTACATCGGCATATTCTTTTACAAACTTTGCATCAGGTTTTAAGATATACTTTTCATCCTGTGCACCCTTTTTTGATGGGCTGATAAAAGGACCTTCTGCGTGTGCGCCGAGAACAGTCGAGCCTTTCCAGGTCTTGCTCTTTTCCATAACACTTCTTATAACATCAAGAGCCTTTGTGATTGTTTCCATACTCTCTGTCATTGTTGTTGGAAGAAAAGCAGTTACACCGTTCTGCACAATGCCCTCTGCAATAACTCTGATGCTTTCCTCCTCACCGTCGCATACATCTTTTCCGAGATAGCCGTGAATATGAAGCTCAATAAGACCGGGAGCAACATAGCCGCCCTTTGCATCAATTATCTCTGCACCCTCGGGAATCTGATCATTCTTTACTATTCCCTCGATTACATCGGAATAAAGAAGCACGCCGTCTTCGACAATTCTGTCTTTTAAGATGATTTTGCCGTTTACAATTGCTTTCATCTTTTTACCTCCTGTATAAGATACTTTCCCGTCGAGTATGACACTACACGGGAACCAAAAATTCTTTCATGATAATTATATCACAAAGTTTTTCAATATGCAACCCATATTTGCAAAAATATGACAAATTAAGTTTGCAATAGCATCCCGGCGACAACACCTTTGCCGACTTTGGTTGACACATTGACAAAAAAGCAGGTATGTGATAGAATTATACGGAACTTTTGTAATAAAAAATCGTCAGAATATACGTAGGTGAAGAATATGAAAATAATACACACAGGGGACATTCATCTCGACTCCCCTTTCACATCCCTAAACCCAATAGAGGCAGAAAAAAGAAGAAATGCACTAAGGAGCGCATTTTCCTCGATGATTCTCTATGCCAAAACCGAAAAGGCAGATTTGTTTCTCATTTCGGGTGACTTGTTTGATGATGAGTGTGTGACAAAAGACACTTGTCTTACACTCTGCAAGGAAATGGCATCTGTTCCCGAATGCTCATTTATAATCACACCCGGAAACCACGACCCTTACAGAGAAAACTCACCTTACAATCTTGTAACTTTCCCCGAAAACGTTTACATATTCACTTCTCCAGAAATCACAAAGGTTGAAATCGGAGACAGCGGAGTTTGCGTATACGGTTCAGCTTATCTTTCTGATACAAAGGAGGGCTACACTCTTGAAAAAGCTCCTCTCATCGACAAGACAAAGATAAACATCCTTATGCACCACGGCGACGTAGATGCAATGTCCTCTCCCTACAGTCCCATTTCCATGCGGCAGATTGAGGACAGCGGCTTCGACTACATTGCACTCGGTCATGTTCACAAGGGTACCGAAATCAAAAAAGCAGGAAATACGTACTTTGCCTACTGCGGCTGCATAGAGGGCAGAGATTTCGGAGAATGCGGCTTCAAGGGCGCAATTGTGGGAGAAATTCAAAAAGGAAATGTAAATCTTCATCATGTTCGTTTTTCCTCAAAGAGATACGAAATTGTTTCGCACGATGTGACAGGCTGCAGCAGCTTTTCGGACTGCATTGCAGACATCGCCGCAAAATGCGCGGAATTCGGAGAAGATACACTTCTTCGGGTCGAGCTTACGGGTGTCGTGTCAGAAAGTTTCAACCCGGACACAGAAGCACTTCAATCCATCGTTTCAAAGCCATCGTATCTTGAAATAAAAGACAGAACGCTTGCTCTTCTCAACATGAAAAATCTGAAAGAGGACAAAACCCTTGCAGGAGAATTTTACAGGGCGCTTGAAGAAAAACTGTTCTCGGAGGACGAAGAAGAAAGAAGAATTGCATCCGGAGCGTTAAAATACGGTCTTCGTGCAATTTACGGATTGGAAATCAAAGCATAAATCACAAAAGGAGGACAAATGAAAAGATTTTCCTATTTTTCTGCGTTTCTGGCGTTGTTGACACTTATGTGTACCCCAGCTTTCGCCAAAACACACATAACAGACATTGTCCATACCGACACAATAGAGTATACACTTGAGCAAGAGGACAAGCTTTCCGCCGAGCTTTACATTGACGAAGACGGATTGTACAATGTAAAAATTGTCGATATGGCAAGTGAACAGTTTGTTCCAAAACTTGCAATAACGGTATCATCCAAAGGCAAGGAACTATACAGATTTGAAACAAAAAGCAGACTTCTTGATGATGGCAGTATCAGTAACAAAGAATTCGAATTTGCCTTGGGACTTACCGAGGGAGAATACAAAGTAGAATTCGAAAATCTCACAAAGTTTTCAAGCCTCTCATTCAGAGTTGAAACAAACTTTACAGCAGAAGAAAATATAGAAACAACAAATAATAATTCTTTTGAAAATGCTACCCATGCCGAGCGGAACACCAAATATTTCGGTGGCGTCACAATGGCAAATGAAGTTGACTACTACTACTTTGAAATGCCTTACGACGGATATGCATTTGTCAGGATGTATTCTCCGCATCTGAAGTTTTTCACTCTATATGATGAAAACAAAAATGAAATCGGCAATATAGGAATTGAAATTGACGAGGCAGACAAGGTTTATGAACTAAGAAACGGTCTTGCTAAAGGAAAGTATTATATATCTGTACAGCCCGACGAGGATTACACCTTGCCACTCTACACAGTCGAAGTAAATACAGTAGAAAACCAATACTTTGAAAAGGAATACAACAATCGCAAGGAATTTGCAACTATAGTTCTGTCGGGAAAGGAATATCAGGGTAACCTTTTTGGAACAAGCGACGAGGATGTTTACAAATTTACTCTCGCAGAGGACAGTGGTATAGTCATTGATTTTACCGACACTTATGTATCAAAAGAAGGGCATTACAGCATATACCTTTCCAACGGAGAAGATGTCTTGTTTTCTTCTGACGAATGCGGCAGAGAAACGGTAGCATTGAATCTTGACAAAGGTACATATTATTTTACAGTTACGAGTCTTGGACATTCAAGATTTACGAGCATGGCCTACAAGTTAAAGGTAACAGCCGACAAAGCTCTTGCAATTTGTCCTCCCGAAGAGGATTCCGACAAGGAAGAAAACGAACCTGTGATTCAGTTTTCGGATGTAAATAGCAGCGACTGGTATGCACAAGATCTACTCAAAGCAAGATGTTTAGGACTTATCGAGGGACTTGACGGGAACGTATACAATCCCAAAGGAAACGTGACACTTGCGGAAGTAATCACCATGGTAGCGCGGTTTCACAGCCTAAAAAACGCAGCTCAAGTTGATTTTTCTTTATCTGATGGAACATGGTACGAGCCTTATATCAACTACGCAGCAGACCAAGAGTTAATCGAGCCTGACAATTTTGATAATTTTGAAAGGCCGGCTACACGAGCTGAAATGGCACACATATTCTCATCGCTTTTTGAGGACAAACAAACCAAAGAAATCATAAGAATTCCCGATGTCAATGAAAGCACAAAGTATCATAAGGATATTTACAAGCTATACCGCATCGGAATTCTTCAAGGAAACGACAAGGACGGTACATTTAATCCGGATAGTAAACTTACAAGGGCAGAAGCTGCAGTAACTCTATTACGAGCTCACAATATGATTTAACGCAAAAACTCATCGCCAAGGCGATGAGTTTTCTATTTAGAGTAATTTATTCGTCGTAGTGAATTATCTGCTTTGCAATCTTAACAAGCAATTTTGACATTTCATCATAAAGCATAGAACTGAGTTGTCCTGACGGTGTCGTTTCAAGATTAAACACGCCACAATATCCTATATCAACAAGTCCATTATAAAATTCATTCCAGTCGCCACAGCCAAAGTAGGGCATCATATGAAGATCCTGACCGGGTCTCGAATCATGTACATGAAGAACCTTAAGGTCTTTGCCAAAGGTTCTCACTGCATCCCCAAGAGTTCTGTCATTTAAGCAAATCACATGACCTGTATCAAGGCATGCTTTGAAATGGTCATCATTTATTTCGTCAACAAACTTCTTTATTTTATCGACGTTGTTCAGGCAAAAATCATAGAAAGGCATATTTTCAAAGCAAATTGTAACATCATACTCTTTGGCACTTTCCACAAGTTCGGAGTAAAATTCGAAATTCACCTTATATGCTTCTTTATCCTTTCCTATTCTTTCATCGTTTCTGCCATAAGGAAAAATCGGATGAATAACCCAATTTTTACAGCCAAGATAAGTACATGCCTCTATTGATTTTTTTCTGGCTTCAAGCATTGTTTTAAGACGCTTTGGTGTCAGGTCGTGCTCAAGCTCATTATCAGCAGCATCCCACGGACCATGCATCTGATGAATTTCAATTCCGTTTGCATCCGCCCATGCCTTTTCCTGCCAGAGTGTCTTTTCAAAGTCTCCATGTGAACAGGTATACAAACAAGAATTTGTATGCGCCATCTGAAAATCGGCGCACTGATAGCCGTATTCACGAAGCTTTATATATGACTTTTCGCCGCCTCCAGAGCTGCCTCCAAGTCTCAATTTCATATCAGTCACTCTTTTCTGTAATTTTCTTTCGATATTTTAACACTAAAATGTCATGATGTCAACAAAAAAACGTCAATATTACCTTGTTTCAACATAGGAATCATAGAACTGCTCTTGAAAATGAATTATCTTTTCAATTTCTTCTGCTGTGTATACAGCACCTTCAGGTGCTGCAACCAGCTTATCCTCAACATCATTTTTTCTGTATACAATACCTATAATATTTGCAGTAACATCAAATTCGAGTTTTTCTTCGATGCCGAGAATATAAACATCCAGCTCTTCCCCATCTCCGCCATACACATTCGGTATATAACCATAATTTATAGGATAGATTATTTCAGGATGTTTGGGATGAGGAGTTCCGATCGGCCTGTCAATTTCTATGCGTACTGTTTTACCAAGGTATGATTTGACAAGTGCTGTACGCAGTGTCCTTGTTATAAAATCATGCTTTCCTTTAAGATACTTTTCTCTACACTTATCAACAGGATTCGCCTTGGCAAGTGACATTTTAAGATTTTCATATTCCATTGCAACTTCAAAATTGTCATTAAGGTAATTTCTGAAGTTTATATAATTTATCCACTCCATGCTATCTTTCTTAACAACATGGATAAAATGCGTCTGATCATCCCCGCTTCCATCATAATAAGAACCGCAGGCAAACAGCAACTGATTCTCGGGTTCTGCACTTGGTCTGTAATAAAAACCATTTATTTCGAGTTGGTCTTTTAACGCAAGCATTTCATCAAAGTTTTCTACGGCAACAGCAATATCAATTATTGGCTTTGCTTTTATTGATTTTATTGCTGTACTTCCCACATGGGCTATATCATATATTTTATCGGAACATATTCTCCTAAGCACATTTATAGTTTTTTCAGCCTCTTTTTCCCAACTTTCTTCATGGTCATAAAGTGCCACAGTTCCGCGTTTTAATCCAAGCATTTATGTTTTCTCCTGTAATCATCAAGTATAGTTTTTGCAACCCACATGTTGGTCTTTGGAGTATAGTGACCACCATCAGGCAAAAATATTCCGTTTGTTCGAGTATCACTTTCAAAATGTGGGGCTTTTGTTACATCAAAGGTAGTTATATTTTCATTATCTTCCGCAAGGTCATCGAAAGTTTTATTGATAAAATGCATACTTTCAACATCTTCACCCGTAACATTCATCTCCCTGCATCTCGTTTCACTTGCCATTTTATGAAGAACAATCGGAATTTTACAGCCAAGAGAAGCGTAAAAACCATCAAACATTCTGTTATAAATACCACGAAGCACCTGTTTAAGATGAGCAAGTTTTACGTCAGTCTCTTCTTCTCCACCACGCCAGTGGATTCCAATTATTTCGTACTCGCCGTCAATGCTTTTATCAAGAAGTGAGAAAATGTGCTTTGTAAAGGGATATAATGAAATATCAACCTCACCGAGTTTTCCAGGTATCAGTTTTCTTTCTCTTTCAGGGTACCACATATAGTTTTCGGTTACACCTTCAGCACCTATTGCTATCTGAATTATGTATAGGTCAGGAAGCTTTACACCTGCATCTATTTCTTTCTGCCATAATTTGGCAAAGCAGTTTGCAAGAGAATATGTATCATCCTGCTCTTCGGCAAGATTTGTGCCGGCACTTAGATAATTTGACCATGTAAGGTGGTTAATATCAAAGGATTGATTGTCCTTCCTCTGGAGACCATACACATTTTTTAGTGGTACTATTATTTTATCTTCTTCGGCCATTGGAGAAGCGTGACCTGTTGCATTGGACTGACCAAGAAGTATGAATACTGCTTTTTTGTTTTCCATACGGCACCTCCATAAAACAGTTAAAGTATAGCACGAAAAATCTTATTTTTCAAGAGTAGCCCTTACGCATCGCAAAAAATCGCAATTTCTTGCGATTTTTATCGTTTTGTTGCTATAAATCTATTGACAAATTATAACAGTTAGTATATCATTTAAGTAAGATCTAAACAAAGCAAGGTGTTATTTGTGGAAATCAGTTACAAGAAACTGTGGATAATGCTTATAGAACGGGAAATATCTCCCGCTACATTACGCAAGGACTTGAACATCGCAACCGGAACAATGACGAAGATGAGGCGTAATGAAGAGGTGGCTCTTTCCGTTCTGTTGCGAATATGTGAATATCTGGATTGCAATATCGGGGATATTTGTGATGCGATAAAAGTAGATAACATTTAAGGAAGTGAGAATAGATGCCATACAACAAGAAAAAGTGCGAGTTAATGTTTAAGCATGGTTGCGGATTTGCAGAATGTGGAAAGCATTGTGAAAAAGAACCCATAAGTAGCGAACAAAAAGCTGGTTCATTTACGATTGCTGGTATCGTTAATTCGGCATTCTCTTGTGAAATTTTCCTAAAAACACTTTTGATAATTTCAGGAAGTACTACGCCGCCACATGGACATAAATTGTTGGATTTGTGGAACAAATTGGAGAAGCAAGATTCTTCACTTTCCGACAATATTAGATTACATATCCAAAACTTATTCATCTCTGAAAACTCTAATCTTATTGAAAATCTGCTAGACGTGGACACCATTTCAGATGCTTTTCATCATTGGCGGTACATATATGAGGACGATAAAATAACTAAACTCAAAATGAATCGAAATTTCATTAGAATTTTTCGGGACATATTGCAAGAAATATGCTGCGAGAAACTTTTCGGATGTTCTTGGAGTAAATATGTCACGAAATAATAAGCTCACTATTTAGGAGGTATATTCAGATGGCATTTTGTATTAACTGTGGGCAAGAACTTGCTGAGGGAGCAAAGTTCTGTGCGAACTGCGGCAAAGCTGCAAATGATAGCAATTCAACAGAACAAAGAAAAACTACATATGATGGCGAAATACACAAATGCCCGAATTGTGGCGAGATTTTAGATTCTTTCGTAACAGCCTGTCCTGCCTGTGGATATGAACTTCGAGGTTCTTCAGCAACTGGTGCTGTCAAAGAGTTTGCTGCAAAACTCAACAATGTTACAACAGAATATCAAAAAGAAAATATCATCCGCAGTTTTCCTGTTCCTAACACAAAAGAGGATATTTTTGAGTTTATGATATTGGCTTCCTCAAACATAGATGAGCGCCCAAACAAAGCTGTGTTTGATGCGTGGATAGCAAAGTTCCAACAATGTTACCAAAAAGCAAAACTTTCGTTTAAGCAAGAGTCAGATTTTGTAAAAATACAAGCCATATATGAAAAAACGCAAAAAGAAATCAAGAAGATTCGCCGCAAGGGTCCCTTGCGTAAAACTCTAATCATTGTTTTGCCAATTGTTGCTTTTATTGTTCTTAATATTGCATTTTGGTCTTGGATTTCTTCTGGTTACAATAACGAGGAAGAAGAAGTCGCTCGGCTTGAAGGAATTGTTGCAGAAGTTGAATTGGCGTTAGACAATAATGAGTATGATTTAGCAATGATGCACGCTAAATCCATTGATTACTCCGCTTGGACTTCAAACGATGAATTGGAACGCCAATGGGACATCAAGAGAGATTATCTCATAAAAAAGGTTATCTCTGCCGCCTCTGAAGATGGAATAATAATGGAATATCCAACTGATACAGCAGATGAGAAAGACCAAGAAGATAAGTCAAACAGTTACAATTATGAAAAAAGCAAAGAAGAAATCCAAAGCAACATTGACGAGTTCAACAAGTATATGGATGAAGTAGAGGATATGTGGAATCAATACACCAAGGACGAAACACAAGAGTGAGATAGGAGATGTGACTATGGCATTATTCGATAGAAACAACCGCAAGGGCGGTTTAATGGACGAGATACGCTGTGATGAGCCGTCATACCTTATATGGAAGTGGCACCCGTCGGGCGTTCAGCAGGGTGAAACAGTTAGAGAGAACTCTATCAGATGGGGATCTTCTCTGCGTGTCAAAGATGGCGAGGTCGCCGTTTTCGTTTACAAGCAGAAGAATGGCACAATGCAAGACTTTATTGTCGGCCCCTTTGACCAGATAATCAAAACAGCAAACTTCCCCGTACTGTCAAGCATCATCGGCTTGGCTTATGAGGGTGGTACACCTTTTCAGGCTGAGGTCTATTTCATCAACCTTGCCCGCATTATCCAAGTAAAGTTTGGAGTTCCTTTCTTTGATGTGTATGACCCCAGATTTGAGGACTTCGGCGTTCCAGTTGCCGTCAGGGGTACTGTCAGCTTTGGGATAGCAGACTACCGGGAGTTCATTAAATTACATAGACTCAGCAGTTTCAACCTTGACGACTTCCAGCGTCAAATCCGTGATGCAGTATGTCGCTATGTGAAGGATGCTGTGGCTAATGCTCCCGCAAAGAATAATATCCCCTTGGTGCAGATTGAAAGCAAGACAGCACAAATCAATGATGTTGTTGAGTTTGATATCGGGGAGAGATTGAAGGAAACCTTTGGTGTTGTTGTGTCAGGCGTGGACATCGGGGCGATTGAGATTGACAAGGCAAGTGATGGATACCGCCAGCTTATGAGCGTTACAAAGGATATTGCGGGTGCAACAGCAAAAGCAGAGGCAGAGGCGAAAATCAAGGATATTGCAGACAAACAGCGCATTGAGGCAGAACACTATGAAGAATCCCTCCGCGTTCAGCGTGAGGAAGGACAGTACGCACAGCATATGCACACCCGTACTGCAAACTTCGGAGCATACCAAGTTGAAAAGCAGGCTGAGGTTGGCGTTGCAGGTGCGGAAGCACTTGGTCAAATGGGTGCAAATGGTGCAGGTAATGTCAATATCGGCGGCGGTGGCGGTGACGGCACGGGATTCAATATGGCTGCTATGATGGCAAGTATGGCTGTCGGCGGCGCTGTCGGTCAGAATATAGCGGGTGCTATGAACAATATGATGGGTGGTATCAATCAGCAGACGGCGACGGGTGCTGTTCCTCCTCCCATTCCCACGATAGCATATCACATAGCCGTCAACGGACAAGCAACCGGTCCCTTTGATATTGCCGTGCTTACGCAGATGGCAAGCGCGGGGCAGTTCACTGCAGACAGCTTGGTGTGGAAGAACGGGATGGCTGAATGGCAGAAAGCGGGAGCAGTAGAAGAACTGAAAAACCTCTTTGCAAATTCTATGCCGCCTATACCCAAAAACTAATAGTATAAAAACAGCACTTGATATATTTTCAAGTGCTGTTTTCTTAGCATAACAAAAAGAGAGTACCGAAGTACTCTCTTTGTGGTGCGGCTGATGGGACTTGAACCCATACGAAGTACATCACACGCCCCTCAAACGTGCGCGTCTGCCAGTTCCGCCACAGCCGCATGTTGCAGAAGAGGAATTTTTCTGCCTCTCAAAGAGAGGTGTCAGCATCGACCTATCTTACCGGGCCGTCTCCAGCCAAGTATTGTCGGCACAGATGAGCTTAACTACCGTGTTCGGAATGGGAACGGGTGGACCCTCACCGTCATCAACACCAACTATGTAATTGACATCGCTGTCAAATACTACTACGTTATCGCTTCTATGTCAAGTCCTTTATCCGCAGAGGATGTATCTCACACCCTCTGCGAATGTGGTACACCTTCAGGGACTCGAACCC
>JAFTIR010000018.1 GCA_017456765.1 Clostridia bacterium | reverse complement strand
TACAACCAAGAAAGAATACAAACAAAAACAAAACTGACCCCGCTTGAAAAACGAAGTCAGTATGTTGCTTAAATCTTAATATTTCCTACCATAGGGGTGTTTTTTGTGCTGTCCGTACAAATTGGGGCACAATACTTTTGGGGTGCATATCATTGTTGTTCATGACTTTTTTCATCTTGGTGTGGAGGTGCTATATATGTATTCATATATTTTTTATTGATTATCCTGTTCGTATTTCTGTAAGATGACAGATCCGTCTTTGCCGCTGGTATAGATAATGTAATTACGCTCATTTCCAGATGCACTCTTAAATGAAAGTCCATATGTAGTAAAGTCTCCGTAGAACACAACTCCGACTATGAGAGGTTTATCCAAATCAAGCTTATCAAGTGTATGTAGCCTTTCGCCCGGAGCAAGCCCCTCGTCTGTAAGTTCCATAAGTGTCAGGCTTATGTCAGAGAGTTTTTCGGAAGGCATTAAAAGAAGATATTGTGTATATTCCGATTCTTCTTCAATAAAAATGTGACACTTGGTTTCGTCGACTTCTTCCTTTGTTATACTTTTAAGTGATATTGGTGTAAAATAGGACGCTTTGGGGTATTTGCACAGAATTTCAGTGTTAATGCCATATTTAATCAATTCTTGTTCATTGTGTATGACTATTGAGGACGGCTGACTGTCAAGCGGAGCAATAGCTGCGCCGAAATTGTATGCAGGATAAACTGTATTTCCGTTTTTATCGTTGGCTTTAATAAATATTTCAGCTTCACCACTGCCTGCACCTGCCCTTATGTGAATGATTTCACCGTTCTTGTACCCATCCTGGAGATACAATTCACATTCATAGTATTTCCTTGTTCCCAAATCGAAACGATAATACTTCAATCCAGGAGAAAAGCAATAGAATTTAGTAAAGCCGCCCACTACGGCACCTGTGACAATGGCATTTTCTTCTGCCTCGGGAAGCTGTGAAATTTCAGTCACCCTGCTGTAAACTTTTTCAGGATATTCACTTTCGGATTTTTTCTCTCGGTTTTCGGATATAAACCTCTCAACATCCTCTGTTCTTATGTCGATATAATTACCTCTGTCAGCTTTCGTGACAAGTCTTATGTACATTGGTGAAGAATTTGGTACGCCGCCGATCATAAGGTCAAAGGTTTCGTCAATCTCATAAACCAGTATGTAAAGCCCCGAGCCTGTTTCGATAGCGTTATACATCTTAAAATCTTCCCATGTGAGCTCTTCGCCATGGTTTTCTGCAAGTCTTGTCACTCGTTCTAGTGTAAGGTCAAGCTTTTCATTTTTCGGCTCAAAGTTTACCCTTGCGTTCTTAATAATGGAGTCCGCAAGCTCGGCTTCATCTTCAATTCTTTCGACGCCCTCTTTTCTTTCAAGGTGAATATATGCGTAATGCCTTTCGTCAAGCACAAGGAGATAGTAATACTGACTTTCAATTTCTTCGGTTATCTGCTTGTAAACGCCTTGTTTTTTAATATCTTCAATCATTGGCTCTGGAATTTCCATTTTGAACTTTAACACCTTAAAGTTACCGTCAATTTCGCCATCCGACACAACATGGTATGCAGGAGCATAGCCCTGCGAAGCTCGGCTGACAACAGATTCGGGTGAGCATCCGTCACCGCAAAGGAGAATGTCGTAGTCCTTGACTTCTAAAACATCTTGTGACAGAGGAAGTGAAATTGCTCCCGAACCATGGGTGGGTGTATCGTCTGAACGATATACATCATCACAAAGGTAAATCTCTGTCAGGAATTCATCATAATCATCCATGTGAAGTAGCTGTTCGTCCACGCTGTTTTGCTCTGTGATTTTATCTGTATTATTCGAAACATCAGGCGGCGTTTTGTTACAACCAATTACCGATAAGAGAAGTATTGATGCAAGCAGTGTGATAAGTATTTTCTTCATTATATTCACCTTACCTTCCATTTGAGTTTTATTCATTACATTTGACGCGAAAAGTCACAAATTTGTTCCCATACTATGCCAAATCTGAACGATTATTCCTGTACAGTTGCCCGAAAATGGTTTATATTTGATCAAAACATGTAAAAAATCAATATATTAACAAAAAAACGTACTAAAAAGCGAATTTTTCCATTGAATTTTTTTGGAAGTCGTGTTATATTAAAGAAAAAATATTATTATATTATTATAATGAAAAGGATGTTGATTATGGATAAGATTCGTGTTGGCGTTGTAGGCCTTGGTCACAGAGGAAGAATTATGTTCAAGCTTGCTGCTGACGGCTTTGATTTTGTTGTTCCCGCAGCTGCGTGCGACATTTTGCCTCATAACTGGTATGAACAGCAGTGGCTCATGCCCGATGCACTCTGTAACATTTTTCCCGATACAGAATTCTATGAAAACTATGATGAAATGCTTGAAAAAGCAAATCTCGACGTAGTTATCGTTGAAACAGGTGCGGACATTCATGCGGAATTCTGTGCAAAGGCTCTTGCAAAGAACATAAATGTTCTTTCCGATATTCCTGTTGTCGCAAACCTCGAGGAAGCTGAAATGCTCTGGAAGGCTGCACAGGAGAGCAAGGCTATGATTTCCACCGGTGCAAACCCTAACTATCAGAGATTTGCGGATTACCTTAAGGACTTCTATAAGAAGGGTCTTCTCGGTAAGCCTTACTGCATGGAAGCAGAATACATTCACTGGTCACTTCCCGGAAGTACAGAAAATATCCACCTCAATGAAAACGGCGACTGGAGAAAGCTCCTTATTCCTATCCGTTACTGTACACATTCCTTGGGCCCCCTTCTTGCAATACTTGAAGAAGAACTCAGATATGTAAGCTGCTTTGGTACAGGCTCACACGGCGATGACGGTGCTTTTGGCGAAAAGGGCAAGTCCTTCAAGAAGGACGACATGATGTGCGCTCAGTATCAGACAGAATCCGGTGTTGTAGTAAGACTTCAGAGAAACGGCAGATGCCGCGCAAAGATAGGTCACCATAACTACAGAGTATTCGGTACCGAGGGTTACATGGAAAGAATTGACAGATTCGGAAAGCCTGTTATCCGTTACAATTCCTTTAACGAGCTTGATACAAACCTTAAGGAAGTAGAAGGAAGATTCATGCCTATTGCATACGCCAACAATCCTAAGGCACAGGGACATGATGGTATGGACTATGCTATGCTTGATGCTTTCTTCAAGGCTCTCAGAAACGGCGAAGAGGCTCCTATCTCCTTGAGAGCAGGTCTTGCAATGACACTTCCCGGTATTTATGCCGAAGAGTCTGCAAAACGTGGCGGTCAGGTTCTCCGCATGGTTTATCCCTGGGATCCCGACTGGACAACTGAAATCAAGTAAAAATGTTTTTTCGGACTATGACAGACATTTGTTTGTCATAGTCTTTTTTTGTACTTTCAAATTACCAAATAATAATACTAAAATTATATTTGTGGAATATTTCGGTATGTGCAGGGAATATTGTGGGTTTACAATACTTTCGGTAGGAAATATAATTAGTATATAAACGAATGGGGTATTGCCTGATGAAATTTTATATAAGACATAAAATACGGAATGTAATTGACATAAAGTGGCTTGTTGCCCTCGAATATCTGAATTTTGAGGGCAAGTATAAAAACTATGTCGAGAAGCATGATTTCTGGGAGCTTTGCTTTGTTGAAAAGGGCAGGGTAAATGTGGTGATTGATGAGCAAACATTAAGCCTCGAAGAAAATGAAGTCTTTTTAATTGCCCCAAACCAAACCCACTCATATCTGTCGTCAGATTTAGAAAATCGTGCATTCGTTGTATGCTTTGAATGCTTTTCGCAAACCTTAAAAACTCTTTCCGGCTCAAAATTTGTTCTTGATGAAAACCTGGCGGATTGCATGGAAAGAATTATCTCTGAGCATGAAAACACATTTTTTATGAATGATAAGGATTTGCTTGAAGTGTTGCCGAACGCAAACTTTGGCGGTCAGCAGGCAATTATCTTGCAGCTTGAATATCTTTTTATTTGTCTTTTAAGACAGCTCTCAACCAATAAAAATCCCGAGGTTGTTTTTCTTAATAAAGAAGATTTTTATTCAGAGCTGACTGATTTGATAATTGAGTATTTCAGAAAGAATATCAGCCGTAAAATCACTCTTTCGGATGTGTGTGCAAAGTTCAACTATTCCAGCTCTTTCTTGTGTAAGACATTCAAAGAGCAGACGGGCGAAAGCCTCTTTTCATACTTTAACAGAATGAAGATAGATGAGGCAAAAAGACTTTTCGACGAAGAAAATATGAGTGTTACCGAGGTTTCAAACGAACTCGATTTTTCCGACATCAAATATTTCGGTGCAATGTTCAAAAAATATGAAGGAATTTCGCCGTCGCAGTATATAAAGCTTGCAAAGAACAATGAAAGGGGAGGTAGCCGTGGTTGAAACGGTTTTGGGACAAATAAGCGAAGACGAGCTTGGAGTTGTTCTTCCGCATGAGCATATTTTCATTGATATGACAAAGTGCGTTGATGTTATGGGTAATGAACCCGATATTTTCCATGATAATATAAGGTGTGAAAACAGAGCCGAGGTTTTTTCTGACCCCTACGCAATTCTTGATAATGCACTTCTTGACGGCGTGGATGTTGCTGTTAAAGAGGTCGAGTATTTTAAGGCTGCAGGAGGGTGTACGATAATCGACTGCACTCCTGATGAAATTGGCAGAGACCCTCTTGCTTTAAAGAAAGTGTCAGAAAGAACGGGCGTAAACATCATTCTCGGTTGCGGTCACTATTACCATAAAGCACACTTTCCTTATGTGAAGAATGCAAGCATTGATGAGCTTGCAAAGGAAATGATTGAGGACATTACAATTGGCATAAAGGATACTGGCATAAAGGCGGGTATAATCGGCGAAATCGGAACAAGCGCAGTTGTAACAGAAGATGAAAAAAAGGTGCTTCATGCGGCGGGAATTGCGGGTGCTCACACCGGAAAAGCAATCCATGTTCATACCGATTTGTACACCGAAAACGGCTTTGAAATAATAGATATACTCACATCTCACGGAGTTAAACCCGAAAAAATATGTATAGACCATGTGGATGTACTTCTGAGACTCGATTACATTCGTTCGCTTCTCGACAGGGGAGTGTATGTTGAATTTGATAACTTCGGTAAGGAGTTTTATGTTAGTGAAGAAAGACGTTTTGCTTATGATAGAGAAAGGGTGCTTCTTTTGAAAACTCTTTTTGACGAGGGTTATAAAAATAAGATTCTCGTTACCAATGATATATGCCTTAAGACTATGTGGAGAAAATACGGCGGACAGGGGTACGCACACGTACTTCGTACCGTAAAATTTATGGCAAAAGAGTGCGGTATAACCGAGCATGATTATATGCTGACAATGACAGAAAATGTTAAAAATTTTATTATCTAAAAACGGAGGAAAAATTATGAACCATCCCAAACTTGAAGGCAGCGAATACAAAGGCAGAGTTGAAAAACTGAGAAAGATTATGGCAAACGACGGAGTTGACCTTGTTGTCGGTTTTTCCAATCTTCTCGAAATCGGTATCGTAAGATATTATTGTGGCTTTGCACCCGTAAACGAAAGTTCGGCTATCATTATTCCTGCAGATGGCATAGTAACCGTGTGCAGCGGACAGGCATCCTTTGACTACTGCGAAGTCATGAATGCACTTCCCGACAGCCGTATTGCAATCCTTCCCGAAATCGGAGAGGTCAGCGGCTTTGAATATGATACAGAGGGACAGCTTGACTTTGAGGAGCTTTTCCAGCAGATTAAATCGGAAAATAAGAATATCAAAAAGATTGGCTTTATCGGTAGACTTATATTCCCCTCAATTATCATGTCAAAACTTAAAAAAGTATTCTCGGATGCTGAAATTGTAGATTATGATGATGTTCACTATGAACAGAGAATAATCAAGAGTGATGCCGAAATCGAAATTCTCAAGACAAACTGGAGCATGGTTTCCGAAATGTTTGAAAATGTCGTTCCCAAGATTGAGGTGGGCATGACAGAAAGACATATCGAGGGTATGTTTGAGTATGAAATGATGAAGCTGGGTGCGGAAAGCTATGTTCAATCCTTTGCTCCCATGGTTGCAACAGGACCCAAAAACTCATATATCAGTATGTGCCGTAATACCCTCAGAAAAATCGGCGAGAGCGAAATTATCAACCTTGCGGCAGGTGTTTCCTATGAGGGCTATAACGGTATCATCTGCAGTCCCCTTGTGCTTGGTAAAATTCCTCAAGAAATAAAGGATGCCGTTATGTGTGCATATGATGCACTCAATTACGCTTCCGATAAGATGAAGCCGGGAACACCCTGTGATGTTGTGCTTAACGCATATACCGAGTACCTTACAAAGTACGGTTACATAGATTACTGTCCATACGGAAGCCTTCACAGTACAGGTATGCTTGAGTGTGAAGCACCTACATTTACAGTTACAAATAAGCGCGTAATTGAGGAAAACATGGCAATCTGTATTGATGCATACTTTAAGGGAATGCCTTGGGGATCTTTCAGAATTGAAGACTGCTACCTTATAGGTAAGGATGGCGCAAAGAGAATGACAACATATAACGATAAGGCAATACTTAAGATATTCAAGTAAAGAGAGGAAAATATTATGGAAAAGGGAAAGAAAAATTGGGTGTTCTGTGACGGTTATCTTCCGCCTAAAGGTGATAACCCTGAATTTGAAGGACATGAAGCTCTTATGCTTACAAACCTCAACGATGATGAAAAGGCTGTTGTTGAACTTGTTCTGGTTTTTGAGGACAGAGACCCCGAAACGGGAATTCTTATTGAGCTCGACCCCATGAGAACCACCTGCGTAAGACTTGATAAGCCTCTCGGAAAAGACGGCTTTATGATTCCTGAGTCAGTACAGTATACACTCTGGGCTAAGAGTAATGTGCCGATTTGTGCATGCTTCGGAAGACTTGACGTTAGACAGACAAATATGGCATATTACAGCGTGGAAAGCTTTACGTTCTAAGTGTTTTTTGTTGACAAAATTGAAGGACTGTTGTATTATGTTACATGGTGAAAAAACAATTTTGTCGAGGTAAAAGACATGCAAAATTACACAAAAGAAGATATAATAGCACAGCTTAAAGAAATGAACGCACCAACTGACAGTGTTGTTCTTGTACACACCTCGCTCCGTTCTGTCGGACAGATTGAGGGTGGTGCGCAGACACTTCTTGATGCACTTATTGAATATTTCACAAATGACGGAGGACTTTTGTGCGTGCCTACCCATACATGGCATAATTTCGGCAAGGATTTCATGCTTGATATGGAAAAAACAGACACTGCCCTCGGAGCTTTTTCCGATATTGCCGCATCTGACACGAGAGGTGTCCGCTCTGAGCATCCAACTCACTCAATGATGGTTTTCGGCGACAGAAAAAAGGCAGAGAAATTTGTAAAGGACGAGCCTTATATAACATCATATACCTCACCTGACAGTTGTTACGGAAAGCTGTATAAAATGGGCGGATATGTTATGCTTGTGGGTGTTGCACATAACAGAAATACATATCTTCACGCTGTCGAGGAAATGCTGAAAGTTCCCGACAGAATGAAGGATACACCTACCCGTTTCAGAATCCGCAAAAAGTCAGGCGAAATTGTAGAGCGTGAATTGTATACATTCAAGTGCAGCTTTATAGGTGACATATCTTTAAGATTTGTAAAGTATGAAACCCCTTTCAGATACCACAGATGTATCACCGACGGCTTTGTCGGTAACGCACCGACGCAGCTTTGCGATGCCGTAAAGATGAAGGAAACCATGGAGCTGATTTTTAAAAACAGCAAGGACTTCGACCCCCTTGACGGTGAGCTTCCAATTGAGCAGAAGCTTTACTGTACAAAGAGCGGAAAAGTCGAGAGGGCGTGATTTTGTGACAAAGCATAAAGCAGGACTTGTGTCAGTTTCATTCCGTCCGTATTCTGTCGATGAAATTGTAAGAGCCACAAAAGAAAGCGGTCTTACGTGTATCGAGTGGGGAAGTGATGTTCATGCACCCTGTAATGATAAGGAAAGACTTTGCGAAATTGTGCGCCTGCAGGAAGAAAACGGAATATACTGTTCATCCTACGGCACCTATTTCAGTCTTGGTGTAAATGATATTTCCGAGCTTAGTGAGTACATAAATGCGGCAAAAATTCTCGGAACAAATATACTCAGACTCTGGTGCGGAAATAAAAACTGCAATGAATATTCTGACGAAGAAAAAGAATATCTTTTCGGGCAGGCAAAAATAGCAGCAGAGCTTGCAGAAAAACGTAACGTGTATATGTGCATGGAATGTCATAACAATTCCTACACCGAAACTCTTGAGGGTGCACTGGAACTTATGAAAGCGGTAGACTCTGAGCACTTCGGAATGTATTGGCAGCCGAATCAGAACATATCTTTCGAAAAGAATGTCCAATACGCAAAAGAAATTTCGAAGTATGTAAAATGTGTTCATGTCTTTTATTGGAAAGACAGAGAAAAACACCCGCTTCATGAGGCGGTGCAGATGTGGAAGGAATACCTTGTCTGCTTTGAAAGTCAAACAAACTTTCTTCTTGAATTTATGCCCGATGACAGACTTGAAAGTCTGAAGAATGAAAGCGCGGCATTGTTTGAGATACTTGGAGAATAAAGTCCTTGAAAAGGAGAAAAACATGAGTAAATTATCAGAAAAACTCTGGAACTGGGGACACCTTGCAGGCTCGCATAATGAGCTTTGCAATGTTGAATGTAAAATGTCTCCCGCTGAGTTTGCAAAGGAATACGGAATAAGAAATTCTTTTATTGTTTCCTACGGTGGAAACATTGTACCTCCCTTTGATAATACAGCAAAGGATATGCTGGGTCTTGATAAGGTTGTCTGGTCGGTGCTTGGCGATGCAAGCACACCTCTACCCGAGGATGAGCTCGGAAACACAAAGGACATACTTGAAGTTCTCGATAAAGCACCGAACATCGTGGGTGGCGTGGTTGACGATTTCTTCTCTCCCGTGAGAATGGAACGCTTTACACCCGAGGTACTCAAAAAAATCAAAAAAGCACTCAATGATAAGGGGCTTGACTTCTGGTGCGTGCTTTACAATAATCAGCTTGACCTTGACCTTGAAAAGTATATGGAATGCTTTGATGGCGTTACATTCTGGATTTGGGAGGCAAGAAACATTCCGAATATGGATGAATACCTCACTAAACTTCTTGCAATTACAAAGGATAAACCCGTAATGCTCGGTATGTATGTTTACGACTATTGTGCAGAGGGTGGCGTTATGGACCCTGCGCTTTTTGAAATGCAGATAAAGAGATACTTTGAACTGATAAAGGAAAAGACAATCGAGGGCGTTATTTTCTGCTCCAATACACTTGGAGATGCTCCCCTCGAAACGAACAAAGTTCTCAAGGAATATGTCAAAAAATACGGCGATACGGTAATAGAATAAATGAAAGCAGACGCGGACTTTTGCGACAGAAGCACAAGTCCGTGTTTTTTTACATATAAATGCCTATTTCTTAATTAAAAATTGCTAAATGCGGTGGTATAATTGGCTGTAAATTAAGAAATCAGGTGATAATGTGAGAAATCTTACAATAACAGACGTTCGTCCGCTTCCCGGTGACAGCGGGTTTCTTATAGATGACGGAAAGACCTCAATTCTGTATGACACAGGTTTTGGTTTTACGGGAGATAAGCTCGCTGAAAATGTAAAGAAACAGCTCGGAGACAGAAAACTTGACTATATTTTCCTTACCCATTCCCATTACGACCATGCGCTTGGCGCGGTATATGTACGTAAGATATATCCCGAAGCAAAAATAGTTGCAGGTGAATATGCCGCAAAGATATTTGAAAAGCCCTCGGCAAAGTCGACGATGCGCCGCCTTGACAGAAAGTTTGCCCGTAAGTGCGGCGTATATGAGTATGAAGACCTTATTGATAACCTTAAAGTCGATATTGCCGTGAGAGACGGAGATATCGTAATGGCGGGGGATATGACTTTTACCGTTATCAACCTTCCTGGACATACAAAATGTTCTGTCGGTTTTTACCTTGAAGAAAATAAACTTATGCTTAATCCCGAAACCCTCGGTGTTTATTTCGGTAATAATACAATTCTCCCGATATGTCTTGTCGGCTATAGGATGTCGCTTGATTCTTTCAAGAGGGTAGAGGAATATGAGATTGAAAATATGCTTGTTCCTCACTACGGCTTGCTTGATAAGGAGGAAACAAAATTTTTCCTTGAAAATTCCGAAAAGGTGCTGAGGAAAACTGCACTTCATGTTGTCGAGATTTTTTCCGATGGCGGAAATGCGGAGGATGCTCTTAAATTCTTTGAAGAAAACTTTTATACCGAGACAATAAGACCTACATATCCCATTGATGCATTCCTGCTCAATACAAGCATAATGATTGAACTGATTTGTAAGGAATTGTTACCGAACAAATAATTATTGTGTCAAAATGTCTTTTTTACTTTATTTGCTTGACAAATAACTGTATATTTGTTACAATTATCATGATTATGAATAATTTTAAAGGAGTAGACACATGAATTTTAAAAGAATCGTATCTGCGTTGCTTGGAATTGTTATGTTGACTGTACTTCTGCAGGTTGCCGCATTTAGCGCACCGTCAGTAGTCGGCGTATCGGATTCAGTTGTAGAAAACGCCCCCGGAGAAGCATTGCTTTTCAGTAGTGGATATGTTGAAATCGACATCGGAGCGAGACAGTCTGAGACAAATGTAAGATTTGCAGAAATCAACGGTGTACAGAAGGCAATTACCGAGAATAACAATAAGTATTTTGTTGACCTCGGTGACTCGGATTTGCTTGTTGAAATAACAGAAAAGACAAGTGCAGATGCATCATCTGTTGTATCGACTCAGTATTTCTATATTGATAAGGCGAATAAGACATACAGAAAGCTTGATATGGATACCTATAT
>JAFTIR010000017.1 GCA_017456765.1 Clostridia bacterium | reverse complement strand
GGCGCCCCCTTTTAGCCCTCTATGCAGTAATAAACAAAATCATATTTTCATTTCTCTACTCCACCTGTATTTGCCTGCCGTACGGCAGGCTATGGCCTCGCTTTGCGAGGCAAAACACACTTATTGGTGAAAGGAAAGCTAAAGGCTTTACTAATATTCCGTTGTGGGCAAAAGAGCCTCCACGGCTCGTGTCGGAATCTCAAAAAATTCCGACACATGAGTGGTCGCTTTGGGTTACTTTTCGCGAGTGAAAAGTAACAGAAACCGCAGCTCGTAAGCTGCGGAATTTTCAAATTGCTATATTATTTAATTTCCTGTTCGAGATTTCTGAAAATCTCTGCATCAAAAAACTCTGTTATTGAAATTCCAAGTCCGTCACACAATTTTTTTAAAGTGACGATACCGGGATTTTTGCTCTTGCCGTAGAGAATACCTTTGAGTGATGACGGAGGAACGGCAGAACTATAAGATAATTTGTTGATTGTCCATCCTTTTTCTCCGCATAGCTGGAGGATTCTGTATTTTACAGCGGTATACATATCCATAGTTGTTTCTCCTACTTACTCAATTAAACAGCTCATCAATATTTATTTCAAGAATTTTAGCTATAACATAAAGCTCTTTATCTGTAGCAATTCTGTGTTGCCCCTCGAGTTTTGAATAGCTTGTGGGATTTATGTCAACTCCAAAAGTTTGCATTTTTGATATGAAATCTTTTTGCTTGATTCCTTTTTTTGTACGAAGTGCCTCGATGTTTTTGCCGACAATGTTGCTGTCGCCGTAATTGTTTTTGCGTGTTTTCAAGTTTCATCACCTCTTATAGTCTTTACTGAATTATAAGAGATGTTTCACTTGACAAAATTCCGTAAAAGAATTATAATTAAAAATAATTCTAAGACGGAAGTTTGAGAGGTGGGTTAGATGGGTGTTATGCGTATCACAATTGGCGGATGCCGAGATTTTTGTGACTATGACTTGTTTTCAAAAATGGTCAACGAATATATAGAAACCGAGTGTAGAGGAGAAAAAATAATAATTCTTTCGGGACATTGCTCGGGAACAGACCTCATGGCAGAAAGATATGCAAAAGAAAAGGGATATGACCTTGAAATATTTCCTGCACAGTGGGATAAATACGGACGCGGCGCAGGACCTAAACGAAATAAAGAAATGGTTGAAAAGAGTGACTGTGTTATTGCATTCTGGAACGGTAAATCAAGGGGTACAAAGAATCTTGTTGAAACGGCAGAAAAACTGAATAAACAAATTGCAGTTAAAAGCATATAAAAAAGACGGCGAGAACAAGCCCCGCCCTAAGAAGAACACAAACCGCAGCCAAAAGGCTGCGGTTGTTTTATATGTGTTTTAGTCTATAACTTCAATAATCATGTCGCCTGAAATTTCTTCATTTGAGAGCCAGATGTACTCACTTCCTGAAACCTCATCAAATAGTTTTTCTTTTTTAACTCCGTTCACAAGGTATTCTCTGGTACCTGAGTTTTTGTTTGTGTACTTAAATGTGAAGTTGCTGTTTTTGAGAAGAATCTTCATTGTGATTTTGTCGGAGGGCATATAGTTGGGAGGAGCAATCTTAAGTCCTTCGGGATACGCAAGAAATCCCATTGCATGTTCTATAATGCATCTCATAAGTACCGCACCGCTTCCTGTGTACCAGTCACCTGCAGATTGACCGTCAAGATGGTAGTCTTCGTTGTAGTAGTAGCAGTTGGGCATGACAAAGGGGGATTTTGAAACAGACTCGTGGGTGATGGGGAGAGTTTTGAAAATCTGCTCCCATGCTCTTTTGCCTTCGCCTATAATAAAGAGAGCCATAACGGCGAACATTGTTGCGTGTATGTAGGTTGCACCGTTTTCGTGTGTGCCGGGGGTGAGGTTTGATATTCTGCCAATGCCCGGAGTACCTTTGGGGAAATGCTTGTCAAATGTCTTTATGCCGTACTTTGAATCGAGAGCGTCGTAGGCGAGAAGGATATCCTTCTTTAAGGTAAGATCTCTGTCAATCATGTGGCATATACACCAGAAGGAATAGGGGTTTGTACTGAAACGTTTTTGACCGTCTGTGTCGCAGAGAGAACCTACGTTGTAGGCACCTTTGTCACCCCAGCCGTGGAGAATGTGGCGTCTTGTGCCGTCGAGCTGGAATGAATGTTTTTCAAGGCCTTCGGCAATGCTTGTACGCTTTTCGGAATATGTTGTAATCTTGCCGTCATACTTCTTTACAGCAGAAAGAATTTCAACCATTTCTGAAAGCAGCTTGTAGAGCTGAAGTGTAGCCATTATGCTGACGCCTGTACCGAATTCGCTCTTGCCGTCAATACTTTCGCCAAGTCCGTTTACCGAGTCGTTCCAATCGCCGTAGAGAATCTTAAGACATCCGGTTCTGTCGTCTATGTTGGAAACGAGATAGTCTGTAATGCGAACAAGATGGTCGAGAACCGAATCTCTGATTTCGCTCTTTTTGTAAAGCTCTCTCTTTTCATCGATAATTGTATAGTAGGAACACATTTCGTCAAGGATTGTGTAGTCGCCCGTAATACTTATGTATTTGTGAAGTGTTTCGATTACCCAAAGACCCTGGTCGATAAACTGACGAATGTCAAATTTCGGGATAATGTCGTCGGACGGAGGAACAGAGAATTGTCTTGGGCTTCTGCCTGTGTCCATAATGAAGTTTAATGCCTTTACGATTTTTTCTCTTACCTTGGTCGTGTTCCAAAGGCTTGTTGATGTAAGCTGCTGGAATACGTCACGTACACCGAGGAGCTCGCCAACATAGTTTTTGCCGAGAGCACAGAAGGAAACCTGTTTCTGTATGTTCTTTACAAATCTGTTGAATACTTTGTTGTTAAGGTCTGTTCCCTTAAGAGTATCGAACTCAATTGAAAGATTCCCTAAAAGCTCGTCATCTTCCTTTTCCTGACCGGCAAGATCCTTGTCAATGTCGGAAAGATTCGGAATAAGTCCAACAAGTGCATCAGCGGATTTTTCATCGTGTACTGCCGAAACAAGATAGTCTGTAAGTGCTTCTTCGCCGCCCGAGAGCTTTATTGTAATTATATCGCAGGCAGCAGGAAGGCTTACTGTGTTTACAGCTTTCGAAACGTTTTCAAACTTTCCGCTTGCAAGACAACGTGAGTTGAAAAGACAGCGTCCAGAACCGCCGAAAAAGTCGGCTTTTGATACTGTGGATTGCAGAGAATAATCCTTTGCAATTATAGACTTGTTGATAACAGCACAGTTTGTAAGGAGGGTTGTGTCTGTGTTTTCGGGACTCGGGATTCTTACAATCTTGAAGGAACCGTTTTCCTCGCAGAAGCCGTGTCTGTTCCAAAAGCACCAGCTGTCTTCGTTGTTGGCGTATCTTACAAGAGGATCGATATATGAGGTGAATTTAACCTCAATGTCATTTAGTGTTTTGCCTATGGCAGAGAGAAGGAAGTTAATTTTCTTTTCGCTTGTAATGTTTACACGAAGCGAGAAAATACATTCGTCTGTTTCTGCAATGTAGTAAGCAGCACGCTTTGTATATACAAGGTATCTTTCAACTTTAACAGGTTCAAAAAGCTGTTTTGTAGCACCTGTAATTGAAATGGGAATCCATTGACCGTCCTTTTTGATGCTGCCCCAAAATTCTACAGAAGGTTCTTCCTGCTGTGAAGCTGTTCTGAAAATGACGAAGTTGCTTTCGTTTGCGTTGATGTAACCTGTAGAATGTACCCAGAGGTTGAGACCATCCATTTCGTAAGGGTATCTTGATTCACCGCCAAATCTCTCAAGACAGAGAATGTCTGTTTCGTTGAGATAGTATACATTGTCGGTAAGGGTGTAGTCCTTCGGATTTTTGTTTTTTAAATCCTTTATGTCGTTAAGTAAAGAATAGATTTTTTCCTTCATTTATATTAAACCTCCGCGTAAAAATAATTTATGATTAAATTATCTCAGAACACTGTATGTAAAAAAATGTTGCTTTTTTAGAAGCGCATAAAGCGACAGTCAGTTGTTTTCATAAATCCTCGGAACTCTCGGAGAGACGGAACACATAAGCTCATAGCTGATAGTGCCTGCATTTTTTGCTTGTTCTTCCGTCGGTAAAGCCTTTCCCCATATCGTAACAACGTCTCCGACACAAGCATCCTTAACAGCACTTACGTCAACCATTGTCATGTCCATGCACACTCTGCCGATAATGGGACATTTTTTGCCGCGGATAAGAACATAACCCTTGCCGTTCGATAAACACCTGAAAATGCCGTCGGCATATCCTGCACCGATAACCGCAATTTTCATTTCCCTGTCCGCAATAAAGGCCTGTCCGTAGCCGACTCCGTCACCCTCGCAAAGGGAGTGAATGTCAACAATCCTCGTGCAGAAATCCATGCTTTGTACATAGTTTTTGTCACCGCCCGACTCGCATCCGTAAAGATGAACACCGACTCTTACCGCATCGAGATGCATTGAGGAATAATTGTATGTACCTGCACTGTTGCATATGTGAAGGATTTTTGGAGTCACGCCGTTTTCATTTATAAAATCGACGGCGTTTTTGAAATACCCCCATTGTTTTTCGGTAAAGGAGGCGTCCCCGTCTGCCTTTGCAAAGTGGGAAAATACACCCTCAATGCAGATGTTTTCCTTCTCTTTCAGCTCGTCAAGCGCCGCTTTCAATTGCCCGTAGCCAAAGCTGTGGCATATGTTAAAACCTGTTCTGTTCATGCCGGTGTCGAGCTTTATGTGGATTTTTGCCGTAGACTTAAGGGGCATGGAGCATAAAACTTTGGCAAAATCGTATGAAGCGCAGGCAAAGGAAATGCCGTTTTCGATAGCTTCACAAATTCTTTCGGGAAGAACATATCCTAAAATCAGAATGTCTGCATTTATTCCGCCAAGCCTCAGCTCAAGAGCCTCCTCAATTGAGGAAACCGCAAAATAATCACAGCCCTCGTCCGAGAGGCGCTTTGCTACCTGAACGGCACCGTGTCCGTAGGCGCCTGCCTTTACTACACAGATAATACGCGAGCCTGTTCTGCTTTTTGTGTAATTGTAGTTGTGTGCAATGGCATCAAGGTCGACACTGCACCAGGTTTTTAAATACTTTGTTTCACAATTCATTTTAATTCCTGCTTTATGTTTTGTCGTTTGTTGTTTCTTTGAAGTCGGAAAGCACAATGCTCACCGAAATTTCATCGTTTCCTGCATCGACGGAATAGGGAACACCGCTGTGCCTGTCATATGTCACACAGTAGCTCATGTTGTTTTCTGTAAAAATAACTTCGACAAGCTCGTTTCCTATGTCGTTTACGGCGCCCGATATTCTGAAGGAGTTTTTATCAAGTGTGTCGATTTTCTGAGGTATGTTGTCCGAAAAGAGCGAGAACATGAGTGACAGGTCGCCGGCGATTGTCTTGGGCACTGCCGCCGGGATACCCGAAAGCTCAAAGCTGAATACATCCTCGTTTCCTGTTCCGTCACTCTTTATGGATATTCCGCTGTAGGTGGCAGGCTCGGAAAAGGTTATTGTAGTAATGTCGGACTTTGTTATACTTGCTTTGCCTACGGTGTTGCTTTCACCGTCGGAGAAAACAAAGTCTGCATTTGCACTGTAGGGTAAGCTGAGATTTGAAACAATCAAATCCTTTGAAAATTTGTCCTGCGAGCAACCGCCGAATAATAAAAGTATCACCGAAATTGCGGCAATAATTTTGAAGTTAGAGAGCCTTATAACGCATCATTCCTTAAAGTGAATTAAGGAAGCAGTTTTGCAATAGCCATCGGTAAGTCCGATGGGATAAGTCCATACTCGGATATTTCCTCTTTAAGAATGTCTGCGCCTCTTGCGTGAAGATACGCACCCGTTACCGCACTGTCAAAGGGGGATATGCCCTGTGCGGCAAATGAAGCTATAAGCCCTGCAAGAACATCGCCGCTGCCGCCCTTTGAAAGTCCGGCGTTTCCGCCCGTGTTAATGGCAAATGAAGCATCAGGCGAAGCGATTACAGTGCCTGCACCCTTGAGAACAAGTACACAGCCGTATTCTTTGGCAAATTCTCTTGCAAGATTCAGCCTGTTTGTCTGTACTTCTTTTGCGTCCTTTCCGATAAGCCTTGCAAATTCAAGAGGATGTGGTGTGAGAATGGGAGTCTTTTTTGCTTCCCTTAATATAATTTTATTCTCACACAGGCAATTTATACCGTCAGCATCAATAATTAAATTGCAATCGGCGTTTTTTATAAGTGAAAATAATACATTCTTGTCGTTTTCTGCCCTGCCCATGCCGCAGCCTATAAGGATTGCACTTGCCTTTTCCGAAAGAGTGAGCATCTCAGTAAGTACATTTTCGAAAAGGGGAGAGAATATGGGCTCGACAAGGTGTGTCTGCAGAATTTTAATTGTTTCTGCATCCCTTGCAATGTTGACAAGCCCAACTCCGGAGCGAAGAGCCGCCTTTGCCGCAAGAACTGCCGCGCCCGTCATGGTAGGAGAGCCGCAGTACATCAGAAGCCGTCCGAAATCACCCTTGTGGGTGTTCTTTTGCCTTTTAGGGAGAACTTGTTTCACATATTCGTCGTCGGGAATAAGTGCGTCCTTTTTTATTTGCTCGCACAAATCCTTCGGGTATCCTATGTCTGCTACTTTGATTTTTCCGCAATATTGCCTTGCGGGATAGCAAAGCATACCTGTTTTGATATATGCCATAGTGATTGTAAGGTCAGCCTCAAACGCTACACCCTCACATCTTCCGTCGCCGGAGTTTATGCCCGAGGGAACGTCAATCGCAATTCTCAGAGCATCTTTTTCATTGCAAAAGGAGAGCATTTTTCCGATTTCCGTGTTTTTTTCGATGCCGCCGTAAAATCCGACACCAAAAAGCGCATCAATTATAACATCTGCCGTTGAAAGCACATTTTTCCATTCACATGAGCAGAGGGTATTAACGCCGCTTTTTTTACATTCACCGTAAACCGTCCTTGCTGTTTCGGTGTTCGGCTCACAGTCAAGGACGTTTATTGCCGTTACGTCGAACCATTCCTTTTTTAAGATTCGTGCAAGCTCATAGCCGTCGCCGCCGTTTCCGCCTTTGCCGCAAAGGATAACTATTTTGTCGCCGCTCTTTATGAGGGGATAAATGTAGTCAAAGCAAGCCTTTGCCGCATTTTTCATAAGTGCAAGGTCAGGCAAGCCGTACCTTTCGACGGCAAGAGCGTCTGCGTATTTGATTGTCTGTGGGCTTACCGTGAACATTCTATCACTCCGTTAAATACAGCTTTTTTTCTATTATACTCCTCTTACAAATAAAAGTCAATCGCCGAAGAAAAAAAGACACCGACTTTGTCGGTGTCCTAAGTGTTTGTTTATTCCTGGGAGTCGAGCTTGAAGGTGATGTTAAGGGTTTCTCCCTTGCCGTCGTCGCCGTCTCTGTAAACGGTAAGTGTTACCTCTGTGCCTGCACGGGAAGAACCCTTGAGGTTGTTGATTTCGTCGACGGTAGTTACCTTTGTGCCGTTGTAGTGGGTGATAATGTCACCTCGTCTGAGACCTGCGTTTGCCGCAGAGCCGCCGCGGTTTATCTGTACGACAAGCACGCCTTGGGGAATACCATAGTATTCCGCCTCGTCTTCAGAGATAGCCGAGCCGTTGATGCCGATAATTCCCTTGCCGTAGGCAAAGTCATTCTCGCTTCTCTCTATTACCTCACCATGCTCGATAAGCTGGGAAATAATCGGAAGCGCACCGTTCATGGGGATTGAAAATCCGATGCCCTCATAATCGGCAGAAAGCTTTAGTGTGTTGATGCCAATAACCTGACCTCTTGAGTTGATAAGAGGGCCGCCTGAGTTTCCGTGGTTGATTGTCGCATTTGTCTGAATAAGTGTCATTGTTTTCTGAACAGAGCCGTAGGAATCGGTAAGCTCAACGTTTCTGTTGATTGCAGAAACAATACCGTCAGTAACCGTGCCGATAAAATCAACACCGGCAGGACAACCTATTGCAACAACACCTTCGCCCACAACAAGCTCGTCTGAGTTGCCTATTTCCATGGGGATAAGCTTTGTTTCCTCGTCGGGTGTAATTTTGAGAACGGCAATGTCGGAAAGACTGTCAGAGCCTACAACCTCTGCTTCAAATTCCTTGTTGTCGTAAAGAATTACTCTTACCTTTTTGGCATCTTCAATTACGTGGTGGTTTGTGACAATGTAACCGTCGGCACTGTAAATAAAGCCTGAACCCGAAGCCTCAGCCACACGTGTAGTGGGAGAAAAATAGAAGGGATAGCTGTAGGTTGTTTCAATTTCCGAGACAATACCTACCGAGGAGGGAGAGCATTTTGCCGCAATTTCAGGGATAGAAAGCACCTGACCCTCGTGCTCCTTGAAGTCAAAGGCTACAAAATTGGGGTTGTCAATCGTAATATTGCTGTAGTCGTATTTTTCGGGAGCGGTAATGGTATTTGCCACTTTGTTATTCGGGATTTGCACACCTGTTATTGCGCTTCTGTTTTCAAAAGCATAGCTTGCCGTAAGAGCCGCAAGAACAACAACGGAAATTGTAAAAATCGAAAGGGTAGCGCCAATAAAGATTCTGAAACCTCTGTCACCCTTCTTTTTGACTTTGTTTTTTGTTTTTGTTTCCTCGTTGTTTTTGCTTGCATCCCATTCATATCCGCTTGAAACGCCGTCAAGAGTGTTTTTTGTGTAAAATACACCGCCGGCAAAGTCTTTGGATGTGTCAACTTCTGCCGCATCTGTTTTCAAAGAATCTTTTTCTTCGGCGGCTTGGTTTGCAACAATTTCACTTTCGACTACGTTATTTTCAACTACATCGTTTTCAATGTGTTCGTTGTTGTTTTCGGCATTCGTCATGTCCATGCCGAAGTTTTCGTCTGTCATAGGGATTCTCCTTTCATTACTCATAAAAGTATTGTTTCCTTAACTGTCCAAAACTATTTTACAGTATGTTTTTGAAGTATTATTGTTATTATTGTGATAAATAAATGAAAAATATAAAAAATAACACCGTACCCGAAGAAAAAGGCACGGTGTCATAAAGAAACTAATCGTTTTAGTCGATAAGACCAAACTCTATTGTATTTTCAATTATAGTGAGAGCTTCTGCACGGGAAAGTGTGTCGTAGGGACGGAAGTTTTCACCGTCGCCCTCGATAAGTCCAAAGCCTCTTGCGATTGCGGCATAACCGATGTCATCATTTTCAAAATCCGAGTTGTCGGCAAAATCGGTTATGAATACATTTTCAAGGCGAGCGATTTTTCCGTAGCCGAGATAGTCGATTATGAGTTTTACAGCGTCCATTCTGAGAAGGGACTCTGCCTTTAAGATTTCTTCACTGTCGCCGTAAATTCTGACGGTTTCGCAAAGGGAAATGAAGTCGCCTCCCGAAATGCTTTCATCCGGACGGAACAAATCTCCGTCAGGGCCGTAGCCAATCCAGGTGAATTTTTCTATTGTTTCCTTTGCCCAGTGATTTTCAATGTCGGTGTATTTTCCCGTAAAGGCATCGGGAACTGTTTCGTTTCCGTTGTAGTCGCAGAGAACTCCGTCAAGCGCCCTTACAGTAGTTGTAACCGGAGAGTATAAGGAATATACGGCGCGGGCAACTGTTTCATAATTTACCGAATCGCGTACTCCATCAATATAGGTGTAGTTTCTGTTGATTTCGTAATTTGCTCCAAAGCCGTTGTCGCCGTAGAGAGCCATGAGTGCATCCTTTTTGTCAATAGCATCTTTTGGAGATTCAAACTCAATGTCATCGTACCATGTGTAGGAATAGCTTGTGATTTTGCCGCTTGCGTAGTCTACGCCGATACGGAAGTTGTTGTAAGTAAAGTCAATGTTTTCATTTTGTCTTACAAAGTTCATTCTTGATGCTCTGTAGATTGCCTTGCTTGTGCCGTCATCGTTTTCGATGTATTTCATGGGAGCATAGGCATTTGTGTCGGAGTATGAAATAAACTCGAACTTTTCGGGCTGGTGCTTCTTTATGAATTCGGATGCTTTTTTTATAGCCTCGTCGTCAGAAATCTTAAGAGATGGGATTTCTATGTCATATTCTTTGTAGTGGTAAACGTAAGGTAGGTCTGCATTATAGCTTATAAGAGTGCCGTCATGGGCATCAACAACTGCATTCATGCCAAGATAACTTTCACCCGGTGTGAGGAAATACAAATTCCAGGTATACTTTTCGTTTTCCTCGCCGTCAGCACCGAGAGGTCTTACACCGTAATTTCTCTTTGTAAGACGTGCTTCGGAAAGGTATGCGTTTTCGGGTATGTATAAATCCTCGTCTTCAAAAATAACCTTTGCCGCCTCGTCCTTGGAAATAAGACTTTCAAGCACTTCCAGCTGTGCAAGCTCCTCCTCGGAAAGCTGGTATCCGCTGTCTCTGTCCATGGATTCTGCAGATTCTTCCTTTGCGGCGCTGTCCATCATAACGCCGCCTGTTGCCATATTCTTGCTTGGAACTTCCTGCCATGTGTTTCTTTCTGTGTAAACCTTTCCGCTTTCTGCATCAACCGACACATAAGAAAGTGTGGGAGTGTATACGAGATATGCCTTTCTCGAAGTGAGATTTCCTTCGTCGTCGTATTCGGTTTTCAGCCTGTAGGAAAGAGCCATGTCCTGAACAGACGAGAGAATTTCCTTTGCCTTTTCTTCTCCGAGAAGGTTTTCTCTCTTTGAAAACTCAACGCCGGAGGTTATATTCGCCGAAAATGAGGTGACATTCTTTGAAATGTAGTTGACACTTACAGATACAGTGTTCTGGGGAACGGGAATGTCATTTTCGTATCTTACAAACCTGTATGTATATGTGTGTGAATAGAAAATCGAGCCTGTGCTTGTATCTTCAAGTCTTAAGTCGAGAGAAGAAAGATGGGGCGCAGTTTTGGCGATAAACTCCTTGGCTATGGGCAAAAGTGCTTCGGGACTTACGTCGGGAAGAAGAGTCTTTCTCTGGCTCTTGTAGTCGTATATGTAATAGGCGAAAATTCTGCCCTCGGTGTCACATTCGACACTGATTTCACCCTCTTCACCCGACCATGAAAAATACCAGGAGGGGGATGAGTAGCTGCTGCCGCTTCTGAAATCCCAGTTAAAGTTCTTGTAGTCTTCCGGCACCGTAATGAGCGGGCGAACACATTTAATCATTTCCTCCATCATTTCGGGAGTGGGTTCGTCGATTTTCCTGTCGGAAACCGATAAAGAAACGGGCTCTTCGAGCATTGCCGCCGCCGAAAGGGGAGCAAGACAGGAGAGAAGTACGCCTGTTATAAGAATCAAAGACAATAATTTTTTCATTGTTCTGCCTCCTTGGAATTTTTGTTATACCCGTTAGACGTAAAGGAACGGCAAAAAGTTCCATATTTTTAAAAAATCGGGAGGGCGTTTTTCACCCTCCCGAAAGAGTTATTTAAGTAATTCCGAAAGTCCCTCAAAGTTTTCCACGTATTCAAAGGTAACAGTCTCAGAGGTACTGTTCAGAGTATCATAAAACTTCTGAGAACCTGCGTGGGAAGCTATTGTCTGCATGTCGGGGCTTGCAAGCAGCTCTTCCTTTGTAAAGGAAAGACGCTTGATGATGTGATAGCCGAAATCGCTCTCGACAATGTTGCTGACCTGTCCTTCCTCGAGTGCAAATGCCGCCTTTTCAAAGGGTTCTACCATCATGCCTGTGGTGAAGAAGTAGCCGCCCTCTCTTGACTTCATTCCGGGGTCTTCGCCGTGCTTTTCGAGAAGCTCGTCAAAATCACTGCCGTCATTTATTGCAAGGCGAAGCTCAAGCGCGAGCCTGTAGGCATCCTCTGTTTCCTTGGCAATAAGAATATGCTTTGCGTAAACATAATCGTTTTCGAGAACGTAGTTGTAAATTTCGTCGTCGGTGATGCTGTTGCAGTAGTACTCAGGGATGAGCTTCATGAACATGGAAGCGTTTGAAAGGTCTACAAAGCAAGCGTCGGTGAATCTCTGTGCATCAAGTGCATCGAAATATGTAAGACCGCCGCTGTAGGTTGAGGCACGGTTCACATAGTAGCTGACAAGACAGGATTCGTAAGCACTTCTGGGAATTGAGAGATTTGTTTCCTTTGCGAGCTTGAGAACTGCCGCATACTGCTTCATTTCACCCTCAATGCCCTCTTTTTCGCCGTTGTGGAGTAAGGAGAAATATCTGTAGAGTGCCGCGGTAATATCAACATCTTCGTATTCTGCAAGCACAATGCCGTCGAGGGTGTCTTTAATGGTGTGTCTTTGCATAAGCTCGGAGAATTCGTCAACCGAAAGGTTGTCGTTTACGTCCTCAAGTGTAAACTGCAGACGGTTTTCACTGAGCGCTACTCTTGAGATGATAACGGCAGCACGCTTTCTTGTAATTGCGCTCATGGGCAGGAATGTGCCGTTCTTATCGTTGCCGTTGAGAATACCTGCATTGTAAAACATGAGAACATCGTCGTGGAAAATAAGTCCCTTGGGGATGTCATGAACATTTTCAATGTTGTTGAGAGCAGGGTAGTATTCGGAAGGCAGAGCCTTTGCAAAAAGCTGAACCATTTCAAAGGAAAAAGCCGACCTTGAGTAGGAATCAAACTGTTCTTCTTCCATGATGCCGTTGGAAAGACAGTATTCCACATACTTTTGGAACCATCTTCCGCCCTCTACCTCGGGAATTTCGATGTCGTTGTAAATGCTGTGAAGACGTGCCGCGATTGTGATTGCCTGAGCAACACTCATTTCGGATTCTGTATCAAAGGTGTCCTGAGAGACGCCCTCCATGAGTGAGGTTTCGTAAACCGAGGCAACGCTCTTGGCGTACCATGCGTTTTCGGCAACGTCTGTAAAGTTGTTCTGATAACTGCGGCTCTTTTCAAAATCTGCACCCATTGCAGAAATGCACATAACTGCAAGAATGAGAACAAAAGCCATAATAAATCTTGTCTTTTTCATATGTCCTCCAAAAAATAAATATACTTTCAACTTTCATTTTATCACACAGATATATTCATTTCAACAACAAATTGAAAACAACATAAAAAGTTCTTGACAATATTTGTGTAATGTGTTAAAATATCGCATGTTGAGATATGGACGATTAGCTCAGTTGGTAGAGCACTCGCTTGACGTGCGAGTGGTCAGGGATTCGAGTTCCTTATCGTCCACCAGAGTGAGAGGGCAGCACATAGGTGCTGCCTTTTTACTTATACTCTCTAAAGAATATCTGTTTCTGTTTTAGTATCTGTTTTAGTATCTGTTTTAGTATCTGTATCTGTATCTGTATCTGCTTGATTTGCTTGCATTTGTTTAATTTGTTTAAGCAAAATAAGCATTTGCTAGCATTTGCTTAACAAAACGAACATTTGTTAAAAGAAAAGACGGCTGCTTTTGCAACCGTCTTTGTGATTTGTTTAACCTATTTTTCCATAAGATTTAAGGAAGTTGCTAAGGTCGGAAAGTGCCTTGGATTCGTTTCTCGCATAGTGAGAAGCAAAGTCAGGATTTGCCGATGCTGCAAGTGAACCGCCGACAGAGTTAAATACTGTATCTGTTATGTAACCAAGGTCGTAAACGAGAGATTCACGTACAATGTCAATCATCTTTTCAGATTCAAAGTCTCTTGAGAACTTTGTCTTAAGGGATACATCGTAGAATGCAGGGATAACTTCCTTATTACCAACGGCACAAAGAGCTTCAATAATCTTACCGGACTTGTTGTAGTCGGGAACTGTAATAGGCATTACAACAAGGCTTGCGTGACCGTTGATAACAGTGCTGTACTTATCGGTCTTTGTGAACTTAGGCCAGGGGAGAATACCGAAGTCGTCGTTCATGCTTCTCATATCCTTCGCAGAGCCGAGACCTGAGTCGTGGAACATTGCACGGCCTTCTGTAAAGAGATTGCCTACAGTTTTAGAATCAGTCGGCAGATATACGTCCTCTGACTTTGTAAGGTTGAAGAACTTTGAGAAAATTTCCTGCGTTTTTGCGGTATTCAGTGTAAGCTTGGGAACGCCCTGCGTGTCTTTTGAATAGATTCTCTGTCCGCCGGAATAAAGAACTTCAATAGGACCGAATGCAGGCCATGTATAGTAGCCGTACTGGTCGTCGGCGGGATTCATAATACCGTCACCGTTGAGGTCCTTTGCGCCCTGCTTTACAAGTTTTGCGAATTCGTCAAATGTCCATTCTCCGTCGATTGCCTTCTGGTAAGGATAGTCAAGACCCAATTCGTCAAAAATTCTCTTGTTGAAGTACATTGTAAAGCCGTATTCAAGTCTGTGGGTTGAAATGTCACCGTCAAGAACGTAAAGGTAACCGTTTACGTTTGCGGAATCAAGAATATCCTTTGACCACCACTCTTTTGTCTGGTCAATGGTTGTTACTTCATTGAAGTTTACAAGAGTGTTCTGAATAGCGTACTGGAATGCAGAACGGGAGTGGGGAAGAATGATGTCAAACTGGTCATCACCCGCAAGGATTGCGTTTGTTGCATCATTGGCTTTATTAGTAGCATCAGAAGCTGCAACAGCAGTGATTTTAACGTTGAAAAGAGCTTCTACAGTTTTATTTCTTCTGTAAATTGCGTCGTTGATGATGTCACCGTTTTCTTCCTCGGCATATTGGTCTGTAATCATCTTGTTGCCGGAACGGCAGTACATTCTGAATTCGTAACCATCCATATCTTCGATTCCGATGTAATCGAGGTAGCTGAGATCCTGCTTGGTGGGGTCCCAGTCGCTGTTTGAACCCTCGTTGTCATTACACGAAACCATGGCTACCATTGCAACAAGTGCAAGCATAGCACAAAGAGCTTTTTTAAAGTTCAAGTTATACAACTCCTTTTAGTGAAATATGCTTAATTTTATCACAAGCAAGCAATTATGTCAATGAATTTAACAAAAAATATAAAAATTAACAAAAACAAACAAAAAAGATAAAACGTTACCGAAAAAAGAACGGCTATCCTTTCGGACAGCCGTTCTGATGAGTTTATTAACCTATTTTTGCATAAGACTTAAGGAAGCTGCTGAGGTCTGAGAGTGCTTTGGATTCATTTCTTGCGTAGAATGAAGCAAAGTCTGGATTTGCCTGGTTTGCAAGACCTTCACCTACACCCTGAACAGTGTTTCCGCTTATGTAACCGATGTCGTAAATGAGAGAATCACGTACAATGTCAATCATCTTTTCGGATTCAAAGTCTCTTGAGAACTTTGTCTTAAGGGATACATCGTAGAATGCGGGGATAACTTCCTTATTACCAACAGCACAAAGTGCTTCAATAATCTTACCGGACTTGTCATAGTCGGGAACTGTTATGGGCATTACAAGAAGGCTTGCGTGACCGTTGATAACTGTGTTGTACTTATCTGCTTTTGTGAACTTAGGCCAGGGAAGAATACCGAAGTCGTCGTTCATGCTTCTCATTCCCTTTGCAGAGCCAAGACCCTTATCTGCAAACATTGCACGGCCGGAAGTGAACAAATCTTCTTTAACCGTAACGGAGCCGGGCTTGAGATATACGTCTTCGGAACTGCAGAGAGAGAAGAACTTTGAGAAAATTTCCTGCGTTTTTGCGGTATTCAGTGTAAGCTTGGTAATGCCCTGCGTGTCTTTTGAATAGATTCTCTGTCCGCCGGAGTAAAGAACTTCAATAGGACCGAATGTAGGCCATGTGTAGTAGCCGTACTGGTCGTCGTCGGGATTCATAAGACCGTCACCGTTGAGGTCCTTTGCACCCTGCTTTACAAGCTTTGAAAATTCGTCGAATGTCCATTCTCCGTCGATTGCCTTCTGGTAAGGATAGTCAAGACCCAATTCATCAAAAATTCTCTTGTTGAAGAACATTGTAAAGCCGTATTCAAGCCTGTGGGTTGAAATGTCACCGTCAAGAACGTAAAGGTATCCGTTGATGTTTGCTGAATCAACGATGTCCCTTGACCACCATTCTTTGTCCTTGTGTATTGTCTTTACTTCGTTGAAGTTTACGAGCGTGTTCTGAACAGCATACTGGAATGCTGTACGGGAGTGGGGGAGAATAATGTCAAACTGGTCGTCGCCCGCAAGGATTGCGTTGGTTGCATCCGCAGCCTTGTTGTCAGAAGATTCCATAGCAGTGATTTCAATGTTGAAAAGAGCTTCTACAGTTTTATTTCTTCTGTAAATTGCGTCATTGATGATGTCACCGGTTTCTTCTTCAGCATACTGGTCACCAATCATACCTGTGCCGGGACGGCAGTAAATTCTGAATTCATAACCGTCCATGTCTTCAATGCCTATGTAGTCAAGATAGCTAAGATCCTGCTCGCCAAGACCGAAGGAACTCTTTTTATCCTTGTCACCTTTACATGAAGCCAAAGCAACTACTGCTACAAGCGCAAGAACTACACATAATACTTTCTTTAAATTCAAATTAAACAACTCCTTTTACAAATTTGTTCAACATAATTATACTATATAAATCTTGCTTTGTCTATAAGTAATTTCACAAAAAAAGGTACTTTTTTGTAAATAATATGGAAAATCGGCTGCAAAAGAAAAAAAGACACCGCGCCCGGCGATGTCCTTCGGATATTGTTTTTAGTTTATAATGAAACGCTTCCTGCAAGGTTGTAAAGTCGGACAAGATGGTCTTTTTTGGAAGCTGCTCTTTCAAGCATTTCATGTCTGAGCGTCGGCTCAAGTGCGTCAATTTCCTCTTGAGTCGCTTTGCCCTTCACGATTCTGTCAAATGTAAAGGCATATTCTACCTCTTCTGCGTGGATGTTGCCCTCCTTTAAGCACATAACCTGATTGTATTTGCCCTCAAGAAGCTGTTCGACGGCGCGGTAACCCATTCTTGTAGCTGTCACTCTGTCTGTACAGCTGGGTGAGCCGCCTCTCTGTACGTGGGCAAGTACGGCAAGTCTTGTTTCAATGCCGGTCTTTTCCTGAATTTCATCTGTGAGCTGCTGTGAATATCCCTTGCCCATACCCTCGGAAACCATAACGATGAAGTTTCTCTTGCCATTGTGGGAAAGGGTGGTAATGTTGTTTATGAGTTTGTCTTTATCAAAAGGAATTTCGGGAATTGCAATGCCTGTTGCACCGATTGCAATACCGCACTCTACGGGAATATAGCCGGAATGTCTTCCCATTACCTCAACAACGTTGCATCTTGCATGGGACTCGCACGTATCTCTCAGTCTGTCAACCATTTCAACAACAGTGTTTTTTGCAGTGTCGTAGCCGATTGTGTAGTCGGTTGCGGAAATGTCGTTGTCGATTGTGCAGGGGATTCCTATACAGGGAACACCGCTTCTTGTCAAATCCGTAGCACCTCTGAAGGTACCGTCTCCGCCGAGGGTGATAATGCCGTCAATACCGTTCTTTCTGCAGTTTTCAACGCCGAGAGCAACACCCTCTGGAGTCTTGAACTTTTCACATCTGTCGGAATAGAGCATTGTACCGCCGTGGTTGAGTATATTGGAAACATCTCTTTCAGTGAGAAGCTTCATGTCATTTTCGATAAGTCCTTTGTAGCCGCAGTAAATACCCATGACCTCAATGCCACGGGAAATTGCTGTTCTAACAACGCTTCTGATTGCCGCGTTCATACCGGGTGCGTCGCCACCGGAGGTGAGAACGCCGATTCTCTTGAATTCTTTTGTCATTATTATTACCTCTGAATTCTGTGATGATTTGCTGTCGGTTCTGTAACGTTAAATAATTAACAACATCAACCTTTTATATTATAGTTTTATTTTTCCCCGTATCTGTAAACGCACTGCAAAATAAATGTTACAAAATATTTTTTTCATGTCATTTTGTAACCTTTACTTGACAAAAACACAAATAGTTAATATAATAGATACGTAATGACAAATTCTAAGGAGGATAAACATTATGAAAACATTTATGATTAAGCTCAGCACACTCGAAGATGTAAGAAGATTTGTAAATACAGTAACTGCATTCGAGGGAGAAATTGACCTCAAGTCCGGCAGATACACAGTAGATGCAAAGTCCATTATGGGTATTTTCAGCCTTGACCTTCTGAACCCCGTTGAAATGACAATTCATTGCGATGATTGCGATGCAATCGTTGAAAAGCTCAATGAGTACATCATCAAGTAATTCTTAAACCGAATATGGTAAAATGACACCGTCTGATATGGGCGGTGTTTTTTCTTTTGTGAAAGAAGCAAAAAAGGGAATTTCGCACTCTGCGGAGTGCGGGGAGATACTTTTCACACGGGAAAAGTATCCAAAACCGCCCACTCATGTGTCGGGACTTTTGGATGTCCCGACACGAGCCGTGGAGGCTCTTTTTTTACTCAACCCAATTTACTCCAAATTTTTTTTGCACTCTCACTAATTTATGTGGTTTGCCTCGCTTTGCGAGGCTATAGCCTGCCATACGGCAGGCAAATACACGTGGAGTAGTGAGAGAAAAATATAAGTTTTATTTATTTCCGCAGAAGCGAAATCCAAAAAAATACAAATTTAATAAATTCTCTATTTACTTTTTCACTTTAAGTTGTTATAATATTAAAATCATATGCTTTGTGCAAAAAATGTAAAAAAGAAAGAATGTCCCGAAAGGGATAAAAAGGTATGTAGAAATGAATGAAAAGCTCAAAAGTGCTAAAGTTAATAACCTGTTCCGTGCAATACTTTCTTTGGAAACAATAGAAGAATGTTATGACCTTTTTGAGGATTTGTGTACAGCCTCGGAAATAAATGAAATGGCAAAGAGAGTAGCCGCCGCACATATGCTTTCCGAGGGAAAGAAATATACAGAAATCGCCGACGAGACAGGACTTTCGACGGCAACTATCAGCCGTGTCAACAGATGCTTAAAGTACGGAAGTGACGGCTATACAAGAGCGCTTTCGAGAATTGAATATGAAGAATAAGGGCTACGGACAGTATCTGTCAGAGGTTTATGACAGGCTGAACAGCGATGTTGACCCGAAGGTGTGGGCAGACTTCTGTGAGGAATGTTTTGAAAAGTATGCTCTTTGCGAGGTAAAGCACATTTGCGAAATTGCCTGTGGAACGGGAAGCGTGTCAATAGAACTCGAAAAACGCGGATACAGAATGACAAGCAGTGACCTTTCGGAGGATATGCTCTCAATTGCCGATAACAAGGCGTTCGAGGCAGGGTGCAGAAATGTTGTTTTCGCAAAGCAGGATATGTGTTCCTTTACCGCATCGAATAAGGCTGGTGCTGTAATCTGCCTTCTTGACAGTGTAAACTGTCTGCTTTCTCCCAAGAGCGTAAAGGAGTGCTTTAGCTCGGCTTATGACATTCTTGTGGACGGCGGAGTGTTTGTCTTTGATGTTAACTCAAAGTATAAGTTTGAGAACATCTATGCAGATAATGCCTATGTCCTTGAGGACGAGGGCGTGCTTTGTGCATGGCAGAACTTCTATGATGAAGAAAAGAAGACGTGTGATTTTTACCTGTCATTTTTTATCGAGAACGATGACGGGACATATTCACGCCACGACGAAGAAAACAGAGAGAAAATGTACACCGAAAAGAATATACGCGCATATCTCAAAGCCGCAGGCTTTTCAAAGGTTTATGCCTTTGGCGGCATGGATTTTTCCGAGGCTAACGAAGAAGTAAATGATAGATTGCATTTTGTTGCGGTGAAAGAAAATTAGGAATTAGGAATTAGGAATTAGGAATTAGGAATTAGGAGTTCCGCACGACTTGGGAGTGCGTTTTCCGTTACTTTTCACTCGCGAAAAGTAACCCAAAGCGACCGCTCATGTTCGGGACTTTTTGAGGTCCCGAACGAGCCGCGGAGGCTCTTCTTAGCCCTCAACGAAATGATTCCAAAACCTCCGAGTGTCTTTCCACTAACAAGCGTGGTTTGCCTCGCTTTGCGAGGCTATAGCCTGCCAAGGGCAGGCAAACACAGGTGGAGTAGAGAGTGAAAAAATATAAGTTTATGCTTTCCTGCGTAGAGGGTTGAAAAGGGGCACCACGCCCCGTTTCGTGACCTCAAAAAGTCACGAAACATGAGTGGAGAATTTTTGGTTCTTTTGTTTCGGGACAAAAGAACGGAAAACGCGGCTCGCAAGCCGCGGAATACTTCTTATGTGTAAGTTAAATCGTATAAACAATTATAGAAAAGAGAAAAAATATGCTCGATAACACAATAACAAGAGCCATGACAACTTGCGGCTCAGCAAGAATAATAATCGTAAACTCAAAGGCTATGGTAAATGATGCAATAAAAATCCATAACCTTTCTCCGACTGCCGCCGCAGCTCTCGGAAGAACACTTACGGCAACAAGCATGGCAGGAATTATGCTTAAAGATAAAGATGATACCGTGACGGTTTCCTTTAACGGAGACGGCGTTTGCGGCAAGATTCTCGCGGTTGCCGACTATTACGGAAACGTAAAGGGCTTTGTGCAGAATCCCCAGGCAGACCTGCCTCTCAATTCAAAGGGAAAACTTGATGTTGCAGGCGCTGTTGGTAAGGGAACAATGAGTATTGTAAAGGATATGGGACAGGGTGAACCCTTTGTTGGACTTGTGCCCATTGTTTCGGGAGAAATTGCCGAGGACTTTACAAATTATTATGCCACAAGTGAGCAGACACCTACCGTCTGTGCGCTCGGCGTTCTTATGGGAAATGATTATAAATGCCGTGCGGCAGGCGGCTTTATGATACAGCTTCTGCCGGGAACTGACGATAAATTCATAGACCGCCTTGAAGCACGTCTTCCCCTCATTCCTCCCGTATCTCATATGTTTTCCTCGGGTAAGACTAACGAAGAATACTTAAAGGAAATCCTCGGAGATATTGAATTTGATATTTTTGACGAAGCAGACGTTTCATACTTCTGTGAATGTAATAAGGAAAAGGTAGAAAAAGCTATTCTTTCGGTGGGAAAAGGCGAAATGCAGTCCATGATAGATGAGGGAAAGGACATTGAGGTTTCCTGCCAGTTCTGCGATAAAATTTATAAATTCTCACCCGATGATTTGAGAAAGCTCATGAAAGGCAAAAAGTAATGGCAAATTCCAATTTAAGTGAAAATACCGCTGATATAAAGAATCAGGAAAAATATACGAGTCGTGTGAGGACTATACTCGAAAAGATGCCCTTTGCACCAAAGTATTATATCGCAACCTTCGGCTGTCAGCAGAACGAGGCGGACAGTGAACGCCTTTCCGGTACGGCACAGAGTCTTGGCTATGTCAAGGCAGAAAACTTGGAGGATGCCGACCTTATTATCTTCAACACCTGCGCCGTAAGGGAACACGCAGAGCTCAGAGCCCTCTCGAAAACGGGACAGCTCAAGCACCTGAAGGAGAAGAATAAGAATCTTCTTATAGGTCTTTGGGGTTGTATGGTGAGCCAGGAAAAGAGAGTAGAGGATATAAAGCATAAGTACCCCTATGTCGACTTTGTTGCAGGAACAAATATGCTTCACAGACTTCCCGAAATTCTCTGCGATTGTTTGGAAAACGACAGACGCAGATACTATGTTGACGAACTTGACTACTCTATAGTCGAGGGAGTTCCTGTTGAAAGAGAAGATAAGATAAAAGCTTATGTTTCGATAATGTACGGCTGTGACAATTTCTGTACATACTGCGTTGTACCGTATGTAAGGGGCAGAGAGCGAAGCAGAAAGAAAGAGGACATATTAAACGAGGTGCGTTCCCTTGTAAGTGACGGTTATAAGGAAATTACGCTTCTCGGACAGAATGTAAATTCTTACGGCAAAAAGGGTGAAGAAAACTGCGATTTTGCCACTCTTGTTGAGGAAATCTGTAAAATTGACGGAGATTTTACACTCCGATTTATGACGAGCCACCCCAAGGATGTCTCGGACAGACTGATTGAGGTTATAAAAAACAATCCCAAGGTCGAAAGACATTTCCACCTGCCTGTTCAGTCGGGAAGCACAAGAATCCTCAAAGAAATGAACAGAAAATACAGTCGTGAAGGGTATCTTGAAACGGTGAAAAAGCTGAAGAGTGCCATCCCCGACATTGTTCTCACAACCGATATTATCGTTGGTTTCCCGGGTGAAACAAATGAGGATTTTGAAGAGACACTCTCGCTTGTCAAAGAAGTCGGGTACGATTCGGTGTTCTCGTTTATCTACTCGCCCCGACCCGGAACGCCTGCAAGTAAAATGGAGGATGACACGGGCGATGGGGAAAAGACAGAGAGAATGTCAAAACTTCTCTCGCTTCATAGGGAAAATATTACTGCAATCAATAAGTCCTATGTAGGGAAAACTGTAAGAGTACTGTGTGAGAAGGGCGCCGACGAAAAGGGTTTTTTCACCGGCCGCACATCAGGCTTTAAACTGGTAAAATTCCAAAGCCAAAAAGGTGACATAATCGGAAAGTATGTGGATGTTAAAATAGACTCCTTTGGAGAATCTCTCCTCAGGGGAAAGACAGAATAATGAAAGGAAGATTGTAAATGAATGAACTTATGACACTTGCACGTGCCCTTGGTGAAAAGCTAAAGGAGAGCGAGCAGTATAAAAACTTTTGCGAAACGCGCGATAAATGCAAGGAAAATCCAACACTTAAAGCGAAACTTGACGAATTCAAGGTGCAGAAAAAGGTGTATGACATAGAAAGCGCAAAGGGTGACGAAAATGATACCCAGCTTCTCGATGCAATTTCCGCGAGAATGGAGACGCTCTATTCGGAAATCACATCCCACCCCGAAATGAAAGCATACAACATGGCAGAGGAAAATCTCAACATTCTTCTCAATGCCATAAATATGACAATTACTTCGTATATTTCTCCCGAAACTCTCACCTGTGAAAAGGAGTATGACGACTATGAGGACGGTGTTGAGGGCGGCGCGGAGTGTACGCATAACTGCGCCACCTGCAAGGGATGTCATTAAGAGTTCCGCAGTCTGCTGACTGCGTTTTACGTTACTTTTGACTCGCCAAAAGTAACCCAAAGCGCCCACTCTGCAAAAAATTACCGCTTCGCTCAGATTTTTTGCGAGCCGTGGAGGCTCAAGCTCAACATAATATTTCCAAAAGTTTAAGTTCTCTTCACGCTAATAAGCGTGATTCGCCTCGCACTGCGAGGCTATAGCCTGCCGCAGGCAGGCAAACTATATGAAGTAGTGAGAAAAAAACCAAAACTTATCTTAACTTTGAGTAGAGTATAAAAAAGAGCCGCCACGGCTCGTGTCGAATGTTACGGAGCGAAGCGGAGTTTTCGACACATGAGTGGAGCGTTTTTGCTTTCTTTTGTCGCGGGACAAAAGAAAGTCGCTTCCGCAGAAGCGAAATTCTTACGAAATAATAAGAAAGACAGGTAACAATATGCCCTATACCCCCATGATGCTTCAATACCTTGAAGTAAAGGAAAAGTATAAAAACGAAATACTCTTCTACCGTCTCGGTGACTTTTACGAGATGTTTTTTGACGATGCAAAGGTTGTTTCCCGAGAGCTTGAGCTTACACTTACGGGAAAGAGCTGCGGCATGGAGGAAAAAGCGCCCATGTGCGGTGTTCCTTACCATAGCGCCGAAACCTATATTGCAAGACTTGTCAAAAAAGGCTATACTGTGGTTGTCTGCGAGCAGGCGGAGGACCCGGCTACCGCAAAGGGGCTTGTAAAGAGGGAAGTGTCAAGGGTAATTACTCCCGGCACCGTTACCGAAAGCACAATGCTCCAGGAGGGCAAAAACAATTACCTTTGTTCCATGTATGTTGAGGGAACTACCTGCGGGCTTTGCTTTGCCGATGTTTCGACTGCAAAGATTTTTGTAACTCAGATTACCGACGGAGATATGAATAAGCGCATAATAAATGAGCTTGCAACCTATAGCCCCAGTGAAATAATAACAAACGCCGACAGAGGCGGAGTTCCCGAAATATATTCATTTGTCAGCGAGCGCTTAGGGTGCGTTTTCAATGACAGAACCTCATCGCTTTATAAAAAAGATGCATATAACGAAGTCCTTGAGCATTTCGGACGGGATGAGCTTGATAAGGCATTCTTAAATGAAAGCTCACCTGCCGTTTTTGCGATAGCGGCACTTCTCCTATATATCGCAGATACTCAGAAGGTTGACCTTTCATATCTTAATGAAATCAACTGCTACGATAATAACGCGTATCTCGGAATTGATGTAAATACAAGACGAAACCTTGAGCTTTGCGAAACCATGAGAACAAGGGAAAAGAAAGGCACTCTTCTCTGGGTTCTCGATAAGACAAAGACGGCAATGGGTGCAAGACTTTTACGTAAGTGGATTGAAATGCCCCTTGTCAACTGCAATGAAATCATAAAACGCCAGAATGCCGTAAAGGAGCTGTACTCAGACTTTATAACAAAGGAAGAAATCCAGCACCTGCTCTCGGAAATCGGTGACCTTGAAAGACTTATGACGAGAGTCGTGTACAATACCACGAACGGTAAGGACATGAAGGCAATCGAACAGTCGATAAGTGTTATCGGTCCTATAAAGAAGTATCTTTCAAATTTCAAGAGTGAAGAGCTGACAAAACTTTGCGGTGACCTTGATACCCTCAGTGATATTGCAGGCTATATAAACAACGCAATAAAGGATGACCCGCCCTTTTCCATCCGTGAGGGAGGCTTTATAAAAGAAGGATTTTCACCCGAGGCAGATGAACTGAGGGACATGATGAATGACGGTCACTCCTGGATGGCAAAGATAGAGCAGAACGAAAAGGAACTGACGGGAATCAAGAACCTTAAAGTCGGCTATAACAGAGTTTTCGGCTATTATATTGAAGTCACAAATTCCTTCAAGGATCTTGTGCCTGAAAGATACGTAAGAAAGCAGACACTTACGGGTGCCGAGAGATATATAACGGAAGAACTCAAGGAAATGGAAACAAAGGTGCTCGGAGCAAAGGAAAGACTTGTCTCCCTTGAGTATGAACTGTTCCAGAGACTTCGCGAGTATGTTGCACAGAATCTCACAAGGGTGCAGAAAACTGCCGTTGCTCTTTCACATCTTGACGTGTATGTTTCGCTCAGTGACGTTGCAAAGAAGAATAACTATACCTGCCCTGAGGTTGATACCTCTGATTGTATAGACCTTAAGGACTCAAGACACCCTGTTGTCGAGAAATTCATGAAGAATGAAATGTTTGTTCCCAATGATGTTCACTTTGACGAAAACAGACGCCTTCTTCTCATCACAGGACCCAATATGGCGGGTAAGAGTACATATATGCGCCAGACTGCCCTCATTGTCATTATGGCGCAGATAGGCTCTTTTGTTCCTGCAAGAAGCGCAAGAATCGGTATTGTCGATAAGGTGTTTACAAGAATAGGTGCGTCGGATGACTTAGCACAGGGACAGTCTACCTTCATGCTTGAAATGTCGGAATGTGCATATATCTTAAAGAATGCCACAAACAAGAGCCTTGTTGTATATGATGAAATAGGAAGAGGTACATCTACCTATGACGGCATGAGTATAGCAAGGGCGATAGTTGAGTATACTGTCAGCAAAAAACTCTATGCAAAGACCATGTTTGCAACGCACTATCATGAACTGACAGAGCTTGCAGATGTCTGCAAGGGCGTTGCGAATTTCAACATCGTTGCAAAAAAACGCGGAGATGACCTTATCTTTCTTCGTAAAATTGTTGAGGGCGCGGCAGACCGAAGCTATGGTATTGAAGTCGCAAAGCTCGCAGGCGTTCCAAAATCAATTGTTGACAGGGCAAACGAAATCCTAAAGGAAATCGAAGAAAAGCATAATGTTTCCCCCGTTAAGAGCCAGATGCCGAAAATCAAGGTGACGGAAGATTACTCGTCAACCCTTGCTCTTGACAGCCTCGAAGAGGATAGGGTAATAGATGAAATCAAAAAGATTGATGTAAATACGCTTACACCAATCGAGGCTCTTACAAAGCTGTATGAGCTTAAAAAGATTCTGGAATAGTCAAAGGCTGTCAGCAACAGCTGACTGAGGGAGAGAGCGTTGCATGTGTTTGTTAGATTGACATGAAATGAACGCAGGCTCCTTCCGTCTTTGTCTGCGACAAATCCACCTCCCTCTCGGAGGGAGGCTAGGGTAACAATTACGAAAGGATAGGTGAGTCGAAATGAGTACGGATGGGCGAAGTAGCATAAAAACTACATATTTTGCGGATAAGGCGTATTTGCTTGCGGCTCACACTATGATTTTTTACGCGAAAAAGTAAATACGTTTCTTGTCCGCCGCCACTTTGTAAAAAAACACAGTGGCGGTATTGTTTTTCTCTAAAAAACAAATGAAAGGACAAAATTTACAATGAAAGAAATCTTGGAAACTTTCAAGGAGCGCATGGATGAGCTTTTTGAAAATAAAAATGTAAGGGCAATGAGAGAGCTCGTTGAGGATACACCAGAGGCTGATATTGCCGAGTATCTTGAAACGCTCGAGCCCAAAAACGCCCTTGTAATAATGAAGATAATGCCGAAAGACCTTGCGGCAGATGTTTTCAGCTATCTTGAGCCCGGTTTTCAGGAGGAAATAGTTGGCATTGCTTCGGACGAGGAGATTAAGAAGCTGATTGAAGAGCTCAGTACCGACGATGCTGTTGATATGCTGGAAGAAATGCCTGCAAACCTTGTTGAAAAGGTGTTGAAATGTGCAAATGCCTCAACAAGAGCAGAAATTAACAGGTTTCTCAATTATCCCGAGGACAGCGTCGGAAGCATCATGACAAGCGAATACGCCTCTCTTAAAGCCGAGATGACGGTTCGGCAGGCAATAGAACATATCAGGAAAATATCCTTTCATAAGGAAACCGTCTATACCTGTTATGTGCTGGGTTCAAGACGAAGTCTTTTGGGAGTAATCGAACTTTCGGAAATTCTTGGATGCCGTGATGACGATGAGCTTATCGAAAACCTCATGGAAACAAATGTTGTAAAGGTCGGAACAGCCGATGAAAGACAGGAAGCGGTAAGACTGACTCAGAAGTACGACCTTTTTGCACTTCCGGTTGTTGACAGCGAGGACAGACTTGTGGGCATTGTCACCGTCGATGACATTGTGGACGTAATTGAAGAAGAGGCAACGCGTGATATTGAACAGATGGCGGCTATCGTTCCGACAGAGGACACATATCTTAAAACGAGCGTCTTTTCCCATGTAAAAGCGAGAATTCCGTGGCTGTTCGTACTCATGCTTGCCGGAATGTTAAACGGAGTAATCCTTGGAGAATATGAAGTTGCAATCTCGGCACTTCCCATACTTGTCACATTCATGCCCATGCTCACAGGTACGGGAGGAAACTCCGGCTCGCAGACTACGGCAACTGTTATACGTGCAATGACTCTTGATGAAATCTCTCTCAAAGACTCTTTTCGCGTAATGTGGAAGGAAGTAAGGGTGGCACTTTGCATAGGTGTTGTTTTTGGCATACTTAACTTTGCGAGAATATACTTTTTCACCTCCGACCCCGATAGAGTAAAAATCGGACTTGTGCTGGGTCTTGCCATGATTTTCACAATACTTATGGCAAAAACACTCGGTGCATTCCTTCCGCTTCTTGCAAAGACAGTAAAGCTTGACCCCGCCGTTGTCGCATCGCCTATGATTACTACCATTGTCGATGTTGTGTCGCTTATGTTTTATTTTAATCTGGCGATGCAGCTTCTTTCACATAGAATGTAGTTTTTTTAACTTTTTAGGAATGTTTCGCCCTCTGCGGAGGGCGACTCTTTTTTGTTTTCTACGCAGAATTGGAGAAAACTTATATTTTTCTCTCACTACTCCACATGGTTTGCCTGCCTTTGGCAGGCTATTGCCTCGCAAGGCGAGGCGAACCACACCTTAATAGTGAGAATAAAATCGGAGCTTTTTCTAATATTTCGTTGAGGTCAAAAGAGCCGCCACGGCTCGCAAAAAATCTGAGCGTAGCGGTAATTTTTTTGCAGAGTGGGCAGTTTTGGTTACTTTTGCTGTGTCAAAAGTGACGGAAAACGCCCTCCGCAGAGTGCGGAATTCTTGTAGACTAAATTTTGCAATAAAAAACATAAAACCACTTCACAAATTCACAAATCCATGCTATACTTATAATGAATAAATGTATAAGGAGAACTGTATGCTTGCACCAATCCTTGATAAAGAAATGAAAAATTACTCCTCCATGAAAACGGGCGGAATGGCAAAATGTGCCTATTTTCCCGAAAATGAGACGGAACTTTGTGAGATAATAAAGAGCTTAAAGTCAGAGAATAAAAAATACATAGTCCTCGGTAATATGTCAAATGTGCTTCTTCCCGACGAGAAGATTGAAGTGCCGATTGTCGTTACAACCGAGATGAAAAGTGTTAAGGTGTCCGATGAAACGGCGGTTTATGCCGAGGCAGGTGTGTCCTTTACGAAACTTGCCCTTGATATGTGTAAAAGAGGACTTTCGGGACTTGAATTTGCTTATGGTATTCCCGGTACTGTCGGCGGTGCCGTTTATATGAACGCAGGAGCCTACGGGGGAGAAGCAAAAGATGTGATAAAAAACGTGCGTGTACTCAAAAAAGACGGTAGTGTTGTCACACTTTCAAGTGAAGAATGTGAGTTTTCCTATAGAAAAAGCATATTCCATAATGATGAATATGTTATTCTCGGTGCAGAATTTGAGCTTGTAAAAAAGGATGCCGATGAATGTGTAAATGCTGCAAGAGAACTTATGCAAAAAAGAGTTGATAAGCAACCTCTTGAATATCCTTCCTGCGGCAGTACTTTCAAACGCCCCGAAGGATATTTTGCAGGTGCACTTATTGTAGAGGCAGGACTTAAGGGGTATTCTGTCGGCGGCGCACAGGTGTCACAGAAGCACGCAGGCTTTGTAATCAACAGAGAAAATGCCACGACAGCGGATGTTCTTTCTCTTATGAGACATATAAGAAAGACAATTTTTGAAAAGAACAATGTTACACTCGAAGCGGAAATAAAACTTTTGGGAACAGACGGAGAATTCTTCTTGCTATGATGAATAATAAAGAAAAACTGACCTTTACCGGTGAAGTGAAGGAAGCACTGGGGCAGATAAAAGAAAAAAAGTGCTGCAAAAGGGCGAGGGAAAATGCGGATAAATTCCTCTTTGAAAATGCACTTATAGATAAGAGCTGCTTTGCTTGCGACGAATGCAGAGGTGCGTTTCTGCGCGAAATTTTCCTCAAATGCGGCTCGGTAAATGCACCCGATAAGAGAGGTCACCTTGAAATGAAAATGCTAAACGAGATGAATGCGGACGAAATGTGCATTTTTCTTCGTGAAATGGGACTTGAAGCAAAGGTGTCACGCCGCAGAGGAAAGTATGTAGTCTATTTTAAGGACGGAGATACCATTTTCCATGTACTTTCTCTTCTCGGCGCACAAAAGTGTGCCTTTGACCTTGTCAACACCCAGATTGAAAAGAATATACGCAATAATGTAAACAGAGTAAATAACTGCGAAATGGCAAACCTGCAGAAGAGTGCAAATGCCACGGGCAGACAGCTTGAAGCAATAAAGGAGCTTGAGAGGGATGACCGCTTTGAAAATCTTCCCGAAAAACTGCTTTATACGGCGTCGCTTCGGCGTGATAACCCCGATTTGTCCCTCACGGACCTTGCTTCTATCCATGAGCCGCCAATTACAAAGTCCTGCGTAAATCATAGACTTGAAAAGATAATAAAAATTGCATTCAGGGAAGAATAAGATAAAATTAGGAATTAGGAATTAGGAATTAGGAATTAGGAATGAGTTTAGTTGGTGGCGTATATGCCGACCAAATGGTATTCGTTAAGCGACTACGAGGGCTTGCTTTGCACGAGAATATAACGTGAATTGCTGTCGGGCTTTCCCGACAAACGGGGTTCGTTAAGCGACTACGAGGGCTTGCTTTGCACGAGAATATAACGTGAATTGTCAGCGGGGACTCCCCCGCAGGAGGTGATAGTATGTCTTTTGTCCATTTGCATGTTCATACAGAATATAGCCTTCTTGACGGCGCCTGCAGAATAAAGGATGTCGTAAAAAAGGCTAAGGAATGCGGTATGCCCGCACTTGCTGTTACTGACCATGGCGTTATGTACGGAGCAGTTGAATTTTATAAGGCGTGCCGTGATAATGGAGTAAAGCCGATAATCGGATGCGAGGTTTATGTTGCACCCAATTCTCGCCATGGCAGGGATAAATCTCTTGACTCAAGATATAATCACCTTGTGCTTCTGTGCAAAAACGAAACAGGCTATAAAAACCTTATAAAGATGGTGTCACTCGCCTTTACCGAGGGCTTCTACTCAAAACCGAGAATTGATATGTCGCTTCTTGAGGAGTATCACGAGGGACTTGTTGCTCTTTCCGCTTGCCTTGCAGGCTACGTTCCCCAGAGAATAATTGATGCTAATATTGATGATGCGGTAAATCACGCCCTGAAAATGAAATCACTGTTCGGCGAGGACTATTATTTTGAACTCCAACGTCACGGAATACCCGAGCAGCAGATTGTAAACGACGAACTTATAAAGCTTTCAAAGAAGCTGAACATTCCCCTCGTTGCCACAAACGACGCTCACTATGTCGATAAAGACGATGCACAGACGCAGAGCGTGCTTATGTGCATACAGACCCAGACGACTCTCGCCGACGGAAGACACAAGGGCTTTGAAAAGGACGAGTTCTATCTTAAGACGGCAGAGGAAATGAAAACTCTCTTTGCGGATGTTCCCGAGGCAATCGGGAATACGGTTAAAATTGCCGACAAGTGTAATTTTAACTTTGAGTTTGATAAACTTTTCTTGCCTGCATTTTATCCGCCGGACGGTCTTACATCAAAGGCATACCTTGAAAAGCTGTGCTACGAGGGACTCGAAAAGCGACTCTCAAAATATGAGAATGCAGATGTACAGGTATACAATGATAGACTTAAATATGAACTGTCGGTTGTAAACGCAATGGGCTACGATGAATACTATCTCATCGTGCGTGACTTTATTGCTTATGCTAAAGAAAGCGGAATTCCCGTAGGCCCCGGCAGAGGCTCGGGCGCAGGAAGCCTTGCGGCATATTGCCTTGGTATCACGGACGTTGACCCTTTGCTCCATGGGCTTCTCTTTGAACGATTCCTCAATCCCGAAAGAGTAAGCATGCCCGACTTTGACGTAGACTTTTGCTATTTCAGGCGGCAGGAGGTTATTGACTATGTTGCCGAAAAGTATGGCAAAAATCATGTAGCGCAGATTGTAACCTTTGGTACACTTGCGGCAAAGGCGGCAATAAGGGATGTAGGCAGGGTTCTCGGAATGCCTTATTCTGATGTTGACAGAGTTGCAAAGCTCATACCGAGAGCTCTTAATATCACAATCGAAAAGGCACTTGAGGAAAGCGCAGAGCTTCGAGAGCTTTGCCGTGAGGACTTCAAGGTAAATTCTCTCATAAATATCGCAAAGAAAATCGAGGGTATGCCGAGAAATACATCTACCCATGCGGCAGGTGTTGTAATCACAGATAAGCCTGTGTCAGAATATGTTCCCCTTTCGATGAACGGCGACTGTGTTGTAACACAGTACACCATGAACGAAATTGCAGACCTTGGACTTTTAAAGATTGACTTTCTCGGACTTCGTTATCTTACCGTCATTTATGAGGCGGCAGAAAGTGCGGATATTTCGGTTTCGGATATACCGCTTGACGACGAAAAAACCTACAGACTTCTTGCCGCAGGAGATACAGACGGAGTGTTCCAGCTGGAATCGGGCGGCATGAGAAGTTTACTTGTGCGAATGGTGCCGAAAAACATTGAGGATATAACAATTGCCATATCACTGTACCGTCCGGGACCTATGGACTCAATTCCGAAATTCCTTGCAAACAGAAAGGATGCCTCAAATGTAAAGTATGCCGACCCCTCTTTGGAGGAAATACTGTCCGTCACAAACGGCTGTATAGTATACCAGGAGCAGGTTATGCAGATTTTCAGAAAGTTGGCAGGCTACTCCTTCGGCAGAGCCGATATTGTAAGACGTGCCATGTCTAAAAAGAAAAAGGATGTCATGGAGAGGGAAAGAGAGTATTTCATCTATGGCAAAAAGGATGAAAATGGAAATGCCGAGGTAATGGGTGCTGTAAACAACGGCATTTCGGAAGAGGCGGCAAAGGAAATCTATGAAGATATGGCAACCTTTGCCCAGTATGCCTTCAACAAATCCCATGCGGCGTGTTATGCTTACCTTGCGTACTATTCGGCTTTTCTCAAATGCCATTATCCAAAGCACTATATGGCATCGCTCCTTTCGAGCGTGATAAACAGCACCGATAAGGTCATGGAATATATCGGTACCTGCAAGAAAATGGGGGTTGAGGTTGAAAGACCCGACATAAATACAAGCTCACTCATGTTTTCTGCCTCTGAAAAGGGAATTGTTTTCGGACTTATGGCAATAAAGAATGTGGGAGAGGGCTTTGTCAAGGAAATTGTAAAGAAAAGACAGGGGTCGGGATATGCGACCCTGGAGGATTTCCTTTCTAAAATCTCCGACACCGAAATCAATAAACGCATGGTCGAAAGCCTTATAAAGGCAGGCGCACTTGACAGCCTCGGAAGAAAAAGAAGCCAGCTTCTTGCCGTTTACAGCGATGCAATTGATGCGCTTCAGCGAAGAAACCATAAAAATGTTGAGGGGCAGTTTGATATGTTCTCGGCTGTGGATACTTCAAGTGAGGACACAGGCTCACTCAATATTTCCTATCCCGATATTCCCGAGCTTTCCCATTATGAAAAGCTGTCTATGGAAAAGGAAATGACAGGTCTTTATATTTCGGGACACCCCCTTGAAAAGTATGCTCCTACGGCAAAGAGCTTAAGATGTGATAAGCTCTCCGACATCAATAATGCCGTAGCCGACGGGGACAGAAGTAAATACCGTGACGGAAAAACCGTAACACTTTTAGGACTTGTTTCGTCAAAGAAAGAAAAACTTACAAAGAGCGACACAAGAATGGCGTTTGTAAATCTTGAGGACGAAACGGGAGAGATTGAACTCATTGTATTCCCGAATGTGTATGAAGCAAGTGCTTCAAGGCTATATCCCGGAAGCGTTATAGGTGTTGTGGGCGAAATTTCCGTAAAGGAATCGCAAAATGACGAGGGAAATGAACAAAAGGAAGAACCAAAGATTCTTGTCAGAAACATCATTGACGTAAAAGAAGGAGAGATTCCCGAAGCGGTAAGGGCGAGCACAAATGCTTCCCAAACCGATGACACAAAGAAAGTAAAGGTAAATCTTTCTGCATTTATGGGTGGAGCCGCACGACAAGCACAGATTGGAATCGAAAAGTACACACCAAAGCCGCTAAGCGATTTATATTTGAAAGTACCGAGCGAAAATTCAAAGCAGTTTGAAAGAGTTAAGAGCGTTCTTGAAATATACAACTACGGCAGGCAGGATGTGTATATATACTTTGAAGACACAAAGAAACTTGTCCGCGCCCTTGAAATCCATGCACTTGTGACAGATACAATGCTTGAAATCCTCTCACGTATACTCAAAAAAGAGAATGTGAAACTGAAAGAAAAGAAATAAAATATAGAAGAGCCGCACCGGTTTGGTGCGGCTCTTTTGCCTTTTGTGTAATCACGTAAATAATATTATTTTTTATCAAGCCAAATTGGATTGGAATGAGAAATCACAAAGCCTTGTTTGAGGTCGAAAATTTCGACTCTGTAAAAAGCTCTGTCCTGAACCTTAAGTGCAATATTCTGCGTCAGTTGTCCGTTGTATGCCGATGCATAAGCAAGTCCCTTGTCGGTGAAAATCCTTATTTCGTATTTACCGTCGTCGCAAATCTCGCATTTATAAAAATCGCCGACGCGCACGTTGAGTACCATTCCGTCAACAAAGGAAATTTCAGAACCCATAGGTGAGTCATCTATCGCCATTTGTATGCCAACTGCTCCCACACTGAAATCGCCTCTTTTCATAGTTTCAAAGAAGGTAATTCCCAAGCGCTCGGTAGTGTAGAAGGTGGAAACAGTATCATTTCGAACACCGCCGTGGGTGTCTGACCCCCCTGATGCGTAAACATGCTTCCCCAATGCGAGTAGCTTTTTCCATAAATCGTAATTTCTTATTGAATAATTTGAACCGTATTTATCGTAAAGCGTTTCGAGAAATGTGTGCTCGCCGATGTAATAATCGAGGGGATCGTCAGAGCATATCATCATTTTCGGGTGAGGATGCACAACAGCACCGCCGATGGACTGAATATAGTCCACAAGTTCTCTGAATCTCTCCTTGGTGAAACGAGCATACACATATGTGCCTGTCAGCTCATCCCCTTTGAATTTATATTCGGGGAAATTTGCCATAACCATGGCAAGACCGTACTTGTGGGGAAAGAGCATATTATAGTGCATAGAGCGTAAGTTGTGACGGCAGGAGGTGAGATCGGTAATAGCTGTACCCGGCTCCGTTCCTATAATAAAACGCTCGTCATCCCATTCGGGAAGGAAGAAGCCTCTCATCTGTCCGTGGTCGACGACGGCCGCAAAATCAAGGTGAAGTTCATCCATTGTTCCGGGCCAGTCCTTCATCGGATATGCACCGTCCGATGTACCGCCGCAGCTGGTGTGAACGTGAAGGTCACCGTAATATGCACGCTTGCCCTCGTATAGCTTGTCGAGATTGGAAAAATCCGCCTTGTCTGTACCGATGACAGTATGGCTGTCCGGACAGCCGCTTTCCCAGTCGGAAGCGTGATTTTCTACGTAATCGGGACCTTTTCCGTGGTCGGGTAGTATGCGCTGTGTTTCGGCCGTAAAGCCTGAAAGTGTGTTGTTCTCAAGATGAATACTGCATCCACTGCCGTTTAATCTGATGGCAGAGACAGAAATATCATGAGAATTTATAAATGTTGAATTTCTGACGGTTACCGAAGCCTTATCCGTGGGAACATCGAGTGTAAGAGGAGGCTCGCCGGGCAGTGAAGCATTATTGAATATGCAGCTGTCAACTGTAACCTCGAAGCTCCTTTCGCCGAGATCCGGCAGAGCTGTCCGGATTGAATTTTCACTCAAAAGAGCTTCAAAATAGGAATTCTTGATTGTAATACGTGCGTTTTGGGCATTTTCGGGTATGTTTGATATGTCGCCGCATGCCGATGTAAATCCGAAAATCTGAGTAGTATTGGCAACCACAAGTCCGTCAAGTATTAGCTCGTCTACCGCAGGCGTCATGAAATAGTTGCCGTAATCCGCATCGTCCATGTCCTCAATACGTATATTTATAATCTCGACCTTTCTTTTGAGAGCAGAGCTCTTTGTCGGATGAAGAATTTTGTACATGGTTCTGAATATGGGACTTCTGTGAATTATATTTCTGAAGGAAATATAAGCGTCAAGCTCTGTATTTCTTCTCATGTCCTCAAGACACATTTGTGAGAGAGTAATACCGTCAAAAATTATTTTGTCAGCTCTGCATCCTTCGTCTATAATAAAGCGACCCCACCAGAAGCTGTCGCTGACGAGAATTGTTTCATCTGATTGCCTTTCCGGATTCAGCATTGGTCTTTCCGACGGTGAAGATGATGTGAGATTTGGATTCCGAGATGCATTGTTTCCGAGAATTGTTACTGAATGGTCAACCTTGATTGAACGGCCTGCGGGAGTCCCTTTGTTGTATAAATGCTCGCCGCCGCTCATAATAATAACGGGTGTGTCAAAGCTTTCGTAATCAAGCCCCTCAAGAACTTTACACGGAACGGTATCGGATGCAACATAGGCATCGTTGAGACAAGAAAATAAATTTTTGCCGGGGGTAACTGAATATTTTTCGCCTTTGTAAATAAAGAAATCTTTGGAGGCATCTTCGTCACACGCTACTACGGCGTAATAACCCGACGGAAGTTCTTTTGTTTTCTCCATAAATATTAACTCCTTTCATTTTTACAGGATAGCATAATTTTATCATAAAATCAATAGATTACCGAAAAAAGTTGAGTTCTTTGTTAGAATAAAATGAATGACAGATTTCGCTGCCCTTCATTTCTTATATGTCGCTTCTGTCATCAATAGGTGTATATTCCTTAACCTTATAAATTGTCTTGTATGCGGGACGCATAATTTTGCCGCCAGTGAGCATTTCCTCGATTCTGTGAGCACACCAGCCTGCAATTCGAGCCGATGCAAAGAGGGGTGTGTAAAGCTCGGCAGGGATTCCGAGCATTCTGTAAATGAGACCCGAATACATATCGACATTTGCACAGATTGCCTTGTCGTGACCCGTGATGCTAAGGAACGCCGCAGGTGACAACTCTTCAATCTTCTTGAGAAGGTCGAATTCCGCACCGAAGCCCTTCTTTTCGGCGAGTGCCTGGGCGTGCTTCTTGAGGACAACGGCTCTTGGGTCGCTCTTGGTGTAAATTGCGTGTCCCATACCGTAGATAAGACCGCTTCCGTCGCCGGCTTCTTTGCGCAGTATCTTTTCAAGATATGCGTTAACCTCCTCGTCGTCCTTCCAGTCCTTTACATTTGCCTTGATTTCGGAGAACATTTCCTCAACCTTGATGTTAGCACCGCCGTGCTTGGGGCCTTTGAGAGCTCCGATTGCGGCGCTTGTTGCACTGTAGATGTCTGTACCCGAGCTTGTTTCGGCACGGCAGGTGAAGGTGGAGTTGTTACCGCCGCCGTGTTCTGCGTGAAGTACAAGACAAACGTCGAGAAGTCTTGCCTCGTCCTCGTCAAAGGTGACGTCCTGACCGAGTATTCTCATGAAGTTCTGTGCCGTTGCAAGTCCTTCCTTGGGTCTGTGGATAAGAAGACTGTCGTCCTCGAAAATGTGCTTCTTTACAGAATAAGCATTTGCCGCGATAATGGGAAGACGCGCAATAAGCTGAATACTCTGACGAAGCTGATTCTCGATTGACATATCCTCCGGATTCTTGTCATATGTATATAAAGAAAGCACACTTGACTGCATCTTGTTCATTATATTCATGCTGGGCGCACGCATAATGATGTCTTCGGTAAAATTCTGGGGCAGGAATGAACATTCGCTGACTAAGCTCTTGAAAGCATCAAGCTGTTCCTGTGACGGGAGAAAACCGAAAAGCAAAAGGAATGCACATTCCTCATAGCCGTATCTGTTGTCATTTGTGTATCCGTCAATGAGCTTTGGCACATCGTAGCCTCTGTAGAGAAGACGTCCCTCGTCGGGCATCTTTTCGCCTTCATAAAGAACATAGCCGTGTACCATTGAAATGTTTGTTACACCTGCAACAATACCCGAACCGTCAAAGTTACGAAGACCGCGCTTTACATTTGCATTTTGGAAAGCATTCTTGGGAATTGAGTAGCTTTCCTTGCACATTTCGGTGAGCATTCTTAATGATTCGGGATAGTGATCTGTAAACATGAGAATTAGTCCTTTCAAACATGGGGAAAATAAAATAATTTATAACACTATAACACATATATAATAAAAATGCAAGAGGAAAAGTGAAATTATGCAAAATTATTTACAAAAAACAAAATTGTCGGTTAATCTCAAAAAGCTCTTTGTGCTGTTGGCGCTTCTTTGTGCGTTGACGGTTGCAATACTGGCGCTGTTTAATAAATACAGCACAGCGGCAGGCGGTGAAAAAAAGCCGGCATCTCTTTTCATGACTCTGCCGCGCTTATCTTCCGAACAAGCTGTCGGGGATGTCGGAATGTATGCCGAAATGAATAATTTGAATTACGAAAATGCAAAAGTCGGGGGAAATAGTGCAAAAAATGCATTAAAATGCAGGAACATCCGTGTTTTGCAAACAAACGGCAGAGTTGAAGAGATGGAGCTTGAGGAATATGTTACTGCGTGTGTTCTCGGTGAAATGCCTCTTGGCTTTGAATCCCAGGCAATAATGGCTCAGTGTGTTGCGGTGCGTACCTTCGCAGTAAGACAGAGCTCAGGAAAAAGCAAGCACAGAAATGCCGATGTCTGTACCGATGCAGGTTGCTGTCAGAGCTTTATGCTGCCCGAAAATAAAGAGATAAGCGAAGATAATCTTCAGAAGCTGAAAAGTGCCGTTAATGCCACAAAGGGAATAATAATGGTATATGAAGATGAGCCTATTGAAGCGGTTTACCATGCTTCAAGCGGAGCATATACTCTTGACAGCGAGGATGTGTGGGGCGGAAGGGTGGAATATTTACGTTCCGTACCTTCGCCTGAGGGTGAGGCAGAGCTTACAAGTGTTGTCTACGGACACAGGGTGGGCATGAGCCAGCACGGTGCAAATATACTTGCAAAGCAAGGCTATGATTTTGCCGAAATCCTCAAATATTACTATAGCGGAATTTCCTTTGATTTTCTCGGAGCGTAACGGTTAATTGAAAATTTTTGAGATTTGTTCAACGGCACCTTTGTCCAGAATTACCTTTGCGTGCTCTTCGAGAAGCCAGCGCTGAAGACGGCTGACTTCGAAAGTCGTTCCGTACTCCTTCATGCAGGAAAGGAGTAAGTCATCTCTTTTAGGATAGAAAAGAAGAAGATTGTATTTTCCGTCGTCATAAAAGAGTCTGCTGTCGCTTGGAATGTGATGCCCCGACAGCCTGAGGCAAAGAGAAACGAGGGAATCAGAACTGTTTGTTCTGAAAAGATATGTAGTTTTTTTACCTGCTTTTTTACTGCTGTAGAGAAAAAGCTCTCCTCCTCCGTCCTTTGATTCAAAGAACTCGGCATCTATTGCTCCCTCGTTGAAGGGATTGCCGTAAAGCCTGTTTGTTTCGTATATTATTTCTTCAAAAAAATCCCCCGAAATGTCGGCGTGATTCAATATGTTATCAACCCCGTGACGTACAAGGTCCTCCTTTGAAAGGACGATTTTGAAGCTCACGGGACTTATTTTTATTATGTGCATGATTCTTCTCCGTTAATTTCAGAATATCTGTGTATATTTTACATCAAATACTTGCATTTGTCATCAATCAATATATGGAAGAGGCGGGTTTTCTGTTCTTTTGTCCCGAAACAAAAGAACCAAAAGTTCTCCGCTCCGAGAGCCGCGTTTTCTGTCACTTTTCGTCACCGAAAAGTAACCAAAAGGTGTCGCTCATGGGCAAAATTTTTCAAGATTTTGCCCGAGCCGCGAAGGCTCTTTTATCTTCGGAGAAATTTTTTTAAAGATTTTTTTCTCTTTCCACTAATAGATGTGGTTTGCCTCGCTTTGCGAGGCTATAGCCTGCCAAAGGCAGGCAAATACACGTGGAGTAGTGAGAACACATCTAAAACTTTTCTCAAATTCTGTGTTGAGTATAAAAAAGAGCCTCCACGGCTCGTGTCGGGACATCTAAAAGTCCCGACACATGAGTGGGCAGTTTTGGTCACTTTTGCTGCGACAAAAGTGACGGAAAACGCACTTCGCAGAGTGCGGGATCTCTAAACAATGCATCTCACACTTTATCCGCCTCGACTTGTACTTCTAATTCCCAATTCCCAATTCCTAATTCCTAATTCCTAATTCCTAATTCCCTTTCCCTCTTTACAAATCACAATAAATGTGCTACAATATATGGTAATGAATTTTTACAGAGGTACTAAATGAAGTTAATCATAGCAGAAAAGCCAAGCCTCGGCAGAAACATAGCCGACGCTATCGGACAAATGAATAAACGTTCGGGGTATCTTGAGAACGATGAGTACATTGTCACATGGGCATTCGGACACCTCTTTTCCCTCGAGGATATAGAGCATTATAACCCGAGTCCCGACGGCAGTAATAAGTGGACTCTTTCAAATCTTCCGTGTTTTCCGAAAAGATTTGATTTTGCACTTCGCAAATCCGATAACAAAGAACCGGATGAGGGAGTAAAACGCCAGTTTGAGCTTATCGAAGCCCTTTGTAACCGCCCCGATGTCGATACAATCGTAAACGCGGGGGACGCCGACAGAGAGGGAGAAATAATAGTTAGACTTTGTATTGAGAATGCACTTAAGTCCGAAAAGAGCCTCAAACGCCTGTGGCTTCCCGACCAGACGGCTGAAACCATAAGACAAGCCCTCTCGGATATGCAGGATGAGACAGAGTATGATAACCTTGCCAACGAGGGCCTCGCCAGAACATACATCGATTGGCTGTATGGCGTGAATCTCACAAGATACGCAACAATAAGAACGGGACTTCTTCTGAGGGTGGGTCGTGTAATCGTTCCCATTGTCAAGGCAATATACGACAGGGACAAGCAGATTGAAAACTTTGTGCCTGAGATATATTACGGACTTAAAAGCACCGCGGTTACAAACGGAGAGGAAATTGAGCTTAACTCAAAGCTGAAATTCTCCAAGGATGAGCTTGATAAAGCCAAGGCTGTGTGTGAAAAGTATAATGCCGAAACAGCTGTTGTTACAGGTGTTAAACGCAAAAAGGATACCATTGCCCCCGGCAAGCTGTATTCTCTTTCAAAGCTCCAGAATGTACTCAGTAAAAAATATAAAATGAATATGACCGAGAGCCTTGAAATTGTACAGAAGCTGTACGAAATGGGCTATCTTACATATCCCAGAACAAACTCCGAGTATCTTGCCAGTGCCGAAAAGGATAAGATTTCAAAAATTGTGGCAAACTTTGCGAAAATGGGATATAATCTTAAGTTCCGTGATGATAAGACTGTGTTTGATGACAGCAAAATCGAATCCCATTCGGCTCTGACACCTACCTATAAAGTGCCGCCCAAAGATTCCCTCACCGAAAAACAGATGCAGGTGTATTCGACGGTTGTGCATAGGTTCTGTGCGGTCTTCTGTGCAGAACCCTGCCTTGCCGAAAAGACCGAAATCAAGATAAATTTGGGTGAGCTTGAAGAGTTCAATCTCAAGGGTGCGGTTATTGTGCAGAAGGGCTGGACGCAGTACGACACCTATTCCGCAAAGGATAAGATTCTGCCAAAGCTCGAAAAGGGAGATAAAGTAAACATAAACTTTGAACCCGTCGAAAAGGAAACAACTCCGCCAAAGCACTATACAATCGAAACACTCAACAACTACCTCAAAAATCCCTTTAAAGAAGAAAAAGCGGCGGCAAATGACGAAGAAAACAGGGACGATGCAGAGGACTACAAGGCAATTTTTGAGGGACTCGAGCTTGGCACAGAGGCAACAAGAACGGGAATTATTGAAAACGCTTGCAAAAGTAAATATATACTTCTCAAAAAAGATGTATACACAATCCTCCCTGACGGCATTTTTCTTATCGAATCCCTGTCGAGAATGAATATAAGTATGGATAAGTATAAGACAAGCGAGCTCGGTAAGGCACTCAAAAAGGTGTATCGCGGAGAAATTGAGGTGCGTGACAGCGTAACGCTTGCAGAGGATGAAATAAGAGCCGTGTTTGAAAAGAAACAAATGCCTCCCGAAACGGATGACTATACAGGCTCCTTCGGAGATGTTGTTGGCTTGTGTCCTCTCTGCGGCAAGGATGTTGTCAGAGGAAGATATAAATACGGCTGCAGAGGCTATAAAGAAGGGTGCGAATTCGGCGTAAGCCTTAATATCTGCGGTAGAAATATTTCGGTTTCAAATGTAAAACTGCTTCTTGAGAGGGGACAGACCTCGAAAATCGTGGGATTCGTTTCAAAGCACGGCAAAGCCTTTGACGGCGTGCTGAAGCTCGTCGAGGGAAAGGCTGTGTTCGATTTTACGGGAAGCACGAGGGATAGGACGGGCACAAGACAGCCTGCCGACTTTATAACCTCCTCCTTTGATTTTAAATAATCAATGAATTGTAAAAAAAGCAATAATTTCCAAAAAAGTGTTGACTTATAAATTTAATAAATGTATAATGTATGCTATAAGCGCATTTTTGCGAAAAAAGAAAGGAAGTAACTCCATGAAAAACAGCGTATGTTCTTTCGTGCTTGTGCTTTTGTGCATAGTTCTTTGCGTAACTGTTGCACTTTGCGGCGTAAGCTCGATAGGTCTGAAAAGCGTTATGGACGAAGATGCAATCAATAAAGGTCTTGACCTTGTCGGCGGTTCATCCATAACATTTAAGGCACAGCCTGATGAAACAAATGAAAACTTTGATATGAATGAGGCTCTTACAAAGGTTGAAACAATCTTTCGTAAAAGACTTGACTCTATCAGCTACTCAGAAGCAACAATTGCAAGAGTGGGAGACGACCAGATAAGAGTTGAAATTCCCGGTATCAGCGATTCTAATTCCGCATCCGAAATGCTCGGATCTACAGCAAAGCTCGAATTCAAGGATGCTGACGGCAATGTTCTCTTTGAGGGTGATAAGGTTAAGAAGGCAGCTGCAAACTACGGTCCTGTATCAAACAGCCTTAACAGTGAGCATTATGTAAGTCTCGAATTTACGGATGAAGGCAGAGTTCTCTTTGCTGCAGCTACAGAAGCGGCTGCCAAGCGTAAAGCCGACGAAACAAACTACATTGATATTGAGCTTGACGGTATAAATATTTCCCACGCAAGTGTTGAAACAAAAATCAACAGCAATTCATGTACAATCTCCGGTTCCTTTACACAGGAAGAAGCAGTAGAGCTTGCAGGTCTTATCGGCTCGGGTAACCTTCCTGTTGAGCTTACCGAAGAAGAAAACCGTGTTGTAGGTGCAACACTCGGTTCCGATGCACTTTCTTCAAGCCTTAAAGCAGGCTTAATCGGTATTCTTCTTGTAATGATCTTTATGATTCTTATCTACAGACTCCCCGGCTTTGTATCAGCAATTACACTCGTGGGTTACATTGCAATTTTTGCAATTTTTGTAGTATTCTTTAAGGTTAATCTTTCTCTTCCCGGTATTGCAGGTATCATCCTTACAATCGGTATGGCGGTTGATGCAAACGTAATTATTTACGAAAGAATCAAGGAAGAACTTAATGTCGGAAAAACCGTAAGAAACGCAGTAAAGAACGGCTTCAAGGGCGCAACAAGCGCAATTGTTGACTCCAATATCACAACAATTATTGCGGCAGTTGTTCTCGTAGCCATGGGTACGGGCGCAGTTTACGGCTTCGGTATTACACTTCTTGTCGGTACTCTCATTTCCATGTTCACGGCACTCGTTATAACAAGAGTATTCCTTACAACCCTTGCAAATATGGGTGTGGGTGCCTGGATAATGGGCGCAAAGAGAAACCGCAAGGTTGACTAATAGGGAGGTACAGAGAAATGAAATTTAGTTTTGTAAAAAATAAAAAAGTATTCTTTGTGATTTCCCTCGTTCTCGTGGTTGCTGCAATTATTACATTTGCAGTGCGCGGCTTTAACTGGGACATCGAATTTGTGGGCGGTACTGAGTTCACATTCAAGCTTGATAATAAGGCTACAGGTCAAGACGAAAAGAAGATTGAAGATGCAACAGTGGCAATCATTGGCACTGACAGCTTTTCTTCCACACGAGTTGTCAACGGTAATGAGGTTGTTGTAAGAACAACACTTGTTGATACAGAAACAGATTACGAAGAACTCAATAAGAGTATTGATGCAAAGATTGTAGAAAAATTTGCTGATGCAAAGCGTGTTTCTGCAAGTGCCGAAAAGGTAGTATATACAATTCCTGCTCCTGTTTCTGAAGAAACCGAAACAGAAACAGAGACAGAAAACGCAAGCGAGACAGAAACTGAGACAAAAGAGGAATTTGATCCCTCGTCCGATATTGCGGCAGTTCTCGGTGACGGCACACTTGCTCTCACAGTTTCCGACATTGTAAAAAATGCTGACGGTAACTACGAAATCACATATACTGCAAACAGCGAAGTAAGTCTTCTCAGAAGCCGTATCGAAAAGGCGGTAAATGAACTTTATCCTATTGCTGAAACTTCTGCGGAAAAGACAAGAATGACAAGCTCCAGCACAGTAAGTGCAGAGGTCAGTGATTCTCTCAAGCAGACAGCTGTTACTGCAACAGCAGTTGCTATTCTCCTCATGCTTGTGTATATCGCAATCAGATTTGAAGGCAGAGCGGCATTTGCGGCAATCATTTGTCTTGCGCACGACGTTGTTATCATGCTTTTTGCTTACTCCATTTTCCAGATTCCCGTAAGCTCAACAATCATCGCCGCAATTCTTACAATTCTCGGTTATTCTATCAACGCAACAATCGTTATCTTTGACAGAATCAGAGAAAACAGAAGAAATCTTTCTTCCAACTACACATTTGAGGACGCAGTTAACAGTGGTATCAAGTCCACAATCTGGCGTTCACTCAATACAACAATCACAACACTCCTCACAATAGGAATGATTTATATCCTTGGTGTTACTTCCATCAAGAACTTTGCACTTCCCCTTATTGTGGGTATTCTTGCCGGTGTGTACTCCTCCATTTGCCTGTCCGGTAATCTTTGGGCTGCACTCAAGAATGTTGGTAAAAAGAGATAAGCACATTTTGCTTTTGCAATCATTCCCGATGTCAACGCGGCATCGGGAATTTTGTTTTCCTATTGACAAATCTCTGTATGTGTGGTAAAATTTACATGATATACTTATTGTATAATGGAGTAATATGTATACGACTTGTTTGTTTGCCAAAGGAGGAACAAAAGAATGAAGAAAACATTCAGAATAATTGTGGCAGGAATGCTTTTGGTTTCTGCTCTTGTGATGAGTACGTTTGCTGCGCCGAGCGTTGCGACAGCGTTTGATTCTGTTACGGAAGATGCGGTTTTTGTTCAGCAAAGTGCGCAGAGTGAGCTTTTGGCTGTAAGCGCTTCTGGTACTTGCGGAAATAAGCTTTCATGGTCACTTGATACAGACGGCGTGCTTACAATAAGCGGCACGGGAGATATGACAGACTGGAGCTCTGTTGAATCTACTCCTTGGTATGATTATATGTCTGATATTAAGAGCATTGTAGTTGAAAACGGAGTAACGAGCATCGGTAATAATGCTTTTGGCATTTTGGATGCCGGCGATATAGAAGTTGACTATGATGACCTGTTCTATAAGGTTTTGTACAGCGGTACAATAGGAAGCATCAGCTGGCAAATCGGCGATAACGGAGTTCTCTATTTGTCGGGAACGGGCGCTTTGGCAGATTATGCTTCTTACAGCGCTGTTCCGTGGAGCGCTTATGTAAGCAGCATATCAAACGTTTCAATTGATAGCGGAATAACAGGTATCGGCAGTTACGCATTTTATGGCATAACAAATCTTACAAAGATTTCAATGCCTGACACCGTAACAAGTCTTGGCAGCTATGCACTTGCAGAGTGTACATCCCTTAAGGAAGTATTCTTGGGCGGTGTAAACAGTGTTCCTGCAAATGCATTCCAGAACTGTTCCTCCCTTGAAAGCCTGAAGTTTGGCAGTTATGATTCGTATTTGGCGCTTATTGATAACCTTAAAGATAGCCTTTCCTGCCTTTACTATGTAGGTGATAACGGAAGAATTGCAGAAGTGACACTTCCTGCATCGGTAATCGATATCGGAGCTAATTCCTTTGACGGCTTGTTCGGTATAGTGACAGGATATAAGGGTTCATATGCTGAACAGTATGCTGAAAGTAAGAATTTTGTTTTCATTCCTTATGAAGTTGTTATAAATATTGGTGAAAAGGCAAGTGCATCAAATGTACGCTATGCTGAAATAGATGGCTTCCAGTATGAAATAACAGAAAACAATAATACATACACAGTTTGTCCCGGCAAGAATACACTTGTACAGGTTGTTGAAAAGGCGAGCGCTGCTTCAATTTATGCTGTAAGCACAAAGTATTATTATGTTGACTATCTGAACCTCGAATACTCAGAGGTTGCAGAACTTGGCTCGTATATGGATAACGGAGCGGAGGCAACAATCAGAATCAGAAATCCCCTTGCAATTCGTTTCACATCAAAGGTGTCCACACTTGCAAAGGACGAAACTGAAGCGTTTGTGATTGAAGAATACGGCTATATTGTAGGTGTACAGTCACTTATTGATAAAACAGGCTCACAGCTTAATTTTGATTTCCGTAATTATGTAACGGGTGTTGCATATAACAAAAATGAAGACATTGATTTGATTTTTAACGGTGACGATGATGATTGGTGTATATTCACCGGTGTTCTCAAGAACGTTCCCGAAAAGAATTATGAAACTGTCGTAACATCCAAGAACTACACAAAGGTTACCATAAACGGTGAAGTTTTCACAGTGTATGGAGAACCTGTAAGCACAAGCATGTATGCCTCTGCAAAGGCTCTTATTGATTCGGGTCTTGTGACAGACGCACAAAAAGCGGAGCTTCAGAAGATAATTGATGTTGTTGAAGGCAAAGAACTTCCCGGTGAACTCGGTATTCCCGGAACAGACCTCTTTTCATAAAACCAAAATCCCCACGTGAGTGGGGACTTTTTTATGCTATGTTACGCTTTTGCTGTCTGTATGCCGAGGGAGACGTTCCCACTCGCTTTTTGAATGTTCTGCAAAAATGAGCACAGTTTTCAATGCCGATTTCTTCTCCGATAATGGCTATCGGCATGTCGCTTGTTTCTAGCAGGAATTTGGATTTTTCTATTCTTTTTTCGGTTATGTACTCATTTATTGTACAACCGAAGGTGTCATTGAAAAGCCGGTATAACGTATTTTTTGAGGTGTGAGTAACTTTGCATAAATCTGTGACTGTAATTTTGCCCTTGAGATGGTTGTCAATGTATCCGATAGCTTCAGTCACTGTTTTTGAAAGTTCAATGTCGATTGCGTTTTCAAATAAAATGCTTGAAACAAGCCTTGAAATACATTTAAGCTGTTCGTCGTTGTAGTAAGCGATTTTCAAAAAGCTGTCGTTTAGTTTTTCGGAGCGCTCTCCTAACCATTCAATGTTTTTGTATATGTCGGAAATGTTTTGTGTCTGCCTGACTCTGCCTATAACAATATAACCTGTTATGACCGAGCCCTTGATTACAGGCATAACGGAATCTACAAGCCCTGCATGGCATGTGTGTGAGACAAAACTGCGGGTTATTTTGCATTTGTTTATCATTTTTTTGTCTGATTCTTTGCAAAGATAAAAGCCTTTTTCACAGCTTTGGATTTTTTTACAAAAGACAGGCTCGGTGTATTCGTAACCCGCAACTGCATTGAAGCTCGTGTCGTACAGAGCCATGTCAATTCCGGTGACTTTTGAAAAATCCGAAATGATGTTTTTTATTTTTTGAATGTCATATGTAATATTCATAAAACGTCCTCAATAAGCTTTTTGTACATTATGACATAAAGAAAAAAGACTGTCAAGTAGTTTTTGCGTTGAGGGACGATAAGTCAATAAAACGGGAAAATAGTTACTAGATTTTTTCGCCAGTGTCGGTATAATAACATATGAAAAACAAACTTTAAGAATGGAGAGCAGACAATGAGTATTTTGTTATTTATACTGATTATTACCTTCAGTACTGCACAGAGCATTTCAAATAAGTCCTTCAATCTCAGAAATCCTGACGGAGGAGAGTATACATATACGTGTATATCCTGCGCGGCTGCAGCTTTGTTTTTTGCTGTAACATCAGGAGGAAACCTTACTTTCGTAAAAGAATTGTATGTGTATTCCTTTGGCTTTGCTCTGTCTTACGGTGCGGCGATTTTGTTTTTGTTCCTGGCAATAAAGCATGGTTCACTTGCTCTTACGACTCTTGTGATGTCCTATTCGTTGATAATTCCCGCACTTGTCGGACTTGTGGTGTACGATGAAAAGGCAAGTGTGTCTTTGTTTATAGGACTTGCCTTGCTTTGCATTTCGCTTGCTCTCATAAATAATAAAGGGGAAGAAAAAACAATAATAAACATCAAGTGGATTGTCTATGTGCTGCTTGCTTTCTTTGGTAACGGTATGTGCTCAAGCGTTCAGCAAATGCAGCAAAGAAAATTCGGCGGAGAGTATAAGAGCGAATTCATGATTGCGGCATTATTGATGATTGTGATTATGATGGTTGTTCTTTTGATGGTGTTTGAGAGAAAAATCTTTTTCAAGGCTTTGAGAAGTGGCTTTGTTTTCCCGGTGATTTCGGGTGCGGCAAATGGTGCTGTTAATCTTTTTGTCATGCTTATGCTGGCTTTGGTCCCCGCATCTGTAATGTTTCCGCTTATATCTGCAGGAGATATTGTGGTAACATCTGCAATTTCCGTACTGTTCTACAAGGAAAAACTCACAAAAAGACAGCTTGTGGGAATATTGTTCGGCGTGGCAGCAATCGTTTTTCTCAATTTGTAATGTTTGCATTAAAACAAAAAAGAAGTGCTAAAACATCTTGACAATCACGTGCAGTTATGCTAAAATAACATAGTAAATAAAAAACTCTACGATTGGGGGCAAACTAAAATGAAGAGAATTAAGACACTTGAAACAAGAAATCTTTGTGAATCCGCTAAGAACGGCGGTTGCGGCGAATGCCAGACATCCTGCCAGTCCGCTTGCAAGACAAGCTGCGGCATCGCAAATCAGAAGTGCGAAAACAAGGAAAGCAAGTAATTAAATCAGTCTTCCAACAAATGCCGCAGTCCTTGCGGCATTTCTTATTACTTTCTCTTTGCTGAAAAGAGAAAGTAATCAAAGAGAAAAGATTTCACGGGGAATCTTTGACATAAACAAGCTTTTAGTGTCGCTTAACCAACACCGTTTGGTCGGCATAACGAGGTCGACCAAACTCATTCCTAATTCCTAATTCCTGATTCCTCATTTTTTACGAAAGGAAAACAAATGATTCACCAGTACAAATTAAACGGATATAATATCGTTCTTGATACCTGCTCGGGCTCTATTCATGCAGTGGACGAGGTGGCATACGATATAATCGCCATGTTCAAGGACGAAACACAAGAAAATATCATAAAAATAATACTCGAAAAATACGATAATGTCACAGAGCAGGATGTTCTTGACTGTATTGACGATATAAATGAGCTTATAGAGAATAAGAGACTCTTTACCGAGGATACCTTCGAGAGCATGGCAGGAACATTCAAGGAAAAGAGTGGCGATGTCGTAAAGGCACTCTGTATACATATTGCCCACACCTGTAACCTCAACTGTTCATACTGCTTTGCAAGCCAGGGCAAATACCATGGTGACAGAGCCGTTATGAGCTTTGAGGTAGGTAAGCAGGCGTTTGACTTCCTTATTGCAAACTCGGGAAGCAGAAGAAACCTTGAGGTTGACTTCTTCGGCGGTGAGCCGCTCATGAACTGGGATGTTGTAAAGAGGCTTGTGGAGTATGCAAGAAGCATAGAAAAACAGCATAATAAGAACTTCCGTTTCACCCTTACCACAAACGGTATGCTTATTGATGACGATGTAATTGATTTTGCAAATAGAGAGATGAGTAATGTTGTGCTCAGCCTTGACGGACGAAAAGAAATCCATGACGCACTTCGTGTAGATTATAACGGAGCCGGAAGCTGGGATAAGATTGTCCCCAAATTCCAAAGGCTTGTAAAGATGCGCGGTGGCAAGGATTACTACATGAGAGGTACATTCACCCACAGAAACCCCGATTTCCTCGAGGACATAAAGGTTATGCTTGACCTTGGCTTTGATGAGCTTTCCATGGAGCCTGTTGTATGCGCCCCGGGCGATGAGGCGGCGCTGACGGAGGACGACAAGAAAATCGTCATGAGGCAGTATGAGGAGCTTGCAAAGCTCATGCTTGAGAGAAAGAAAGAGGGAAGACCCTTTACCTTCTACCACTACATGATAGACCTTACGGGCGGTCCCTGCATATATAAGAGAATTTCCGGCTGCGGCTCGGGAACAGAATATATGGCTGTCACTCCTTGGGGAGATTTGTACCCCTGCCACCAGTTTGTGGGCGAGGAAAAGTTTAAGCTCGGAGACATCTGGAACGGTGTTACAAATAAGGATGTGCAGAACGATTTTGCAAGCTGTAATGTCTATTCCCGTGAGGAATGTAAGACCTGCTGGGCAAGACTCTATTGCAGCGGCGGTTGTGCGGCAAACGCTTATCATTCCACAGGCTCTGTTCGCGGTGTTTATAAGGATGGATGTGACCTTTTCAAAAAGAGAGTTGAATGTGCGATTATGATGAAGGTTGCAGAGGAAACCGGCGACGATGAGTAAGACACCTATATATGACTTTGTACAAAAGTACGCACAAGGTGAAAATGTCCGCCTGCATATGCCGGGGCATAAGGGAAAAAGAAACCTTGGCTGTGAGATGTATGACATTACCGAAATATGCGGTGCGGATTCCCTTTTTGAAGCTGAGGGTATAATAGCCCAAAGTGAAAGAAATCTTTCCTCGGTTTTTGAAACACGTGCTTCGTTCTATTCCACAGAGGGTTCGTCCTTGTGTATTCGTGCAATGCTTTTTATGGCGATGCAGTATGCAGACGGGAAAAAAAAGGTGCTTGCGGGTAGAAATGCCCATAAAAGCTTTATGTCTGCCCTTGCTCTTTGCGATGCCGATGTCGACTGGCTTTACGGCGATGATTTGTATTCCTGTAAAATATCGCCTGACGAGCTTGATGCGGCACTGACAAACGGAGAATATTTTGCCGTGTATGTCACAAGTCCCGATTATCTTGGAAATGTCCTTGACATAAAGGGATTGTCAATAGTGTGCCATAAGCACAATCTTCCTTTGATTGTGGATAATGCACATGGTGCGTATATGAAGTTTACAGGCAACCACCCCATGGATAACGGCGCCGATATGTGCTGTGATTCTGCACATAAAACCCTGCCTTGTCTTACAGGCTCTGCCTATCTTCACATATCCAAATCTGCAATAAAGCCATATGAGAAGGACGCAAAGCGAGCAATGTCTCTGTTTGCCTCCACAAGTCCGTCGTATCTTATTCTGGCGAGTATGGATAAGGCAAATGAAGAGATGTTGGGGGATTTTAAAAATAAGGTGGCTGAAACGTGCCGCCTGTGCGATGAGCTTAAGGCAGAGCTTTCTCACCTTGGAATTGAGTTTACAGGCCGTGAAAAGCTGAAAATAAATATTAAACCAAAGACTGCCGGATTTTTGGGGACGGAGCTTGCATCTTTGCTTGAAAAGAATGGAATATATCCCGAATTTTATGATAAGGATAACCTTGTTATGATGTTTTCTCCCGGAAATGGGGCAGAGGACTTTGAAAGGCTGACAAGTTTTTTCAGAGGACTTAAAAAAAGAGAGCCTGTCCAGCAAACAGCACCTGTCGTCAAAAGGCTCGAAAGAGCAATGTCGGTAAGAGAAGCGGTGTTTTCCCCGCAGAGAAGTGTACCCGTAAATCTTGCCGAAGGGAAAATCCTTGCCTCGGCGTGTGTTTCCTGTCCACCCGCAATCCCCATTGCCGTTTGCGGCGAAATTATTGACAAATGTGCAATAGAGTGCTTTGAATACTATGATATTGACGTTGTAAATGTAGTCGAACAATAAAAACATTTTGATAATTATGGTATTGACAAAACAAAAAAACGGTGATATAATAACCTTGACAAGTAATGTGGAAGATTATGTGGAGGGCGATAATATGAAGAAGTTTTACACAAAACCCGAACTTGAGATTACAGTTCTTTTAACCGAGGATATTCTCAATAACAGTCTTGATGACGAAACCAGCGTTGATATGGGAAATAGCGGCATTTTTGGTTGATTTTTGAGTAATTTTTAATTTTGATAAAATACCCATCTTTGAAAAGGTGGGTATTTTGTTTTGCACAAAAAAGCCGAATCTTGTCGTGTAATCGTCAATTTGACAGCACTTAGGGAAAGAAAGTTTGTGCAAAAATGCCTTTGAAAACTTTTTCTTAATGTGGTAAAATATAGATGTAGAAATAATGCGACAAAAGGGAGAGGATTATTTGTTTTCTGTTGGTGAGAAGGTAGTATATAAAACAAATGCAGTTTGCAATGTTGAAGCGGTTGAAACTCCCGTATTTGTCAAGGAGTCAGGCAAGAAGTATTATAAGCTGCGCTATTTGTTTTCAAACGGTAACGAGGTTGTGTATGTGCCGGTGGATTCAGATGTAAGTATACGTGCGGTTATGTCGGAAAAGGAAGCCGAAAAATGCCTTGATACACTCCGGAATGTCGAAGCTCCAAACTTTGAGCCGAGACAGCCTGCGCTGATTGCCCAGCATTTTCAAGAGATGCTCTCGGGGTGCAGTGTTGACGGCTCGCTTATGGTGATAAAGGAAATACTTCTTCGTGAGAAGAGATATTCCGAGGCAGGCAAGAAGCTGAGACAAGCCGAAAATCACTATCTTGCAATTGTAGAAAAGGCAGTTTCCGAGGAGCTTGCAATTGCGCTCGGAAAAGAAGTCGACGAAATAAAAATTATGATAAGAAGCGCTATTTACGGCGAATAAAGAGTAAGGGAGTCCTCTGAAGGACTCCTTTTTCATAAATAATTGACAAAGCGGCAAAACAGTAGTATAATTTTTTTAAATGAAAGGATGATAACTATGGTGAAAAAACTTTTGGCAGTGATGCTTTGTATTATGGCTGTTCTGATTTTTGCCGGCTGTGCACAGGATAAGAAAAAAGACAAAGAGCAAAACGCTTTGCAACAGAATAATATAAAGAATGAGCAAAAAGAAAATATAGAAAACAATGAGAATAAAGAAAATAAAAACAGCAAGAATGAAGATTTGATTGATGGGATTGTTGTTGACATAAAACCTCTTGCAGATGTAAACGAAGATGTTCTTGACAGTGCCGCAAAGACCCTTGGCTTTGAAAATGAAAAGCTGTTTCATGCCTTTGCCAATGCAATAGGAAAGAATCCCGAAGAGATTACAAAAGAAGATGTTGATAAGGTTCACTATATCGCGGTAAGTCCCGGCACAAAATATGCGCACACTGTTGCTGTGGGGTATGTTGATTATGTTGACCTTTGCCTTTCGGATGCAAGACAACAAGACAATTTTGCAGAGATGCTGAGTTCAAGGGTAATGGTATCGGAATTTAACTATAATATCGAAACAGACACACTTTTTGACCTTGGTGCTTTCAAAAATGTAGAAATGTTCGAGATTTACAATGTTGCAATTTCTGATGTTTCGTTTGTAAAGAATTACAATCAACTTATTTACGGTTATTTCCGCAATAATGGAATTACGGATGTTTCATCGCTTGAGGGGTATTGCCCCGAGTCGCTCCGTCAGCTTGACTTTACGGAAAATGAAATTTCAGATTGGACGAGTGTTGATGCCATAAAGGATAAAATCTTAGTGTTTTATGACATATCAAGCGGCATGAGCATTGACCTTGAGACTTTCCTCGAACAGCAGCAGGACCCTGTAGAAGCTCCAGCTCCCGAAGTCCCTGAAAATAACACAAAGGAAAATGATGAATATTTTATTGTTGACGAAAGCGGAAAACCTGCAGATTTCAGTTCCCTTTTTGACTAAAAGGAGTAAAAAATGAAAGTGTATTCAAATGTTGCCGAGCTTGTCGGAAAAACTCCACTGGTTCGCGTTTCAAATTATGCAAAGGAAAAAGATGCTCTTGCTCAAATTCTCTGTAAACTTGAGGGTAAAAACCCTGCAGGAAGTGCAAAGGACAGGGTTGCAAGACAGATGATTGAAGCGGCTGAAAAGTCGGGAAAATTGAAGAAGGGCGCTACAATTATTGAGCCTACAAGCGGAAACACAGGCATCGGTCTTGCCGCGGTTGCCGCCGCAAAGGGTTATAGAGTAATTCTAACCATGCCCGAAACCATGAGCATAGAAAGAAGAAAGCTCATTTGTGCATTTGGCGCCTCTGTTGTGCTTACCGATGGCAAAAAGGGAATGAACGGCGCAATTGAGAGGGCAAACGAGCTTCTTTCCGAGATACCCGACAGCATCCTTGCAGGTCAGTTCACAAACCCCGAAAACCCCAATGCCCACTATCTCACAACGGGTCCCGAAATTTGGGAAGACACTGACGGAAAGGTGGACATATTCGTTGCCGGCGTCGGTACGGGCGGTACAATTACAGGTGTCGGACGTTACCTTAGGGAAAAGAATCCGAATGTAAAGATTGTTGCGGTTGAGCCGTCAGACAGTCCCTATCTTTCACAGGGCAGGGCAGGCTCACATAAACTTCAGGGTATAGGTGCAGGCTTTGTCCCCGAAATACTTGACACAAAGATTTATGATGAGATAATTCCTGTTCATCACGATGATGCTTATGCGGCGGCAAGAACTCTTGCCAAGAGTGAGGGAATCCTTGTCGGCATTTCGTCGGGTGCGGCACTTCATGCGGCAACTCTTGTGGCAAAACGAAAAGAGAATGAGGGCAAGACGGTGGTTGTGCTTCTGCCTGATATTGGTGACAGATATTTGTCAACTGAACTTTTTGAAGAATTGTAGATTTTTCAAATGAGGAATTAGTAATTAGGAATTAGGAATGCGTTTGGGCGGTGGTGTTTATGCTGCCCAAACGTTGTTTGTTAAGCGAAAATAAACGTTTGTTTACCGCAAACGTGCGTCGTGGATAGTCGGCGGCGACTCGCCGCTGAAAATTTTGTCGTAATGTGTTGATTTTTTCATTGCTTTGTGATAAAATGTAAAATTGGAAAAAATGAATTTGAAAAATCGGGTGAATTTTAATGATAAGAAATGATATAAGAAACGTAGCAATCGTAGCCCATGTTGACCATGGCAAGACAACCCTTGTTGATGAGATGCTCAAGCAGTCGGGAACTTTCCGACAGAATGAAGTTGTCGACGACAGAGTAATGGACTCAAATGACTTAGAGCGTGAAAGAGGTATTACCATTCTCGCAAAAAACACTTCAATTATATATAATGACATAAAAATCAATGTCGTTGACACCCCCGGTCACGCGGATTTCGGCGGTGAGGTTGAAAGAATACTCAAAATGGTTGACGGCGTGCTTTTGCTTGTTGACGCATTTGAGGGTACAATGCCCCAGACACGCTTTGTTCTTCAGAAAGCACTGGAGCTTGGTCATAAGGTTATAATTGTTGTTAATAAGGTTGACAGACCCGGCGCAAGACCTGTTGAGGTTGTTGATGAAGTTTTAGAGCTTCTTATTGCCCTTGATGCAACAGATGAACAGCTTGACAGCCCCGTTGTGTTCTGCTCTGGACGTAATGGCACAGCCTCCCTTTCTCCCGATATTCAGGAAGAAAACCTTATTCCGCTTTTTGAGCAGATTATAAATCATGTTCCGGGTCCCGATGTTGACGAAGAAGGACCTGCTCAAATGCTCGTTTCAAACATCGACTACGATAATTTTATAGGACGTATTGCAACAGGCAGAATTGAAAGAGGTACTGTAAAGAAAGGCATGAACGTAACCGTCTGCCACCACCACGGTATTCATGCAAATTATAATGCAAAGATTGTAAATCTTCTTACAATCGACGGTCTTAAGAAAGTAAATGTCGATGAAGCAAAGGCGGGAGAAATTGTATGCCTTTCGGGTATTGAAGAGGTTACAATCGGCGATACTCTCTGCGATACAACCACACCCGAGCCGCTTGATTTCTGTAAGATTTCAGAGCCAACCTTAGAGATGACCTTCTCTGTTAACGACTCACCCTTTGCGGGTACAGAGGGCAAATTCTGTACGTCCCGCCACCTTCGTGCAAGACTTTACCGCGAGCTTTTGAAGGACGTTTCCTTAAGGGTTGAGGACTCGGACTCTACCGAAGCCTTTAGAGTTATGGGACGTGGAGAAATGCACCTTTCAATTCTTATTGAAACAATGAGAAGAGAGGGATATGAATTTCAGGTAAGCGCTCCAAAGGTACTCTACAAGGAAATCGACGGAGTGAAAATGGAGCCTATGGAAGAAGTTTCCTGTGATGTTCCGCAGGAATATATGGGCTCGGTAATTGAAAAGCTGGGCGCAAGAAAGGGCGAGCTCATTGATATGTCACCCAGAGGTGACAGAATGCACGTTGTGTTCCATATTCCGACACGCGGACTTTTCGGTTACAGAAACGAATTTCTCACCGATACAAGAGGCGAGGGTATTATAAACTCCCTTTTCCTTGAATACACACCCTACAGGGGAGAGATTACAAAGAGAACGACAGGCTCTCTCGTTGCGTATGAAACGGGTAAGACGACCTCCTACGGTATCTATAATGTACAGGACAGAGGACAGATGTTTGTTGTTCCTGCACAGGATATTTATGAGGGACAGATTGTCGGAGAAAATGCAAAGACTGACGATATTGTAATTAACCCTTGCAAGAAGAAGCACATGACAGCAGTGCGCTCGACGGGTGCGGACGAAGCTCTCAGACTTGTGCCTCCCAAGATTCACTCCCTTGAAGAGGCAATTGAGTTTATCAATGACGATGAGCTTATCGAGGTTACACCTAAGTCCATAAGACTTCGTAAGCAGATTCTCAATAATGTGAACAGAGCTAAGGCTTACGCAAAGCTCAAATAGTCGGGAATGCCCGACAGCATATTCACGGCATATGTTTGTCACAAACAAACCTTTATTGTCGCTTAACAAACCCCGTTTGGTCGGCATAAACGCCACCGCCCAAACTCATCAAAAAACATATGACTTTAGAGAACGACTATTAAGTTAGCCGTTCTCTTTTTTTTGTTTATGTTCTTTTCATTCGAAAAAAGTACCAAAAGCACAAAATCTCCTGTCATTTTTCGGGCAAAGTTATCGAAAAGTAAAATTGCACATAATAATTCCTCACTTTTTGACAAATCTTACAACTAAATAGAACATACATTCCTTGTTCATAAAAAGTTTAAATTTACAACCCTCAAAATCATGAAAAAATTTATGTAAACCTATTGCAAAAAAAGCATTGGTATATTATAATATAACCATCAAAGTGGAGCGAAAACGATGAAAATGGATTAAAAAAGAGCGAAAGTGCAGTATTTTCATCAAATGTTCATAACGAAGGAGGTGCACAGATGCTTACGGGTGAATTTAAACATACCTTGGATGCCAAGGGCAGAGTGTTTGTGCCCGCAAAATTCCGTGGTGACCTTGGCGGAAGCGTTATCATCGCCAAGACCTTCAATAAGTTCCTTGTTATGTACTCCGAAGAAGAATGGATAAACTTCATGGAAAAGTTAGATGCTCTGGGTGAAACAGAGGATATCGGCGACATGAAGAGATACATTATGAAAAACGCAATGCCCACAGATGTTGACACGCAGGGCAGAATAAGCATCAGCGCAGACCATAGAGAATTTGCAAATCTCACAAAGGATATTTCCTTTATAGGTATGAGAAAGTATGTTGAAATCTGGGGAACTGAAGCTGTTGAAGCAGAAGTGAGCGGTGTCGACATTGAAAAGTTCAAAGAGCAGAGCAAGAAGATACATCTCGGCCTTTGCTGAATTTAGTGTATTAGGAGAAAAGAGCCTTGCAGGAAAATTTCGGACATTATTCGGTACTGCTTAATGAAACGGTAGACAGTCTTAATATAAACCCCGACGGTGTGTACGTCGACTGTACCCTTGGAGGTGCGGGACATTCAAATTTAATTGCCTCCCGCCTTTCAGAAAAGGGTAGACTTATCGGCATCGACAGAGATGAATTTGCGCTCGGCAAAGCAAAGGAAAGACTTTCAAAGTACGGCGAGAGAATAATACTTCTCCATACAAACTTTGTAGAGGGCGCCGATAAAATTAAAGAAGCAGGTTTTGATAGGATTGACGGCGTGGTGGCGGACCTTGGAGTTTCCTCCTTTCAACTCGATGACGCCACCCGCGGTTTTTCCTATATGAATGATGCTCCTCTCGACATGAGAATGGACAGAAGAGAGGCTTTTAGTGCCTACGATGTTGTCAATTCTTACTCTGAGAGAGAGCTGTCAAAAATCATAGATATGTACGGTGAAGAAAGATATGCTTCATCAATCGCAAGAAAAATCGTAAAATACAGAGAGGAAAAGCTGATTGAAACAACAACCGAGCTTTCCGACATAATCAAAAGCGGAATACCGGCAAAAAACAAGGCGGATGGTCCTCATCCTGCAAAGAGAACCTTTCAGGCAATAAGAATAGAAGTCAACGGCGAGCTTAAAATTATCGCTGACACCATAAATAATTTCTTCCCCATGCTGAAGAGCAAAGGCAGAATGGCGATTATCACGTTCCATTCCCTTGAGGATAGAATCGTAAAACACACATTTCTCGAAAAGACGGTCGGATGTACGTGTCCCGCTGATTTTCCTGTGTGCGTGTGCGGTAAAAAGGCAGAGGGTAGGGTAATCACCAAAAAGCCGATACTTCCCTCAAACGAAGAGCTTTTGGAAAATCCCCGTTCAAGAAGTGCAAAATTAAGAGTAATCGAAAAAATATAGAAAACAGGAGTGCTTGAAAAATGGCTGATAACACAAGGATGTACGAAAACAGAAACATAAAAGGCGCACATTCACAATATAATAATGTGAGAAGACAAAATGTTTCGGTTTCGGACATGGCTTATGTTGCTGTTGAAAAACTCGGCGATGCAGTAGCGGCAAGAAACCGCAGAGTAGCCCGCGAAAGAGCTGAGGCTCCTGTTGTAGTAAAGAAAAGAGTAAAATCGGCACCCTTTCCCGTAAGATTTGTTTTCTATGCACTTATAGCAACTGTAATGCTCATGTTTATTGTGTATACAAACTCGGTTGTAAATGAGATTTCATATGATATAGGTGACCTCAAAACAAAGATTTCCGAGACACGTGCCGAAAACGAAAAGCTCAGCATTGAGTTGGACAAAAAATATGACCTTAAGTACATAGAAGAGGTTGCAACAAAAGAGCTCGGTCTTGTAAAGTCTACCGAGGTTGTAAAGCATTATGTAAGTATTTCAGGTAACGATGATGTTGTTATTGCAAATGAAACGGGAGCGGCATCAACCAATCTCGGCGTAACACTCGATAGCCTGAAGCAGTCCGTAGCAAAGATTTATAAGTAATGGCGAGGACGGTTTTCGATGAATAATAACTCTCCTGTAAAGCCCTATCTGGGTAGGGTAATTTTGGTGCTATCGGCAATGATTGTATTGCTGATAGCACTTGCTGTTAGATTGTTTTACCTTCATATATTCAAAAGTGATGAATACAGAAGCAAGGCATTCGACCAGTATACAACAGAAATATCCATAAGTCCCAAACGAGGCACAATCTATGACCGTAACATGACACCTTTGGCTGTGAGTGCTACGGTTGAAACTGTTTTTATTTCTCCTTATGAAATCGAGGAAAAGGACGAGGCGAAGATTGCGGATTATCTGAGTGAGAAGCTCGGTGTAAACAGGGCTGAAATTGTCGAGAGAATGACAAGAAAGAACTCAAAGTATCAGGTAATCAAGAAAAAGGTTGACACCTCAATCACCGACGAAATAAGACAGTTCATTGCCGATGAGGATATAAAGGGTATTCATCTTGAAGAGGATACAAAAAGGTTCTATCCTTACGGAAACCTTGCAAGTAACGTTATAGGATTTACAAATTCCGAGAGTGTCGGAATATATGGTGTTGAATCCTATTATGAAAACTACTTGAAGGGAAGCTCGGGTAAAATCGTAACTGCACAGAATGCAAAAGGTAAGGATATGCCTTTTCAGTATGAAAGCTATGTGGGTGCAGAAAACGGAACAGATGTTGTTTTGACTATCGACTGGCAGATTCAGTCTATGCTTGAAAAGCATTTGCAGACAGCACTCGAGGATACAAATGCACAGAATAGGGTTCTGGGAATAATCATGGATGTAAATACAGGAGATATTCTCGCCATGTCCACAAAGCCCGACTACGACCCAAATAACCCGTATGACCTCGACGAAGAAATGCAGATGCTCTATGATGAGTTCTGCAACGACATAATAGAGAATGAAGACGGAACAAAGTCACTTCCTACGGAAGAACAAAAAAATTCCTTCTATAAGGATCTTGTGGAAGGAAGATGGAAGAACAAAGCTATAACAGAGCTTTATGAACCCGGCTCCACATTTAAAATAATAACGAGTGCCATGGCTCTTGAAGAAAATCTTGATATGACAGAGCCGTCGTATCAGTTTAACTGCACCGGCTCAAAAAATATCGGTGGATATAATATCGGATGCCATAAGCGTGGTGGACACGGAATAGAGAATTTTGAACAGGGGCTTCAGAATTCCTGTAACCCTGTGTTTATGGAGCTTGCAGAGGCGGTAGGACGCGAGAGCTTCTATAAGTATTTTGAATCCTACGGCTTTACGGAAAAAACAGGCATTGACCTTGCAGGCGAAGTCGACAGTATTTATCATAGAGATTTTAACGGCTTTAATCAGACCGAGCTTGCGGTTTATTCATTCGGACAGACATTTAAAATTACCCCTCTCTCGCTTATCCGCGCAGTTTCTGCCGTGGCAAACGGCGGTAATCTTATGCAGCCGAGGGTTGTAAAGGCACTGGTGGATGACGAAGGAAACATCATCAAGGAATTTGAGCCTTACATAGTAAGACAGGTAAATTCACCTAATACAAGCGAGACTATCATGAGATACCTTGCGAACGGTATCACAATAGGTTCGACAAAGAATGCCTACGTAAAGGATTACAGCGTCGGTGCAAAGACAGGTACATCACAGAAAAGAGATATTCTTGATGAAAACCTTTATATTGCATCATGTGTTGCCTTTGCTCCTGCAGAAAAGCCTGAAATTGCAATTCTTATTGCAATAGATGAGCCTGAAGGTGCTTATTACGGCGGTACAATCGCAGCACCCGTTGTTTCTTCTGTACTTTCGGAAGTGCTTCCGTACCTTAATGTTGAAACAAGCACGGATGACCAGGCGCAGCAGGCGGTTGAAATTTCGCTTGAAGATTACACAGGACTTTCTGTTTCCAGTGCAAAGACGACGATTAAGAATTCGGGTCTTACCACTAAGACATACGGAAACGGTGATGTTGTAATTGACCAGTATCCCAAGGCACATACAAAGCTTCGTGAAAACGGCGTTGTGGTGCTGTATACAGAAGAAATATCACCGGAAGCGCTTGTAACAGTTCCGGATGTGGTCGGTCAGACACCGCCCAATGCATCGCAGGCACTTGTTAATTCCGGACTTAATATAATAATGGATGGTGCGTACCGAGACGGCGTAGACGGAACGGTGGCAACAAGACAGACACCCGAGGCAGGCTCCCAGGTAGCACCGGGTACGCTTATTTCGGTTGAATTCCACCATCTTGATAATTCAGACTAAATAAAGGATTTTTCATCCTTAGGAAACGTTAAAAGTGAGGAAAAAAGCATGGATGTAAGCTTTATTGCCGCCCTTGTCTTTACTTTCTTGGCAACGGTGGTACTTGCAAGAGTGTTTATACCTGTTCTTAAGAGCGTAAAAATGGGACAGAAAATACTTGATATAGGCCCGAGATGGCATAAGGGTAAGGAAGGCACCCCTACAATGGGAGGACTCTTCTTTATAGCCGCGTCGATTCTTCCTGTAATTGCAGGAGCTTTGTGGAGACGTGATTTTACACTTGTAATTCACTATTTGTTTGTTCTGTTCAACGGAATGATAGGCTTTGTGGACGATTATGTTAAGTTCTTCAAAAAGCAGAATGCGGGACTTACTGCGACACAGAAACTTATACTTCAGTTTGCAGTAACGGGAGCATATCTTGCGGCACTTTATTTCGGTGACGGACTTTCGACTGTAGTATCACTTCCATTTACGGATGTGACACTTGACCTTGGGGTGTTTTATTACATAATACTCCTTGTGGGAATAGTGTTTACGGTAAACAGTACAAATCTTACAGACGGAATTGACGGACTTTGTTCGTCGGTTACGGCAGTTTCCATGGTGTTCCTTTCTGTACTTGCAATAAAGAGCGGAAATATCTCGGCAGGTATTCTTTCGGGAACTATGCTCGGGGGCGCACTTGGTTTTCTCGTTTATAATTTCCACCCTGCAAAGGTGTTTATGGGTGATACAGGCTCGCTTTATATGGGCGCAGTTGTGTGTGCTGTGACAATGATGCTGGATGTGCCTATAATACTTTTCTTCGTGGGTATAATATACTATATTGAATCGGTATCTGTAATGATACAGGTAACAAGCTATAAGCTGACAAAAAAGAGGGTGTTCAAAATGACACCAATTCATCACCACTTTGAAATGTGCGGATGGAATGAGGTCAGAATTGTGCTTGTGTTTTCGATTGTTACAGCAATTTTTGCGGCAATCGGATGCTTTGGATTTATCGGAATAATGTAAATTAAAATGGAGGGGAATGTATTGAACAACAGCCCGGAAGCAAGCAAAGCTGCCAAGGAAAAAGATGAAAAGATAAAACGAGTTCAAAAGAGAGCCCTTCCCAAAAGAAAAATGATTGTTCAGAAGGTGGGCGGAATTGACCGCCCCTTTCTCATTTGCGTAATTCTGCTTCTTTGTATGGGAACGGTAATGGTGTTCTCGGCGAGCTATCCCTATGCAAAAGAAAATTTCGGTGACAGCTACAGATTTGCAAAGATGCAGATTATATTTGCCATTGCCGGAGTATTTGTAATGAGCCTTGTGGCGAAATTTATTGACTATCATTTTATAAGACGTTTTTCAACTACCGTTATGGGGGTAGGCCTTGTGCTTCTTGTGCTTGTTATCCTTGTAGGAAGCGGCGCGAAAGGCGCAACACGTTGGCTGCAGATAGGACCTATAACAATTCAGCCGTCGGAAATTATGAAGTTTGCCGTGGTGCTTTTCTTTGCGGACTATGCGGATAAGTATTCGGGCGAAATGTCAAAGCCGGATAAGGTGCGTGAAAATCTGCAGACTCTTATATTTGCAGTGCTGTTTCTTGCAGTGGGAGCCATTGTGCTTTTCGCCGTATCAAACAGAATACTCGGTATTGTACTATTTATAATTTTTGCTTCCCTTGCGATAGTTACTCTTTGCCGCATTGATGTAAGAAAAGAGCTTCCCGGCATATATTACGGTGTTTTCCCGTATATTGCCATACTTATAATCATAGGTATACTTTTGTATCTCCAGCCTCACCTTTCGGGTCTTGTAATTATTGCCGCAATTATATTCTGCATGATGGTTATAGGTGGAACAAAAATCAAGTACCTTGTTACGGGCGTCGTAACAGGTGTTGTTGCGGTACTTATTCTCGCCCTTAGTATGAGCCATTCTTCGGGACGTCTTGCTGTATGGCGCAATCCCTTTGACCATCTGCTTGAGGGCGGCTGGCAGCCGGCACAGTCCCTTTATGCAATAGGCTCCGGAGGGCTTACGGGTGTTGGCTTTGGTAATAGCAGACAGAAGCACCTGTATCTTCCCGAGCCTCAGAATGACTACATCCTCTCAATCTGGTGCGAGGAAATGGGATTTATCGGCGCACTCTTTCTTATCTGTGTGTTTATATTCTTCATTTACAGAGGAATTGTAATAGGACTTCGTGCTCCGGATAGGTTTTCCTCAATGCTTGTAATAGGCATAATTATGCACGTAGGACTACAGGTAATACTTAATATTGCCGTTGTTACAAATACACTTCCGAGTACCGGTATTTCACTTCCGTTCTTTAGCTATGGAGGCACATCGCTGATAATTCTGCTTGCAGAAATGGGCGTTGTGATGTCGGTGTCGCGAATGTCGCAAATCGAAAAGACATAAAGCTTTCCGTCTGCACGCTTTTTGTGTAGACGGAAATAGCTGTATTATTGCAGAGCTTAAAATCTGCACAGACAGGAGATTGGTGTAAAATGCGTGTTCTTATAAGTGGTGGAGGTACGGGTGGTCATATAAATCCTGCACTTGCCATAGCAGATAAAATAAGAAAAGAAAACAGCGATTCTGTTATAGAATATGTCGGCACAAAGAGGGGACTTGAGGCAACACTCGTTCCCAAGGCGGGGCTCAAGATTCACTTTATAAAGGTAAGGGGCTTTAAGAGAAGTCTTTCAATCTCGAATTTTGATGCGGCTGTAAAGGCTGTAACTTCTGTCATTGAAGCAAAAAAAATAATCAAAGCCTTTAAACCCGACATTGTAATAGGTACAGGCGGATATGTTTGCTGGCCTGTGCTTAAAGCGGCGTCAAAGATGGGTATTCCTACCTGTGTGCATGAATCAAATGCTTTTCCCGGCGTGACAACAAGAATGCTTTCAAAGTATGTTGATGCCGTAATGCTTGGATATGAGGAGAGTAAGCAGTATCTTGACTGTGATAAAGAAAAGCTATTTCGTGTAGGCTCTCCCGTTTCTGAAAAGATGCTGCGTGCGAATAAGCAAGCGGCAAGACAGAGCCTTGACATTCCGGAAAATGAAAAAATGGTGCTTTCTGCAGGCGGAAGCCTTGGCGCAAAGCCGCTTAACGATAATGTTTATGAGCTGATAAAGAATTACACCCTGCCGCAGAATATACGTCATATTCACGCCACGGGGAATGCAGGTTGGCAGGAGCAGAAAGAGCAGTATCTTTTACTTGGCTTTGCCGAGCTTGACAGCGATACCCTTGTTAAAGGAAAAGTTACTGTCTGCAGATACATATATAATATGCATGAGCTTTTGCCTGCGTGTGATGTGGAAATCTGCAGAGCCGGTGCCATGACCATGTCTGAGCTTGCGGTGCTTGGCAAGGCGGCGGTAATTATACCCTCTCCGTACGTTACAAACAATCATCAGTATAAGAATGCAAAGGTACTTTGCGATAAAAATGCGGCGCTTATGATAGAAGAGAAAAATCTTAACGGAGAAATTCTCACAAGGACAGTAAAAGAGCTGATTGAGAATGATGAAAAACGCCGCGAAATCGAGAATAACGTGAGGGCATTTGCCGTAACCGATACTCTTGAAAGGGTGTACGGCATAATCACAAAACTTGTAAAATAAGGCAGGTGCATAAGATGGATTTTGACACAACAGTTAAAAATAAAAAGAAGCAGAACAAGAAGAATTTGGTGATTGCCTTGCTTGCCGTACTTATAATTCTGATTCTGGGACTTTATTTTTGTTTTGCCAAACTATTTTTTGTAAAATCCGTCGATATAAAAGATAATACAGACAAGGTTGTTTTCGTTGGAGAATTTCCCTATACACAAGAACAAATGCTGGAAGGTCTTGGAATAAAGAAGGGCATAGGTCTTTATGATTTTGACCTGTCTGAGGCACAAAGCAATGCGAAATACAATCTTCCATATATAAAGGAAATCAAGCTGTCAAGACGCTGGCCCTCGACGATTGTTGCAAAAACTGTTCTTGAAGCACCTACATATTATGTTTCTGTCGATAATGATTTGTATATACTCTCGGATGAACTGAAGGTCCTTGAAAAAACAGACAGCTCCGAAACAATTGAGCTTAATACTTTGATTCACCTTGAATGTAAAGCTATCCATAGCTGTATTGTCGGCGAAAAAATGGGAATTTCCGAAGATATAGAGAATATCATATACGAGCTTGAAGAAAAGCTGTTGGAAAATGACGTGCAAAACGAGATAACAAGCATAAATGTCAGTGACAAATTCAATATTTCATTAACCTATGGCACAAGGTATGTCGTAAAGCTTGGCGACTCCGGAAGTCTCGGAACAAAAATTGAGTTTATGAAGAGAATAGTTGAAGACAGAACAGGTGATGTTGTAGGCGGAACTATAGACGTAAGCGACGAGGATAACAGAGAAGCAATATATAAAAAGTTTAATTGACAGCATTAAAAGTAAATAAAGTGTTAATTTGCACAAATCGACACATTTTAATATTGAAAAATAATCAAAAAGAGATTATTATATTGAATGGTACTTAATAAAGATTGTTAAAATAGGAGGAAAATCAAATGACATACGATTATGATACAGGATATGAGTTCGGCGCAGTCATTAAGGTTATTGGTGTTGGCGGCGGCGGAAACAATGCTGTAAACAGAATGGTAGAAAATGATGTTAAGGGCGTTGAATTTATAGCTGTTAACACAGACAAGCAGGCGCTTTTACGTTGCGCAGCTCCCACAAAAATACTTATCGGCGAAAAGGTTACAAAGGGCAGAGGCGCAGGTGCAAATCCTGAAGTAGGTCTCAGAGCCGCTGAAGAAAACATTGACGATATTAAGGCAGCACTTGTTGATACCGATATGGTATTTATCACCGCAGGTATGGGAGGCGGTACAGGTACAGGTGCGGCTCCCGCAATCGCAAAGGTTGCAAAGGAAATGGGTATTCTTACAATCGGCGTTGTAACAAAGCCCTTTGCATTTGAAGGACCCAGAAAGATGGCTCAGGCAGAAGCAGGTATCGATAACCTCAGAAAGTGCGTTGACTCCATCATCATGATTCCCAATGAAAGATTAAAGTTTGTTTCCGAAACAAGAATTACACTCGCAAATGCTTTCCAGATTGCCGATGACGTTCTTCGTCAGGGCGTACAGAGCATTACAGAGCTTATCAATGTAACTTCTTTCATCAACCTCGACTTCAATGACGTTGGAACAGTAATGAGAGAAGCAGGTCTTGCTCATATGGGCGTTGGCATGGGACAGGGTAAGGACAAGGCTGAGCTTGCTGCAAAGGCTGCAATTTCAAGCCCTCTTCTCGAAACATCCATTACAGGCGCACGCGGTATCATTATCAACATCACATCAAGCCCTGACATCGGACTTGAAGAAGTTGAATATGCTGCAAACCTCATCAGTAAGGAAGCAAACCCCGAAGCAAATATCATCTGGGGTGCTGCATTTGATACAAGCCTTGAGGATGAAATGAAGGTAACTGTAGTAGCAACCGGCTTTGAAGCTGAAAAGAAGCCTATGGAAACAAGAGTTGTAAGACCTATCGTTGCACCGGTTGTGGCTGCTGATGAAGCACCTGCTGAAAAGCCCGTGGCAGAAGAAGCAGCAGAAGCTGAAAGCTCTGATAGCAGTGGTGGTATTGATGAGGACATTTCCAAGATTTTTTCCCGTCCACGCACAAATAACCGCTTTAACTTCTAAAGAATGAATAAAAGAAAGCACCGTGTTTCACGGTGCTTTTTTTGTAGATAAAATATAGTGGAGCCTCGGGGTAACCCGAGGCTCAAAATGTTATTCAGATACTTTGTTTATATCCTGTTGGACCATGTCCATTTCGTCCTGACCTGTGACAAATTCAAGAGTTGCATCATCAATAACTCCATCGTTTGGATTTTCCAACTCTTCTTCGCGGGGAAGAAGTGCTTCAAGAACTTCCTCGTGCCTGCTCTTGTCGATTATCATTGAAGAAGTATAGGTGATTGTGTTTTCACTTTCACCGAGTATTGCTTGATTTACAGCAATTTGGTTTGTACCAATAATGTCATTGACTTCAAGTTTGTGACTAATTGAGATTGTATTGCTGTCAATAATTTTTGTAGAGACAGTATCCCCGTTAACTGTTACCTTTGTAAATTCATTGAATCGAGAACCGGTAATGTATGTCGTATCATCAATGGTATAAATATCGCTAAGATGTGTTTTGTGAATACCGTACTGAGTGTTGACCCTCTGATAATCAGGCACGACGATTTCGGACGAGGTGTTTCTCAGAGATTTGTCTTCAAAGATTGCATACTGATAAACGTGGCGCAGATAATGATAGTCTTCTGTGTTGTTTTCAAGATACAATCTGTTGAGCTTGTTTACGTCACCGCTATCAATATCTACCTTGCTGAAGATGTAGGAGCATAACTGATATGTTGTAAGGTCTTTTGCATCTGAAAAATCTATTCCGCAATTGTTCCATATCATGTAGTCTGTCTGATAGCAGTTACCCTCCTTGAGCTTCCAGTACTTCTGTACAGAGAATGCAGGGAGATGGTCGCCGTAGAATACAAGGATTGTTGGCTCATCAATAAAACCAAGCTCGAGAATGAGATTTCCAATGAATGTGTCTACTTCGGAAAGCTGATTTACGTAGTATGTAAAACTGGGGTTTTCGGGATTCAAATCATTTCCGGAAACTTTAACTCTCGGCTCCTGTCCCATCAAATGTCTTTCGTATACTTCCTGACTTGGGTATCTGCCGTGTGGCTGAACACTTATTGTGTAAATAAGGTCCTGACCTTCTGTGGATTTCAGCGTATCGAGTATTGGATCAATAAGCATAGCATCTTTGCCCCAATTTCGCTGATTGCGGATTATTACAGGAATGTTCTCGAGTGAGGAGAAGGTATCAAATCCGAGATTCGGGAACACCTTATTTCTGTCATAGAACGTGCCCTTGTGGTTGTGAATTACATGAGTATTGTAACCATAGTCTTTGGCGTTGTATGCCATAGATTCGCAGGTCTGATTCTGAAGCACTGACAGGTAAGGATATTCTGCAATTCCAAACAGTGAAACGTCCATGCCGGTTATAATTTCAAACTCAGTATTTGCAGTTCCGGCACCGATGGAGGGAACAGTCAGAAAACCACCGGGAAGCTTTTCTTTGAGCATTGAATAAATCGGATGAGGATGTGATGAATACTCGTAACCTTCAATATTTGTTACATCATAGAAGGATTCAAGCTGGAGAAAAATGATGTTAGGCATATCATTTTCATATAATTTTTTGGTGTCATCCGGGTTGTCAACGTTGACAGATGAGGAATCCGAGGAGGATGCCTCAACATACTTTTCGAATTTATCCTCGAGGTGGGATGTTATTGCCTGAGCCTGTTCCTGTGAAAAATCCAGGCAAAGATATTCGGGCATTTGGTTGTAGCTTTCGACAACTTTTTCGTAAATATCATTAAGGAGAAGCTCCTCCGCACAAGATTTTACAAGCTCGGGCTTTTTCTTTTCCGTACCCTTAACAGCCATGTCAACTTTACTTTTTGATTCGTTATAAACCTGGGGAGTATATCCCTGAGGCTTGTCGATTCCGTTGTCAACGAGTGAGTAAAGGAAGCAGAATGCAAATCCGTGTTCTCTGTATTTGTTTGGCAGGTTGTCAAATCTTGCGGAATTGACAACGAGATTTGTGTACAGCACGATGGAGATGATTACCAAAGACCAGACCTCAACGGGAAAGAAGGCTGATAAGGCTAAGTTAGTTGATCTCTTTTTGCATTTCCTGAAGATTAAGGATAACATAAATACTGCAAAAATAAAAACACAACAATAGAGAATGATTTCGAGTACCGATAAGTAATTGCCGATAATTTCAAATGTTGATCTTACAACTCTGAAATCCGAAGCATTGAACGGAGTTGTTCTCTGGCACATCATATAGTAGCTGACAAAAACAATTATGTACCAGCAAATCGAAATAAGTGAAAATACAAATGTCCGTCTCCGGAATATGTAAACAAGTGAAAAAGATGCAAATACTATTAAAGTATTAAGTCCGAAAACGATTGGATCAGAGATAATCAATGCAAAGGCTTCGAGGAAACTTCTTCTCAGTGCCGCTTCAAGAAATATATTCATTACAATTGAATATATCAATAAGAAAATGAAAGACGGAACCGAAGAACTTACAAGATTATCAAATTTTCCGAGACAAGTGTAAACAAATTGACGTATTTTGGACAAAAAACCAATAAACTTATTGGTTTCGATATTTTTTTGCTTCACCTTTCAAAATTCCTCCTATACAAATAGCTACGGACGCAAGAAAACTCGCGTCCGTAATCATTGAATTAACTATAATGACAAAATCCGACGGATGCGAAGAACGACATGATAAACATATATTCTTTGCAACATTGATTGTCCCTCGCCATCAAGCTTTGCCTAAAGCTGTAAGGCTACAATATTATTCAGCTGCTTCAACCTCGTCCTCTGCAGGAGCCTCAGCTTCTGCTTCAGCTTCAACCTCAGCTTCTGCTTCGGTTTCTGCTTCGGGAGCTTCAACGTCAGCCTCGGGTGCTTCAGCTTCAAGGTTTGCATCGCTTGCAGCATCATCTTCTACGGAAACAACGCCGGGGTTGTTATACTGAATACGCTCGGGTTCAGGCTGAATAACGTAAAGAACGATTACAAGAACAACAAAGATGATTGCAACAACTGTTGTGAGCTTGTTGAACATTGCGTCCAGGCTCTTGCCCTTTGTCTTACCGAAGAATGTTTCAGCACCGCCTGCAATAGAGCCGCCGAGTCTGTGATCCTTACTGCTTTGCATAAGAACGGATATTACAAGGAATACCGCCATAACTATCAACAAAATACCAATTACTGTTATTGTGGTTGCCATTTAAAATTCCTCCGATGTAAAATTCTTAAAACGTGTAATCTATACACAACACAAGACATTATAACATAATGTTTTTGAAATTACAAGACATTTTGAGAATTTTTTTGAAATATTTCTTGAAAATTATTCTTTTGTATCGCTTGCAGCTTCCTTGAATGTTGCTGCCATTGCCGAAAGATTCTGAAGTTCGGAAGGAATAATGAGCTTTGTTGCTTTGCCGTCGGCAACCTTTTCGAGTGCTTCAAAGCTTTTGAGAGTAACAGCCTTGTCGGATGGGTTTGCATCACTTATGAGCTTCAAGCCCTCAGCAATAGCATTCTGAACCTTGAGAATAGCCTCAGCTTCACCCTCAGCTTCTCTTATTTTCGCTTCGCGTATTGCCTCAGCTTTGAGGATTGCCGCTTGCTTTTCGGCCTCGGCTTCAAGAATCATTGATTCCTTTTTACCCTCTGCAATAAGGATAGCGGACTTTTTTTCACCCTCTGCCTGAAGAATTTTTTCTCTTCGTTCGCGTTCCGCTCTCATCTGCTTTTCCATGGCATCCTGAATGTCCTTGGGAGGCATGATATTTTTAAGCTCAACTCTGTTGATTTTGATGCCCCAGGGGTCTGTTGCTTCGTCAAGAATTGCGCGCATTTTGGTGTTGATAATATCGCGTGAGGTAAGTGTTCCGTCAAGCTCAAGGTCACCTATGATGTTTCTGAGGGTTGTTGCCGTGAGGTTTTCAATGGCAAGCATGGGGCTCTCTACACCGTAGGCATAGAGCTTTGGGTCGGCTATCTGGTAATAGATAACAGTGTCAATCATCATGTGGACATTGTCGCTTGTGATAACGGGCTGAGGAGGGAAGTCTACAACCTGTTCCTTTAAGGAAATAACCTTAGCCACCTTGTCGATAAAGGGGAAGGTGATGTGAACACCCGTCTTCCAGGTTGTCTTGTATGCACCAAGTCTTTCAACTACCGCTGCCTTAGCCTGAGGGATAATTTTGATGTTTGCAAGTATAACGCCGATAATAACTACAAATATTACGAGAAATATTTCCATAATTTACCTCCAAAAAATATTATTTGTCACAGATATATTCGTTTGATAGAACTTCTGCTTTAGTTTCGATTTTTTCTACTTCAAGCTTTACGCCGTCGATTGCAATTATTTTTACAAATTCACCTTTTTTAACCGGTAAAGAGTCATTTCTGATATATGCTGCCCAGCTTATACCCCCTACCTTTACTCTGCCGATGCTTCTGGGAAGAATATCTTCTTCCGCAACCCCTTCCTTGCCAATAAGTGCATCGATATTGGTTTTTTCTGATACTTTTTCTATGTTTTCTTTAATTTTCTTGTAAAAAATGAGCATAAGCAGTCCCGAAACGATAATGAATACGGGTATTTGCACAGAGACGGGCACATTAAAGATGGCAAGAAGCATCGATAACAGTGCCGCAGGTGCAAACCATATTGCTGCAAGACCTGCTGTGGATATTTCTACAAGCACGGAAATTATGGCAATACCAAGCCAGATATAAATTTCCATTCAGGCATCCTCCCTTCAAAAATATGTTTCGTCATCATCTGTAAATTCAAAGCCCTGCAGAACGGTATTAACAGTCTCAAAACCGTAGCCGTATCTTGACAGCTTTGCCTTGAATTTGTCCCTTTCCTTCCTGTCGGAAAGATTCACCTTTCCCGAACAAAGAAGCTTGTCGCAAAGCTCGCGGCATAGCTCATAAAAATCGAGCCCTGCACTTTCCTCTGCCGCCTTTATGTCCTCTGACGAAAAGCCCTTCGAGAAAAGCTCACTCTTTATTCTGTGAGGACCGTAGAGCTTTGTGTTTGCGATAGATAAATACTTGTTAAGACAAAGATTTCCGTCGCTTATAATGCCACCCTCGCGAAGTACCGATAAAGCCTCGTCTATGATTTCGTCGGAATACTCTTTTTCATGCATTTTACGGCGAAGTACCCTTTCGCTTTTGTCGGAAAACTGCAGAAGATATGTGGCGTACTTAATTGCCTTAAGCTTTTGCGATAAGAATTCAATAAGCTCGTCGTCTGCAAAGTCTATGGGAAAATCTTCGTCGGAAAGCTCAGAAAGTCCAAGCCTTTTTGCATCTGCAAGGGTGATTGTGTATTTTTCCTTATATTCACATTCAAGGGTGACCTCTGAGCCACCCTTTGATATGTATGATTTAATTATAATCACTATTCGTCAAAATCCTCTGTAATAAGAATTCCCGATTCGGTTACATTTTCTTCAGAACCCAGCGCTTCGTCGGCAGCAACTCCGTTCTGAAGTCTGTCGCGGATAAGCTTTTCGATTTCCTCTGCAAGCTCCTTGTTCTCGTCAAGAAGAATTCTTACATTGTCTTTGCCTTGAGCAAGTCTCTGCTCTCCGTAGTAGAACCATGAGCCGCTCTTCTGTATAATGTCAAGATTTACCGCAATGTCGATAATCTCGCTTTCCTTTGAGATGCCCTTGCCGTAGAGAATGTCAAATTCTGCTGTCTTGAAGGGGGGAGCAACCTTGTTCTTTACAACCTTTACTCTTGTGTGGTTGCCGGCAGCCTCAGCACCGTCCTTGATGGTTTCAACTCTTCTTATGTCAAGACGAACAGATGCGTAATACTTGAGTGCGTTACCGCCTGAGGTTGTTTCGGGATTTCCGTACATAACTCCGACCTTAAGACGAAGCTGGTTTATGAAGATAACAATACAGTTGCTCTTTGCAATGGCACCCGAGAGCTTTCTCAGAGCCTGGGACATAAGTCTTGCCTGAAGACCAACGTGTGCATCGCCCATTTCTCCGTCGATTTCAGCCTTGGGAACGAGTGCCGCAACAGAGTCAACAACTACTACCTCAACCGCACCCGAGCGTACAAGTGCTTCTGTGATTTCAAGAGCCTGTTCGCCGTAGTCGGGCTGGGAAACGAGAAGTGAGTCAATGTCAACGCCGAGCGCCTTTGCGTAAACGGGGTCAAGTGCGTGCTCAGCGTCAATAAATGCCGCCTCTCCACCCATTTTCTGTACCTCTGCAACAATGTGGAGTGCAACCGTCGTCTTACCTGAGGATTCAGGACCATAGATTTCGATAATTCTTCCTCTTGGAACACCGCCGATGCCAAGGGCAAGGTCAAGGGAAAGAGAGCCTGTTGAAACTGCCGAAACATTCATTGATGCGTTTTCGCCAAGCTTCATAATTGAGCCCTTGCCGTAGCTCTTTTCAATCTGTGCAATGGTGGTGGAAAGCGCTTTCTGCTTGTCTGTCTGCGCTTCCTTTATATCTTTAATATCTGCTTTCTTCATTTCAATCAAATCCTTTCTGTCGACATGCCTATTATATAATAAACAAGGCGTATTTTCAATAGATACGGCATGGAAAATTCCGGTTCACTGTCCAAAAAATCACTCTTTGAGCTTTGCTATTACTTCTGCGGGATTTTCAGCCTTGAATACTGCCGAGCCTGCAACGATAACATCGACCCCTGCATCCTTTGCAAGGTGAGCGTTTTCTGCTGTCAGACCGCCGTCGATTTCAATTTCAAACTCTGCACCCAGAACCTGTCTCATTTCCTTAACCTGTGCAACCTTTTCAATTGTTTCGGGAATAAGCTTCTGACCGCCAAAGCCGGGTTCAACCGACATTACAAGCACAAGGTCAAGACTGTTCATAAAAGGCTCGAGAACAAAAGTGGGAGTTCCCGGCTTTATTGACATACCTGCCTTCTTGCCAAGAGAATGAATCTTGTCAATTACCTCCTGATGATTGTTTGTAGCCTCGTAATGGAATACAATAATGTCAGCGCCTGCCTTTGCAAACTGCTCGATGTACTTTTCTGGCTCTGTAATCATAAGATGAACATCAAGCACTGCCTCCGTCACTTTTCTTGCCGCTTCAACAAGGGGAATGCCGAAGGAGATGTTGGGAACAAAAACTCCGTCCATAACATCAAGATGTACATATTCGGCACCTGCTTTGGTAATCTTTTCAATTTCTGCACCATACTTTGTAAAATCACATGCAAGCATGGATGGTGAAACCTTAATCATGATAAATACCTCATATTAGTTATAATCAATATATAGTAGTATTGTACCATGAAAATGTGCATTTGTCAAGTCTATCTTGTGTTGGGTGCAGGGTATGGTCTGACAGTTCACGCAAAATTAAAATAACGCAACTTTTGATAAAAATATATTTAGATTTAGCATTGAAAAAATATAATTTTTGTGTTATATTGTATGTAATATAAAAAGGGGGATGCAAATGGAATTTTTAAATGAACTGAAGTGGGTGAAAGGCTCTGGTAGAGATAAAGACGGAAAGGCTCTGACCGGGAACAGTACTTTGCTTATTTCAGACTTTATAAAGGCTCCATGTGATTTGCTTATAATACCGGGAGACAGCCGAGTGGAATATAAGATTGATTATCCTTCGGATAAATCGGTTGTTCCTGCACCGGGATTTTTGCGTAATAAGGGATATGTTATAAACTGTGGCTTTGTGTTCGGACTTCAGATAAGATTTGCTGATTCCGATAAGGCTCCCGAAACAGAAGAGCTTGAAAAACTCGGCTTCACAATTAAGATGTGCTCGCCGAATCAGTGCGTTGACATCTGGGATGTGCCTGTCGGCTCGTTTTCTCTTGTTCCGTATTTTAACGGACTTAAAATAAAAGAGAAAATTAAAGAAAATATGAAGCCCATTTCTCCCTTCGGAGAATACGGACACCAGTCTATGACTGTTCTTAAAAACGGTAAGGGTTACACCATATTTACTGCAAATAATGTAACCATGAAGGAATATGACTGCCATACCTTTACAAGATTTGCCGTGTATGATATAGATGAGCCGGAAAAGGCAAGGTTTTATACCGTTGCCGCAATGGGAGAAAACGGAAATATTACAATTGACGGCGTTGCCTCGCTTGCCAGCCTTGTCGACAATGGTGAAAATATCGTCTGCCATTGCTATGGCTTTGTGGACGGTGTAATAACCGAGTTCAGAAGAATATTTGATATTGAAACGGAAACGTTCGGTGAGCTTGAGGTCTGCAAAATACTGCATGAGGGCAGAACGTATGACTTCACAAATAAAACGATTTTTGAACTTTTCGGTGCAAAGTACGGTCTTACGGATGTGTATTCCGAAATCGGTATAGGTCCTTACTTCAGATATAATGACGAATGGTACACATGGGCATATACGGGAAGCAGCCGATTCTGCGGAATTCTTTTCAAAACACGTGATTTTCTCACCTTTGAATTTGTTATGATTCCCGATGAAAGCAGGGGAACAAAGTGTGAGATAATTCCGTATCTCTATAAGGACTGGATGTTTGTTGCCTTCAGACGAGACTATAACTTCCAGAGACTTGAGATTGTAAAATACGATATGAAAACCTTGCTTCCTCTTGAAAGCATAGTTCTGAGAGACACTGCAATGCGCCCGTATTTTTATGAATATAAAGGCAGATTGTTTCTTTTGCACTCCCCTTATGCAAGAATGAATACCTCAATAGTTGAATTAAGTGCAGAAAGACGCTTTCTTAACTCAAAGCCCGTGGCGAGTATTGAAAACTTCCATATCTGTACACCCTGTCCCGTGGTGTATAATGATGAACTGTATTTGACTTTTTCTTCCCGTCAAGGGTCTCATTCTCAGATTTTTATTTCTCATTTTTCTCCGGAAATGTCATATTCCGAAGAGCAGATAAGCAGTGCTTTTCTTAAACTGCTGGATAATGAAATAGAATAGACTCCAAAAAGGCTGTTGCTGAATGCGGCAGCCTTTGCTTTGTTATAAGCGTGATGTATTATATTTTTGTGTTCTTTAATTATTTTTTGTGCTTTTTGAAAAAAGGTTGACAAAAGCGTAACTAAGGATATAATCTTATAGGGCGGAGCAAAATATTTGTATAATATAGCAAAAAAGTTGCTTGACTTTAATGAATTCAGGTGCTATATTAAAGAAACAGTAAAAAAGCTCTGTAAGGAGGAATTCTTATGAAAAAGAATCTTGTTGTGGTAGGCTACGGCGGAATGGGCTCGTGGCATGTAAATCACGCACAGAAGAGTGATGTTGTAAACCTTTTGGGTGTTTACGATATTAAGGAAGAGAGAAATGAAGCCGCGAGAGAAAAGGGAATATTTGCATATGACAGATTTGAGTCTGTGCTCTCGGATAAAAGGGTTGATATAATAACAGTTGCAATTCCGAATGATTCTCATAAAGAAGTTGTAATCAGAGCCCTTGAGGCTGGCAAGAATGTAATATGCGAAAAGCCTGTTGCGATGAATCTTTGTGAACTTGACGAGATGATAGATACTGCAAAAAGATGCGGTAAGATTTTCTCTGTTCACCAGAACAGACGCTTTGATGTTGATTTTCTTGCCATGAAGCAGATTAAGGAAAGCGGAGAAATAGGACAGCTTATAAACATAGAAAGCAGAATTCACGGTTCACGCGGTATTCCCGGCGACTGGAGAGGCAAAAAGGAACACGGCGGAGGTATGCTTCTTGACTGGGGCGTGCATCTTATTGACCAGCTTCTTCAGATTATGGACGGAAAGCTAACAAAGATTTACTGCGAATTTGATAATATTACAAACACCGAGGTTGACGACGGAATAAAGCTCACAATGATGTTTGATGGCGGACAAAAGGCGTTTGTTGAGGTAGGTACATATAACTTTATAAATATGCCCCGTTTCTATATGAGAGCTACCGAGGGCTCGGCAATAATATACGACTGGACCGAAAAAGCAAAGGTTGTAAAATGCACCAATATGCATGAGAGTAATGTTGTGCCTGTTGTTACTGCGGCAGGACTTACAAAGACAATGGCACCGAGAACCGATGCCACAACAAAAACATATGAAATCGAACGCCCTGAAAGTGATGTTCACGATTATTACAGGAATTTTGTAAAGGCTGTTGACGGAACTCAGGCTCAGCTCGTTACACATTCGCAGATGCGCCGTGTCATGAAGGTTATGATGGCGGCATTCGAGTCGGCAAGGCTTGGACAGACCGTGGATTTTGACGATAATAATAACTGAATATAAGATAAGCCCCGACCGAAAGGTCGGGGCTTTGGCTTTGTACTTTTGTCCCGAAACAAAAGTACCAAAAGTTCTCCACTCAAAAGGAGAGATGGCTCGGTTTGGTTGAATATTTCTCTAAACTGTCAGATTTTGACATGCTGAATTGCAACAAAAAACTCCTACGCTGTTGTCAAAATCTGCATATACATATACATAAGCAAACTGACTGCCACCAAACCTGCGCTGACTTCTCTCCTTCGCCGTGGCGGCTTACCACTTACATTTTGCGTTTGTGCGACACTTAGGTTTAGTTCACTCAGTGATAGAAAACCTTACGGTTACGCAGTATATATACACCATCCGCGAAGCGGCAAAATTTACATGGGTAGAGAGGGTTTAATATAAGTTTTCTCTTTCCTTGTGTAGATAATAGGAGCCCCCGCGGCTCTTTGGAGCGGGCAGTTTTGGTTACTTTTGCTGAGTCAAAAGTGACGGAAAACGCCATCCGCAGATGGCGGAATCCCCTAAAAACAAGCCCCGACCGGAAGGTCGGGGCATAGTATTTAGTTTTCCAATAGGGGTAGTTATTCAATAACAATACAGCCCATTTCCTGAGCGCCGATTTCAAGATAGAGCTCAGCCATGCCGTCAACTACCTTGTAGGAAAGTTCCTTTTCGTTCCAAGCGTCGTAGTATTTTGCACCTTCCTTGTGAGGAACCTTGAGTGCAACACCACGGAATGTGGAGTAAGCTCTGTTGTAGATGTTGTAAACAACTCTGTCAGATGTCTTAGAGGGGAACTTGTTCATACAGATAGCAGGGCTTTCTGTTTCAATCATTGTTTCGGGACAGTCACTTGTGTAGCAGTCAGCATACTTCTTCTTGAGCTTGAATGCATGAACCGTAAAGTCCTGACCACGTGATTCTTCGCAGTCCCAGAAGGAGTCGTAGATAGCTTCTGCATTGAAGAACAAGAACTTCTGAGGATGCCATGAGATGTTTCTCATTGCCATGGGGAGAATGAGCTGAACAATCTTGGGGAATGCGAAACGGTAGGTGTGAAGGAATACACGACTTAGTCTGTCGTCACCGTCATTTGCTCTCTTCATTGTTTCAATCATGTCAATGATAGAGTCAAGAATATAGTAGGAAATGTTACAGTCAATGTATCTTGCGTTGACGTCGGCTGCCACATATTCACCGTAAAGAACAACCTCTTCGGGTACGGTTTCCTTGAGCTTTGCAATGTAGTCGCGGTCTGTTTTGAGAAGATTTGACGGACAGTGGTGACCGTGATTGTCTGCGTAACAACGGTTTCCGATTCTAAGGGAGAACTCGTCAACATAGAGAAGGGGAATACCAAGGTCCTTGTAAACTCTCGGATACATGTTAGCAGAGAAGTCACGCCAGGACTCTTCAGCATGGCACATTCTGAAGGAGTCGCCTGCAAGACCGATTCTTCCACCTGATTCGTGCTTAACCATGCTTGATTCGTAGAACTTTTCGTGGTGAGGATAGCAGTTGGAAAGAAGCGTCGGGTGCATGTAGAGGGAAACCTGAATGCCCATGTTGTCACGGATGTCGTGAAGCGCATTTCTCAGAGCCTCTTTACCGCCGAGCTTGTCGTAGTCTTCCGTGTTGTAGTTACCCCAGCAGTTGCCCGAGCCGAGTGAACCGTCAGCTCTTTTGCGGAGCATGAAGTTCCACTTCCACATGTGAAGAATGTCGGGATATACTCCGGTTATAGCCTTCTGATATTCGAGAATCTTTCTGTAATTAAAGGTCTTGGTTTCCTCGTTGTACCATACAGTGTGTTTTCTCATGTCATCGTTGAGCATATCTGTTGTTTCAAAGAAGTCTGTAATGTCGGCAAGGAGCCAGAAGCATTCTCTGTACCACTGCTTGTCCTGACACTTGTAGGGGGCATACCAGGAATCAATCCATGTCTTGTAAAGGTTGTATGCACTCTTCCAGTTGCCGTCGTGGCAAGTAATTACGCAGGGAGATGCTGTAAAGGAGGCATCGGGAGCGATGTCGCCGTAGATAATGGGATATTCAACATAGAAGTCGATACCATCATCGTTCTTGTTAAGAGAGTACTTTCTTGTAATAAGCTCTCTCTCTTCGGTTGCTATACACAAACCGCCCTGCATTGCAGGAGAATATGTGTCCATAAACTGCATGGGGAAGGAGGGAGCCGATTCTTCGTACATATAGAAGGTTTCGTTGCTGTCGATGTTCTGATATGCAGGGAGGAAGTACCAGTTTTCAGCGAAGGAGCCGTAGTCCACAAGGATTTCGGGGAAGATGATACCCTTTCTGAATTCTTCGCTGCCGTTGTTTGTAATTGAGAGATTCCACTTTACATTGTCTTTGCCCTCAAGGAAAGCGGAAATAGCAAAGGCTGTTCCCTCGTATTTGTATGTAATGTATGCCGAATTTCCGATAACAGAAGCATTTGCAAGCTCAAATACATCGTCAATTATGCCATCAGCTGTTCTTGTCTTGAGGATAGTATCCTTCTTGACCTTCATGTCGGGAGCATATGCGTTTGTCATTTCAAGAAGCTTCAGACCCTTGGAAATGTCAAGGCTCATATAAAGTGCGCCATTCTTTAAGGTAAGAATGTTGTTTTCAAGAGATACTTTCTGTGCGTTGTCAATAACTCTCTGAATCTTTTCATCCTTTTCGGGAATAAGCATTTCGGGATAGAGTCTTTCGTCTGTCTCGTTTACCGTTACTGCTGCAAGGTTTACATCGCCGTCAAGGTATCTGTTGTGAATGATAAGCTTTTCAACCTCACCGTCACAGGGAACACCGTAAACGCTGATGTCACCTGCAATTCCGTGTCTGCCTGTGCAGAGGTTCAGAGGAAGATGAGTGTCATGTCTTCCATCCTTGTAAACAACTTCAGCCATAAAGTATTCAACGTCAACGATCTTCAAAGGCTCGCTGATGTCGCATGTGGCACTACCGAGAATTGTGGGGTCGGAGCCGTATTTGACTCTGAGCCACCTTTTGCCCGAAAGTGTGAGAATAAAATAAATTTCGCTTGCTTTCTTGTTTATGTCAATAACAGTTTCGCCGTCACGGCTTATTGCCTGACAGATTCTTCTCTTGCACATCTTGCCGAAATTGTCGATAATATCGTCGTTTTCTGCGGGTGCGGGAGGTGCTGCAACCAGATTCTTTCCGCTTGTCTTTACATTAAAGGGAACACCATAGAGAGTCACATTTTCCTTGTCGAAGAAAAGACCTGAATCATTGTGGCTGTCAAAATCGTCAAAGACATATTCAAGGTCAAATTTATCTGAAATGTCAACGGGAGTAAAGTTCTTTGAAGGAACATTCATGCCCTTTTCGCAGGAAACGGGAAGCTCAGACTTTTTGCAGGTATAGAGCTTTGTAATTGTAAGGTGTGCTTCAAGTACCTTGTCACAGTAGAATGAAAGATCCATACTTGTGAAGCTTCCTTCGGGTGCTTTTACAATTATTGAGTGTGTGTTTCCGTCGATTGTCAAGTCGTCAAAGCGGAAAAGCGGAACATCTTCTTCTCCCTTTTTGAGTGTAATGAAAGGTCCTTTGAAGCGACTTGGAGTACGGTTTATACCAAAGCAGTTGTATTCGATAACAACATATTCTTCAAGCTCGCCGATGTTTTCCATAAAGAATTTGAATATGGAGTAAGGGGGACTGAATTTTTCACCGATAGGCGGTCTTTTGGCAATAAGACTCTGCGAGCCGTTTTTCTTTTCTACAATTCCGTTGGGACTTGTAAAGGTAAGGTCTAATAAATTTCTCATAATTTACCTCCTGAAAGCAAGTGTATATGCAATGTATTCTGCACAATTTGATTATACACAGTTGTATTTGTAAAGTCAATGGATAAATTGAAATTTTGTAAAAAAAGTCAAGGTACATAACTTTAACTCAGTAAAAGTAACCAAAACTGCCCACTCTGCAAAAAATCTCAGCTTCACTTCGCATTTTTTTGCGAGCCGCCACAGCTCGTGTCGAATGTTACGGAGCAAAGCGGAGTTTTCGACATATGAGTGGAGAATTTTTGGTTCTTTATGTTTCGGGACAAAAGAACAGAAGTTTACGCTATAAGAAAGCCCCGACCTTTTGGTCGGGGCATAGTATTTAGTTTTTCAATAGGGGAAGTTATTCAATGACAATACAACCCATTTCCTGAGCACCGATTTCAAGATAGAGCTCAGCCATACCGTCAACTACCTTGTAGCAAAGCTCCTTGTCATTCCATGCATCGTAGTATTTTGCACCCTCCTTGTGAGGAACCTTGAGTGCAACACCGCGGAATGTGGAGTAAGCTCTGTTGTATACGTTGTAAAGAACTCTGTCAGATGTCTTAGAGGGGAACTTGTTCATGCAGATAGCAGGGCTTTCTGTTTCAATCATTGTGTCAGGATTGTCACTTGTGTAGCAGTCAGCATACTTTTTCTTTAACTTGTATGCGTGAACTGTGAAGTCCTGACCTCTCGATTCTTCGCAGTCCCAGAAGGAGTCGTAAATGGCTTCTGCATTGAAGAATAAGAACTTCTGAGGATGCCATGAAAGATTTCTCATGGACATGGGAAGAATGAGCTGAACAATCTTGGGAAGTGCGAATCTGTATGTGTGCATATATACACGGGACAGTCTGTCGTCACCGTCGTTTGCTCTCTTCATTGTTTCAATCATGTCAACAATGGTGTCGAGAATGTAGTAGGAGATGTTACAGTCAATGTATCTTGCATTGACGTCTGCCGCCGCATATTCACCGTAAAGAACTACCTCTTCGGGCATTATGTCTTTAAGGCGTGAGATGTAATCTCTGTCAGTCTTAAGAAGATTTGAAGGCACATGGTGTCCGTGGTCATCCGCATAGCATCTGTTTCCGATTCTGAGAGAAAATTCGTCAACATAAAGAAGCGGAATCTTAAGCTCGTTGTAGAGTCTCGGATACATTGCAAGTGAAGCCTCGCGGAACTTTTCTTCGGCATGGCACATTCTGAAAGAGTCACCGTGAACACCGATTCTGCTGCCCGATTCATGCTTAACAAGACTTGTGTTTTCAAACTCCTTGTACTTGTCGTAGCAAACCGAAAGGAGTGTGGGATGCATATAGAGAGAAATGTTGACACCCATGTTGTCCTTGATGTCGTGAAGTGCATTTCTGAAGTTGTCAACGCCGCCGTAATTGTCATAGTCTACGTCTCCGAAGTTGCCCCAACGCTGGCCGTACTGTCCGTCACGGTAGGTGTAGCACCATGACCACATATGAAGAATGTCGGGATATACACCGGTAATGCCCTTCTGTTCTTCAAGAATCTTTCTGAAATTGAACTCATTCTTTTCTTCATTGTACCAGCAGGGCCACTGACACATATCTTCGTTTTCAAAGAAGTCGGTGATTTCGGCAAGGAGCCAGAAAGCTTCTCTGTACCACTGCTTGTCCTGACACTTGTAAGGAGTGTACCATGAGTCGAGCCACTGCTTGTAAATGTAGTATGCTTTCTTCCAGCCGCCATCGTGGCAGGTGAGTACGCAGGGAGAAGCGGTGAAGCTTGCACCGGGAGCAATATCGCCGTAAATTATGGGATATTCTACATAGAAATCGATACCGGCATCGTTTTTGCTGAGTGAATATTTTCTTGTGACAACTTCTCTTTCTTCGGTTGTAAGACAGAGACCTCCCTGCATTGCGGGGTAGTAAACATCCATAAACTGAAGCGGGAATGAGGGAGCCGATTCTTCGTACATATAGAAGGTTTCGTTGCTGTCGATGTTCTGATATGTAGGAAGATAGTACCAGTTGTCCTCGAAGGAACCGTAGTCAACAAAGAGCGCGGGGAATATGATACCCTTTCTGAATTCTTCACTGCCCTTGTTTGTTACTTCAAGGTTCCATTTCACGTTATTTGCACCTGAAATGTCTGCGGTGATAACAAATTCTGTTTCTTCGTAGCCGTATACAAGTGTTGCCTTGTCAGAAGCCACATCTGCACTTATAAGCTCAAACGCTTCGTTAATGTTGCCCACAGCATCTCTTGTCTTGAGAAGCGCTCCGCGCTTTACATTCATGTCGGGTGTGTAAGCGTTTGACATTTCAAGCAATTCAAGACCCTTTGAAGCCTTAAGAATCATAAGGAGTGCGCCGTTCTTGATGGTAAGAATACCGCTGTCATAAGAGATTTTCTTTTCACTTGAGATTTCTCTCACAATAGCTTTTGGCTTTTCGGGAATAAGCATATCGGGGTAAAGTCTTTCGTCTGTTTCGTTAACCGTTACAGCCGCAAGGTTTACATCGCCGTCAAGGAATCTGTTGTGAATAATGAGCTTTTCAACCTCGCCGTCGCAGGGAACACCGTAAACGCTGATGTCGCCCGCAATGCCGTGTCTGCCTGTGCAAAGGTTGAGGGGAAGATGTGTGTCGTGTCTTCCGTCCTTGTAAACAACCTCGGCCATGAAGTATTCTGTATCAACAATCTTCAAAGGTTCGCTGATGTCGCAGGTTGCCGTACCGAGAATTGTGGGGTCGGAGCCGTATTTAACTCGGAGCCATCTCTTGCCGGAGAGTGTGAGAATGAAATAGATTTCGCTTGCTTTTTTGTTTATGTCAATAACAGTTTCACCGTCACGGCTTACAGCTCGGCATATTCTTCTCTTACACTTTTTGCCGAAGTTTACGATTTCCTCGTCGTTTTCGGCAGGTGGAGGAGGCGGTGCAACTAAGTTCTTACCGCTTGTCTTAACGTTGAAGGGAACACCGTAAAGTGATACCTTCTCACAGTCGAAGAAACGACCTGCATCGTTGTGGCTGTCAAACTCGTCAAAAACATATTCAAGGTCGAATTTGTCTGAAATATCAATGGGTGTAAAATCCTTTGCGGGAACGTTTGCACCCTTTTCGCAGGAGATGGGAAGCTCTTGCTTTTTACATGTGTAGAACTTTGTTATGTTGAAGTAAGCCTCAAGCACCTTATCAAAGCGAAAGTTTACATTTATTGAATCAAAGCTGTCGCCCTCGGGAGCCTTAACGATGATGGAATGAGTCTTTTTGTCGATTGTCATGTCATCGTAACGGAAAAGAGGAATGTCTTCTTCTCCCTTTTTGAGTGTCATAAAAGGACCCTTAAAACGTGCAGGAATACGGTTGATTCCGAAGCAGTCGTATTCGATAACAACATATTCTTCAAGCTCGATGGGACCTGCCATTGTAAATGAATACAAGGGGTTATCCATAATGAATTTTTCGCCTATGGGTTTTCTCTTAATGATAAAGCTCTGTGAGCCACATTTCTGCTCTACAACTCCATTTGAGGAAGTGAAAGCGGTACATAACAGATTCTTCATATTGACCTCCTGAAATTGGGTATATTTGCACTTGTGCAAATAAATTATACATTATTTCCCTTTATCAAGTCAATAGAAATTTACTTTTTTGACAAAAAATTACCACGAAATTTAATATTGTGCAAAGATTTTTTTTGGCGTATGTGTTATTATACAAATAAAAAAAGAAATGAGGTGCTAAAATGGCATTTGAAAGTTTACCTGCTCTTACTGAAAAGCGGGCGGAATTTAACTATTTTCCGACGCTTTTTCAGAATTTTATATTCCGTAACTGGGAGAGCGTTCCCACACAGGACTTGGCAAGGGTTCTCGGTACTGATGTAAAGACGGTTGAAGAGCTTGCAGGAGGTCTTGGGCTTCGCGTTCCCGCAAAGTATAATGAACAGTATAAAAAACGCGGATATATTACAATCATTCGCAACAACTGGCATCTGCTTCCCTACAGTCAGCTTCTTGACCTTCTCGGCTGGGATGAAGACGAGCTTTCATTCACACTCAGGGAGGACGATTTTTTCGGAATAAAGCTGGGTCAGAAAAAGCCGGATGTTCCTGCACTGAAGTATAGACCGCTTACGGATAAGGAAAAAGCAAAGACCGAGGAGATAAGAAAGAATCTCCTTGAAATGCTTCCATGCTTCGGAGAGCAAACAGAGGCGGAGGATTTTGATTTCATTGAAAAATTCGGCAGAGAAGAAAAGCAGAGCTTTGACGGAGAGAAGAGAAAAGTTGTTCTCGATGAAACATGGGGAATTGACGATAAAACAAGCGGTATGTACACGGAGTTTTTCAAAAGCTTCGTGCTTGAAAATTCCCGTTTTACACTTGACGGCAAGGATAAATACATAACCCTGAGAGTTGTGCCTGACGATACAAAGAAAACTGAAAGTCACAGAATTTCAATCACCAAGGACGGTATTGAAATTGTGGCTGTCGATGAAGTGGGTGTTCTTCGCGGACTTCAGCTGCTCAAGAAAATCATAAAGAGTAATAACAGCTTTTCCTTTGATGAGGCTGAAATTGTAAGGGACACAAGATTTGATATCCGCTTCATATATTCCTACTGTGCGCTTTTCGGAGACCCCTTTATGGACGGAGGTACATCTTCCTACTCAGACGGACTTCTAAAGGAATACTCCGAAATCGGCATCAACGGTATATGGCTTCATTCGGTACTCTATAAGATGTGCGAATTTCCCTGGGATGCTTCGCTTTCCGACGGATGGCAAAAGCGTCTTGAAGGCCTGAAAACACTTTGCGACAGAGCAGAAAAGTATGGCATAAAGGTATACCTGTATATCAACGAACCAAGAACAAGACCCACTTCATTTTTTGAAAAGCACCCCAATCTTCTCGGATATTTTGATAAAGCAGGAGAGGGCACTCTCTGTACCTCAAAGAAGGAAGTGCAGGACTACCTCTATAATGGTATTAAGACAATATGCGAGGCAGCACCCAATATCGGCGGCTTCTTTACAATTACGGCAAGTGAGAATAAAACAAATTGCCTCTCTCACTCTATAAGGAATAAAACCTACTGTCCCATTTGCAAAAACAGACCTCAGGAAGAGGTTTATGCCGAGATAAATGATATTGTAAAGAGGGCAGCATCAAGTGTAAACGAAAAAATCGAGGTTCTTGCATACGACTGGGCATGGCACTGGTGTAATGACAGACTTGACACGGTAAGAAGAACAGCAAAGGCTGGCGCGAGAATCATGTGCGTCAGTGAAGAGGGAGTAAGCAAGAACTTTGACGGCACTGTAACAAGCGTTCTCGACTATTCAATAAGCCATGTCGGCCCCGGTGAAATTGCTAAAAAGACCTGGCAGACTTGTCGTGAGGTAGGAGCAAAGACTCTTGCAAAGGTTCAGTTCAATAATTCCTGGGAATGTTCAACAATTCCTTATCTTCCTGTTCTTGATTTGATAAAGCAGCACATTGAGGGCATAAGCAAAGAGGGTGTTGATGGGCTTATGCTCAGCTGGAGCCTTGGCGGATATCCGTCTGTAAACTTAAGGAGTGCCGCAAAGTATTTCTTCTACGGTCAAAATGCAGATGAGGTATATGAAGAAATGTTCGGAAAGAGCGCAAATGTTATAAAGAATGCAACTGCCCTTTTCAGTCGTGCTTTCCTTGAATATCCTTTCTCAAGCACAACCGCATATCTCGGTCCTTACCATATGGGTCCTGCAAACTTGATGTTTGAAAAGGCATCTGGCCTTTCTGCTACAATGACATGCTATCCTTATGATGATGTGGAGGGCTGGCGATATAAATTCCCGCTTGAAACATATGAAAAGCAGATGAGATTGCTTTCTGAAAAGTGGAAAGAGGGACTTGAAGTGCTAAAGGACTGTGACCCTGACACAGAGGCGGCAAAAGAGTTTGTTCTTGTTGCAAACGCAGGCTACGCTCTTCTCAGAAGCAGTTATCTTCAGATAAGATATAATGTACTCAGAAATGAGTATAATGACGGCAAAAAGGAAAACAGAGAAGAAATCCTTAAAATCCTTGATGAAGAGCTGACTTTAACAATCTCCCTTTATAATGCCGCGGCAAGTAATTCAACCATCGGCTATGAGGCGGCAAACCACTACTTCTTCAATAAATACAGCCTTGCCGAAAAGGTTGTAAATGTTGCATATCTCAAAGAGTATTTTTCAAAGTAAATAAAAAAGAAAAGAGCTGTTTTTACAGCTCTTTTTCTTTGTCTATGATTCCAAGGGCAATGTAGAAATCGCCGCCTTTTTCAAGCCTTTCCTTTACCTTTACGGCAAGGGAGGATTTTGCTTCAAGCCTGTCGAGGTCTGCCCTTGTCTTTTTCCAGCCGAAAACGTAGTTTATAATGTCGTCGCTTTTTCTCAGGTCGTAAATGTCAAAAAGACTCTGGAATTTTATAATGTTGCTACTTTCGGGAAGAATTTCGGAAAGGGTTGTGTCAAGCAGCCATGAATGGCAGATGAAACGGGTATAGCTGTATTCGGGAAAATACTTTGCAAAAAACTCCTTTGCACGCTTTACCGATTTTTTGCATTCCTCGAAAAGCAGCGGCTCGCCTTTCGGAATGTGCATATCTATTATGTCTTCTCCCTTGAAAAGACCTGTTTCGGGAACATCAAAATTGCACTTTCTTGTGCAGAACTGAAGTCTGCCGAGCTTGAAAAGAGTTCCCTTTAAGTGAAGAGCAAGCCAGTCAACCTCGCTAAGACCGAGAGAACCCGAAAAGCTTATGTGCGTAAATGTCCATTTTTTTATTTCTTCTACGACGGGAAAGAAAAATTCTTCGGGTATGTTTCTGTCCTCAAAACGTTTTTTCAGCTTGTCGCATAAGTAAAGGTAGGAAAGGAGATTTTTCATCGGATCCGTTTCCTTTTTGTCGTAGGTTTCTATTTCAATGTCGGGAGAAATGTCATATTTGTCGAGAGCCTCGTAAAATTCCCTGTCGTATTCTGCGGGGAATCCTGAAAGCTTGTAGTATTTTTCGATAATATCCCGTACTTTTTTGCTTGTCATTCCTTTACCTCTGTTTAGAATTCAAATATAGCAAACTGCGCCGCAGGTACTGTGACATTATATGTCTTTTCAGCTGCCTTTTCAATTTTCACTTTATCGTTGCCAAGTACAAGTGCCTTGAGGTCAGCTTCTTCCTTGAAAGAAACTGTAACCGTCATGTCAGCCTCGTTGTCAATTCTGTCGCCGTGAGGACGGAATCTGAAGTTGCCCTCGTTGTTGAAGATTGAAAGGTATCTTCCTTTTTCGTCGTGTGAAACGAGCCAGTGAAGACCATTGACTGTTACGGGCATGATTTCTTTTTCTCTATTGTGCAGCTCTTGTTCGAGCTTTTCATGGTTTTCGCTTGTGAGAACTCTGTACTTTGCACCGTTTTTCTTTGCAAAATCGCCGTCGGGCGAAGCATCAATAAGTGTGTCGTACTTTGCAAATACTTCTTCACTGCAGTCCTCGTAAATGATGTCAAAAAGGTCGCCGAAACGTGAATTTGAAAGAACGTGTCCCTCGTTTCCGCTTACCTTTCCGTAGCTGTCGTAAATGAGACGGAGAACATTTTCAACGTGTGCAACAAACTCTCTCTGGGCATCAAAAATCGGAATGTTCATGTAGTCTTCTCTTACCTTGCCGTATCTTGCTCTTGAGAAGGGAGAATCTGTTTCAACGCAGGAGTATTCCTTGGGAAGTACAACGGCAAAGGGGATGTGTGCCTTCATGTGCTTGTGCTTTCTTGCAAATTCAATAAAGTCCTTCTTTATAAGACCGTATTCCGAAAGCTCAAAATCATTTGAATCAATGTATGAGCAGTAAAGTCCCCATTCCTCGGAAAGATAGTCTGCACCGCTCATGAGACTAAAGTAGTAAACTCTTTTCTGGAGAAGTCTTGAAGAACCGCTCTGTGGGTCGAAAATTTCCATATCCTCGGGATTTCTTTCAACATCAAGCCACCACTCGTTAACGGGGTTGTCCGAGTAGCAGGGCATGGTGACGTTTTTGGGGTCTTCAACGAGCCATGTTTCGTAATAGATACCCCATGTTTTTCCTGCAGCATCTGCAATGCCTCGTGTAAGTGCTGTTGTAATTCTCATGTCGGCAATCTGCCAGCCTGCTTCGGGCATGAATGAATGAACACCTAATTCGTTAAAGAGTTTGCCCATTACAAAATAACTGTCGCAGGGGAGAACAAAACCGCATGTTTCGTCCATTCTCATCTTGTAGTAGTCGGTAAGCTGGCTTATGAATTCATCTGTTGTCTTTGGACGGCAAAGCTTTGAGAAATATTCGGGAGTACCGTGTCCAAAACTGTACAGAGGCTCACCCTCATAAGTGTGTGTGTTTCCGCGACGCATTTTTATTTTCAGTTCTTCAACATCATAGGGACCGTCATGCCCCATTACTCTTGAAAGCATGGGCCAAGTGTTTTTACCTATGTTGCTTGCTGACTCGTGAAGCTGAAAGCCTAAAAACCAATCGCCGAGAATTTCAGCATACTCATGTATCAGTTCCTTGTCAAAGGTGTAGTTGTGATAAGGTACACCGCCTGTGATTCTGTCAACGTAAAAAGGAATTTTGTTTTCCTTGATAAGCGAATGAAGCGGGGTATTGACAGCGGCAATTGTGTTGAATTTTTTGTCGTTTGGCTGCGAAAAAACGTGCTGAATCTTAAAGCCCGAATCCTCGTTCAGAAGATTGTTTTTTTCAAGACCGATGTTTGTTCGCTCGTCATATACGTGAAAAAATTTCATACTTTTCAACCTCCGTTATTTAACTAAAGTCATTATAACATTGGGATTTTCAAAGTCAATATAAAATATGCATTTTGTCACAATTGAGCAAATATCAGGGACAAAATGCATATTTTGTTATTATCAGTATTCAAATATCGCAAAGCCTGCCGCAGGAACATCTACATAGTATGTCGAGTCATCTGCTCTCTCGATTCTAACCTTGTCACAGCAGAGCTTTATAGGTGTAAGGTTTGCACTTTCCTTAAATGAAACCTTAACTCGTCTGTCGGCCTTTTTATCTATGGTGTCGCCGACGGGACGGGCTCTGTAATTTCCCTCGTTGTTGAAGATTGAAAGGAATCTTCTGCCGTCATCGTCCCTTGAAACAACCCAGTGAAGACCGTCTACCGTTACGGGCATTACTTCTTTGCTTCTTGCCTTGATGTCAAGCTCGAGCTTCTCAAAGTTTTCACTCGTTAAAACTCTGTACTTTCCGCCACAATTCTTTGCAAATCTTCCGTCGGGCGAAGCATCAATGAGCGTGTCATACTTTGAAAGCACTTCCTCTGCGGCATCCTCATAAATGATGTCAAACAAATCTCCGAAGCGTGAGTTTGTCATGACATGCCCCTCGTTGCCGTAGCGTTCTCCGTAGCTTTCGTACATGAGCTTAAGTACATTCTCAACATGACCGTTGAATGCCTTTTGTTTATCATCAAGAACGATTCTCATGTATGTGTCGCTTAGCTGTCCGATTTTGCGTACTCTGAAGGGGTTGTGGATTTCAATGCAGGCGTATTCCTTTGGCAGAACAATTGCAAAGGGAATGTGTGCCTTTACTGTTTTGTAATTTCTTGCAAAGTCGATGAATTCCTTCTTTACAAGTCCGTATTCCGAGAGGTCAAAGGTGTTCATGTCGGTGTAGGAACAGTTGAGACCCCATTCTTCTGCAAGATAGTCAGCACCGCTCATAAGTGAATAGAGATAAATTCTCTTCTGGAGAAGTCTGGAAGAACCTCCTGCAGGACCATGTGTTGTAAAGTCGTCACCATGCTGTTCCTGAGAAAGGTACCATTCGTTTATGGGTTCTTTGTTGAAGCAGGGCATTGATGCATCGTACTCAGTAGGAGCTGCAATCCATGTTTCGTAGTATGTACCCCATTTTTTGCCTGCATTTTGTGCAGTAGCACGAGCCGCGGCAACCGCAATTCTCATGTCTGCAATCTGCCAGCCGACCTCGGGCATGTATGTCCTGACACCCAGCTTTTCGTAAAGCCTGTTCATGAGAAAATAGCTGTCGCAGGGGAGCATATGTCCGAGAGTCTCGTCCATTCTCAGTCTGTAAATAGCTTCAAATTCCGAAAGCATTTCTTCGACTGTATGAGGCTTCTTTCTCGGAGCATAAAATTCAGGTGTTCCGTGTGAAAGCTTGTAAAGCCGTTCTCCGTCGGCAACATTGGTAAGCTTGGAAAGCAGAGCCTTCTTTAATTCTTCAAGGTCATACGGACCGTCGTGCCCCATTATTTCAGGGATTCTTTTCCAGTCGGAGTCTGTAATGTTGCTTGCCGATTCGTGAAGCTGAAAGCCCAGAAACCAATCGCCGAGAATGCTTTCGTATTCACGGATAAGCTCCTTGTCAAAGTCGTACTTGTGATATGTTATACCGCCCGTGATTCTGTCAACATAAAAGGGTATTTTGTTTTCTTTTATCATGGAATGAAGTTTTGTTCCCTTGGCGGCAAAATTGTTGAATTTGAGCTCTCCCGGAACAGAAAAGGCGTGCTGGATTTTGAAGCCTGAGTCTTCGTTCAGAAGATTGTTTTTCACAAGACCTTCGTAGCACTTTTCATTGTAAACGTGAAAAAACTTCATAATTATTCTCCTATCTCTTGGGGTAGCTTTCCTTGTCGGCGATAACCATTTCCATGATTTCTTCGACACTCATCCATTCTACTCTGTCACTAAGATTATCTTCAATTCTCTTTGCAACCTCTCTTAAAACCTTTACGCCCGTAAACAGACCGTTTGACGCAAGGCTTTGCCAGTGGGTGATAAGAATAGGGTAACCTCCCGTTTCAAGAACGCGGATGATCTCTCCCTCTTTGCCGTCTTTTGTTATAAGCTCGTCGGCAACGCGGCTTATGTATTCTTCGCTCGTGTCTGTGCAGTGGATTGTCTGCCAGATTCTGTCCCTTGTTGTTGCGGGGACGGAAACGAGTGTTCTGCCGTCTTCTTCAAGTGCAACCCATGGCTTTGCATTGGGTGTGTCACGAAGACCACGCAGGAAATACCATGCGTTTTTCTTGCCGTAAACATCATATACCGCCTTTGAAATTGAGATTGTATATTCATCCTCAACATCAATACCAAAGTGCCAGGGACTTGTTACGCCGCAGCAGTCAAAGCCTGCTTCCTTGAGTATGGAAAGCGCCTTTGTTATGTAGGGGGTAAGGGTTGTTCTGTCCTGAGTCTGTGACCATTCAACCTCGCGCATGGGCAGAGCTTTTCCGGTTGCAAGGTCAACCGCCTTGTTGTGGGTGAGCATTTCGGGACCTATGCCAAAGTTTGGTACAATATATTTTTTAACTGTGTCGAGCCACGCTTTCATGTCCTCCATGCTTACGCCCTCAATGCCATTTACAATGTCACCGCGGTTTCCGGGGCAGGGAACAACGCTGAATTTTCCTTTTATTCCGTAGTCGCGTACTATGTCGCAGAACTCATCAAGGAAGGAGTTTGGAAAATATTCTATTACCTCTCGTCCGTCGTCGGTTTTGCCTGTTTTGTGGTGAGTATAGTATACCGAGAGCACGGGAGATGGGTCGTCGATTATAATGCTTATGGGCACTCTTTTCATGTAAACATTCCTCATTTCCGAAAAATTTAGTATTTGAGACCATTCTACAACACTTGCTGTGAAAAATCAAGGCTTTTTAAACTTTTTTTGAAAATTATAATACACAATCAAAAAATCTTAGAGTCCTTCCGTTTATCAAATAAAAAAACAGAAGCCGGATTGACCGACTCCTGTTTTTTTGGTCGAGGTGACAGGACAAAGCCGCTTTGCGTCTTTATTGCTCGACGACCGCTTTGGCGGTTCCCGTCTCGCACTGCCTCGCTGAAAAACAGCCGTTTCAGGCTGTTTTTCTTTACGCTCGCCGCCTTCTCAAGGTTCGAGTCCTTCCATCTATCAAATAAAAAAACAGAAGCCGGATTGACCGACTCCTGTTTTGTTGGTCGAGGTGACAGGACTCGAACCTGCGGCCCCATGGTCCCAAACCCCGGACGCGACCAACT
>JAFTIR010000004.1 GCA_017456765.1 Clostridia bacterium | reverse complement strand
GAATTCTTCACCCATGTCAAACAACGACATGGGTGAAATTTATATTATTCATTGATGCTGAAAAGAAAAAGTAAGCAAAGAGAAAAGAGCCACGCATCATTCTGCTGAGGATTGAAAACAATGTAAAATGTTCGATTGAATTTATCCTCCCGTATCTGAAACGGACACGGGAGAATAGTTGTTTATTCGGGGTATGATTGCCGAGTTTGACCGCTTGGGCTTATGGCGGTCAAACGGTGCTTCATTCGGGTAGCTGACATTAAAAATGCTTTTCAAAATGTAGTCCCGAAATATTTTCTTTTTTGCTTACTTTTTTCTTTTTATCAAAGAAAAAAGTAAGTTATAACAATATACATATTAGCCCGCCGGCACCCTCATTGATGATTTTCTGGAGGGTGTCGCACATTTTCAGGCGCGCTTCTTTTGGCATATGGGCAAGCTTTGCGTTGAGGCTCTCTCCCATGAGGTCATTGAGGGATTTTCCGAAAAGGTTGGATTCCCAGATTTTTGCAGGGTCTTCTTCAAACTCATGAAGCAGGTATTTTACAATGTCCTCCGACTGCTTTTCCGAGCCGACAAGGGGACTTACCTCTGCCTTTATATCGGCACGCATGAGGTGAATCGATGGGGCGGAGGCGCGCAGTTTTACGCCATACGAGCCTGCCTGCTTTACGATTTCGGGTTCTTCAAGGGTCATGTCCTCAACGCAGGGCGTGACGATGCCATAGCCTGTTTCATCAACCTCTTTTAGTGCCTTTTCAAATTTTTCATACCTCTTTCGGGAAGCCGAGAGGGTGGTTACTATCTCCACGAGGTCTTCGTCACTGCGTATATCAAGTCCTGATTGGTCGCCGAGTATTTTATAGAACAATTCTCTCGGCACGCTGATGTCGAGCTTTGCTGTGCCGTCGGAGAGATTTACCGAGTCAAAGTGGATACCTGTGTCAAATTCTGAGTCATATACCTCGGAAAAGCACTCCTTTACCTCGGAAAGGCGCGAGATTGTGTCTGCCTTTTCGGAAATGCCGCCCAAAATTCGCGAGCGAAGCGGATGCTCTTCGGCAAGTGAGCCTACCCACGAGGGAACAGAGAAGCGAAGCTCTGTTATGGGGAATTCATAGAGGAGAGTTTCGAGTATTTTGATTATGTCATCCTCGGTCATTTTTAAGCAGTCGGCTCTCATTACGGGGACGGTGTGCTTTTGTGCGATTTCCTCCGCAATTTTTATCGCAGACTCGGAATCAGGTGAAGTGGTGTTAAGAATGACGGTGAAGGGTTTTTCTGCCTTTTTCATCTCATTTATGACCCTGTCCTCTGCCTCCATGTAGGATGCCCTGTCAAGCTCGGAAAACGAGCCGTCGGTGGTGATGACGATGCCTACGGTGGAGTGTTCGCGTATAACCTTGTCTGTTCCGAGCTCCGCCGCCTCCTCGAAGGGCATGGGTTCGTTTTTCCACGGGGTCATTACCATTCTCGGCTTTTCATCCTCGTAAAGTCCGAGGGCACCGGGAACTATGTAGCCCACGCAATCAATCATTTTGACATTGAAGGAGGTGCCTGAGGGGAGATTTATGCGGGCGGCGTCGCCGGGGATGAACTTTGGCTCGGTTGTCATGACGGTCTTGCCTTCGGCGGACTGGGGAAGCTCATCAAGCGCGCGTGTTTTTGCGAATTCATCTTCCATGTTCGGAAGCACAAGGGTATCGAGGAAATTCTTTATAAAGGTTGATTTTCCCGTCCTCACAGGTCCTGCGACACCTATGTATATTTCGCCTTTTGTGCGGTTTGATATGTCCTTGTATATGGATGTTTCTGCCATGATTTTTCCTCCGTTTTGAAAGAGATATTTTTTCTTTGTATATGTGTATGAAAAAGGGGGCGAAAATAGACGTAAAATTTTCAAAAAAACGCCTTAAAAATCAAAGAAACTCTTTACATTGGTCTTGAAATGTGATACAATAATTACGTATTAGTATGCTCTTTTTTCGGAGGATTTTATTATGAGTGAAAAAATCAACATAAGAGGCGTATATTTTGACAACGTTAATATGGACGAGGCTATGCAAACTGTTAAGTCTATGATAGATACGGACGTTTTTTCTTATATGTTCACGCCAAACTCCGAGATTGTACAGAGCTGTATTGAAAATCCTGAGCTTTACGAGGTTATAAATTCGGCATCACTTGTTATCCCTGACGGAATAGGGGTTGTGTATGCCTCGAAAATCCTGAAAACACCCCTTAAAGAAAAGGTTCCCGGCTGTGAGGTGGCGGAAAAGATTATGCAGTACGCGGCAAAGACGGGCGATGGAGTGTTCTTCTTCGGTGGCGGAAAGAAGTGCGAGGAAAGGGATGCGGTATCTGTCATAGCGGCAGAGAAGATGAAGGAAAAGTATCCCGGACTTAATGTTGTCGGAACAAGGGACGGTTATTTTACTAATGACGATGTTCCTTCGATAATTGATGAAATAAACGCATCGGGTGCAAAAATTTTGTTTGTATGTCTCGGTGCGCCCAAGCAGGAAAAGTGGATTTATGAAAACAGGGACGCTCTGAAGGTGAACTTCGCGGCAGGTCTCGGCGGTACTTTGGATGTTTTTGCAGGTATTGCCAAGAGAGCGCCCGAGTTTTTCCTTAAAACAAACCTTGAATGGTTTTACAGGCTTCTCTGTATGCCCACAAGGCTTGGCAGAATGATGAAATTACCTAAATTCCTGTTCGGCACGATAATCAACAAGAACAAGGGCTTTGATAATAAATGAGGCTTAAGACTCTTAAAACACAGAATTTCAGAAATCTTTATGAAAATCCGCCGGAGTTTAAGGATGGAGTCAATGTGCTTTACGGCGACAACGCCGCAGGCAAGACCAACACCCTGGAGGCGATATACCTATTTGCTACGGGCAAGAGTTTCAGAACGCGCAGCGAAAAGGATTTTATACGCCACGGCGAGAGCTTTGCAAGGGCAGAGATTGGCTACGAAAATTCGCTTCTTTGTCGTACAATGTCCGTCACCTATATGGCAAACGGAAAAATGGCACTCAAGGGAATGCAGATTGAGGGTGTCGGGGTTGACAGGGTTTCGGAATTTTTGGGAAATTTTCGTGCGGTGCTCTTTACGCCCGACCACATGGCACTTGTAAAGGGAGCGCCCGAGGAAAGACGAAGACTTGTTGACATGGCACTGTGTCAGATTCAGCCGAGGTTTGTAAAGAGCCTTAATGAATATGCAAAGGTACTGTCTCAAAGAAACAATTATCTCAAAGGCATAAAGTTTTCCGGCAAGAGTGCGGACAGGGACTATATTGACGTACTCAACGCCCAGCTATCGAAGGCAGGGGCGGTAATTACAAAGCAGAGGGGTCTTTACTGCGAAAAGCTATCCGAGGTTGCAGGGCAGATGTATGCACACCTTACGGGCGGCAACGAGGGACTTTATGCAAAATATATGTCAAGGGCGGCATACGGAACGTCTTATGACGAAAATGAAATTTCGGATGCGCTTTACAGAATGTACAGTCGCGACACCGACCACGACATAGAGCTTGGCAAAACGAGCCACGGACCGCATCACGACGAACTTATGATATATGTTGCCAAAAGTTCACAGCAAAGCAAGTTTGTCGAGGATGCAAGCAGTGTTCCCGAGGACGAGCTTTCGGAATATGCGGCAAGGACCTTTGGCTCGCAGGGACAGCAAAGAAGTGCTGTGCTTGCAATAAAGCTCTCGGAGGGCGAGGTAATAAAGGAAAAGTGCGGTGAGTATCCTGTTTTCCTTTTTGATGACCTCTTTTCCGAGCTTGACGACAAAAGAAGAGAGCGGCTTTCGGAAATGTTCCTTGACAAGCAGTGCATAATTACTTGCTGTGACAGGTCTGCACTTCCGAAGAATGCCGAGATGAATGTTGTTACCGTTAAGGATGGAAGATATATAATAAATTAGGAATTAGGAATTAGGGGTTCCGCTGTCTGCGGACACCTTTTGGTTACTTTTCGGTGACGAAAAGTAACAAAAACATGGTTCACAAAGGATAAAAATAAACATTACGGTTTTGATTACACATTATACAAAAGGACCAATCATGAAAACAAACAAAACAAACCCCTACATCAACGTCGGAGGAAGCCAGATTCTCAGAAAAGACGAAATCCTTGGCATCTTCGACCTTGACACTGCAAGTACAAAAACAGATACAAAGCGTTTTCTCTCAAAATGTGAATCTGAGGGACATCTGGTGCTTGTCGGAAATGACATCCCAAAGTCCTTTGTACTTAAAGCCGAGGGGAGAAAAGAATATATATACATGACACAACTTTCGGTGTCTTCAATCGAGGGACGCTGGAGACGAAAGAACACACACTTATAGTTATAAGGAGAGGTCAAGACATGAACGAAAACGGAAAGAATATTCCCGAAGAAACAAAGAGCCAGTTTACTGACACTGTCAGCGCGAGCGACTCGGCGGTTGACGAGAACAAAAAATATGACGAAAATCAGATCCAGGTACTTGAAGGACTTGAGGCGGTAAGAAAAAGACCCGGTATGTACATCGGTTCTACCTCTGTTCGTGGTCTTCACCACCTGATTTATGAAATCGTTGACAACTCCATAGATGAAGCTCTTGCGGGTATATGCGACAGAATCACCGTAACACTTCACGAGGACAACTCTGTGTCTGTACAGGACAACGGCAGAGGCGTACCCTCGGGTATTCATCCCAAAATGGGAATCCCTACCGTTGAAGTTGTATTCACCGTTCTCCATGCCGGTGGTAAATTCGGCGGTGACGGCTACAAAATTTCCGGTGGTCTTCACGGTGTTGGTGCTTCGGTAGTTAACGCGCTTTCCGAATGGACCGAAATCGAAAACTGCAACGACGGAAAGAGATTTACGGGAAGATTTGAAAGAGGTCATGTTGTGCGCCCCATACAGCAGGAAGGCACTACCGACAAGCACGGTCTTTATGTCCGTTTCAAGCCTGACCCTGAAATTTTTGACGAGCTTGTATTTGACTATGATACTGTTCTTACACGTCTTCGTGAGCAGGCGTTCCTTAACGCAGGTCTTACAATTGAGCTTATTGACCTTCGTGACATTGCAGGGGGCGAGGCTCTTGAAATCACGGGCGACGAGGGTACGATGTCTGATGAGGCGGTAATTGACGAAGAGGACATGGAAGAAAACGTTCTTGCTCTCGAAAAGGGTATGGGTGGTATCAAGGAAGTTCACAAGAAGCATGCCGAGCTTTGCTTTGAGGGCGGTATACGCAGCTTTGTTGAATTCCTTAACAACAAGAAGCATGCAAAGATGCTCCATGAGGATGTTATCTACGTTGCGGGCAAGAAGGGGGATGTTACGGCGGAAGTAGCACTTCAGTATAACGACACCTACAACGAAACCCTTGTTACCTTTGCCAACAACATCAACACCATAGAGGGCGGTACTCACGAGGAGGGCTTTAAGAATGCTCTCAAGAAAATTCTCAACGAGTACGGCAGAAAGTACGGCTATCTCAAGGCTGACGACAAGAATTTGTCGGGCGACGACGTAAGAGAGGGTATTTGCGCGATTGTCAGTGTAAAACTTCCTGAAGCACAGTTTGAGGGTCAGACAAAGAGCAAGCTCGGCAATGCCGACATAAAGCCTCTTGTTGAAGCACTCATGCAGGAGAAGCTTGGCGAATATTTAGAAGAAAACCCCAGTGTCGGTAAGACGGTCTTGGAAAAGGCGCTTCAGGCGTCGAGGGCTCGAGAAGCGGCGAGAAAGGCAAGAGAACTCACAAGAAGAAAGACGGCTCTTGAGGGAACAAGTCTTCCCGGCAAACTTGCCGACTGTCAGACAAAGGACGTACACGAATCCGAACTTTTCTTAGTAGAGGGAGACTCTGCCGGCGGTACAGCCAAGGACGGCAGAGATTCAAGATACCAGGCAATCCTTGCAATGAGAGGTAAAATTCTCAACGTTGAAAAGGCAAGACTTGACAGGGTGTTCTCGAGTGAGCAGATAAAGCCTATTATCATCGCAATTGGCTGTGGTGTCGGTGACGAGTTTGATATGGAAAAGTTAAGATACGGCAAAATCATTATCATGGCCGATGCCGATGTCGACGGTGCCCACATCAAGACACTTCTTCTCACACTTTTCTTCCGTCACATGAAGCCTCTTATTGAACAGGGACACATCTTTAGTGCCATGCCTCCTCTTTACAAAGTATGGAAGGGCAAGCAGGTAAGATACGCATTCTCGGACGAAGAAAGAGATATGTACATTGAAGAGCTTGGTACAACCGGCGTTGACACCCAGAGATACAAGGGTCTTGGTGAAATGAATGCAGAGCAGCTCTGGGAAACAACCATGAACCCCGAAACAAGAACTATTATCAGAATTGACATGGACGATGCTCTCAAGGCTGACGAAACATTCTCTCTTCTCATGGGCGAAAAGGTTGAACCCAGACGTGATTTTATACAGAGAAACGCAAAGTATGTTACAAATCTTGACGTATAATTGCGTTAAAAGAAAATTCACAAAAAACTTTGTATAAATGTTGACAAACGGAAAAAGTTAGTATATAATATCATTTGTGACTGCAAAAGTGGCAGTCGGTTAGGAGGCGTGATGAAAAGTCACGGCGAACAAACAAAAAACACGGTGGTTGATGTAACCAAAATTTACAACGGCATCGTGGGCGAAATAAATCTCGACTTTAATCTTGACATCGAGGACGGCACGACAGGCGATTATGTGTTTGAAGAAGCACCGCACGTCAAAGCTAAAATCTTTGAAAAGGCAAGAGGACGGAATGAAAACGAGAGCTATGTTGCTTTAAGCATTGAAGTGACGGGCGATTACACCTGCCTTTGTGCAAGGTGTGCAAAAGAGGTAGCAAATCATCTCTGTGTGAGTGCCGAATACGGCATTACAAGAAGACTCAGCGAAGACAGCGACGAATATGTCGAGGCTCCCGACGGGCTTTTAGATGTAGGAGAGCTGGCAAGAATGCTTTTCTATCTTGAACTTCCGCAGAGGGTTTTGTGTAAGGAAGAATGCAAAGGACTTTGTCCTGTGTGCGGAACCGATCTTAACCTATCCACATGCTCCTGTAAGCAGGTTAAGAAAGGAAACGGGCTCGAGGACTTGAAAAAACTACTTGACAATTACGAAGAAAAGTAGTAAAATAGTCTTTGCGATAAATTAAGTTTATAAAAAACATATCAAAATATAGGAGGTGCCCTGAAATGGCAGTACCAAAGAGAAAGGTCTCCAAGGCGAGACGTGACAAGAGACGCAGCAATGTTTGGAAGCTCGGTCTTCCCGGCATGACAAAGTGCCCCAAGTGTGGAACATTTATCCTTTCACACAGAGTTTGCAAGAACTGCGGAACATATGCCGGCAAGGAATACATTTCCACAGAAGCAAAGGAAGCGTAAGTTATTCTTAGCTTTGCACGACAACTAAAGCGTAATAAGGGAAGGTTTGCCGAAATAAGCAAGTCTTCCCTTTCTGCGTCGGGAAAGCCCGACAGCAAATTCGCGGGCAATCTCCGGAAAAAAACAAGCCGTCGGTGTCGCACAAATAACGCCGTTCTGTCGGCATAAACGCCACCGACAGAACTCAGTGCGAATATGTAGTTACAAGGAACGTTGAATAATGGTAAAAATATCGGGAATTGAAAAGAAATCACTTGCCGAAAAGGCAGGACTTCTTGCAGGAGACTTTCTCATCTCCATAAGTGACAATGAAATAAATGATGTTCTCGATTACAGATTCTACATCACCGAGAAGAAACTGAAGCTCAAGGTTCAAAGGGATGGCAAAGAACTTATCTTTGACATCAAAAAACCTCAGTATGATGACATCGGACTTGAATTCAGTACCTATCTTATGGACGAAAAGCATTCTTGCACAAACAAGTGTGTATTTTGCTTCATTGACCAGAACCCTTGCGGTATGAGAGAAATGTGCTACTTCAAGGACGACGACTCGAGAATGAGCTTTTTCTACGGCAATTATGTGACTCTTACAAATATGAAAGAAGCTGAGGTTGAAAGGCTCATAAAAATGAGAATTTCACCGATAAATATTTCTGTTCATACCACAAATCCCGCTCTTCGCTGCAAGATGTTAAATAACCGTTTTGCAGGAGATGTGCTTCGTTACATGGATATGTTCCGCGACGGCGGAATTTCCATGAACTGTCAGATTGTGCTTTGCAAGGGGCTAAACGACGGAAAAGAGCTTGAGAGAACTCTTGATGATTTGGCAACACTCTTTCCGAGTGTTGAAAGTGTTGCGGTTGTACCCTCGGGTCTTACAAAGTACAGGGAGGGGCTTTATCCTTTGGAGGATTTTTCAAGGGAGGATGCAAAAGAGGTCATAAAACTTGTAAACAAAAAGAGGCGTGAGTTCGAAGAAAAGACGGGACATACCATTGTGCAATGCTCGGATGAGTGGTATTTAAAGGCTGGAATCGAGCTTCCGGACGAGGATTACTATGACGGCTATCCCCAGCTCGACAACGGTGTCGGACTTATAAAGAGCATGGAAAACGAGGTGCTTTTCCGTATAGACGAGCTTAAGGACGAGGGCTTTTGTCTTGACGAACCGAGGCACATATCGAGCGTTACGGGTGAGGCGGCGTATCCGTTTATTTCGCGTATGGCGAAAAGGCTGGAAGAGGAATTTGATGGACTTACATTTGATGTATACGAGTGCAAAAATGACTTTTTCGGTCATTCTGTTAATGTCGCAGGGCTTCTTGTTGGTGGCGATGTTTACAACCGTCTTGAAAATGAGAATTTGGGACAGGAATTGCTTATTCCGTCGGTTATGCTCAGGCATGAGGGGGATTTATTCCTCGACAATATGCACATTGATGAGCTGTCACAAAAGTTAAATATACAAATAACACCGGTGCTTTGCAATGGCGACGATTTCGTCAACACTGCATTGGGGATTTGAATGAAATTAGGAATTAGGAATGAGTTTGACCGCAGCCTTATTGCGGTCGAACGATACCGAATTTGAGAAATAAACATAAGAACAAGACATAGAAAGAAAGTAGCGAAAATAAAGTTCTTTTTCCTACTTTTCTTTCAAGAAAAGTAGGTGAGAAGATGTCCAAACCCATAGTTGCCATTGTAGGCAGACCTAATGTAGGTAAAAGTACATTTTTCAATAAAATAGTCGGCAAGCGTATTGCCATTGTCGAGGACACTCCCGGCGTTACACGCGACAGGCTTTATTATGAGGTCGAGTGGTGCGGCAGAAAGATGATGTTTATTGACACGGGCGGTATTGAGCCTGACACAAACGACACAATCATGACTCACATAAAGGCGCAGGCAGAGATTGCAATAGAGTCTGCCGATGCCATTGTTTTCATGACTGACATTCATGCAGGCGTTACGGCTGACGACAGAGAAATCGCCACAATGCTCAGAAAATGCTCAAAGCCTGTTGTACTTTGCGTAAACAAGGTGGACTCAATCGGTGCGCTTCCCATGGAGTTTTACGAATTTTATGAGCTGGGACTCGGCGACCCGTTTGCTGTTTCATCCGTTCACGGAAGCGGTACGGGCGACATTTTAGAAAAGTTATGCGAATATTTGCCTGAGGAAATAGAAGAAGACGATGACGAGGACAAGATTAAGGTTGCGGTTATAGGACGACCCAATGCGGGAAAATCCAGTCTTGTCAACCACATTCTCGGAAAAGAGAGAATGATTGTATCCAACATTGCCGGCACAACGAGAGATGCCATTGACTCGGATATAGAGAACGAGTACGGAAAGTACACCTTTATTGATACGGCAGGTATCAGAAAGACGGGTAAGATTTCCGACAGCATAGAAAAATACAGCATCCTGCGAGCAGAAATGGCGGTTGACAGGGCAGATGTATGCCTTATCGTGATTGACGCTACCGAGGGTGTTACGGCACAGGACGAGAGGGTTGCAGGTATTGCACACGAAAGCGGCAAGGCTTGCATCATCATAATAAACAAGTGGGACCTTGTTGAAAAGGAAACGGGAACGCTCGAAAATTACCGCAAGGAAGTGTATGCGGCTCTTTCCTACATGACATATGCTCCGATACTCTTTATTTCGGCAAAGACGGGACAGAGAGTTGAGAGAATTTACGAGCTTATAAACTATGTAAACGACCAGGCGTCAATGCGTATTTCCACAGGTATGCTCAACGATGTTCTAAATGAAGCGACAACACGAGTTCAGCCTCCCACGGACAAGGGCAGACGCCTAAAAATTTACTACATGACACAGACAGGTGTAAAGGCGCCCACCTTTGTTCTGTTTGTAAACGACGAGGAGCTTTTCCACTTCTCTTATCAGAGATACATTGAAAACAAACTGCGCGAGGTATTCGGCTTTGAGGGCACGCCCATTAAGCTTGTAATTCGCCAGAAAGGCGACAACGATATAGAAAACCCTTAGCGGGTGTAAAAAGGGACACCCGCAGGGTGTCTTTTTGATTATTCCGTGACTTTGGAAGAATTTCGCTTCTGCGGAAGCGACCATGTTTTGGCACGCCACAAAATATGGAAAAAACGCTCCGCTCATGTGTCGAAAACTCTGCTTTGCTCCGTAACATTCGACACGGGGCGCGGTACCCCTTTTTAGCCCTCTACGAAACCAAAATAGAAATTTTAATGAAACTCTCACTATTTCATATGAAAAGCCTGCCTTGCGGCAAGATGGTGTACAGAAAATGCACAGCCGCAAGGTTTTCGACAAGTAAAACAAATTATGGCTTTAGCAAACACTCCGTAGGCTTACCCAAAACAAAGGCTTGCAGTCAATCAAAAAAATGATGGCTTGCGAGATTTTTGAGTACGTAGTGTAGAACAACAAAAAAGAGCCGCCACGGCTCGGTCGAATGTTACGGAGCGAAGCGTAGTATTCGACCATGAGTGGAGATTTTTTGGTTTCTTTTGCATCGGGGCAAAAGAAACTCGTCCTCCGCAGAGGACGAAACCTCTCCCCCAAAAATCACCCCAAAGGAGCACTCATATGAATTTTACCACATCCCAAAAAAATGCAATAAGTCTCCGTGACTGCTCCCTTATTGTGTCGGCAGGTGCAGGAAGCGGAAAGACGGCGGTGCTTACCGAAAGAATCTTAGAGAGAATCTGCGACGAAAACGATGAATGTAACATAAATGATTTTCTTATTGTTACCTTTACAAAGGCGGCGGCAAAGGAGCTATCTGACAGAATAAGAAAAAAGCTGTCCGAGCGTGCAGCTGCCTTTCCCGACAATAAGAAAATAATAAGAAATATAGCCCTTATGCCCTTAGCTAAAATCATGACAATCAACGCATTCTGCTATGAGCTTGTAAGGGAGAACTTCCAGAAAATGGGGCTTTCTGCGTCTGTGAGAATTGCAGACGAGGCGGAGGTTGAAGTAATCAGGCAAAAAATCATGAATGAGGTCGTTGACGGCTACTTTGAGGAGCATGGCGACGACGAGAGCTTTATTGCGACGTATGAGGTTTTTGCCTCATCAAAGAATGACAAGGGCTTTGTTGATACACTCCTTGCCCTTGATACCAAGCTCTCAAATGTCACAGACCGTGAGGGTTTTTGCAGGAGCGTTACCGAGGGTTACAGAGAGGTTTCTGAGGGCAAAAAGTTTTTTGAAACAGCTTTCGGTGCTTCGGTAAGGGAAAGCATAAGGGAAAGTGCAAAAGAGACGGTGGAAACCATGAAAAAACTCATGGATGCCTGTACACCCTACGACATTCTCATGGACAAATATTACGGTGTGCTTGAGAGTGAATACGAATTTGCAAGGGAAGTTTATCACGCCTGCGACAGGGAATACTCTTATTTACGGAGCATTGTCATGTCTCACAAGGTTGCTACCTTTGCGGGCAAGGTAGTGCCTAAAACGTTTGAGAATCAAAGCCTTAAGGAAGCCATTTCCGCTTCCAAAAAAGCGGTGGCAGACGAATTTGTAAAGAATGTCAAGGAGCTTTGTTGCTGTGGCGAGGAGCTTTTGAGGACTGCAGCGCAGGATTCGGGAATGATAATAGGAAAGCTCTTTGAAATGGTTAACGAATTCAGAGAGAGAATGGACGAAAGAAAACGCGAGCTTTCAATTCTCGAGTTTTCGGATGCCGAAAGATTTACACTCAATCTTCTTGTGAAAAGTTTTTCTCCTTTTGAGGTGACGGATTTTGCAGTAACACTTCGTGAGAGCTACAAGGAAATTTATATTGACGAATACCAGGACGTAAATCCCTTGCAGGATATGATTTTCCGTGCAATTTCTAAGACGGATGAAGGCGGTGAATTCAACCGCTTTATGGTTGGCGATATAAAGCAGAGCATCTACAGATTCCGCGGTGCGAGAAGTGAAATTTTCATGTCCTACCGAGACAGTTTTTGCGATATTGAAAAGGACGGCAACGCAAAGCGCATCTTTATGAGCGACAATTTCCGATGTTCAAAAAGTGTCATAGGTCTTACAAACATAATTTTTGAAAGGCTTATGGGAAAATATTACGGCGACGGCGACAGGCTGAATTTCGGGCGGGTCGAAAACAGAAGCATAGACGGCAAGGTAAAGCTTATTGGTTTTGGCTATGACTCGGATGTTGCAGAGGGAGTATCTTCTCCCGAGCTTGAAGCGGCGCTTCTGTGCAATAAAATCAAGCAAATCGTAAATAATCCTGAACACACAGACTCCGACGGGAGGATGTACAAATATTCCGACATCGGTATTCTTGCAAGGAACAAGGCGTCATTGAAGGTGTTTGAATCTGTACTCAATGCCTGCGGAATTCCGTCATCCTGCAGCTTTGGTGAGAGCTTTTACGGCAAGAAGGAGATTCTTCTCTGTCTCAACATACTTTCCTCAATTGACAACCCCGAGAGAGATATTTTTCTTGCAGGCTTTATGCGTTCCTTTGCCGGCGGTTTTACCGACGACGAGCTTGCAATCATAAAGAAAAAATACAAGGACATGAGCCTTTACCGCGCGGTCATAAACTTTGGAGAGAACGAGAAGGAAACCTACTTCGATTTATCCCTCAAATGTTCTTCGTTTGTAAAAACACTTCGTTTTTACAGGAACTTTTCAAGGGGTAAGAGTGCCGATAAGCTCTTATGGAAGCTGTATACCGACATGGATATTCCCGGATTTTGCTCGTCGGATTCCTTTACGGATGACAAAAAAGGAACGAGAAAAAATCTGTTAAAGCTCTATCAGATGGCACGCGATTTTTCAAAGACATCGTTCCGCGGTGTAGGTGCATTTATAGATTACATAAACGGCTCAATGGAAAACAGCGATGTCAAATCCGAAAGAGAGATTATGGGCGACTGTGTTTCTCTTATGACGATACACTCGTCAAAGGGACTTGAATTTCCTGTGTGCTTTGTGGCAAATCTTTCAAAGAAGTTTGACAAGAGAGACGAGAGGGAAAGGCTTGTATTCTCCGAAAACGCAGGTCTTGCGGTAAAGCTCTGCGACACGGGCGCAATAAGGAGTACGGAATCCTCGAGCGGTCTTATAAGCATTGATACGCCATTTAGAAAATTCGTGGCAAAGGAAATAGACAGAGAGCTTCTTGAAGAAGAGGTAAGAATTCTGTATGTTGCCATGACAAGAGCGAGAGACATGCTTATTATGACGGGAGCTTTCCCAAAAAAGATTGAAAACGCAATGAAGGATGTACAGTCGAGCGGCCTTGTGGGAAATGCTGGGGAATGTAACAATTACTTCTCGATGATTTTGTCCTGTCTTGCAAATGAAAGTGCAGTTTCGGGATATTTTAACGGGGCAGGCATGAACGTTTTGCCCACAGAATATGAGGCGGAGAAATATCTTGAATGTTCATACCTTTCCTGTGAGGACATAAAGGCGTTATATGATTCGGAAATTGTGCAGGAGCAAGCAGAAGTCTGCACTCAGGATGAAACAGAAATAGACGACGAACTTCTTGAGGAGCTTAGAAAAGTAGGTTCATTTACATATGATTATGTCGACATTCCCGCAAAGATAACAGTTTCACGCCTGAAAAAAGGACTTATTGACGAGCAGGAAGAAACAGAGCTATCGAAGGATGAGGCTTCTTACGAAGAAAAAGAAGAGCTTCAGCCACGGTTTGTAAGCGGAGAAACGACGGCGGACGGAGCGGAAAAGGGTACTGCTCTTCATCTTTTCATGCAGTTTGCTCATTACGACAAGTGCGAGGACGGCTGTGAAAAAGAGGCAGACAGGCTTCTTTCCATGGGCTTTATCGACGAGAGGCAGAGAGGGCTGCTTGACATATCAAAACTTGACAGATTCTTCTCGTCACCCTTTTATAGCAAAATCAAAAAGGGAAAGAAAATTTACCGTGAGCAGAGGTTTAATCTTGACCTTGCCTCCTTTGAGGGGGAATATGTCGGCGATGTTCTTGTGCAGGGGGTAATTGACCTTTTCTTTGAAAACGAGGACGGCACGTACACGGTTGTTGATTTCAAGACCGACGCCTGCTTTGGAGAGGGTGCGGAGCAGTTGCTCATACGCCGTCACAGGCAGCAGCTTCTTTATTACAAGAGGGCGGTTGAGGAAATGACTGAGGGCGTTGTAAAAGATGCACTGATTTATTCCTTCTCGCTTATGAGAGAAATTTCGGTGTTATAATTAACATTTGAGACAGCTTTGCAGTTTGCGGAGCTGTCTTTAAGTTTACGGTTGACAAAAAAGATGAAATAGGATATAATACATTTGTCACACAAGTAAATATTTTTCCGATACGAAGGGAAAACTCCGATAAAAAGGCGTTTTCTCTCTTTGCAATACCTTCGTTTCGGAGATTTGCTTGTGTGACAACAATGAGGGAACCGCTTTTTTTGTGTGTTCCTTCGGGGACACACTTTTTTTGTTTATGGGGGAAACTACATGAATTATTTCAAACTCGACGGAAATAAATTCAGCCTTGAAGGAATGGAAAAACTGGCTTTGAACGGTAATGTTGAGGCGGCAACGAGAGTTGGAAGGTATTATGGAAAAAAAGCAAAAATCAATGCGGAATATTATGAAAAGAGTATCTCATTCTTTTTGCTGGGGGCAAATGTAGGCTGCAAGGATTGTATGATAAACGTAAGCAAAAACGCACTCAAATACGGGAAATACCTAACGGCGAATAAGCTGGAGGGCGATTACAGAATGTATTTCAGACTTGCCTTAGACTATGCATTTAAAGCATTTTCAAATAGTAGCATTAGAACGCAAAAACATTTGGTACGGTCACTTACTGCAATAAAGAAGTATGATGTTAAAATAGATATAATACATTAACCACAGATTTGCTGTGGTTTTATTTTTGTCGTTTCCTGTCTTGCGATTTGTACAACTTAGCAAATATAGAACAAATGTTTTTGTGCAGAGCTACAAAATCGAACCTATGTTCTAAATTTCTATTGACAAACGGCTGTTTTTATGGTAAAATACAGTCACAGAACAAACAGATGTTCCGGTCATTCGTGCCCGGGATATTTTTTGTCCGTTTATTAGAACATACGTTCTGATAATCCTATTAAATCATTATAAAAAGAAAGCGAGGAAGTTGATGAAGACGGTTTCAGGAAATGACTGCAGGGAATTTTCGGGGCATATGACAGTATGCGCCCATTGCGGATACCGATTTGTGACGGGTGAGAGGGCTTTGTGGATTAAAGAAACGGGAGACATTGTCCACAGGGACTGCTTTAACGATTACACAGAGGATAATATTGGCGAATTTACGGATGAAATAATTTTTTAAGGAGGAAAGAATAATGCAGAGCAAAAATGAAAAATTTACAGAGCTACAAGAGAAAATTGATTGTTATTTTCTTTTATGTGATGCGGCAAACGAGGGCAAAAAGGATATTGTAAAGCCTTACACCCTATCGGGGCTTCTCTGCCACACAGGTCTTACGAGAGAAGAATTTGAAAGGCTTTTACACGTTAAGCGGCATGAGGGCATTTTCAAGCGCGCCATGGCGAAAATCGAGGCGTTTATTGAAGAGAATATGCTGACGGGAACCCTTTCCTGCAACGCCTCACTCAACAGTTTAAAATACAATTTTGGCTGGGGAGAAAGGGAGGGCGCAGACGAGGAAAAAACAAAGGGACAGCACATAACCGTCACACTTTCACCCGATATGTGCGAGCTTGCAAGGTAGGGTGAGGTTTTGAAAAAAAGCAAAAATCTTGTGCTGTCGGGTTATCCCCAGAAAAGGCAGAAGGAATTCTTTCTTGCCGATGCAAAGTATGTTGCCTACGGCGGTGCAAGGGGCGGAGGAAAAAGCTGGGCACTAAGGAGAAAGCTGGTACTTCTTGCCCTAAATTACGAGGGGATTTCCATGCTTCTTATAAGACGTACACTTCCCGAGCTTCGTGAAAATCACATACGTCCTCTTGTCTGTGAGCTGTCGGATTTCTGCAATTATTCCGAAACAAAAAAATGCTTTGAATTTCCGTCCGGCTCACGTCTACAGCTCGGATACCTTGACAGCGATTCGGATCTCTTACAGTATCAGGGGCAGGAATATGACATTATTGCCCTTGACGAGGCAACACAACTGACGGAGTATCAGTTTCAGACATTAAAAGCCTGTCTTAGGGGGGCTAACAATTTCCCCAAAAGAATGTACATTACTTGCAACCCCGGAGGTGTCGGGCATGGCTGGGTAAAGAGACTTTTCATTGACAGAGATTTTCGCGAGGGAGAAAACCCCGACGATTATAAGTTTATTCAGGCACTTGTTTATGACAACGAAATACTGCTGTCACAGAACCCCGACTATCTCGACCAGTTAAAGAGTCTGCCGCCCTCACTTAAAAGTGCGTGGCTCAATGGCAGGTGGGACGAATTTGAGGGACAGTTTTTTTCGGAATTTGACTATCACAAGCACACAATAGATGTCGAGCAAATTGCACCAGGAGCTAAAAAATACTGCGCAATTGACTACGGTCTTGACATGCTTGCGGCGCTGTTTGTGGCTGTGGACGGGAAGGGAGACTGCGTAGTTTACGATGAAATACACAGAGAAAACCTCATTGTCAGCCATGCGGCAGAGCTGATAAAAGAAAAGATGGACGGAGTTTGCATGGTTATAGCTCCTTCTGATTTATGGTCAAGGCAGAAGGACAGCGGCAAAAGCATTGCTGAGCTATTTTCGGAAAACGGCGTATATCTCACAAAACTTAAAAGCGAGAGAATCGGCGGCTGGATGTGTTTGCGCGAATTTTTCAAAAAAGAGGGAAAATTGAAAATCATGAGAAACTGTCAGAATCTTATAAGATGTATTCCTCTTTTACTTCACGACAAGCACAGAATAGGCGATGCTTCGACCGTTCCCCATAATATTACCCATGCGCCCGATGCTCTTAGGTACTTTGCGGTATCGAGATACGGAGATATATTTCCAAATCAAAAAATTGCTTCTTCAAAGAAGCTCAAAGATATTATCAAAAAGGAGAAAAGGATATGAAAAAAACAACACCAAAACAGCTTTCCCCCTCGGCACTCTACGATTATTCGGGAACAGCACAGAGAGAGGAAACCATAGAGTTTCTTCTTGAATATGCCGCCCTTTCAAGAAGTGCTATCGACGAATACTGGAAAAGAATGCGTGCCTATTACGACGGAAAGCATGAGACACTCTCGAGTGCCGCACTCTTCTGCGGAGAAAACTCGCTTCCCTGGCTTCCCGCCCAGAGTACAGACGGTTATCTTCACGTAGAAACGCAGATTTCCCCTGCCGTTCCCGATTTTGAGTTCTCTCCCCGTGACAGAACCGACTACGACAAGGCAAAGCAGAGGGAAGAGATTGTAAGATACATCTGTGACAACAACGACCTGTCTTACAAAAATTCAAGAAATGAAAGGCGACTCGGCATCGACGGCAGTGCGGTTTGGAAGGTTTGCTGGGACGGCAATGCGGATTTTGGCATGGACAAGGGAGAGGTTACGGTTCTCTCACCAAAGCCATATGAAATATATCCCGACCCCACGGCGACAGATGTAGACTCCTGCGAATACATAGGCTATGTTTACAGAATGCACAAGGCAAAGGCGGCAAGAATTTTTGAAGAAGACATGAAAAAAATGAACGCCTCGCTTTCAGACTATCTCGACGAGAGGGCATTTGACAAAAAAAGCTATGACAGCTATGACAGCGACGATGACACGGTAACTGTTACAGAATGGTGGTTCAGGCAGACCCAAAGTGGCAGTATGAGGGTAAATGTCGGCAAAGAGAGTGTTCTTTACGAATGGAAACCCGGTGACATAGGACTTTGCGTTCTCATTAACGGCAAGGAAGTAAGATACATTCCGAAGTATTGGAGAAAGACGGGATTTGACTGTTATCCCTTTGTTTTGTATTCAAGAATCCCTAATGACAAGTCAATATGGGGCAAGAGCGAGCTTGAGGCAATAATCCCTCTTATTGACGCAAAAGACAGGGAGCTTATATTTGCACAGCTCAACAGTGCATATTCCTCAAACGACATAATCTTAATGGAGGAAAATGCCCTTTCCGACGGTGAAACCCTGGACAATTCCCCCGGTGCTGTCTGGAAATTACGTCCCGGTATGATGGGAAAGGTGGCGCGCCTCGGAAATCTTGCATCTGCAGAAAATTCTCTCTATTCGGGTGCGTCCTTCTGGCAGAGCCTTATTGAGAGTACTACCGGCAATTTTGAGGTAAATCAGGGCAAGGAGCCGACAGGAGTTACAACAGCGACGGGCATCGCGCTTCTCAATGAGAGGGCAGAGTCAAGAAAAAATCTTAAAAGCATTGACAGAAATGCAGGTTTTAAGAGGCTCTTTGAGCTTATAGACAAGACAAGTCTTGAGTTTTACAACGACGGCAGAGTCATAAGATTAGGACTTTCGGGTGAGGACGAATATGTATACAGCTTCGGCGGATTTTTGAAAAAGACAAGGGAAAAGAAATACATTCCTGCCGTTGATGTTACGGTACACACAGGCTCTGCCATTTCAAACTCAAAGGCGTTTACCGTATCGGCGCTTTCCACTCTCATGAATATGAAGATAAATGAGGACAACTACAAGCTCGTAAAGGCATACATAGAAACCATCGGTATTCCCGAAAGGGCCGAGCTTTGCTCATACCTTGATGAAAAGTTTGGCAAGGGAGAAATGAGCGAAATATCGGCAGAGGACATTATGAAAATTTTGGAAGCCAGTTTTGAAAAAGGAGAAGAAAACAATGACTGATATTGAAAGAAACGAAAACGAATCTTTTGCATCACAAAATGATGCTGAAAATAAAAATACGGACAAGCAGGAAAAGATGTTTACCCAGAGTCAGCTTGAGGAGATTATCTCTGAAAGACTTTCAAGGGAGCGAAGGGTGAACGAATCACTTCTGTCTGTCAAGACGCTGCTTAAAAGTGCGGCGGACAAGGGACTGATAAAGGGTAGCTCCTATGCCGAAATGGCAAGGGAGCTTGTAGGAAAGCTGAAGAATCCTTCTGCCGAAAACACGGCGGAGGAAGCCTCCGATGCTAAGGAAGAAGTCCCGGAAGAGATGTGCGAGAGCACAGATGAAGAAAGTGATGCAAAAGAGATTTCCGAAAACGGAAAGCAGGACTTTGCGGACGCAGACGCAAAGGAAAAAAGCGACGCTCGGTATGTGAGCGGAAACACAGACGATAGCGCAGAAAATAAGGAAAAAGATACACAGGACGGCTTTGTTTCCATGCTTTGCGACATCAAATCAAGATACCCCAAGGGCGAGGTTGAAAAGCTCCTTTCGGGTGACTTATTTGAGCGCTTTGCCAAGGGGAAAAGCGGAAATATCCGTGAAATTGTCGACGATTTCTTTTCCTTTATCTCATCCTTCGGCGAAAGAGATGACCAAAATGTGAAAAACGACGGCTATTCATCCTTTGCATCAACCGCATTTTCTTCGCAGTCGGGCACGGTAGGAGGTGCTGCAAATCTTACAAAGCAGCAAATGGAAATTGCAAAGAGCGCAGGAATGTCCTACCGTGAATATGCAAATCTATTAGAATCGGTTCCCAAAAGAGCCGGAAGAACAAACTAAAAAAACAAAAAAGGAGAGAAAAAATGAAATTTTTGTACGGACTCGGCGGGGCAAATGTCCCCGTAATCAAAGAATTTGAGCTCAGCAATGCTTCGGAAGCAATTGAAGCAGGGCAGGCTCTCAAATGCACAAACAGAGGTCTTGTCGGCAAGAACGTCACAGGTGAATACATAGGCGTTGCCGCAGAGGACCACAGCGGAAAGGAAGACCTTCTTAACCCAAGAGCAAACGGTAAGAAAATCAGAATTGACATAACGAAGAACGGTGTTTATTCCGTACCTGCCATGAGGCTTACAGCTGTGGAAAACGGTACATCCACAACACTTGTGTGCGAAAATGGCGGCTATGTTACGGGTAATCTCACTTTTTTTAGCCTCATGCTTGTCGCAAAGGGCGAGGGCTCTACCAACACCGACAGCATTGGTGAAGTGAGAAAGATTTCCGACGTTACCACCGGCACAAATTATACCTATGAAATCCAAGAGGGCGGGGTTACCTGCAAAGGTGACGTTTATGCTGTCATTCCTTATGTAGGTTTTATCGGCGGTGTTGATTATGACTATAAGGGTATGAACCTGACTGACGATTTGGATGCTGCTCTCATGGTTACAGGCGTAAACAAGACAGATGCAACAATTGAAGTGAAGTTTAACGACTCCACATTATTTTAACCGGTACGAAAGGAGCAAAAAACAATGAATGATATTTACACATGGCACAATGACCTTTATCCTCTTATCAAAAAGAGATTTGATGTGAGATACTCAAAGCGTCTTGACGCAATCGGCAAGGTTTGCGATGTCGTATGTCAGGACGACATTGACTACAGAATGGAGGGGGTCGGCGGCTACGGCGAAATGCCTGTTTATGACGGCACAACCGTTGTGGGAGCAGATACAAAGAGAACCTTTATTACAACCATTACTCCCAAGGAGCATGCCCTCAAGGTTACAAGTACATACAAGAAGGCAAAGATTGACTACTCAGGCGAGTCCAAGAAAATCGGTACACGCCTTGCAGACTCTGCTTATATGACAGTGCTCAACGAGTTTTACAGACTCTTTGGCGGTGCTTTTTCCAACATCGGCGCTGACGGTGTGGCATGGGCAAGTGACAAGCACCCTGTAAGCACAGAGGCTTCCTCGGGTACATTCTCTAATCTTATACACGACAACCTTTCTGTTTCTGCCATTACAAAGGCACAGACAATGGCATCGAGATTTGTTACACCCGACGGTCTTCCCTTTGCCTGCAACATGGACCTTCTTCTTGTAAGCCCCGAGCTTGAAGCAAAGGCTAAGGAAATCTGCGGCACAAATGCACGTCTTATTCCCGAAAACAATCCCGATACCGAGTCTTCCCAGAATGCGGCAAACCCCGTATATGGCATGAAGTATCTTGTGGTAGGCGGAGGCAATGCAGGCTTTTCGGGCAAGCAGTGGGCTGTTGCTGATTCCCTCATGCTCTCTGAGGTATTGAAGCTTGTATACATTACAAAGCCTACAGTTCTTGTATCTCCCCAGGACAATCCCCTTATTACCGACTACATCGGTTATGTGGATTTTGCCTTTGGCTTTGGCGATGCAAGACCTATCATTTTCTCAAATCCAAGCTAACATGATGGTGTAGTTTTTACAGCCGTCCGCTACGGCGGACGGCTTTTCTTATTGAAAGGAGAAATAAAATGAATTTTGATACAACATACAAAAACCTGAAAAAAAGAATATTCGACATACTTGACGAATACTCCTCATCGTCCGACACGGTATTTGTCTCTGACGGTGACAGGCAGCATATTGAGTCAAGAATACCCGATACAGTAAACTCCTGCCTTGTCAGAATGTACAAGTCTTTGCCTATTGCAATTGACAAGGCTATTCAGAAAATCAACAGCTTTACTCCAATTCTTTACGACAGAGAAATACCCGACGGAGACAGAAATCTGATTGAGTTTTCTTCCCCGACTGCAAACCTTGCCATATTTTTCAGATATTTCGGAAGCGGAAGAGTTACCTTTTACAACAGCACAGGTGCTGTTCTTGGAACAGCCGACTGTAGCGACACATCTACTCTTACAACAAAAAGAGGGTATATTTCGCTTGCAAGCTCGTCTGTTTACAGAGTTGGTATTTCGGGTTCTGTAAAAATCATGGATTTTTGCATTTACGCCAACGACGGACGCACAAATGTATCGGCTCTTTGCGGTGTAAATGAGGCAAGTTTTGAGCTTCCCGAGAATTGCGACGAGATTATAAGTGTTGAGGGCAGATACGGAAAAGCTGACCATGAGAGAATATGCACCGAGGGCGGATACGCATTTATACCAAAGAGCGAAATCGGCAAAGCCGAAGCCGTTACCGTAGAGTACAGAAAGGTACCGCAGGTTATTACTGAAACTACCGCCGACAGCTTTGTATTTGACCTTTCGCCCCTTGCTTTTGAGGCACTTGTTTGCCTTTGTGCGAGCGAAGTATGCCGTGAACAGGATGCGGCAAAACACACAAGGCTTGTATACAAATATAATGATTTATGCGAGGGTCTGAGAGAGAGTTTTTCTGACAGAAAAAAGCGCAACACCTTTTTCAAAGCACGTCTCGGAAAGAGGTGGTAAAATGGCATATATTCCGAATACATATGTACCCATAACAGAGGGTAAAAAGAAAAGGGTAAGATACACATTGCCCACAGGCGGAGTCAAGCTGTCGCAAAAGAATGTGGCTGCAGATGTAGGCAAGTGTGCACAAATTACAAACATGGATATTGCTTTCGACAGAATAATGACCAGAAGGCTTAAGGAAAATTTTGACGAGAGATATTTTGTTTCCGGAAACCTCAACGGTTTTTGCAACGAGCCTTTTTATGACAAACTTATTTTTCATGTCGGAACCTGCATATACTGCTTTAACCCCTCAGATGACGAGCTGACACTTATTTCCGACACACTCCCCGACTGCAAGAGCCTTATATGCCTGTTTATGTCAAAGGTATATATCTATTGCAACACCCACGTATACAGCATTGACAGTGATTTTGTATTCAATGAGGAGCAGGATGTTTTTGCACCGCTTATTTACGAGGGGATTGTCCCGGGATTTGCCCACAATGCAAAGAAAAACGGTACGCCGTTTAACCTTGTTGCGCCGAGAATTGCCATCGAATATGTAAGCAGTACAGCAAATTATTACGGACTTCCTCATTCTCTTGATACCGCAAGAAAGGTTGAGGTATACAAGGACGGTGTGTTGCTTGAAGAGAGCAAATATGTAATCAGTCAGGATACAATTGAAATTAAAGATTCGCTGGCTTACGACAACAACAGAGTCATAAAGATTGTATACTATCTTTTGAATCCATCCGAGGCGGGCTTTGACGGTTTTATTGGAAACTGCAATCTTGTCACGGCATTCGGAGGCAATGTAAACGGAGGCACACGGCTTTTCTTTACGGGAAATGCAGACAAAAAAGGCTATTACTATAAAAGTGAACTTCAGGACCCACTTAATGTCGTGGAGGGCGAGTATGAAATTATAGGTGACGGCTGTGAGAATGTAACGGCTCTTAAAAAGATGTACGGAGACCTTATTGTATTCACCGAAAACAGCGTTTACAGAATGAATTACAATTTTACGCAGGACAGCACGTATTTTACAGTCAAGGAGCTGAGCTGTGAGGCTGGATGCGACTGTCCCGGAAGTGTACGTCTTATCGACAACAGGGTCGTCTTCGCCAACTCCAAAAGGGGTATCTTTATTATAGACTCTACAGAGGAAACGGGCGAGCAGAACATAAAGCCTATTTCGGGTAACATCCTTAAGGGAAAGGGATACGGGCTTCTTGACAACCCCAAGGAGGAATTACTCTCTGCCTGCTCTGCCGATTTTGACAGAAAGTATATGCTTTTTGTCGGGGGCAGGGTTTATGTCTGGGACTATGATAAAACACCTTTTCGTGACAGCGGAAGCTATTCTGCGGCGCAGGAAAGACTATGCTGGTACATTTACGATGGCATTGACGGGAATTTTTTTACGCAAATTGATGCAAGGCTCATATCTCTTTATGAAGACGGTGGAGTGTATGTCAGTGTATTGTCCGACGACAGCGAAAGAACTGAGATTGTATCGGCTTTTGATTCGGGAATTTCGGAGTGCTTCAGTCCCCTTACAAGAAAGCATGTTACACGTATGAGCATAAAGCTGAGCCGAGAGGAAAACTGCTCGATAAGTCTTTCTTTATACGGCGACGGAGAAAAATACTACGTGGCAAATCTGCCGCAGAGAAAATCGGAAAAGGAAAAGCTGATTATAAATCTTCCTAAAAAAGCACTATACGGCTTTGGCTTTTGCATAAACGGCAAGGGCGGATATGAAATAGAGGAGATTGTGGCAGAATACATTGAAATTACAGAGTAAAGGAGAAAAATTATGACAAACAACTGGAAATATGCCTCACTCGGTCAGAGGGAAAGGCTCAAGATGATAAGAGGCGGAGACGAGGATGTTTACAACACCGAAAAGGAAAGGAACAATTATCTGAGGAAACTTCAGGCAGAGCTTGGAGTGCCAACAACAGATATTGACGACTGGGATGCAACCATTGACAATGCCTATTCAAATGCAACTTTGCAAAAGGCGGACAAAAGCGGACTTCCGAAAATAAGCTCTGGAAAGTACAACAAGGTGAACAAGGCATACTCGGATTACATGAAGGCTCTTAACGCACAGAAGAAAGAGGAGCTTGAAGAAGCAACGGCTGAATCAGAGAGTGCCTACGAATACCTTGTCGAATGGCTTGCAAACAACGGCTTTTCCGCTGAGGGGATGACGGCAAAGCAAGAAAAAAAGGCTCTCGAGGAGAGCGTTGCAAAGTTTATTGAGCAAATCAAGGAAAAGTACAAAGAGTATGCGAGCGATGCCAAAGAAAGCCTGTTTGGCCCGTATCTAAGATGAGGGCAAACTTGACAGCCTGCGAGCAAAGATGTATAATAAGGAGGTAAAAGAATGATTAAGCAGAATACAACTAAAAAAGCATCATCTTTTGAAGACTATTTGACAAAAAAATCCCGCAACAAAACAAAGTCCCCGTTTGGCAATATCGATGAATTGCTTGACAGCATGAGGGACACGCCTGCAACAACGGGTGGAATTATAAAAAGCAACATTCAGAATGTTCTTTCAAAGAAGTATGGTGAGCTTGACACAAGGCATATCTTTGACGACATTGATGACAAGGATGTAGAGGATAACCTCGAGACGGCGGAAAACACTATACAGACGAGTATTGACAGAGGGGTGTTAAGCAAAAACAAACTGCCAAAGCTACCGAATCTTCGCGACGGTCTTGCTCTGTCCTATGCCGCTGCAAATAAGGGCGATAGTAATGCGGCGACAAAGGCAAGAGAGGCGGCGTATACGGAGCAAAAAAATGACATGCCACTATTGAATGTACTTGACAACCAATCCACAAATCAATCCACTAAATACTCAAATTTTTACAAAGACTATCGCAAAAATAAAAACTCTCAGGACAGTAACAATTTATGGAACAAGATCGCTAAAGCTTTTGATTTACCCAAAGAAAACAAAAACCCACGTTATGTGAGAGCTGATGTTTTAAATATGCGAAGCGATCCGGGTGTTGGTTCAAAGGTTATAGGTACATTGAAAAATGGGACAGAAGTAAACTATACAGGAAATAAGACAAAGGAAATTGACGGTCATTTGTGGGCAGAAGTTACATATAATGGTAAAACCGGATGGGTGGCTGCTGATTATTTGAAAACAACAAAGCCTCAAAATTCTCCTTTGAGTGTTTCTCAAAACGCTTCTGCTACCACTTCTTCTACAACCGAAAAGCCTACACAGAACACAAGAGTAGATTCTGTGAACACGGGTAAGAAAATCGACATCAACGACCGCCCTGCCCTTCAAGCTGCTTTCAATAAGGTCAGAAAACCCGGAGCAACCGATGCCAATCCCGGAGAAGCCGGTGATTTTGATGGGGTTTTCGGTTTACAATGTGTTGATCTTCCAAATTGGTTTCTTACCAATTATACTACTCTTGGAAGTGTGAGTGGGAACGGAAAGGATATAGTCCGAAACATTGCAAATAAGCATAATTTAGAGATAACAACAACACCAACGGCTCCAGCAGTATTTAGTGTTAAAGAGGGAACCTACGGACCCGGCATTAGAACGGGTGGTGTTAGCGACGAAAATGCAGGACACACTGGAATAGTTTTGGCTGTCAAAGATCTTGGTGATGATTTATATGAGATAACATACATTGATACTTACAATGCGTTGAAAAGTAATAAATATAATTCAAACATTAATACAAAGACATTCAAAAAAAGTGACAATGTGACATATGTCAGCCTTGAAGGACATCTCAAATAAATTCAATGGAGGGTTATTATGCTTAAAACCAAAACCGAAGTTTTATCAGTAATTATTTTGATGGTATTACTATGCTTTACTGCATGTACACCACGGCAAGCAAGTATTGAACAAGACAAGAATATTACTTCAGACAACGCATCGACATTTCAAAATGAACAAGAAACCGATACGGAAATCTTTTTCGGAGAAGAATACGTCAAGATGGAGGATATTGAATATCCAAAGCACGTTCTGAAAAATATTCCGACAGGTTCGGCGAAAAAACAAGAATACAAACTTGTTATACCTACTCAGGAAGAACTTGACGAAATAGCTGTGCGGTTAGATCCTATTCTTTCGATGTACTTATCTGATTACGATTATAAAAAGGATAATATATACGAAGTTTTGTTCAGTTATGACCACTTGGATTATTCATGTCCCGAATATGATGACGAGGTGGCAGAATATATCGCAAAACCTCTTTCAATCAATGTTGAAAACAACTTTTTGTTTTGGGATATTTTGGGAATTTATCGTAAAGACCCATTAAACAAATTCTCAATACCCGATGAAGTGTATGACGAGGACGGAAATGTCGATTACGACAGAGTAGAGAAATTGTATTCGGACGGCAATCATGTTGCAATCGGACATAATATATTCTCCGGAGCGTATATTGACTGGCTCATCGAGGGTGTGTGGAACAGTAAAACCGACCACGAATCTTTTTTTGAATTAAAAGACGGCACATTATTGTACTATCATAATGGAAATTATTACACACCCGAACTTTGGAGCGGCAGAGGCGGCGGAATAATGAACACACCGCATATCCAAAAGGTAACACCGCTTGACGGCAACAAGTACGAGATAGAGTATTACATAACGTATGATGTTGAGCCGGATTACTATTGTCAAGCTGTGATAGGTCTAAAAGAAAATGCTGACGGCTTTAGATTCTGGTCGATATTCAGTATTAATTTTGATTTATAGTGTGAAAAAATCTCATTTTGTGATAACAAAGGGTGACAAAAATGAGCAAAAAGACTTTGATATTCTCCATTGCAATACTTATTGTAACGGTTTTAATCACTTCTTTGGTTATTGTTTCGAATTTGCCCGGGCAAGACAAACAAGAAACCGACAAGTTTCAGAGATACAAACCGGGTTTTGAAAAAGTAAACAGGTATATCATTGAAACATACGGAAACGACTCTGCCCAAAACACATTTTATCTTGACAAACAGATTTTACAAATAGTTGGTTTAAATGACGGCGAAAAAACAGCTGTGAATGAAGAAATCAAAGCCTCTTTGAATTCTATCGTCCCTGCCTTTGACGGATATGATTTCAGCTTTATCAAGGTATCTCCTGAAAGAGTATCTTACGGCGGTGAAGGCTACAGAATGTATGTCTATTCTCGAAACGGAAAAGCTCCGTCTTATTTCTACTATGAGGGTGACGGAATGAAACCCGAAGTATACAAGCTCGGCGACAACTGGTATTTGTTGAAGGTGAACTATATTTAACGATAGAATAAGCGGGCAAGGAGTCCTTGCTGAACCTACATGAGGAGGCGTGCGGTTGTGATATACATTACGGGCGACACACATATTCCGGTGGATATTCAAAAGTTTTCGGCAAAGCGCTTTCCGGAGCAGAAAGAACTGACTAAGAGTGATTATGTAATAATATGCGGTGATTTCGGCGGTGTATGGGATGGCAGCAATGAAGAAAAATATTGGATAAAGTGGCTGAAAAGTAAAAACTTTACGACGCTTTTTGTTGATGGAAATCATGAAAATTTTGAAATGCTCTACGGTCTTCCGACAGTAGAATTCGGTGACAGTCTTGTACACAGAGTTGACGATGGGATATACCATTTGATTAGGGGCATGGCTTACAACATTGACGGGAAGAAATTCTTCATATTTGGCGGAGCAAGCTCGCACGACAGAGAACATCGGACAGAGGGAAAAAACTGGTGGAAGCACGAAATGCCGAGCCAAAAAGAATACAGCGATGCCGAAAACACACTAAAAAAGAATGATTTCAAGTTTGATTATGTGATAACTCATTCTGCTCCCACATCTGTTCAGGAGAAAATCGCTCCGACATACGAAGTCAACGAACTCACGGAATTTTTGGAAAAGACAAAAAGTGATGTTGTGTGCAAAGAATGGTTTTTCGGTCATTACCACAAAGATGTTAAGGTTGACCAAAGGTTTACTGCGGTGTTTGACAAGATTTATAAGGTTTAATGATTGGTGCAAATTAAGGCACACGCAAATAAATGTTTCGATGATAACGAGCACGATCACGGCTTTATAAAGAAAGGAATTAAAATGTTTTATGAAGACTATCCCAAATCAAAATCGTAAAGTAATTGTCCTTTTTCTTAAAATAATCATAATAGTTGCAGTTTTATTTTGCGTTTATAAAGTTGCAGAGTTTATGTATGATTTGTGGGGATTTGAGGAAATCGAATATGAAGATGTTTCACATGTTTTGGAGATTTTTGAGGAAAACGAAAGTGATTTCAATTCAATGGTAGAGGTTTTGCAAAGGACAAATATTAACAGAATACTTTTTGATGATTATATGGACAATCCAAAACCATTGATGCCTTGCCCCGGAGATGCCCTCAAGAATCCTAAATATCAAATAAGACGCAGAGGTTTTCTGAAGGGAGAAGATTACAAATCAATTTGCAATTTCTTCAAAAAGTACGGTCCTATATGCATTGAGGGTACTATGGAGTTTCGTTTCGACTTTGACACAAAAGACGATGTAGTGTCTTTGTGTTATATTCCGGAAAATATAAGGGATGTTGTTTTGGAAACGCTAATGGAATATAACGAAACGGTTATTTGCTTAAATGAAAACTGGTATTTTGCAGAATAAAGTATAGCATTTTATGAAAACAAAGGGTGAAAAACAAATCATTGAAAAAGAAACTATTTATCTCAATTATCGGTACAATAATATTACTTGTCATAATCAGTCTAATAACGAGATTTACGGTTTTTATATGTCAGGACCGAATTTTCGGTGAATGGACATCCTTAATGGACGAGCTTTCTGAAGGCAAGCCGCAGGAAAGGCATCCCTTTCCCCACGACTACTACATGCACTCGGCTTTTGAGGTCTACGCCGTAAAACAATTCAGATTTCACGATGACACAGGCAAGCTTACCGAAAAGCAGATAAGGGAATGCTTTCAGCCGCTTGTTGATGCTTCAAATCTGCATTTTGACGGGAACGAAACAATGATTTATGTGGGTCACGATGACCCTTACAATATTACACCAAAATACTTTTTGGCAAAACCGCTTTATCTGTTCTCAAACAGTGACAGAGTAGACGAAAATTATTGGCATGTGATAATTTATAAGCGGGCAAGAAATCCTTTTATGCTTTGATTTATACTTCCAAAAAATAAAACGGACACAAGAGGAGAAACTGCATGAAAAACCAAAACAGTCATTTTCTTTTTACAGCTTTTCGTGTTGCAATTATAGTTTTCTTTATTTTATGCACTTTTTGTCTATACTTTATTTCTCCGTATAAGGAATGGCACACGGATTTGAAAATTGTGGACTATGATGTAGTGGATTTGGAAAAGGTTGCTTTTCTGTGTCTTACAACGGTGAACATTGTACTTTTTCTGCTTTCAAGAAAGTCGCACGAAGCGTTTGTTATTATCCACGTCATTCTTGCCGCGATTTGCTTTGCACGCTTTTCATGGCTTATGACTTTATAATTTAATGAATTTATTCAGGAGGTTCCATGAAATTCAAACCATTTTTGCTATCTTTGGTAGTTATTGCAGGTATCTTTTCCGGCTGTGTGGCAGACCGTGATGTTACAGATAATGATAGCATTGACAATCACATTCCATCGAATACGGAAAGTCAAGCATTTTCTGAACTTAATATATATGAAAATCCTTATATGTCTAACAGAGACGAAAGTGATACTTCCGACTACGAGTTATACTGGGAACTGCGCAAAAACGGAATTGATATTCTTGCCAACGTGTGCAGAGATATGTCAGAAAAACATTGGGAAAATATAAAGTCAAAAGAGGGCTTTATTGAAGACTTTTGTGATTACGGAGTTTATCCTACGGAAGAAGAAAAAGAGAAGTTTTTGTTTACTGTAACGGGAAGCGTTGATTGTTTGGGACAATCTTTAAACGTTATGGTAATTATCGCCTTATCCGAGGATAACCCTCAGGGAGAGATAAGCAGAGTATTGTACCCCGGTACTCGTGAATGGCATCATGTTTCATATGGATATGACGAGACCGAAATTGTTGATGCTTACAATGTTGACTTTTGGAAGTGCATGACGGCCTATTAAAAAACGGTACGGAAAAAGCAACATCTCATTTTGTGATAACAAAGGGTGACAAAAACTCCCGACGCCACATAGCGTCGGGAGTTTCACTTTTATAGGGGTGTTTTAGATTTCGGGGATTACGATTTCGATTTCCTTGCCTGCTTCGTGGCTCTTTGCGATACCGTCAATGATTGCCTGATTGTAGATAATCTGGCTTGAAGGAACTGTCGGACCCTTGGAGGGGTCGATGATGGAATCGAGGAAGGAACGAATCTTCTTGTCAAAGAGGTTGGTAAATCCGCCTTCGGCACTTGCACCGATAACAGGAATCTTTGTCTCTGTTTGGAGTCCTGCAACGTTCTTATAAAGTGTCATTTCGCCGCCGACAGAACCGTTCCAGCAGTCTGTAGAGGGGATTCGAAGTCCGCCTTCAGTACCGAGGATGATTGTGTCGCCGGGGGTGTTGATGTTCATAGCCCATGCAATTCTGAAGTCGAGGATAATGTCTCCTTCAAGTCTTACAAATGCTGCTGCGAAGTCGTCAACGCCAAACTTTTCTGCATATTCCGCGGGTCTTCCGCTTTCTGTATATGTTTTGGGATTTGTGCCGAAGAATGCCGACTTGTAACCCGAAACAGTCAAGGGCTTGGGATAGCCGACAGCGTTGAGAACCATGTCAAGGCTGTAGCATCCGATGTCGCCGAGAGCGCCGATACCGCCTGTTTCCTTTTCGATAAATGTTGTACCGAAGGGTGTGGGAATACCGCGTCTGCGTCCGCCGCCTGTCTGGATATAATAAACCTTGCCGAGCTCGCCTGATTCAACAATTTTCTTAATCTGCTTCATGTTTTCATCAAGTCTTGGCTGGAAGCCGATTGTAAGAATTTTACCGCTCTTCTTTTCAGCCTTCATTACAGCAATTGCCTCATCAAGAGTTACTGTAAAGGGCTTTTCCAACATTACGTTAACGCCTGCTTCAAGTGCATGGATAGCACAGGGAGCGTGCTGGCAGTTATACGTGCAGATACTTACACCATCAAGGTCCTTTTCGTTTGCGAGAAGCTCCTCATCGCTGTTGTAGCAACGAGCGCCCTCAACGCCGTGCTTCTTGAAGAAAGCCTCAGCCTTGCCGGGAACAAGGTCAGCGCCTGCAACGACTTCAACATCAGGCATATTGAGATAGCTCTGCATATGAGCGTCTGCAATCCAGCCTGTACCGATAATACCGATTTTGAGTTTTCTTGAGCTGCCCTTGATTTCTGTGGCAGCAACCTGATTGGGGTCGAGGTTTACATTTGAAATAGCCATGATTTATTCCTCCTGAACAAAATTATTTGAAGATTCCTTTATTCTTCATGTACGTATTTATGTTATACCGGTTTTGTGAATTTGTTGTTAAGAAAATAACAAAAAAACAACTTGACGAAAATTTTGAAAGATTGTCACTATAACTCTATAACATTTTCACCGGCAGAGAGCTTTTTCTTTACGCCGCAGGCATCAAAGGTTGCCTTCATACCCTTGGGGATTGTAACGGTTACCTTTTTGCCCTCGATTTTTACGGAGATTCTGCCCTTAGGCACTGTGATGTAACCCTCAAGATTGGGAAGTTTTTCCACAAAGCAGGGACTGATTACAACATTTGTATATCCGTAAGAATCAGCCGCCTGTCTAATACCGAGAAGATACTTGAAGAACGAGGAAACACATGCGGCAAACATGGGATGGTTGTGGCTCTTAATGCCGTTCATGTATTCCCAGACTGTTGTTGCGCCCATGTCCTTCATGTAGCCGAAGGAAGCCTTGTGCTTGTGGCTTGTGAGAAGTTTGAAGGCAAGGTCTGCATGTCCTCTTTCAAAGAGAACGCGGATAAGATTGTCAACAGCAAAAATACCGCAGTCAAAGCCGTCGAGCTCATCATACTTTCTGACTGTTTCCTTGAGTGTTGTTTCAGTACCTATGCCAATATCAAGTGCAAAGGAGTTACCGCCCGAAAAGTCGTTGTAGAAACAGTTGTTCATAGGTGACATATAGGCTGCCTGCATTGCTGTTTTTGAAAAGTCTGCCTTTTCTTTTGCCATCTTTGCGTATTTGGGCTGACCGAGTTCGGTTGCAATTTCGTACATTCTGTTCCAGCACTTAACATAGAAATATGTATTTACATAGTTAGGGCAGAGAAGCTGATAATTTTCTCGTGCGTAAGGGAAGCCCCAGTCACCGAGGCACCAGCCGGTTTCTTCGTTTGTGATAAAACCGTGTGAGCTTCTTGAGTCCATATAAGCCATCCAGCGTACCATGTTGGGGAAATACTTTTCTATCATGTCGCGTCTGCCGTAGTATTTCCACAGCATATATGCCACCTCAACAATGGCAGCACCCCAGCCGAGACCGCCGCCACCGCCGTTATAGGGTGCGGTGTGGGGAATGTGACCTGTAGTTGTGTTCTGGCTGTCGGCAATGTCAGAGAGCCACTTGCAGTAGAAGCTTTCGGAATTTGTTATGTGCATACCCATTTCACAGCAAAGCTGACCGTCGCCTGTGTAGCCATACTTTTCACGGGTAGGGCAGTCAAAGGGAACATTCTGATGAACGTTGTCAAGGTATGTCCGTACGGTCGCTTCATAAAGCCAGTTGAGGGTTTCGTCATCTGAGTGGAAGTAGCTGTCAACAGGAAGGTCCGTATGTACTACAACAACCTCAACCGGTTCTGCTCCTTTAGTTATAGAGAAGTAGCGGAAGCCGTGATATGTAAAGTGGGGAACGAGCAGAGTTTCTCCGTCGGCGGTATATTCGTCGCACTGTGTCTGCTTGTGAATATGGAAGTTTGTGCCATCAAGGTTTCCGTCGGGATATACCTCTTCTGCATGGACGAGCTTTACATACTCTCCCTTTTTGTCGCACTTTACCTTTACATAACCCGTGATGTTTTCGCCTGCATCGTACACGCTGTAATCACCGAAGTCCTTGAGAAGCGCGGGCTTTACTGTACGGACAACTCTGTCGGGTGTAAAGTCCTGCAGACAGTAATTTGTGTCGGGAATTGTAACCTCTACCGTGTTTTCAAGTGCCGAAATGTCACTCTCGGGCAAAAGGAGTGAAGTGTCGAAAATGTTGAGGTCCTGCTTTTCGCCGAAGAAAAGGTCATTCTCCAAAATATGGCTCTGCACCCACTTCATGCTCTTGTCTGAAAAGGATGCGAGATATTCCTTGCCGCCCTTTTTCTTCATGGTGATTTCATAGCACAGTTTTTCAGTACCGTAAGGACTGAATCTGTCCATATGATTGCCGTGAATACAGTACCAGCCCTTGCCGAGAAGTACGGCAACTCTGTTTTTGCCGCTCTTGAGATAAGGCATAAGGTCGTATTTGAGAAAATAGCTTCTCTTGGTAGCATCGTTGTTATGACCGATGTCAAGCATGTGCTGATTGTAGGGACGGATGTGATAGTCGCTTTGAGCAGGCACAAAAATCTCGTCCGACACCTTTACGCCGTTGATGTAGAGCTCGAAAAGACCGAAGCCGATAATTGTGATTTCACATTTTGCAAGGTTTTCGGGTGCATCGATGTCCTGTAGCATATATGGACCTGTACACTCGGGATTTGAAGGGGAAACATAGTTTGCCTTCTTGAAAACTTCTCTGAAAAACATGATTTTTTCTCCTTTTATTTAAGGTGTTTTTAATTCCTAATTCCTAATTCCTAATTTAATCAGCCTTGTCGGGCTTGATTACAATGGCGCACGAGAAATCTTTTTCAGTAAACCTGTATGCCTCAAAAGGTTCGTGACCGCAGGAGTTTGTGCCTATGCCGTGCATTTTGAAATCGACATATACATAGGTTTCTTCTCTTGCTGTGAGTTCATGGTCATGAGAAGTTTCTGTCAGGTCTTCTTTTGAGTAGTGCATGCCATTAAAATAGAAGGTGTCGTCCTTGTCAAAGCGTGAGAAGGTAAGCCCGTGTCCGATTTCACTACCTACAAAGCCAAAACGCGTACCCATATGTGCGCCGTTCTCCTGAGGCTTTATGTAATGCTCGAAATTGTCTGTAACTGTGGTATCAAACAATGAAACATAGCTTGAAAGCTGCTTGTCGCAATAAGCATCGTGAGGACCTTTTCCGAAGAATCTCATCCTTTCATTGCCCTTTGGCATTACAATTTCAAGACCGAATCTCGGAATGTGCGCGATAGGCTTTTCAATATTCACCTTGATTTCGTAAAGGATTTCGCCGAGCGAATTGAATGTCATGTGAAGGGTGATTCTTGCAAAGGGAGAAAGTCTCTTCTGCGCCACTGCAAATTCACTCTTTATAACCACTTCATTTTGTGTCTTTGACAAGATTTCACAGCTTCTGCAGTCATAACAGAACTCGTGTACGCCGTACAACATCCACTCATGCTTCATCAGCTTGTCGTTGTCGGTGGGGGCGCGCCAGAAGTTGAAGCTAATGGGCTTTGAGAGCATATTCTTTCCGCTATTTACGATTTTTGTTATATGTCCCTTTGCCTTTTCAACAGTTACAGAGGTTTCTCCTGCCGAGAGGGTGAAAAAACGCTCGTTTTCGATAAGCTCTACGGGGTAGGAAAGAGGATTTTCGGTTTCCTCTTTTTCGTCATCCACAACATTTGCAACTTCAAGCTGGATAAAGCCTACCTCATAGCCTGCCTTGTAGGAGAGGGTATCAACCTTTGACATAAAGCTGAGGTTTAAGAAATATTCTCCCTCAAAACAAAGCTCGTCTGCATCAAAGAGGTTGTATCTTCTCTTGCTCTGGGGCTTTATTGCGAGATTTTCGACACATCCCGACTTTATTTTCTTTCCGTTACATTCAAGTGCCCAGGAAAGATAAAGGTCAGACAAATCCGTAAAGAATCTGCGGTTTTTAATTTCAACCGTGCCGTCTGAAATGTCAAGCAGCTCTGCCGTGAAGGGCTGATATGCCGCTTTTAGTTCCAAAAGTCCGACATGTACCCGCCTGTCGGGGTAAACAAACCCGTCAACGCAGAAGTTTCCTGCATTTGGCTTGTCACCGAAGTCTCCGCCGTACATATATGCTTTTTTGCCGTTATCGAGAGTGACCTCTACCGCATGGTCGCAGAATTCCCAGACGCAGCCGCCGAAGAATTCGTCATGCTCCCAGAACATATCGACATATTCCTTTACTCCACCGGGACCGTTGCCCATGCCGTGAATGTATTCGCAAAGGAATACGGGATGCGGCTGTTTTTTGTCCTTTATGTATTCAAGGCACTGTTCGGGTGAGGAATACATATGGCTTGACAAGTCCATTTCATCACGAAATTCTTTGCCCTTAACCGAATGTGCTGCCGAACAGCTCTCGAAATGTACAAGAGCATCGGGGCATCTTGACTTTATGTAATCACGCATCGCAAGGGGATTCTTACCCATGCCCGATTCGTTACCCAGTGACCAGATGGCAACGCAGGGGTGGTTTTTGTCTCTTTCGAACAGTTTTCTTGCGCGTAAAAGATAGCTTTCTGTCCATTCGTCGCTGTCTGAGAGCATATCCCAGGCAATATCGCCTCTCGGTTCAGCAAAGACAAGCCCGTGACACTCAAGGTCGGCTTCGTTTACAATATAAAGACCGTATTTGTCGCAAAGCTCATAAAACCTCGGGTCGTTGGGATAGTGGCTTGTTCTTATCATGTTACAGCCGTGGCTTTTTATAATTTTTATATCCCTTTCCATGTGGTCATAGGGAACAACGTGACCGAGACTCGGGTGGGACTCGTGCCTGTTTGCACCGAGTGCCTTTACCTTTTTGCCGTTGATATATATGACCTTGCCGCGTTTCTCAACCCTCTTGAAACCGACTCTTATAAGAACAACTTCGTCGCCGCAGAAAAGGTATAAATCATAAAGATTTGGCTCTTCACTGCTCCAGAGAAGAGGACTGTCAACCTCGATTTTGCCCGACTTCTTTATGCTTCCGCCGTCGATTTCGTATCCATCGGGGGAAATGAGCATATAGTCAAGACTCTTTGCCAAGGTATATTCGGGAGCTATTTCAATGACGCCATGTGTAAAATCGTCCGAAAGAACGGTCTTTACATATATATCATTTATTCTTTCTTTAGCCCTTGCGAGAATGTAAACCTCTCTGAAGATGCCCGAGAGTCTCCACATATCCTGGTCCTCAAGGTAGCTCTGTGAGTTCCATTTTACAACAAGAACGGTTATGGTGTTTTTGCCTGAATTTACGAATTTTGAAATATCAAATTCATTTGTGGAATGGCTGACTGTTGAGTAGCCGACAAAGGAGCCGTTAATCCATACATAAAAAGCACTGTCAACGCCCTCGAAGTTGAGGAAAAGGTCTCTTTCGCAGAAAGCCTCTGTGAGATAAAAGTCCCTGTTGTATACACCGCAGGGATTTTCTGTCGGGACATGGGGTGGGTCAAGAATGTAGGGGTACTCAGAATTTGAGTAGTTAGGAACATCATAGCCGCGTCCGAGGAACATCTGCCAGTTTGAGGGAACGGGGAGAGTTTCTTCAAAATCATCTGCCGAAAGAGCCGATAAGTCCTCGTCAATATCCTCAAAGCTGTTATAATAGCGGAAATTCCACTCACCGCAAAGGGATTTGAAATACTGTGATTTTGTTCTGTCGCCGACCCTTGCCGCTTCTGCATCCTGATAGGGAATATAGTAAGCACGCGCAGGCTCTGTGCCGCTTGTCAATACATCAAGCGACTTGTGAAAAGCCTTGAATTCCATGGTCTTATCTCCTTTTTTAAGGAAAGAATTTTTCTTTAAGTGTATTATAACAAGATGATACGCATTTTGCAATGTTATTTTGTAATATTATTTGGGGATTTTTAGGTTTTTGTAATATTATGTTCTCTGAGGACAGCATTTTTATGGTGTTAGGGGTTCCGCTCGTCGCTTCGCTCCTCGTATATTCGCAGAGCGACAAATAAGCGTACATTGCAGTCGTTAAAGGGACGCAGTAGTACCCTAAATTTACTCAAACCGCTATTGCGTTTTTTGCTTTCATTAGTTGGCGACCACGAAAGCTTGTTTATTGCGAACCATGCCCGCCATCCTGCCACAAGGCAGGCTTGTCTTGGTAAGTTAGTGAGGATAAAACAAGAATTTCCTCTCTACTGTGTTGAGTAACAAAAAAGAGCCGCCACGGCTCGTGTCGAATGCTACGGAGCGAAGCGGAGTATTCGGCACATGAGTGGAGCGTTTTTGCTTTCTTTTGTCGCGGGACAAAAGAAAGTCGTCCTCCGCAGAGGGCGAAACTCTTCCAAAGTAACGAAAAACGCACTCCGCAGAGTGCGGAACCCCTTTTGTTTTTGTCGAAAAAAGAAAAAGGCCTCCGGAAAAAATCCCCGAAAGCCCGCTTTTTACTTAAACATCGGACGCTTGTCCTGCGACATAACCGCAGTAGAAAGCATGAGCTTTATTCTGTTTTCCTGATTGATTTTCGTAGCGCCCGAATCGTAGTCGATTGCCACAATGTTTGCATCGGGATACCGTTCCTTAATCGGCTTCATCATGCCCTTGCCAACAATGTGATTGGGAAGACAGCCGAAGGGCTGTGTGCAGACAATGTTCTTTGCCCCCTCGTGTATAAGCTCAATCATTTCAGCCGTAAGAAGCCAACCTTCACCCATCTTTACACCCATTCCGATAATTCCTTCTGTGAGAGGCGGAACCTTTGCAAAGGGCATGGGAGCATTGAATGAACCCTCGTTTTCGATTGCCTTTATCAAATCCATCTGGTAGCTCTGGAAAAATTTAATGAGCATACTGTAGATGATTGCGGATTTTCTGTTTCTGCCGTACAGCTTTCTGTCAAGAACACCGTTGTAAACAACATAAAGACAGAAATCCAAAAGCCCCGGCACCACAACCTCAGCACCCTCTGATACGAGAAAATCCTCTAAGTTGTTGTTTCCGAGAGGTGAAAATTTTACAAAAATTTCCCCGACAATGCCGACCTTTGGCTTTGGCACGCCTTGCTTTGGAATTTTCGCAAAATCCTCTATTATCTTTGCATAGTTTTGCTTTGCGAGCTTTCTTGACACCTTGCCTTGTGCCATTTCGCTTGTCAGCCTTTCCGTCCAGGCATCGGCAAGTGCTTCGGCATCCCCGATGTTCTTTTCATATGGCTTTGTCTGATTCACAAGATTCATCATCAAATCCCCGTAGCAGATTGCATAGAGAAGTCTGTGTACAAGGGGAACCGTCAGCTTGAAAGCACCTTCCTTTTCAAGTCCCGAGAAGTTGAGGGAGATTACAGGAATGTAACCATAGCCTGCCTTTTCAAGTGCCTTACGCAAAAGGTGTATGTAGTTTGATGCTCTGCAGCCGCCGCCTGTCTGGGTTATCATGAGGGCAACCTTGTGCTTGTCGTACTTTCCGCTCTCAAGAGCATCAAGCATCTGACCTATGACAAGCTGTGCAGGGTAGCAGGTGTCGTTGTGGACATATTTGAGCCCCTGAGTTATAACGTCGGGTCCCATATTTTCAAGCAGTACCGCATTGTAGCCGTAGGACTTCATAATTCCTATCATTATTTTGAAATGACGGGGAAGCATGGTGGGAATGAGGATTGTGTAATCCTTTTTCATTTCCTCGGTGAAAACGGGGTATTTTCTTATGTATTTACTTTTGCTCATGAGAGTTTCCCCTTTCCTCCAGCGCACCGATAAGACTACGAAGTCTTATTTTTACGGCGCCCATGTTTGTGATTTCGTCAATTTTTATCTGTGTATACAGCTTCCCGCTGTCCTCTAAAATGTCGCGTGTTTCGTCGGTGGTAACTGCATCAACACCGCAGCCGAAGTATACAAGCTGACAAAGTTCTGCATCCTCGTTTTCGCATACAAATCTTGCCGCATTGTAGAGCCTTGAGTGGTATGTCCATTGGTTTAGAACGTTGATTTTTGGTTTTTCCTTTGCCATTTTCCATACTCCGTCTTCGCTCACAACCACAAAGCCCAGCATTTCGCATAATTTGTCAATGCCGTGTCCCGTTTCCATGTCAATGTTGTAAGGACGGCCTGCAAGCACGAGTATTCTTCTTTTGTGCTTTCTTGCAAATTCTATTGCTTTTGCTGCTTCAAGCTCGACAGCACCCATGTAATTTTTGTGTGCCTCATATCCGCACTTTACCGCCTTTTTAATATCACCCTTTGTTATGTCGGGATATTTTGGAGAGAGGTACTCGTAAAGTCCGCGGGACAGCTCCTTTTCGTTCTCTATGTTAAGATACGGATATAAAAATTCCACTTGCCTCAAGGAGTCCATATTTGAATGTAAAAGCTCTGAATAGTAGGCAACAACGGGACAGTTGAAGTGGTTGTCCGCCGCCTTTTCGTCAAAGTTGTAGGTAAGACAGGGGTAGAATATTGCATCCACCTTTTCATCTATCAGCTTTTGTATGTGTCCGTGCATGATTTTTGCAGGATAGCAGGCTGTGTCCGAGGGAATACTGTTCTGACCGAGGGCGTATATGTTTCGACTTGACATTCCCGAAAGAATTACATTAAAGCCGAGCTGTGTGAAAATTGCGTGCCAGAAGGGAGCAAGCTCGTACATTCCCAGAGCAAGCGGAAAGCCGACACTTCTCTTTGCCGCCCCATTTTGCGGCAGAGACAAAATATAGTCCCTCTTGAACTGGTGAACGTTGGGTGCGCTTTCACCCGACTGTGTGCCGCCAAGCCCCTTTTCGCACTTATTTCCCGAAATCAGCTTTTTGCCGTCGGAGAAGGTGTTTACTGTGAGAGAACAGTTGTTTGTACAGCCGTGACAGGTTGCACTTTTTGCCGTGTGGGTAAATTCCTCAAGGGCTTTTTGTGAAATTGTGGAGGAGTTGCCTGAAATGTTGTCTTTGGCATAGAGGGCTGCACCGTAAGCGCCCATAAGACCTGCGATTGAGGGGCGGATTACGTTGTGTCCGAGTTCCTTTTCAAAAGCTCTGAGCACCGCGTCGTTGTAGAAGGTACCGCCCTGAACGACAATGTTTCTTCCAAGCTCAGAGGCGGAATTTGCTCTTATTACCTTGTAAATCGCATTTTTTACAACACTCACCGAAAGACCTGCCGAAATGTCGGCAATGTCTGCACCGTCCTTCTGCGCCTGCTTTACCGAAGAGTTCATGAAAACGGTACAGCGTGTACCGAGCTGAACAGGCTTTTTGGCAAAGAGGGCCATTTTTGCAAAGTCGGAAATGGAATATCCGAGACTCTTTGCAAAGGTTTCAAGGAATGAGCCGCAGCCTGATGAGCATGCTTCGTTAAGCATGATTGAATCAATGGAATTGTTTCTAACCTTGAAGCACTTTATGTCCTGCCCGCCGATGTCAAGAATAAAATCGACGTTCGGCTGGAAATGCCTTGCCGCACCAAAGTGCGCCATGGTTTCGACAATGCCGAAATCTATGGAAAAGGCGTGTTTTATTAGCTCTTCTCCGTAGCCTGTTACGGCAGAGCCGCATATCTTTATTCTGTCCGAGAGAAGTCGGTAAAGTTTACTGAGCTGTTCCCGTACAATTTCGACGGGTTCTCCCTTGTTGGAGTCGTAGAAGGAGTAAAGAATGTTACAGTTCTCGTCTATAAGCACAAGTTTTGTCGTTGTGCTTCCGCAGTCAATGCCGAGATATGCTCTTCCGCAGTATGTGTCAATGTTTCCCATTTCGACAGATGCCTTTTTGTGTCTGTCGGAAAACTCTATATATTCGTCCTTTGTTTCAAAGAGTGGCGCAAGTGTCTGGACATTTCCCGAGGTATTCTGAGCCTTTTCAATGCGCGAGCAAAGTTCGTCATAAGTAAAACTTGCGTCCTGCTTTGAGGCATAAATTGATGCACCGAGAGCGACTGAAACCTTTGCAAAGGGCGGAAACACGGCGTTTTCTTCGGAAAGAGCGAGGGTTTCCACAAAACGTTTTTTAAGTCCTCTGTTAAAGCTGATTGGACCACCCAAGAACATGACCTTGCCGTCGATTTTTCTTCCCTGTGCAAGACCTGCAATAGTCTGGTTTACCACCGACTGATAAATGCTTGCCGCAATGTCCTCTTTTCTTGCACCCTGATTGAGAAGCGGCTGGATGTCTGTTTTTGCAAAAACGCCGCAACGCGAGGCAATGGGATAAATCTTGTGGCAATCTAAAGAAAGGTCGTCAAGCTCGTCGGGAGAAACGTCTAAAAGTGTTGCCATCTGGTCAATGAATGCACCTGTACCGCCGGCACATGTGCCGTTCATTCTCTGGTCTATTCCTCCGTCAAAGAAGATGATTTTGGCATCCTCTCCGCCAAGCTCGATTACGACATTTACGTCGGGGGCAATGTTCTTTGCCATTTCAGCCGTCGCAAAAACCTCCTGCACAAAGGGAATGTCTGCTTCTTCGGCAAGACCGAGACCTGCCGAACCCGAAATTGCCGCCTTTATGGGCCTTCCCTCAAGATAGGGGCGTGCTTCCTTGATAAGCTCAAGAGTTTTTGCACGCACCATTGAAAAGTGTCTTTCGTACTTTTCAAACAGAGGCTTATCGCCGTCAATTACGACAATCTTTGCCGTGGTTGAGCCTATGTCAATGCCTAGTTTTATAAAATTTTCACCTGTTTTTGAAATAAATTCTGTCGTATTTGTCATTATTTTTCCTCCGTACTAAACACAGATAATCTGTCGAAACGTGGAATGTTTTCTACCTATTTATATTATATTGTCAGGGCAAAGTCAACAGGATAGTTAAAATTCAAAGTAAACATTTTTTTAACTAAAAAATGTCCCATACTTCGCGGTATGGGATTATTTCTATCTATTCTTGATTTTTCCGCAAATCCAAAAGATGAAAAATACAACAATATTTGCAAGAACAATGCTTGCTCCCGTCGGCAAATCATAGAGAACGGACAGGCATATTCCGACCAGAAAGCACATCACCGACACAAGAGCGGAGCAAATCACAACACCCTTAAAGGTTCTGCATACACGCATTGAGGTAAGAGAGGGGAAAATTACAAGGCTTGAAATGAGAAGCGCCCCCATAAGCCTCATGCCAAGGACGATTATTATTGCCGTAAGCACAGCCACAAGTGCATTGTAAAGCTCTACCTTTACGCCCGTTGCCTTTGAAAAGTTTTCGTCAAAGGTTACGGCAAAAATCTTATTGTAAAACAGTATAAAGAGTATAAGAACGGGTATTGAAACGGCAATGCTCAAGACCACATCCGACTCGGAAAGACCGAGGATTGTACCGAACATATAGCTGTTGAAATCCTGATTCATGCCGCCCGAAAGGGAGGAGGCTGTTACGCCTACGGCAAGAGAACCTGTTGAAACAAGGGCTACTGCCGCATCTCCTTTTATTTCACTGCTTTCTCCGAGCCTTAGCAGCAAAAACGCCGCAATTACAACAACCGGAATTGCAACAGCGAGCGGCGCAAAGCCGAGGGCGGTTGCAACAACCACCGCACCAAAGCCCACATGCGAAAGTCCGTCGCCAATCATGGAATAGCGTTTAAGTACAAGGCTTACGCCGAGAAGAGAAGCGCACAGGGATATTACAATGCCGCCAAGGACGGCTCTTTGCATAAAGCCCTGCGAAAAAACGAGAATGAGAGTGTCAAGCATTGCTTTCACCTCCCGCAAAGATTCTGCCTGCCTCGGATGAGAGATAGTCTTTTGTTTTCCCGAAGAACAGTTGGCTTCCTCGCAGGTGAAGCATATGTGTTGAATACCTCAGCGATGCTCTTATATCGTGGGAAACCATGATAATTGTAATGCCGTGGTTGCGGTTAAGGTGATACAAAAGCTCGTACATTTCCTCGGTTGCAACCGGGTCAAGTCCCGTGGAGGGTTCATCGAGGAGCAAAAGCTCTCTTGTGGCACAAAGCGCCCTTGCAAGAAGGACTCTTTGCTGCTGACCGCCCGAAAGTGTGCGGTAGCATTCGTTTTTTAGCTCTGTAATTCCGAGTATTGCCATGTTGTCAAGGGCGGCTCTTTTGTCATCTTTTGTATAGAAGCCGAAAAGCTTTTTTTTGCCGAGCGTGCCCGTAAGAACGACCTCGAAAACCGAGGCGGGAAAGTCCTTTTGAGACACTGTTTGCTGGGGAAGATAACCTATCTGGTCCTGCTTTAAGCCGTCGAGAAAATGAAGATGACCCGAGGAGCATTTTTTTAGTCCCAGAAGAGCCTTTATAAGGGTGGATTTTCCCGAACCGTTTTCTCCCACAACGCAGAGATAATCGCCCTTTTGTACCTCAAAGTCAAGTCCTGTTACAACGTCTTTTCCGTCATAGCCGAGACATACGTTTTTTGCTTCAATAAGTGCCATTTTATTCACATAAAGCCTTTCTTAAATTCACTGCGTTTTGCTTCATAAGGTCGTAATAGGTGATGCCGCCGTCAAAATCCTCTGCCGAAACATTGTGACAGGAGTGGAGGGTGAGGGTTTTTACATCTGTTCCCTCGGTTACGCTTTTTGCTATTTTACCGTTTGAAAATTCAATGGTAAAGACATACGGGATTTGTTCTTGCTTTACCTTTTCCGAGAGGGAAGAAATAACAGAAGCACTCGGCTCTGTGCTTGAAGAACAGCCGGAATATGCCGAACTATACTTTATCTTATAGTGGGTTGCAAGGTGATAAAAAGGAAATCTGTCGGCTACAATTATGGAGTCGCGCTTTGCGTTTTCCATAATGTCGGAAAATTCTGTGTCAAGTTCGGATAGCTTTTCAAGGTAAGAAGTGAGATTTTGGCTATATTTGTCTGTATTCTTTTTGTCAATCTCGCAAAGCACTCTTTCGATTTCCTTGCATATTGCCTCGGAAAACAGCGGAAGTGTCCATACGTGTTCGTCATATTGGTGATTATGGTCGTGGTCGGCGTGTTCATCGGCTGCAAGACCGTCGGGAGTGCAGATGTCCATAAAGGAAATGACTTTCATGGCCTTGTTGTCCGAGGATTTGAGGATGTTTTTTGCCCATGTGTCACTTTCTCCGCCTGTATAGATGAACAAATCACAGCTTGAAATTGCCAGAATGTCCGATGGTGTGGGTTCATAGGAGTGAACCTCGCTTCCGGGGGAAATAAGCATTTTAATATCAACATTATCTACCCCATATGTCAACTGTCTTGCAAAATCATAATGGGGGAATGCTGTCACTACGATTGAAATTACGCCGTCGTTTTCTGCTTTTTCTTTGCCGCAACCGACAAGAGAAAAAACAAGAATTATACTTAAAACAAGTAAAAATAGTCTTTTCATACAACCTCACATAAAACGAAATTGAAAATCATTTTCATATTGCTATACGAGTATAGCATAAAATTATCTGATTGTCAAGAAAAAACAGTGCGTTTTGTGTTGACACTTTGGAATTTATTTTGTATAATTTATGTGAAATATGAGATAATATATGGTTTTAGAAAACTCTTGTTTTCTTCCCACTAATCGTTCAAAATAAGCCTCCTTACGGCAGGATGGTGTGCAAGTTTTAAAACAAACAAGAGAATAAAAACGGGAGGAATATACCATGATATATCCCAAAAGACAAATATCCGTGAATGGCGTGTACGCCGTAATCGACTGCACAAGACCGCAAAATTATCGCTTTGAGGGAGAAAGCCATCCCTTTTGGGAATTTGTATTTGTCAGAGATGGGAAAGCGGGAGCCAGTGCCGATGAAAGAATATATACCCTTTCAAAAGGAAGTATACTGTTTCATAAGCCTATGGAATTTCATAGAATATGGTCGCTTGAAGACACAAGCCCAAAGCTTTACATTTTTTCTTTTGAGGCGTCGGGAAATCTTGTTAGAAGCCTTGAAAGTCTTTCGCTAAGACTCGACGAAGGCGGAGAAAAAACTCTGGATAAACTTGTAAAATTGAGTCGTCGGGCTTTTGAGGTTTACGGAGAGGGAGGACTCAAGTCCGCAAGAAATGAGGTATTAGTACAGGAGTATTGCAACACCCTGGAGCTTTTCCTGCTTTCGCTGGTGCGTGAAACTCCCGAAATGGTTTTACCTGCCGACTCGTCACCCGATTCTCGTCTCTTTTCACAGGTAGTAATGTATCTTCGCGAAAACATTTCGAGTAAAATGACGGTTGAACAGATTGCCGAGCAGTTTTTCGTCAGCCCATCGAGAATAAAGAAGCTGTTTTCTCGTTATTCGGGTCTCGGTGTCATGGCATATTTTAACAATATGAAAATTATCGAGGCACAGAAGCTTCTCGATGAGGGTTTCAGAATCGGCGAAGTTTCTGAAAAACTCGGTTTTTCCAATCAATTTTATTTCAGCACTGTTTTTAAGAAGGTTCTGGGGATTTCACCGACACAGTTCAAGCGTGCATAAAATACAAAAAACCGTATTTTTATGCGCAAAATTTTATGAAATCGGCGAATTGACAAAATATTGTCAATAAAATATAATTTACTTTGGAACGATTTGGTAATAATATAAATAGGTAGAAAACGTGACAGGAAGTACAGATTTGTATTGCTTCGAGTTGTTTCCCCCACACCCACACTATAGGAATAACCACACCATTGAAAGAAAATTTTAAGGAGAAAGTTTTATGACATTTCAAGACGTATTAACAATGCTTATGGGTCTTGTGCTTTTCCTCTTTGGTATGAACCTTATGGGTGAAGCACTTGAGAAACGCGCGGGAAATAAACTGAAAGATATTCTTGCCACGCTAACATCAAGTAAAATCAAGGGACTGCTTTTGGGTATGATTGTTACCTGCGTAATTCAGTCCTCCTCTGCAACAACGGTTATGGCTGTCGGCTTTGTAAACTCAGGGCTTATGACGCTTTCCCAGGCAATCCCCGTAATTATGGGTGCCAACATCGGTACAACAATTACCTCGTGGATTTTGTCTCTGTCGGGTATTTCAGGCTCTGCATGGTACATTGTTATGCTCAAGCCCTCGACCTTTGTTCCCGTGCTTGCAGTGCTTGGTATAGTTTTCTATATGTTCTTAAACAATCCCAAGAAAAAGGACATAGGTCTTATACTTATCGGCTTTGCAACACTCATGTTCGGCATGGAAACCATGTCGGGCGCTGTAAAGGTGCTTAAAGATGTACCTGAATTTGCAGAGCTTCTCGTGAAATTTGAAAATCCCATTCTCGGTGTAATTGCGGGCGCAGTCATTACGGGTATTATTCAGTCCTCTTCTGCCTCTGTCGGTATACTTCAGGCACTTGCAGGTGCTACGGGAGCAGTTACAATCGGTGCGACAGTTCCAATTATCATGGGTCAGAACATTGGTACCTGCGTTACTGCAATGATTTCATCTGTCGGCGCAAATAAAAACGCTAAGAGAACGGCGGCTGTACATCTTTATTTCAATATTATCGGTACCGTGTTCTCACTTATCATATATACACTTGTTACAAGCCTTGTAACAGTGCCCGTTCTTTCACAGTCGGCAGACCAGTTCAGCATTGCCGTTGTGCATACTGCATTCAATGTCATCTGTACGCTTGTGCTCTTCCCCTTTGCTTCGGGACTTGAAAAGCTGGCAACAATTACTGTTGGTAACACAAAGGGCGCGAACGACAAAACTATCATGCTCGACGAACGTCTTATCACAACTCCTGCCGTTGCCATTACACGCTGTAAGGAAGTAGTAAACGATATGTCGGCTTTGTCTGTCAAGGCAATAAGCCTTGCGCTTGATATGTTCGGCAAATTTGATGAAAAAATATTCGATGAGGTTGAAAAGCTTGAGGATGAGGTTGACAAGTACGAGGATACCGTCGGCACATATCTTGTAAAGCTCTCGGCTACAAATCTCACACCCGAAAACTCAAGAGAGGTAACAAAGCTTCTTCATACAATAGGTGACCTTGAGAGACTTTCCGACCATGCCGTAAATATTGCAAAGAGCCTTCAGGAAATGGCTGATAAGAAGCTTAACTTCTCGGAAAGAGCAAGCAAGGAGCTTTGTACTATGAAGGATGCGGTGCAGGAAATAACAGGGCTTGCCCACGAATGTTTTGTCAAGGGCGACCTTAAGGTGGCATATCTTGTCGAGCCCCTTGAACAGGTTATCGACTATCTCAAGGATGAAATCAAAAAAGGTCATATCCAAAGACTCCAGAAGGAAGAATGTACAATTGAAATGGGATTTGTGCTTTCCGACCTTATAACAAACCTTGAGCGTGTTTCCGACCACTGTTCAAATATTGCGGGTTGTGTAATTGAACTCACAAAAGACGAACTCTCACTTCATGAATACTACCACGAAATCAAGGAAATCGGCGACTTTAGAACAGAGTACTTCAATAAGAAGTATAATATGTACATGGAAAAGTACGCACTTGATGCAGAATAATGCAAAGATAAAAGCCTCCCGAACGGGAGGCTTTCGACATTTAATTTTTTCTTTTTAGCTGAAATTCGGGGAATATCGCTTGAAGCTCAAAAAGATTCCCCGAAACTCTTTTCTTTTTTGCTTACTTTTTTCTTTTCAGCAAAGAAAAAAGTAAGTTAAAGCTCAACTTTGTATCCTACGGAATATTCCTTGCCGGGTTCGAGGAATGTCATGTGGGGCTTTTCCTCAAAGATTCCGCTTTCGCCAACGAGTGCGGGAAGTCCGTTCCAGGGTTCGAGACAGAGATAAGGAGCGCGCTTGCCGGGCCATGTCCATACAATCAGCTCAGCAAAGCCTGTAAAGTCGAAGTTGAGATGTACCTTGCCTGTTGCCTTTTCAACGATTGCAACCTTTTTGCTCTTGATGTTTTTGAAGAAAATTGCATCAACGTCGAAATCTTTGTAGCAAAGTTCCCATTCCTTGCCTACAAGACGCTTGCCTTCGAGTACATAATCGTCGCTGTACATTGACTTTGAATCTGTGTATCCGATGTCAGCATCCTCTTCACATTCAAAAACAAGCTTGTAGTTTTCGATGCCGTCTTCAATAAGGAAGCCGGGATGTCCGCCTGAGCAGAAGGGGAGAACCTTGCTGTCGGTGTTCTTTACTGTGTATGTAGTAGAGAATCCATTTTCGGAAATTTCGTGTGTTACCTTGAAAGAGAACTTGAAGGGGTAGTTTTCGAGAGTCTTTTCGGATTCTGTGAGCTCGTAAACAACCTTGTTTTCTGTCTGCTCGATGAGGGTAAGCTCGCTGTCTCTTACAAAACCGTGCTTTGAGGGCATGGTACACTCCTTGCCGTCAATAATAGCCTTGCCGTCTTTAAGCGCGCTTACAAAGGGAAAGCATGCGGGAGCTACGCCGTTCCAGTACACAGGGTCTCCTGTCCATACATATTCCTTGCCGTCTTTTTTGTAGGAAATGAGTTCGCCGCCAAAGCTTCTTGCGGTAGCTTCAACATTTCCAAGCTTTAATGTTGTGTTCATTCTTTTTTCCTCCGTGAGAGTATTTTTTGTTTACAAGTACAGTATAAAACAAAAATTGGAATTTTTCAAGAGTTTGTGCCTACTTTTTGCCCCGTTTTGAAAAAAACACGCTATAAGCTCTGCATAGACGGACGAGTGAGACCTCGGGTGCTGTCCGTATTTGACGGATTTTGCAACTTACGACCTGCGTCTGTGCAAAATAAGCATAAATTTTATTAAACTTTTTCAATCCTATTGACATTTGACAATGTTGCTGTTATAATATAAAATGAATAATCTCTGTTTGAATTATTCAAAAATAGATTTTTTGGAGGTAACTCACAATGAAAAAGACATTAAGTCTCGTTCTCGCACTTCTCATGGTTGTTGCAGTTGTATTTACAGGCTGTGCAGGAGAATCTGCGGGTGAAGGCAAAAACGCGAACAATAAGGAAGAAACAGTTGACAAGATCGTTCTTGCTACAGGCGGTAACACAGGTACATACTATGGTTACGGTATGGCTATGAGCACAGTTCTTGCTGACGAAACCGGTATCGCTTTTGATGTACAGCCCACCGGCGCATCCAAGGCAAATATCCAGCTCATTCAGCTCGGTGATGCAGACATGGCAGTTGTTCAGAACGACGTTATGTACTATGCATATACAGGTACGGACCTTTTCACAGGCGAACAGACACAGGATTTCCAGGCAATGGCGGTTCTTTATCCTGAACTCTGCCAGATTATCGCTTCAAAGGACAGCGGTATCAAGACAGTTGCAGACCTTGCTGGCAAGCGTGTATCTGTAGGCGATGCAGGCAGCGGTGTTGAATTTAACGCAAAGCAGATTCTTGCAGCATACGGTATCGATATAAACAGCGGTATCCAGAAGCAGAATCTTGGCTTCGGTCCTTCTGCGGATGCACTTAAGGACGGCAAGATTGATGCATTCTTCTGCGTTGCAGGTATTCCTACAACAGCTATCACAGACCTTGCTATGAACAATGCTATCGAAATTGTTGAAGTTGAAGACGACAAGTATGAAGCGCTTGCTGCTCAGTATGGCTTCTATACACAGCAGATTATTCCTGCAGGCACATACAAGGGTGTTGACGAAGATAAGAAGACTGTTGCTGTAATGGCTACATATATCGTTGATAAGGATCTTCCTGAAAAGGCTGTTTATGACATTACAAAGGCAATGTTTGAAAACAAGGACGCAATTGCTGCAGCTCACGCAAAGGGTCTTGAACTCGATGTGACTAAGGCGACAGCAGGTATTCCTGATGAAGTTCCTGTTCATCCCGGCGCTGCAAAGTACTATGCAGAAGTGGCGGCAAGCGTTGCTGCTGAATAATTCTCGCGGCTTATAAATGAAAAAGCTTACAGTCACAGCCGTAGTTCTTGTGATTACGGCTGTGATGATTTGTTTTAACTCCTGTAAGGACGACGGAGTAAAACTTGTCCTTTGCTATTCCGAAAACGATGAGGTAATAAGAACCTTTGACGTAGCGGAAGGTACGGAGTTTTCTGTTGAGTTTATACATTCCGTAAACAAAAGTCCCGTTAAGGATGTCTTTGTTATAAAAGAAGGTAAGATTTTTGCCGACCGCACAATTTATGCGACTTTTGGTGCAGGTGTGCAGACAGAGGTGGAAGAGGGACAGACTCTCGGATATGACGAGGAAGGCAATATGATAGTTTCGGGATTTGACATGGAATTCCCGAGAGTAAACTGTATTGTCGGAACGGTTTATGACCATGTTCTCGAAATCGGAGGGGAATCTATAAGCTTAACAGAACTGTGCGGAAGAAACGCACATGTATATTTTGAATTGAGATGAGGAGTTGATTGGCTTGTCAAATGAAAAAAATGTTGAGACACAGCAGATGATAGATGCGGACGAGTTAATGGCGGAGTTTGACCGTGAATCCAATGTCAGAAGGTTTGATGGCGAAGGGAAGACGGTTGTAAAGCTTCTGCTCGTTTTTTTTGCATTGTTTATGTTTGCAACAAGATTCATTACTCTTCCTGAGCAGGTAAGAATGTCTGCTTTCTTGGGACTTATAATGTTTCTCGGTTACCTTATTTATCCGTCCTATAAAAAACAGTCCAAGAAGAGAAATTATATCCCTTGGTATGATTACATTCTTGCGGTAGCGGCGGCAGCTCCTTATTTTTACTATGCGTTGAATTTCGAGTATATAGTAAATAAGGCGGCGATGATTCGTGTTGATACGGTTGCGGTAATTCTCGGTATTATCGGTATTGTTGCTATCTTTGAGCTTTGTCGAAGAGCTGTTGGTCTTCCTATTTTGTTTGTTGCAGGTGCATTCCTTGTATATGCTTTCTATACAACCTGGACCGCAAAATCTGACCCTGAACTTTTCAACGTTCTTGGTTCAATCGTAGCTGACCTTTTCTATACCACAAACGGCATTTTTGGCTCACCTATCAATGTTTGTTCTACATTTATTGTATTCTTCATAATTCTTGGTGCTTTTCTTGAAAAGACAGGTATCGGTAATTTCTTTGTAGACCTTGCAAATTCTCTTGCGGGTTGGGCTTCGGGAGGACCTGCAAAGGTTGCGGTTATTTCCTCGGCGCTCGAAGGTATGTACTCTGGCTCTTCTGTTGCGAATACCGTAGGAAGTGGCTCAATTACAATCCCCACCATGAAGAAAATCGGTTATAAGCCTGAGTTTGCGGCGGCTGTCGAAGCGGCGGCATCTACGGGTGGTCAGATTATGCCTCCCATTATGGGTGCGGCGGCATTCCTTATGACGGAATATACACAGATTCCTTATCCTACAATTGCTGTTGCTGCCATTCTTCCTGCCGTACTGTACTTTACAGGTATTTTCATGATGATTCATTTTGAGGCAAAGAAGCTTGGACTTCGCGGTCTTCCAAAAGAAAGTATTCCCAACTTCTTTAAGCTTCTTATCAGTAAGGGCTACCTGCTTCTCCCCATCGTTATTCTTGTAGCAATGATGTCCGGTGGTAGCACCCCTGCTCAGTCTGCTTGCATGGCTATAGTTGCTACTCTTGCTATTATGCTTATCGTAGACGTTGTAAATGTTATTAAGAACCGCAAAATCAAAAAACTTGGCGACCTTGAAATTTTTATCCCTGTTGTTGCTTTTGTTGTTCTCAAGTTTGTTCTCGGCATGGAGCTTGAAAATGCAGGTCTTATCGCGGGCTTCTTCTATGTTCTTGTGGCGCTGGGCAATGATAACACAAAGGAATCCGGCAAGCTTGCTGTTGAAGCCTTTGAAGCGGGTATGAGAAATACCATGGGCGTTGCGGCAGCATGTGCCATCGCAGGTATTGTTTCGGGCGTTGTTCAGTCTACGGGTCTTGCATCCACACTTCTTGCGTTTATCAGAGATGTGTCCAACGGCAATATTATTGTTGCTCTCTTCTTTACGATGATTGCATGCATTATTCTCGGTATGGGCGTTCCCACAACTGCAAACTATGTAATCATGGCAACAACTACCGCTCCTATTCTTATAACTCTCGGGCTTCCTACGCTTGCGGCGCATATGTTTGTGTTCTATTTCGGTATTGTTGCCGACATTACTCCTCCCGTTGCACTTGCGGCGTACGCGGGAAGTGCCATAGCAGGCTCCAAACCGCTTAAGACGGGCGTAATTGCTACCCGACTTGCCATTGCGGCGTTTATTATACCTTATATCTTCGCACTTGATCCCAGAATGCTTATCACGGGCGAATCACATATCCTTGAAGTTGTGCTGATAGTTGTTACGGCTCTTATTGGTATCTTTGCGATTTCTGCAGGGCTTGAAGGTTATATGTTCAGAAAGATGAAGATATATGAGATAATTCCTATTCTTGTGGGCGGGTTGCTTCTCATCAACCCCGATCTTATTCCTAGCCTTATCGGTCTTGTAATTGTTGCGGTTATCACAGCTATTCAGCTTGTTGAAAAGAAAATGGGAACAATCAAATAAACATAAAGGTGCATGGTTTTTGACCGTGCACCTCTTATCTTAAATAAAAAATGCAAAAAATACAAAAAAACACTTGACAAACGGCAAAGTGTGTGTTATTATACTTAGGACAAAGAAGCAGAGCAATCTCACCCGGCGTTAATTGCGACGTAAGGTTAATATCCGAAAGCGGCTGAGGCGGACGTGCCCGAGAGGGTTTTGTGCGGCAAGGCAGCGGATGGGTGTGTTGTTTTGCGAAGGTTTATTTTTAGCCTTCGTTTTTTGTTGTCAGCCGAAAGGCAATCTTTTTGGAGGTGTTATCCATAGCAACTAAGGAACTTTGCATCAACGAAGAAATCAAAGCAAAAGAAGTAAGACTTATTGATGACGCAGGTGAACAGCTCGGTGTTATTGCAACATCGCTTGCTCTTTCAAAGGCGTATGAAAAGGGTCTTGACCTCGTTGAAATTTCTCCCAACTCTGCACCCCCCGTATGCAGAATCATGGACTACGGCAAGTACAGATTTGAAAGAGAAAAAAAGGAAAAGGAACAGAGAAAGAAGCAGACAACAATCGATATTAAGGAAATTCAGCTTTCCTGCCGTATCGACACCCACGACTTTGAAACAAAGCTCAAGCATGCGCGTAAATTCCTGGAGGGTGGCGCAAAGGTTAAGGTTTGTATCAAGTTCAAGGGTAGAGAAATGAGCCATACTGCAATCGGACTTGAGGTTATCGAAAAGTTCGGTGAGGCGTGTACGGATGTCGGTGTTATCGAAAAGAAGCCGGTTCTTGACGGCAGACAGATGATAATGTTCCTTAATTCCAAACTCAATGTTCCTCAGAACGGTTCCAAGAAGGCACCCAAGGCGGAATAAAGAACATAGGCGCACAAAACAGTATTTTATAATTGAAAGGAATGTTTTAAATGGGAAAGCAGAAGTCACACAAGGCTACAGCGAAGCGTTTCAGCGTTACTAAGGGCGGCAAGGTAAAGTACAACCAGAGCCTCAGACGTCATAAGCTCGGTATCAAGACTCCTAAGAGAAAGCGTCAGCTCAGAGGCGGCGCAATCCTCAGCGAAAGTTTTGCACCTACAGTAAAGAAGCTTATTCCTTACGCATAAACGTAGAACTACTAATTTGAAATTGAAAGGAAAGTGACATAAATGGCAAGAGTAAAAGGCGCTCTTATGACAAGAAAGAGACGTAATAAGGTATTAAAGGCAGCTAAGGGTTACTGGGGTGCAAAGTCTAAGCACTTCAAGATGGCAAAGCAGGCTGTAATGAAGAGCGGTAACTACGCATTCACAGGCAGAAAACTCAAGAAGCGTGATTTCAGAAGACTCTGGATTACAAGAATTTCTGCACAGGCTAAGGCTTGCGGCATGAACTATTCTACATTCATGAACGGTCTTAAGAAGGCTGGCGTTACACTCAACAGAAAGATGCTCGCTGAAATCGCAGTTAGCGATAAGGCTGCATTTGCTGCACTTGTTGAACAGGCTAAGGCTGCATTATAATTTGATTGTAGTGTTGATTGCACCGACGGTATGTCGGTGCTTTTGCTTTTTTGTACTCGAAAATTTAATTAGGAGTTAGGAATGTTTCGCCGTCTGCGGACGGCGTTTTCTGTTACTTTTGACTCAGCAAAAGTAACCAAAACTGCCCACTCTCGCAAAAAATTACCGCTACGCTCAGATTTTTTGCGAGGCTATGTCCTGCCGAAGGCAGGCAAATGAAGGTGAAGTAGTGAGAGAAAAATATAACTTTTCTCAAATCCTGCGTCGAGCATAAAAAAGCCGCGGAACCTCCTGCTTGTAACATTTCTGTAATTCAAGCGTAACTCTCCTGTGGTTGTATGTTGCAAATAAAAATGCTATAATAATCACACAAAGGAAGAAAGCAACACAAAGTGACAAATTTCTTCCTTATATAATATAAGTGTTTTAATTCATCATCCGACAGAGTGACATCCCGGACGTGTTTGTTGTGGGTTTTTGTCGCAAAGTTACAGTTATGTTACACTTCAAAAAAACTTATTGCAAAAAAATAACACTTGTATTATGATAGTATCGTAACAAAACTCTAAGTTTTGCTATACAAAAAATATCTTTACAGGAGGTAACTCAAATGAAAAACTTTAAGAAGTTTCTCACACTCGTTCTTGCAGTTATGATGGTTGTAAGCTCCGTAGCTTTCTCCACATCCGCTGCAACAACAAAGTTCGAGGACGTTGACGCTAAGAACGAAACACTCGTTAAGGCTGTTGACCTTCTCAACTACATGGGCGTGGCTAAGGGTACATCTGAAACAACATTCGGTGCAGATGAACTCGTTACACGTCAGCAGTTCGCTCTCTTCATTTACAGACTTATGAAGGGCGGCAAGGATGCACCCGCAGGTGCAGCTAACAGCACAAAGTTTACAGACCTTGAAGATCCCACTTACAATTACGCAATTGCGTGGGCAAACGCTGAAGGTATCGTAAACGGTAAGTCCGAAACAACATTTGCTCCTAAGGATGGCATCAAGCTTCAGGAAGCTTATGCAATGATCGTTAGAGCACTTGATTGGGAAGAATCTAAGGATCTCATCTATCCTTTCGGCCACATCGAAGTTGCTGAACAGGAAGGTGTAGAACTCGATGCAGGTCTTGATTCCTCTGTTGGTTATACAGATGAACTCACAAGAGCTGACATGGCTGTTCTCCTTTACAACGCATTCTTCGCTGAAACAGGTGTTGAAGAAGTTGCTACAAGAGAAAGAGGCCTTGGTCCTTGGGAACTCGATGATGACGGTGTAACAAAGATTTACACAGACTATGTTCTCGAAGAATACACAACTAACCCCAGACTCTGCGAAAAGGCATTTGACGTTGTAGAAGTTGAATATAAGGCAGTTGCTACTCCCAACTACAAGGTTGGCGACAACGAAGCTACTTATGACCTCGGCTACGATGCAATCTACTTCGTAGAAGTTACAGAAGACGACACAGTAGCTCCCGACGAAGTTTACATCACAGCTGAAGACCTCGGCATCGATGCTAAGGAACTCAACGACTACTTCCTCGGCGAATTCACAATGTTCGTAACAGTTGACGATGAAGAAATCGAAAAGGTTCTCTTCGCTGACTGCAACATGGTTAAGAAGACAGTTACCGACATCAAGCTCGGTGAAGTTTCTTCCAACAAGGCTACAAGCTATTTCACAGGCGAAGATGCAAAGCTCCTCTCCGGTAAGCTCACAGCTGACGGCGAAGATATGTATGTATTCAACGCTCCTTACACATATGCAAGCGAAGCTTACACAATCGGCAGCGATGCTGAAGCTAAGTATGCTACAAGAAACAGCAAGAACCTTACTGCTATCGACTTCGGTATGACAAAGGACGGCGACGTTAACGTTTACTCTGCTGAAATTTCTTCTATCCTTGACACAGCAGTAACTCTCTCTGACATCGCTCCTACTGATGATGAACTCGATGATGGTTATGTTCCTTTCGAAGCACAGGCTACTGAGCTCGTTAAGGCATTCGAACAGGTTTACTACGGTGGTCTTTACGAAGCTGACCTCTACGACGTAGACGGCGATGGTCTCTATGACTACATCAACTACAAGCCCTACTCTGCATTCCAGGTAGACGCTGATGAAGATGAATACTTCGAAGATTCCGACTTCACAGGTGCAGACGGTCTCTCCGACCTCGGCCTTCCTTACATCTATACTCAGGAAGCTACAGTAATCGGCGAAGAATTCGCTAACGAAGACGTTGTTATCGGTTACTTCAGCCCTGAACTCGAACTCGTTAAGGTAGCAGCAGTTGTTAAGCCTACTGTTGATACAGTTGCTAACTTCAAGAAGTCTGCTGGTACAATCACACTCGGCTCCGGCGAAAAGGTTGACGCTGTAAGCGCATGGAAGATGCTCAAGAACTTCGACGAAGAAGGCGTTATCTTCGATGCAGAAGACAAGAACCTCGCAGTTGCTGAAGCAAGCGAACTCTTCACAACAGCTGTTCTTGATGATGATGATGCTCTTGAACTTTACATCTACGACGGTGTAGTTCTCTTCACAAGCGAAGTTGACACAATCGCTAAGTTCACAGAAAACCTCATTATCCCCACAACACTTAACGGTGACAAGCCTGTTGAAAAGGCTCCCTTCAATCCTGAAGCAGACAACGATGTTTACTACGTATATGCTTGGGTTGACGGTGCAACAAAGTATGTTCAGGTTGAAATCGACGAAGACCTCACTCCTTTCGTAACAGACGGTTCTTCTATCAACGCAGCATACGCTGACAAGCTCTGCACATACACAGAAAAAGACGGTCTCTACACAATCTATCCTCTCGGCACAAACGTTGTTGATGAAGATGGCGATGTAGTTTCCGAAGCACTTGATAACGAAAACAAGGATTACGAAGTTGGCGAAGAAGTAACTCTCACAGACGTTCTTGACGACACAAAGAAGGAAGGTCAGTGGTATGCTGAACTCTCAGCAAGCACAATCACTAAGGTTGCTGGTTCCAGATTCAACGTTGGCTTCGACAGAACAGTTGACTTCAAGTCCTACACAAAGATCATCATCAGAGTTGAAGATGAAGACGGCGACTACGACTACGTAGAATACGATGCTTCTTCCTTCACAAAGTCTCTTGATGAAGACGTTGTTCTTGAAAACATGGCAGTTGTTGTTTCCAACAACACAAACAGCAAGTCCAGAGAAAACCTCGTTCTTCTCTATGCTGAAACAGACGACCTTGCATTCGCAGGTAAGGCTGACAAGAACGGCTACAGAATCGTTTCCACATACGACATCGGCGAAGACGCTGACGGCGAATGGAGACTCTACTACTCACTCTACGATCCTTACACAGGTAAGAAGGTTTCCGACGTTCCTTCCGCAGCAAGCGAAGCTAAGGCTTCCAACCTCGACCAGTATGTAGTTGAAGTTGGTGCAATCGTTGAGCTTATCGACGGTCAGGTTGACGAAGACGAAATCGTTGAAGCAGCAGTTTCTGTTGACAACCTCGTTTGGATCGCTGAAGTTGACGAAGCTGAAGGCTACTTCACAGTAGTTCCTTACAACGCTGGTCTTACAAACAAGGATGCTATCGATGAATACGTAGAAGCAAATGCTGCAACAGCAGTTACAGACATCTACGGCGATGCTATCCCCGGTAACTTCATCGACTACGATAAGAACACAGTCGTTTCCGTAATTTCTTACGCTAAGTACGACGAAAGCAACTCTGTTGACCTCTGGAAGGCAGGCGCAATGAGCCTCACTAACATGAGCACAATCGCTGCAGCTAAGAAGGAAGTTCTCTGCTACAACGATAAGGCAACAGACAGAAGCGGTAACTACGTAACTAAGTACGCTGACTATGTTAAGGCATATGTTTCCGTTGACGCTGATAACCTCGACGACGACGAAAACCCTGTAGCTGAATTCATCATCGTTGTTGTTAACGGTTATGAAAATGCAGCTCTCGATGCTGAAATTCTTGCATAAGTTGTTTAACTGATTTAAGTTTAAAATAACTTGGGACTCGGTCTTAGGACCGAGTCCTTACTTTCTCTTTGCTGAAAAGAGAAAGTAAGGAAAGAGAAAAGAGCTACGCACCATTCTATGCTTTTCGTGAACGGAGTTCTTTTCTCGATTATATTCTTTTGCCGATGTCAAACGCCGACATCGGCAAAATTTTTTTTGGCTTCCCCAAAGCCGCATTTCTTTTGCAATTTTAATGCCGCGAGCCTTAATGCGGCATTAAAACGTTATTTAAGCGAAACTGAGCATCTGAGTAAAACCAACTCGTCCCGTGATACTGCTGTCGGGCTTCCCCGACCCGACTGTTACATTTCTGTTACAAATAAAAAAAAGACTTGCAAAAATGCTTTGAGTGTTGTAGAATATAACATGTAAATTACTCTATTTATGAGCAAAAATATTAGGAAGGGGTAACAATATGAGAAATTTTAAATTTCTTGCTACCGCAATAGTTGCAGCAATGCTTGCGTGTGTTCTTGCATTTGCTTCCTTTGCAGCAACTACACCATTCACAGACATTGATGATAAGAACGAGACACTTTCTGATGCAGTTTCTCTTCTCTCCGGTCTTGGCGTGGCAAAGGGTACATCCGAAACTACCTTTGGTACAATGGAACACGTAACACGTCAGCAGATGGCTGCTTTCGTTTACAGACTTATGAAACAGGGAAAGTCCGTTGAGGGCGGCTCTAACACTACACCTTTTACAGACCTTGAAGACAGCACATATTTCAGCTATGTTTCATGGGCGAACGGTATGGGTATTATCAAGGGTACAAGCCAGACAACATTTAATCCCAAGGGTGGTATCACTCTCCAGGATGCTTATACCATGGTAATCCGTGCTCTCGGTCATGAAGATGAAAACTATGTGTATCCTTTCACCTACATCGATAAGGCTGAAGAACTCGGTCTCGATAACGGTCTTGATGCTGTAGTTAACTACACAACAAAGCTTACCCGTGGCGACGTTGCAGTTATTCTCTATAACACTTTCTTTGCTGAAACCGGCAAGGAAGAAGTGAAGTATGAGGAAAAGGAACTTGGCAACGGCACATCGTATGTTCTCGAAGAAATCAAGTATAATCCTACACTTGCCGAGGATGTTTATGATGTAGAAGTAGGTAACTTTGAAGTTCGTGCAACTCCTAAGTATGCTTTCAATGAAGAAGAAGGCTCCAATGACTATATTCCTCTCTGTGACGACTATGAAGTAGATATGCTTCACCTCGTTGCTGCTGAGAGCGATGAGGCTCTCCCCGAAATCTACTGTGAATTTGCTTCCACAGGTCTTTCCGGTGCGGCTGATGATTACATCATGCGTGGTGTTAAAGTGTTCTACACATACGAGGAAGATAAGGGTACAAAGAAGCTTGATAAGGTTTACTTTATGACAAGCAGCCATAAGGTTATTGAAACTTCAACTGTTGGCTATTCACGTATAAAAGCTGTTAACAGCGCTGACTACTACTATGACGATAAGTCACAGAAATTCAGCGATTATGAAAAGGTTGAAGGCTTCCTTACAGTAGGTAACGAAAAGATTTATTTCTTCGATGCCCCCTATTCCTATCTCAAGCCTTCATATACTCCCGAAATGAGTGAAGATGAAAGATATGAGCTCAGAAATGAAAAGAACGTAAAGCTCATCGATATTAAACTTCTCGATGCGGCTAAGGGTACATATTCCTACTATATTGACGAAACTAAGCCCGTTAATACAGCAGAAGATATGCTTGCAAACCTTACAAGAGTATACTCGAACGGTGCTTATAAGTTCAAGTTCTTTGATATTGACGGCGACGGCATTTATGAATATGCTCATTATATGCCTGCAACATACGGCTTCATGGATGGAGATGACGATAAGTACTTCTCGGTAGATATGGAAGGCAATAAGCCTTACCATAAGGAAGTAAAGGGTTCTGATCTCGATATTTCATTTGTTCCTACAATTTACTACAACGATGCAAATATTACCGGTGCTGAGTTTAAGGACGGCGATATGGTAGTTGCATACCTCAACCCCGCCGCTAACATTATTGACGTAACAGCAGTTGTAACTCCTTATAATGGTTATGTTTCTCAGGTAAAGACAGGTTCGGGTCAGGTTAAGATTGATGGCACAACCTTCTCAACAGCTTACGTTTACAGAGCAGTAGAACAATTTGACGATGACAGCTCGCTTTATGAGACATATAATCTTATTAATAGTTCATCGCACCGCTTCTACACACTTCCTTCATTCAGCAGTGCTGCTACATTCCCCAATCTTATCAGCCACGATTCTGTAGGTGAAATCTTCGATATTTATGCATTCAAGGTATTCGGTTATAACTGCGTACTCTGGTATGACCACATTGAAGATGCTACAATTTCCTTCGAGCTTGACGAGCTTGCAATTCCCGTAAGTAACGAGGACAACAAGCTTGAAACATTTACAGAAAGCACATTCGACGGAAACCTCGGTGAAGCAGTTCACTACGCAAAGGTTTACTTTAACGGTAAGGTTTCGTACCTCCCTCTTAATGTCGATGAAATGTATCCCGAGCTTGATGCAGGATATGAAAACGGCGTATTCAATCTCTCCGATATTACAGGTCAGGGCGGCTACATGGCATATGTAGACAAGATTTGTAAGGTTAAGGTTGATTCCAACGGACACTATACACTTATTCCTCTTCTCCACGCAGAAGATGAAGACGGTGCATATGTAGGTATAAACAGAGATAGCACAACACTCGTTGAAGAAGATAACAATAAGCAGTTCGGTAATGACCTTGACTTTGACCATCCCGGTTATATCAAGAAGATTGCAGGTAACCGTTACGCACTCCTCGAAGATCCCGAGGACAAAACTACAACTCTTCTCGGCGATCCCTTCAATGGTGAATCGATCAGTTACTTCAATATTACTGCAAGTACAAGAATTGTTATCAAGAACACAATCTCCGCTAACGATAACGAAGTTGAATATCTTGAATTTGACGCAACCTCCTTTAAGGGTTCTGTTGAAAGCAAGCTTTCCAACATTCAGTATATCCTCAAGGGCGATCCCGACTCCAAACTCAGAGCAGACCTTATCCTTCTCTATGCTGAGGCTACAGACTTTGAATTTGAAACAAAGGGTATCAAGAATGGCTGGAGAGTTGTAGCTGATTCTGCAATTGATACAGACGATGCAGGTAACTACAGATACTACTACAAGCTCTTTAACCCCTACACAGGTGAAGTTGAAGAAAATGTTCCCGGCGAGAATTACGAAAAGAAGGCAGGATCACTTGATGCTGCAGTAGCAAACGGAACTATCATTGAAATCAAGTCTGCTATGGTTGACGAAAACGGCGAAACACTTGGTGTAATTAACACAGCAGATGCAGCAGGTCTTGTATATATCACAGAATATGATGCAGACGAAAGCTATGTTGGCTTTGTTCCCGTTGAAGCAGTAGTAGATGAAATTGAGAGTGAAAACATCTGCTGCCTCGAATGCCTTGAAAACTTTGTTGATAATTACAAATACTATGGAGATGAAGGTTATAACGCACTTGACGGTGACCCCTTCAAGCTCACAGTGGATTCAAGCGATTCTGTAATTACAGGCACAGCTCTCTACTATGAAATCACAGAAGATACAGTTATTTCTGTTCTTACAAGTGATAAGGCCGGTGCAGATGCGGTAAACAAGGGCGAATTCAAACTCGCAGGCGTTGATGCTATTGCAAAGGCTTCCAAGGAATTCAAGTGCTACAATGAAAAGGTTCTTGACAGAAAGGGCTCTTACGGCACAGCATATGCAGAATACGTTAAGGCATATGTATATGCATCCGAAGATGCAGAAGACGAAGGTGAACTTCCTGTTGCAGAATACATCATCATTGTTGTAAACGGCGGAGAAGATATGATTTTCACAGATTATGATGCAAACTTCTTCCCCAAGACACACGCTGAATAATTGAGCTAAATATTAAAGCTCCCGACTTATGTCGGGAGCTTTTTTCGTCATATAAAGCGGTACATTCAAATATACTTGAATGTATTGGAGTGAGAAATTTGTATAATAATCTTGGCAGAACACAAATGTCGAAGAGAAACTTTGTGTACAGTATAATCGGAAGAATAGTGGGAATGATTACAAGTTTTGCCGGAAGAACGGTTTTTGTAAAGGTTCTTAGTGCAGAGTATCTGGGACTCGGCGGTTTTTTCGGAAACATTTTTGCTGTTGTGTCTCTGTGTGAGCTTGGAATGGGGGCCGCAGTTGCGCAGTCGCTTTATAAACCCCTTGCGGATGAGGACGAATGCAGGGTGTCGGCAATTGTAGAGTATTACTCAAGGTTTTGTAAAATGGTAGCGCTTGTAACAATGTTGCTTAGCCTTTTGGCAGTTCCTTTTCTGTCAAAAATCGTAAAAACTCAGCTTGATATGAGAATTTTGATTTCAGCGTATCTTCTGTTTGTACTTCATAGTGTAGTTTCCTATCTTCTTTTGCCAAAATGCACCCTTGTGGTATGCGACCAGAGAATGTATGTTGTAACATTTGTGAGAAGTGTTTTCGGCATAATTGCACTTGTTCTGCAGAGCCTGATGCTCGTGATTACGGGCAATTATATTCTTTATCTTATTTGCCGTATACTTGTGCTGACCGTAGAGGACATTGTTATAAACAGGTATGCGGATAAGAATTACCCGTGTCTTTCACTTAAAATGCACGTTACGAAGGAATATAAAAAAAACCTCTACAGTAACGTAAAGGCTCTTATGTGGCACAAGGTAGGGGGAGTATTGTCAAGAAGCACAGACAGTCTGCTTCTTACGTATTTTGTCGGACTTTCGGGAATGGGAAAATACTCGAACTATGCACTTGTAATAGGAACAATCGGGGCGTTCTTTGACGTGGCAATAAATGCGGTGTCGGCGAGCGTTGGAAACCTCGGAGCAGGAGACCGAGGAAAAAAGAGCGAAAATGTAATGCGAAAAATGTATTTTATAAACTTCTGGCTTCTGACGGTGGGAACAAGCATAATTGTATGCACTTTAAATCCGTTCATTTGCCTGTGGCTCGGCGAAGAAATGCTTTTTACAAACCTTGAGATGCTTGTTATAGTGTCAAGCTTTTATTTCTCGTGTGTGAGAGACCCCGTACAGATATTTGTCAGTACCTACGGACTTTTCAAAGAAAGCCGCCATATCCCTCTGCTTCGGGCGGCGGCAAATCTTGTGCTGTCTGTTTTTTTTGTTAAAAAAATGGGGGTGGCTGGCGTATTTCTCGGAACGGCTCTGTCGACGGTCCTTGTGCCTCTGTGCATGGAGGTAAAGGTTTTGTATAAATACGGTTTTTCCATGAAATCGGCAGAGTTTTATAAAGAGATGTTTTATTATATTGCAGTATCCTTCGTATGTGTTGCTATGTGTTTCGTCGCCACATATGCAGTTAAGGTGACACCTATGGGAGTGCTTATAAGAGCTTTTTCTTCATTTTGTGCCTCAAACGCAATTTTGCTTATCTTTACGTCGGGAAAAGAGTATTTCTCCGATGCCGTAGATATTCTATGGCACGGTGTAATGAAAAAAAGAAAATCACTTTTTTGAATACTTCTTTCTGTAGTCCGACGGGAGTATTCCGTAGGCTTCTGAGAAGGATTTTGCAAAGTATGAAGGACTTTCAAAGCCGCACTCGGCGGCGATTTCGGATATAGGCTTGTGTGTTTCACGAAGCAGGAATGCCGCGCTGTCGCATCGCCTTGCGTTGATGTGCTCGACTACCGTGACACCCGTGTTTTCCTTGAATATACGAGAAAAATGGTATCTTGAAAAGCCGACTCTTGCCGCAAGGTCGTCAAGTGGGAGCTTCATTGAATAGTTGTTGTTGATGTATTCAACCGCATCGAGAACGGCGGTATAGCTCTTTGATGCGACGGGCGAGAGGGAAGTGTTTTTCGCTGAAAAGTTTTTTGTAACATAATATAAAAATTCCAGTACACAAAGACGGACTGCAGTTATATGAAGGCTGTTGTCTGTATCTATTATTGATTCGGCAATTTTTTCCATCAGATGTCCTGCATGAGCATCGCTTATCTTTTCGTTGAACTTTATATCCTGTATGTTTATGCCGTTCTCGGTAAAGAAAGCATTATCAAAGATAAAGCAGTGGTACTTTACATGTTTTTTTGCTGTAACATCGTGCAGCTTTCTTGCGTTTATAACTATTGTATCGCCGACATTCATGGGAATTTTCATGTGGTCGCAGTTGACAATGCCGCTGCCCTCAATGCAGTAGAGAAACTCCGTGTTGTCGTGCCAGTTGGCAGAGGCGGTTTGAGTCGTGTGTATCGTGTCAGTATGGAATATAAAGGGAAGCGATGGGTTTGACATGAAATGTCTCTCGTATCTTATGTTGGACATAAAAAACCTCAAAATAGCAATATTGTTGTATTATATAGCACAAAAGTGTCTTGATTTCAGCACAATTATATTATATAATAAAGTCAAAGAAAAAGCAAGAGAAGCTTTTGAAAAAAGAAAGGATGACGCAAATATGTATAAGTTCCCGATAGGCGTAATCATTGACTCGTTCAGACTCCCCACCCGTGAGGCTATAAAGGCAGCTGCTGACATTGGTGCAAAGGGCATTCAGATGTACTCAACCAATGGTGAAAACAGCCCTGAAAATCTCACGCCCGAAAAGAGACGCGAGCTTCTTAAGTACGTTAAGGATAACGGACTTGTTTTCTCGGCGCTCTGCGGAGACCTCGGCCAGGGCTTCGGTCATAAGGAAAAGAACCCTGAACTTGTTGAAAAGTCAAAGAGAATCCTTGACCTTGCAAAGGAACTCGAGACCGATATAGTAACAACTCATATCGGCGTTGTTCCTGCTGACCATAACCATGACAGATTCAAGGTTATGCAGGAGGCTTGCTTTGAGCTTTCTTCCTACGCTGATTCAATCGGCTCTCACTTTGCCATTGAAACGGGCCCCGAAACGAGTGCTGTTCTCAAGAGCTTCCTTGACACACTCGGTTCTACCGGTGTCGGTGTAAATCTTGACCCTGCAAACCTTATAATGGTTACGGGTGATGCTCCCGTTGTAGCTGTTGAAAATCTTAAAGATTATATCGTACATACCCACGCAAAAGACGGCGTAAAACTCAAGGACATAAATCCTGAATATATTTACCGTGCGGTTCATCCCATCCCTGAAGAAGTGCTCAATATCAAGTCCTTTGAAGAAGTGCCTCTCGGCATGGGTAGTGTTCCTTTCATTCACTACCTCAAGGCTCTTGAAAACATTGGATATAAGGGTTTTCTTACTATCGAAAGAGAAGTCGGCGATAATCCCGCAAAGGATATAAAGACAGCTATGGATTATCTTACAAGAATTATGGAGGAAAACTAAAATGGAAAAGGTTAGAATTGGTCTTATTGGTGCAGGTAATATAGCAAACACACATATGGCAGCGTACAAGCAAGTTACAGATGCAGAGGTTGTTGCAATTTGCGACATAAATATCGGAAAGGCAGAAAGACTTGCCGCAAGATACGGCGTTGAAAAGTATTACGGCAGTATGGAAGAAATGATTGCCGCTGAAACTCTGGATGCAGTTGACATCTGCGTATGGAATATAAATCATTCGGTATGTGCAATTTATGCGATGGAACACGGTCTTAATGTCCTTTGCGAAAAGCCTATGGCATATAATGCTCAGGAAGCTCAGAAGATGAAGGAAGTTTCCGAAAAGACCGGTAAGGTTTTGATGATTGCTTTTGTTACTCGTTATATGGACGACACAAGAGTTGTTAAGGATTATATTGACAAGGGATACCTTGGAGAAATCTATTATGCCAAGGCACAGTATGTAAGACGTCACGGAAATCCGGGCAGCTGGTTTGCAGACAAGTCAAAGAGTGGCGGTGGTCCTGTTATCGACCTTGGTGTTCATGTAATTGACAGAGCAAGATACCTCATGGGTCTTCACAAACCCGTATCTGTTTACGGTGCAACATTCACAAAACTCGGAAAGCGTGACAATCTCAGAACAACAGTTGGTTGGATTCCAGAGGACGCATCTCCCACTGACCCTTGTGATGTTGAGGATTTTGCAACAGCAATTATCCGTTTTGATAACGGCTCGGTTATCCAGCTTGAAACAGGTTACAGCATAAATGACCTTCCAAAGTCCGGTCTCACCCTTTGCGGCGATAAGGGCGGTATGAGAACAGGCGACGGTCCTCTTACACTCTTCACCGAAATGAACAACTTCCTTGTTGATACAAAAATTGACATTAACCATCTTGCTGACTCAAAGGACGGCTTTGCGGCTGAAATTCAGGAGTTTGTTGACTGTGTTAACGGCAAGTGCGAATGCAAGGCGACTGCCGAAGATGGTCTTATTTGCATGAAGATTCTTGATGCTATCTATGAATCTGCAAGAACAGGACACGAGGTAATCATAGAAGCGTAACTTCTATGATTAAATTAGGAATTACGCAAAAAGAAAGAGGTAAAACACAATGAAAATATCGGTTAGTTCATATTCATTTGCACAGTACATAGCAAAGGGTCTTATGACAGAGCTTGACTGTGTTGCAAAGGCAAAGGAGCTCGGCATTGACACAATCGACTTCACAGGGCTCAGACCTTGTGAAAACCCCACGCTTGAACAGCAGCTCGAGCAGGCAAAGAAAATAAGAGAAAAGGCAGACGAGCTTGGCATGAACATTGAGGCTTACTTTGTAGGCGCACATCTCTACTACGATACTCCCGAAGAAAACGAAGCGGAAGTCAAGAGAGTTTGCGCTCAGCTCGATGTTGCAAAGGCACTCGGTGCAAAGATTATGCGTCACGACGTTTGCTACAGACTTACAAAGACAGGCAACGGCAAGAGCTTTGATTTGCAGCTTCCCACAATCGCTGAAAACTGCCGCAAAATTGCTGATTACGGACAGAAGTTAGGTATTAAGACCTGTTCTGAAAACCACGGTTATATTGCACAGGATTCCGACAGAATGGAAAGACTTTTCAATGCAGTAAACCATGACAACTACGGTCTTCTTGTTGACTTCGGCAACTTCTCGTGTGCAGACGAAAATCATGTAACAGCAGTATCCCGTGTTGCTCCCTATGCAATCAGCGCACACGCTAAGGATATGCACATTTATGAAGGCAAAGTATATGGCGACGGCATTTTCCCGACACGTGGCGGAAACACACTCAGAGGTGCTATAATCGGTCAGGGAAATGTTCCCGTAAAACAGTGCATAAGAGCTATGAAGAGAGCAGGCTATGACGGATACCTCTGTATTGAATTTGAGGGCAAGGAAGACTGTATTCAGGCTATCAAGGAAGGCTTTGCGGCACTTACAAAGTACATTGCAGAAGTTGAAGCTGAGTTTTAATTATATAATTGATTAAATGATGACCGTGGGGGGATAAACCTCTGCGGTCTTTTTTTGTTATTATAATGGGATTCCGCCGTCTGCAGGCTGCGGAATCTCTTAACGCACAGGCTTGCACTTTATAAGAACAAAAAAAGACCATGGCAGTTATATAAAACCGCCACAGCCTTAAACTATTCTGTTAAACTTAGCATCCGCAAACAACAAGTGTCACATCTCTGTGAGCATTAAGCACACTTGCAGGACACATTGTGTCAATCATGCCGCTTCTGAGAATATCAACAGCAGCCTTCTTGTTTGCGCCGTTTGCGGCAATGATGATGGACTTTGCCTTCATGATAGAGCCGATACCCATGGTAACAGCCTGTGTGGGAACGTCCTCGATTTTTTCAAAGAAACGGGAGTTTGCTTTGATTGTGCTTTCTGTAAGGTCTGTTACATGAGTGCCGCTGTAAAGTTGGGAAGCAGGTTCGTTGAATGCAATGTGACCGTTTTCGCCGATACCGAGAAGCTGGAGGTCAATACCGCCCGCCGCATCAATTGCTTCGTCGTATTCCTTACACATCTTTTCGGGATCCTTTGCAACACCGTCGGGTACTCTTGTGTTGTTAATATCAATGTTAATCTTTTCAAAAAGATTCTTGTTCATGAAATAGCGGTAGCTTTGCTCGTTGTCGGGAGTAAGACCGAGATATTCGTCAAGATTAAAGGACTTTACCTTTGAGAAGTCAACCTTGCCTTCTTTACACATTTCGCCGAGCTTCTCGTATGCGCCAACGGGAGTTGAGCCTGTTGCAAGACCGAGAATGCATGTGGGATTTTCGTTTACGAGTGCGGCGATTCTTTCGGCAACATACGCAGAAAGCTCGTCATAGCTGTTACAAACAACAATTTTCATTTATTATCACCTTTCTTAAATGGAATGTAATTTGAAATGCACCAATACTTACGTGCAAAATAAGTATACCACACAAGGTGTTTTGTGTCAAGGATTTTTCAAACGCTCGTTGACACGGATATTCCTTTGTGATATAATAGCTAAGGTAAAAAAACTACCTGTGGAGAGTATATGAAAAGACTAAAATATATTATGCCTGCAATTTTGCTTTTTGCATTTTTCTGCTTTGCGGCATCTGCCGCCGATGCTCCTGAAATTACAGGAAAGCCGGAAGTGAGGGCAGAACAGCCTGTCGGACTTCGTGTAAAGACGGTGATTGATGCAGATATTGCGGCGGACGAAAATACAACAGAATACGGTCTTATTGTTACAAGAAAGATTTTTCTGACGGCAAGGGGACTTACGTGTAATGATTTTACGCTCGATTGCGGCGCTAATTACACGAAAGGTGTTTCTAAGGGAGTAGTCGGGGGAGAAAGCGTCAATCTTTTCCTTGATAAAACTGATACGGAGCTTTATTTTGCCTGTTATATTCATGGTATCAAAGAGCATTACTACGCAGACGTAATAGTAGTGCGTCCGTATGCTGTTTTTTCTGACGGTGTCAGATACGGAGAGCCTTTTGAAACAAGTCTTTATGAAACGGCCAAGACTATATACAATGACGGTGGTATTTTTTCGGCTCTTTCGCCCGAACATCAGAGCGTTATAACTTCAATTTTAGCAACCCCTGAATTTGTTGTGACTTTCTATGTTGACGGAAACATTTATGAGAGGGTACAGGTTGAAGCCGGCGGTTTTGTCACTTTGCCCCAAGACCCTGAAACGGCAGAAGGAATGTGTTTTGCCGGCTGGTCGCTCACTGACGACAATGACCCTGAAAATGTAATAAAGCTCTCGGAAACGAGCATCGAGAGTCATATGAAGCTGTACCCTGTTATTGTGGAAAATCCAAACAGCAAAGAGTTTATGACAATGCTTGGCAAAGGACATCTTGAACTCGGTTTAATCAAGAGATACCCTGATACAGGTCTTTCCAAAGATACTATTCTCCTCATCAAGGAATGTATTGGATATGCACTTGAGGATGCAAACAGAGGAATACTCGTTGATAAATCTTATTTGAAAAACCATCCCGTTTACGGCGGCATGGTTGAGGATGTAAAAGCAAATATAGATGAAAAAATGACAAGTACCCAACAATCCAACTTTGTAAACTTTATTACAAATACGAGAAATATTTCCAAGGATGTACAGGATTTCCTTATTGACTACTTCGACATTGATACGTCAAAGTATCAAAGCTGAATTACCGCCCGAAAGGGCGGTTTTTTTGTCGCATGCTTTGAAATTTGTTTATAAAAAGTATGTTGACGAAGTGAAAGAATGGGTGTATAATGATATTTAGTGAAATTATGCACAAAATGGATAAGTATATATTTCAGATGGTGAAAGGAAGAATAATAAAAATGACAAAAATTGATATTTTTTCGGGTTTTCTCGGAGCAGGTAAAACAACCCTCATAAAGAAACTTATTTCCGAGGGATATAAGGGCGAAAGAATAGTTCTTATCGAAAACGAATTCGGAGAAATCGGTATTGACGGCGGTTTTCTTAAGGAAGCAGGCATACAGATAAATGAAATGAACTCCGGCTGCATCTGCTGCAGCCTTGTGGGTGATTTCAGCAAGGCACTTCATCAGGTAATTGAGGAGTACGCCCCTGACAGAATTCTTATCGAACCCTCGGGCGTAGGTAAGCTCTCCGACGTTATCAAGGCGGTAAAGAATGCCGAAATACACGGCGCTGTTTTGGGTTCATTTACAACGGTTGCGGATGCAACAAAGTGCAGAATTTACATGAAGAACTTTGGCGAATTCTATAATGACCAGATTGAAAATGCAGGCACAATTTTTCTCAGCAGAACAAAAGGCATGGCACAGGAAAAGATTGACAAAGCCGTTGAACTTCTTCGTGAAAAGAATCCCGATGCCGTAATTGTCACAACCGATTGGGATTCCCTTACCGGACAGCAGATGATTCGTGCCATGGAGGAAAATGAGACAATCGAAAAGCACCTTCATGAGCTTGAAGAAGAACACAAGGCACATCATGAGCATCACGAGCATCACCACCATGACCACGACGAGCATTGTTCTTGCGGTTGTCATGACCATGACCATGAACATGAGCATGAGCATGAGCATAAGCACGAACATCATCACAACGACGGTCATGAACACTGCCACGAGCATCATGAACACCACCATGACCATGATGAGCATTGCAGTTGCGGCTGTCATGACCATGAACATGAACACCACCATCATCATCACCATGCAGACGAGGTGTTCACAAGCTATGGTGTTGAAACAACACACAAGTTTACAAAAGAACAGCTTGAAAATATCCTCGAGAGCCTTGACGACGAGCATGAATACGGAATTGTACTCAGAGCAAAGGG
>JAFTIR010000016.1 GCA_017456765.1 Clostridia bacterium | reverse complement strand
ATTATCACGTCGGGTGTGTCGAGAAGATAGTCAAGTGAGGGATTGAGGGTTAGTGTGTAAATCATGTTTTTTATCCTTTTGAGTTTTTTAATCCCCGACACCGTCGTTTGGTGTCGGGGATTGGTTATTTACGCGAAATATAAAACTTATTTTTGTGACTCGCCGCCACGCGAAAATTGCAGTGACGCCTCGTCACGCCCAGAACATGGAGCCGGGTTTGTTTTCGTGAATAATCACATCAGAGAGGAATTTAATTGCCTTCTCTAAGCCCTCTGTGCTTGTCATGATGCTATCCTCATGCTCGATGGCAAGAGATTTGTTATAGCCGACAAGCTGAAGCATGGAAACAATATCTCTCCAAAATGTTTCGCCGTTGCCGTAGCCAAGAGAACGGAACACCCAGCTTCTGTTTATTTCATCGCCATAGTGCTTTGTATCAAGAACTCCGTTAACTGCTGTATTTGTCTTATCAATGCGTGTATCCTTTGCATGGAAATTGAAGATTGCCTTTTCCTTACCGAGAACACGAATTACCTCAACAGGATCCATGCCCTGCCAGATGAGATGCGACGGGTCAACATTGGCACCGATTGTAGGACCTACTGCGTTTCTTATTTTAAGCATTGTTTCAGTGTTATAAACACAGAAACCGGGGTGCATTTCAAATGCAATCTCATTTACGCCGTAGCCTTTAGCGTATTCCGCCTCTTTCTGCCAGTAAGGAATAAGCACATCATTCCACTGCCAATCAAGGATTTTAAGAAAATCATCGGGCCAGGGACAGGTAACCCAGTTAGGATACCTCGAATTTTCACTGTCACCGGGGCATCCCGAAAACGTTATAACTGTGGGGATTTCAAGCTCATTTGCAAGTATGCAGGTTCTTTCAAAATCATAGTGGAATTTTGCAGCGACCTCTTTATCGGGATGCACTGCGTTACCGTGACAAGAAAGGGCACTGATTGTCATACCGTGTTTTTTGAGTGTGTCCTTAAATGTCTTGAGCTTTGATTTGTCACCGAGAAGCTCTTCTCTGTGGCTGTGTCCGTCGCCGGGATAACCTCCGCAACCGATTTCTACAGATTCAACACCGAGTTTTTTCAGGTATCCGAGTGCTTCATCAAAGCTTTTATCATAAAGCGGTACTGTAATTACACCAAGTTTCATAGTTCTTTTTCCTTTCGTCAGGGGTCTTTATTGGGGCATTTTATATGTAGGAACAATTTCGTGAATAAGACTTCTTATGTCAATGGAGTCATCATACATAACAGCCTTGAGATTTGCAAGTCTTTCACTAAACCATTCCTCATCAAATTCAATGGGTTTTCCTACATGAATAAGGTCATTTTCAGTATTTTCAAGTCCCTCTTCTCCCATAAGAAGCTCCTCATAAAGCTTTTCACCAGGACGAAGACCTGTAAACTCAATCATTATGTCCTCATTCACCTTGTGTCCTGTAAGACGAATCATGTTCTTTGCAAGGTCTAAAATCTTGACGGGTTTACCCATATCAAGCACAAATATTTCTCCACCCTTTGCCATAGCACCTGCCGTCAGAACAAGGGATACAGCTTCGGGAATTGTCATAAAGTATCTGATAATATCAGGATGTGTTACCTTGACAGGACCGCCCTGCTCAATCTGCTTTTTAAAGAGAGGAATAACAGAGCCGTTTGAACCGAGAACATTACCGAAACGCACGGCAACAAACTCTGTTTTTGACTTTCTCGAAAAGCTCTGTATAATCATTTCGCACATTCTCTTGGACGCACCCATTACATTTGTGGGGTTTACCGCCTTATCGGTGGAAATGAGAACAAAGCGACTCGTTCCATACTTATCTGCCATTTCAGCAGTCTTATATGTTCCGAATACGTTATTCTTTATTGCTTCATTCGGACTATCCTCCATGAGAGGTACATGCTTATGAGCCGCTGCATGGTAAACAATCTCAGGACGATATTTGGAAAAAACATTTTCCATTCTGATTGAATCACGCACAGACCCTATAAGAGCAAGTACATTTGCTTCAGGATAGTCAGCCTTAAGCTCATTCTGAATGTCATAGGCATTATTTTCATAAACATCAAAAATTATGAGAAGTTTTGGGCTATACTTTACAATCTGTCTGCAAAGCTCACTACCTATTGAACCTCCGCCACCCGTAACCATAACAATTTTACCGGTGACATACTGCATCTTTTCCTTCATGTCGAACTTTATGGGAACACGTTCAAGAAGGTCTTCAATTTTTACGTTTGATATAGAACTCTTGCCGCTGTTATTCACCGAGTCATCAATCGACGGCATGGTTTTAAGGGTACAACGTGTCTGTGAGCAGATTTCAAGTATTTCTCGTCTTTCGTTTCTGCTCATGGAAGGCACTGCGAATATTATTGTATCTATATCATACTTTTTCGCACAGGTTACAATATCATGTCTTGTGCCGGCAATTCTTACTCCGTTTATAAATTTACCGATTTTTGTTTCATCGTCATCTATTGCACAAACCACTTCACTGTTTGCAAAATGCTTGTTTGTTGCAATGTCGGTAATAAGAATCTGCGCAGCTTCTCCCGCACCGATTATCATAACCTTCTTAGTCTTTGTAACATTTGCAACAGTCTTTCTGTCATAAAGCTTTGTATACAGCTTTATCGCTACTCTCGGAGCAACAACTACAATGAATGAAATAACAAGATAAATTACATATACATTTTTTCTCACAAGATAATGGTTAAAACCACTGATTACCCGTCCTATAAGCCCTTCTATGAGCAACACTACAAAAGCGAACAAGGGGGCCACTGCAAGCACCATATAATCAACAGGACTTGCATATTTCCAGATAACCTTGTATCTCTTGGTAAAAAACAAAAACAAAATATTTGGAACAATGGCAACTGACAGTATAACTGAAATTGTAGTCGGATTTTGAGCAATCTGCTGCCAGCCCGACATGCTGAAGTTAACACCTATCAGTATTGACACAATAAGGCTTACTGCCAGCATAAAAACATCATACAACATCCATACAAAAACAGTTGATTTACTTTTCATTTACATTCTCTCGCTTTCGACATTTTTTGGGTCTTTGCTATAGAAATGTTTATTTGTTAACTTTTATTATACGCTCATTGAATGTTTTTGTCAAGCATTGGAAGATGTTTTGAAACACTTTCAAAATAACAGGGCACTGATACATGCCCTGTTAAAGTTTTATATTTTTTTGTAAACAACCTTACCGTCCTCAAGCACGGCTTCCACCTTATCTCCCTTGATAACCTTACCTTCAAGAAGCAAGAGCGAAAGACTGTCCTCAATCTGTCTCTGCATTGCACGTCTAAGCGGTCTTGCACCGTAAACGGGGTCAAAGCCTTCCTTTGCAAGATGTTCTATCACCTCGTCTGTAAATGTAAGTTCAATGCCGAGGTTTACTATTCTCTCGTTTATCTGGGAAAGCATGAGCTTTGCAATTTTCTTGATGTCCTCATCCGACAGCTTTCTGAATACAACAATTTCATCAACTCTGTTTAAAAATTCCGGTCTGAAGTGTCCTTTAAGTGCTTCAAGAACCGCCTTCTCGGTTTTTATCTGTTCGGCTTCGTCAGTGCTTTCGTTATTGAAGCCTAAACGTTTTGGTTCAATTAGTGAGCCTGAGCCGAGGTTTGATGTCATGATTATGACGGTGTTCTTGAAATCTACGGTTCTGCCATGGGAATCGGTCAAGATTCCGTCCTCAAGCACCTGAAGAAGAAGATTGAAAACATCAGGATGAGCTTTTTCTATTTCATCAAAAAGAACTACGGAATATGGGTTTCTGCGTATCTTTTCTGTAAGCTGTCCCGCATCCTCAAAGCCTACATATCCGGGAGGAGAGCCAATGAGTTTTGATACCGAATGTTTTTCCATATATTCCGACATATCAATACGTATAATTGCATTCTCGTCTCCGAAAACAGCTTCGGCAAGTGCCTTTGAAAGCTCCGTTTTACCTACACCCGTCTGTCCGCAGAATATAAATGAGCCTTGCGGACGTTTCGGGTCTTTTAGTCCCGTTCTTCCACGACGTATCGCACGGGTTACTACATTTACAGCGTCGTCCTGTCCGATTACCCTGCCTTTAAGGATTTCATCAAGCCTGAGCAATCTCTCGCTTTCTTCATTTTCAAGTTTTTTGACGGGAATGTGTGTCCACAGTGTTACAATGTCAGCAATATCCTCTTCGGTAATTGACGGATATTCGGCATTTTCTTTGCCGTCCGACCAGTCCTTTTTCTTATTTTCAAGGTCAGAAGTCAATTCCTTTTCTTTATTTCTGAGTTCTGCCGCCTTTTCAAAGTTCTGCTCCTGTACCGCTTTTTCTTTTTCATTTTTGACCCTCTCTATTTCCTCTTCAAGCTCATGGAAATCCGGAGGCGGTGTAATTTCGGAAATTCTCTTCTTTGATGCAGCTTCATCTATCAGGTCAATAGCTTTGTCGGGAAGAAACCTGTCGGTAATATATCTTGCGGAAAGGTTAACAGATGCCTCTATTGCCTCGTCGGAAATCTTGATTTTATGATGTGCCTCATATTTGTCCCGAAGTCCCTTAAGAATGAGAATTGCTTCCTCTTTTGAAGGTTCTCCCACATTTACGGACTGAAATCTTCTTTCCAGTGCCGCATCCTTTTCAATATACTTTCTATACTCATCGATGGTTGTAGCACCGATAAGCTGAATTTCTCCTCTTGCAAGAGCAGGCTTTAAGATGTTTGCCGCATCTATTGCCCCCTCTGCCGCACCTGCACCGATTATTGTATGGATTTCATCAATGAAAAGAATAATATCTCCTGCCTTTTTGACTTCTTCCATTACATTTTTAATTCTTTCTTCAAATTCGCCTCTGTATTTTGCTCCGGCAAGCATACCCGAAACGTCAAGTGTTACAAGACGTTTACCCTTTATACTTTCGGGAACAAGTCCGTCAACAATTCTCTGGGCAAGTCCCTCAACAACAGCCGTTTTGCCGACACCGGGTTCACCAATAAGGCAAGGGTTATTCTTTGTTCTCCTCGAAAGAATCTGTACAACTCTCTGCATTTCCTCTTCCCTGCCGATTACAGGGTCGATTTTTCCGTCTTTAGCTTTTTTGGTAAGGTCTGTTGCATATTTATCGAGTGTCTGTGTACCTGACTTTTCACCCGCTGCGTTCTGCGTATTTGCACTGCCATAGCCGGAGGAGGATGCTTTTATGCCCATCCCCTCGACAATTTCATTATAGAGGGATGAAGGCTCTGTTCCAAGGCTCTCAAGAAGCTTTACCGCAACAGAATCGGTTTCACGAAGAAGTGACATGAGAATATGTTCTGTTCCCACAAAAGCACTACCCATGCTTCTTGCAATCTCACCGGATGCTTCGATTATATGCTTAGTTCTTGGGGTCAGTTCAAACTCGCTTGATGAACCGGCTTCACCCACGCCTATCATTTTAATTACGGCTTCCTCGAGCTTTTTGTAGTCAACACCTTTTACTTCAAGAAGTTTTGATGCAATTGAATTTGCTTTGTATACAATGCCGAGCAGAATGTGTTCACTGCCTATATAATTATGTCCGAGCTTTGAAGCAAGTTTGGGTGCTGCATTCAAAGCTCCTTGTGCGTTTTCTGTAAATCTGTTTGCCATTATTCATTTCACCCTTTCGTGAGTTAAATCTAAAAAACCAATATCAGTTTTCTTCCAAAAACTGACGGATAAGGTCTGCCCTGTATTTATCCCTAAGGCCTGCGTTCTCTGCTTCAGGAAAACGCGAAAGTATATGCGACGGCATAATTTCAAAGAGCAGTTTTATCAGGTTTTTATCCTTTATTTCGGGAATTATGCCGCACACCTGTGCAAGGCGGACATTGGAAATCAGCTTGGAAGCCTCATTCGTATCAATTTTTCTTGCATACCTGAGTGTGCCGTAGGAACGCCACAAGCGGTCATAGGTTTCACTCTTTGTGTCCTCGAGAAGTTTTTTTCTCATTTCTCTTTCCCTGTCAACTATCTGCATGACGGCGCTCTTTAGTTTTTGTATTGTATCCTCTTCGGAAATTCCGAGAGTTACCTGGTTTGAAATCTGATACATATTTGCCCTTGCTTCGCTTCCCTCGCCGTAAATTCCTCTTACCGTAAGACCTATTTTATTCATAAGGTTTACAATGCTCTTTATGTATCCGAATGCCGACAGAGCAGGAAGATGAAGCATGACAGATGCGCGAAGTCCTGTTCCGAGATTTGTGGGACAAGAAGTGAGAAATCCGTACTTTTCGTCAAAGGCAATATTACATCCTGAAATTATAGCGTTATCCGCTTCGTTTGCCTTTTCATAAGCCTTTTCAAGATTAAATCCGGGAAGCAAAGCCTGAATACGTATATGGTCTTCTTCATTTATCATAATTGCAAGGCTGTTGTCCCCATCTACGGCAAGTGCTCTGTAAAGATTTGCATCCTGTGCAAAATCAGGGGAAATCACGTGTTCCTCAACAAGCACATCACGTTCCGAATTACCGTTCATCTGAGAAAACTTCAACTTTTCTCCATACGCATTTTCAAGCGCCTGCTTCACACAAAGAGCCACTTTTTTGGATGAATCCTCATCAAGTCTCTGAGGAAAAGCAGTTTCCTCAAGGTTTCGTGCAAGGCGTACCCTTGAGCTTATGACAACATCATCAGTGTTTGATATTTTATCATACCACTTCATATTACTTTCCCTCCCCATTCTTATTCTCAAGCTCTCTTATTTCATCTCTGTATTTTGCCGCCATTTCATACTCTTGCTTTTCAATAGCCTCACTGAGTTTTGCTTTGAGTTCTTCTATTTTCTTTTTATCCGACATTTCACTTTGTCTTCCCTCGGGCACTTTGCCGCAATGCTCTACATTTCCGTGTATTCTTTTAACCGTGGAGTTTAAAGATGCAGAAAATGTTTTGTAGCACTCGGCACAGCCTATTTTACCGCCATGTAGAAAATCCGAAAATCTCATTCCGCACACAGGACATGCCTTTGGCTCATTTACACTCTTTGCACCCGAATCATTCATCATGCCGGCAAAGAGACCACCGAAAATATCATCTGCCGACTTTCCGAAAAATCCGTCAATGACATCAATTGGTTCAAAGTGCTGTTTCTTTGTGATGCCCTTGCTTTCAGCACATTCGTGACAGAGATACATTTCAGTCTGTTTTCCGTTTATATTTGTTTTATAGTGTATTGTCGCATTATTCTTTTTACAAACCTGACAAATCATATTCCTCTTCCTTTCGTCTTTACTTCAATGTCAAGATAAGCGATTTCATTACATCCGCCCTTACGCTATCCCTGCTCTTGCCCTGCATAATTCTCATGAGCGCCCTGTCAGACACGGCTACCGCCATCAGCGAAAGTTCTCTTTCGGTTATGAGATTATTATCATACAGCGATACAAGCATTGCCTTTGCACTCATTGCGTCAATTTCGTCACCGATGGCAGAAAGCATATGCATGAGAAACGCAGTTTTTGAATCAAAGCTTATTTTCCGTATTTTTATGTAACCGCCGCCACCGCGTCTTGACTCAACAATATACCCTCTGTCGTGATTAAACCTTGAAGATATTACATAGTTAATCTGACTTGGCACACAGCCCACATCGCCTGCAAGCTTATTTCGCTGAAGTTCAAGAACCCCATCATTCTCTTCAAGCATTCGCTCTATTATTCTTGCTATTTGTTCGCTCATCGGATTTCCCATTTTACATTCCTGCTTTCCGCAAAATCATTTGACTTTCTTTGACTTTCTGAATGTATTATAAAGTAAAAGTCAAAGAAAGTCAAAGTCAAAGAAAGTCAATCTCGGGTGTTTTCAGAGGATTTCTCGAGGGTTTTCTTCAAAATTCTCGTCAAAGCTCTTTTTTTCGAGTTTTTTTAAAAAAGTCTGACCTTTAGAGTTTGTGGTTCTTTTAACTCTGAAGGTCAGACTTTCATTTTCATATGGATTGTTATACAAATTTTCAACAGGGTCAAAAACCGCGTCTTCCCCCTCCCTCATGGGAAAAGAGTTTTCTTTTGTGATTTTTTTCATGATTACCTCCAAAATTTCTGTAAAAGGTCTTTATTAGTTAAAAATATTGTGTTATACTTTATAGGTAAACAAATATATCATTTATCAAAGGAATATATAATGAATAGAAACCAAAACAACAGAAAGACATCTTCGCGCCGACATCCGATGACACGTGAAGAAGCTATTCTTGCCGAAAAAAAGCGGGCAGAAGTAAGAAAAAGACAACAGCAGACAAGAAAACTTGTCCAAAAAGGTATTGCCGTAGCCATTTTTTCTCTCATAGGCGCTGTAATTTGTCTAATTATTGTTTTTTCATATATTTTTGTTGATTTCCGCGCCTACGACAAAGCTCCGGATGAGCCTGTAAAGATTACATACGAAAAAGACAGCACAGTAGTTCTCGACAAGGATTATTATTCCTACAAAAACGGAGAATATTACATTTCTCTCACAAAGCTGTCACAGTTATGCTCGTTTACTTTGCACGGAAACTCTAAGAACATGACTCTTACAATTTCCGACGGCAAGAGTGCTTCTTTTGATATAGGCACGCCAAACGTCAAGGTTGGCAATATCTACTCTGTTCTTAAGAATCCCAGTTATTTTTCCGGCGGTCATCTCTTTGTTCCTGCCAGCTTCTTTGAGGACTTGTGTAACGGAATAAAATGTGAATTCGACAAAATGGGAAAGGTTCGCGGCTTCAACATGATATTTGATAAGGACTTTTCTTTCAGAGTAAATGCCGAAAAAGAAAGCGAAGCAATTCTTGGCAGCACTCTTTCTACCTCCTCCGAGGGAGAAGAAATCAAGTTCAAAGCGGATTTATCCGACTATGAAATGTACATGAATCCCGAAAATAAAGACGAATATTTAATTCTCATAAACAACAGCAATAAGCTTTCAAAGGACTATATCCCCGACGACCTTATAGAAATTTCCGATACAAGAAACGACAGGGACAAGGAAAAGATGCGTCTCTATCCCGCAAAGGCACTTGAAGCCATGTTCATAGAAATGAGAGCAAACGGATTTTACGACATGGGAGTAACAAGCGGTTACAGAAGCTATGAATATCAACAAACGCTCGTTGAAAACGAAACAGCACAGTTTCTTTCACAGTTTGACGGTGACAGAGAAAAGGCTCGGGAAAAAGCACTTTCACGTGTTTCGGCTCCCGGTTCAAGTGAACACCAGAGTGGTCTGTGCGTTGATATGAGCACAAGTGCTGTGCTTTCCGAGGCATTTTCTCAAACCGCCGTTTACAAGTGGCTCTATTCAAACTGTGCCAATTTCGGATTTATTCTGCGTTTCCCCAAGGACAAGTCCGCCGAGACCGGTATAGTTTTTGAGCCTTGGCACTTCCGCTATGTCGGCAGATACCATGCCCAAAAAATCATGGACGAGGGACTTTGCCTTGAAGAATACCTGCAGAATATCGGATAAAGTTTAGTATACTTTGATAACAGGACTCTTCATAATACCTGTCTTTCTTAGATTATACTCATAACTCCACGAATTTTCTGTCGAATACCAGTACCCCTGACCGTAATAAATGCTTATTCCGCAATTATGAAGTCCTCCGAAGGTATTGTGTCTGTTTCCGAAGAGAACGAATTCCAGTGTATGCTCCCCTGCCTCAACATTTTCTATGTGCAAATCGTACGGAGCAAAAACAACATATCCTACATCCTTTCCGTCAAGTCTTACCTTTGAAAGTGTGCCACAGTATCCTGCAACATTTACACAAAGGTTACTCTTTTCGGAAAGGTTTATTTTTTCGGTATATGTTATGTTTCCGCCATAGAAAGGCATGCCCTGACTTACAATATCTCCAAAACCGATTTCTGTTCTCGGAGGTGTCAATGTTTTTTCACAGCCCGACAGAATTACATCAAAGTCGCCTGTAAGGTAGCAAGCCTCAAGGCTCTTTTCCTTTGCAAAGGGAATTCTTGCAATAATTTCATTTTTGCCTTTGACAATGCTGTCAAGGGCATATTTTTTTATCGACTTATCTACAAAATAGCCTTTTTCGCAAAGCTCAATCTTTTTGCCGTTAAGCGTGAGTTCTTCAAGCTCCTCGGCACAGAAAAAGGCATTTGTTATATCCACTTGGCTTTCAAAATCAAATTTCAATTTAACAAAATGCGTAGTTTCTTCCTTTTCCATCGCCCAGGGCTGCATATCCTGTCCCGAAGCCATTGGCCATGAGAAATTCTGACGTAGCTTTTTATCAATGCGAAGGATTTCTTCTTTTTCTTCAAAGTTTCCACCATCAAGCGAATACTCTGCAAGGTCAAGAAGACATACATTATCTTCGTGTCTTCTAAAGCTCACGTTATGTCTGAAATCTAATCTTGTTTTTTCAGTAGTTTTTATTTCCGGCAAAGTGTGTTCGCTTTTTTCACTTTTCACAAGTTTTAAAAGCAAGCTGTCATTTTCATAGAAATCATACCAGACGGTTGTATATCCGTCCTCCGTCTTAAAGGTTACTGCATCCTCCGTGCCCGTAAAAGTATTAAGAAGTGTTGCACAGTATTCGCCCTTGATTCTTATTCTTGTCTTGCAGGGCGGTATTGTGCTGTAACTGAGAATGTTATCAATTATTGGATTTGCGTTGGCAACAAAAAGATAGTCTGCATCCTCATCTTCTCTAAGCTGATAGATGAACTGACCGGGGTTCTTGCCTCTGCCGTCCTTGAAGCCTACTGTACGTTCATGCTCGAGTGCTTTGAGGATGGAGTATTTATCAAAGTTGATTATCT
>JAFTIR010000015.1 GCA_017456765.1 Clostridia bacterium | reverse complement strand
CTCTTTTAGGAATTGTACGAGTTAATTTCTTTGTACTTCATAGTTTCCTATGTTTTCTCGTCTTTCGTTGTTCAATTTTCAAGGTCCAATCTATCGCTACCCACTAACCTTCGCTCGCGGACAGCTTTGTTATTATATCACTTACTTACTTTCTTGTCAAGACCTTTTTCTAAGTTTTTTTAAAAAGTTTTCGACTTCCGGTTCGCAAGTGTGCTGTTTTTCGACAGCTTGACTATTTTATCACTTTGATTTCGATTTGTCAAGCGTTTTTTTGAATATTTTTCCAATTTATCGTTTTGATTGCAATGTTCACAATTTCGCTCAGCGTTTTTGTACATATTGAATAAAACACAAAATTCGATACAAAAAAGAGGCCTTTACAAGCCTCTTTTGTTTTTACTGTCCATCATCATTCTTATCGCAATACTCATGACAGCCAAAGCGAACAGCGTTCCACACAAAGCACCACAGCTATCAATCAGTATATCGGAAAATCTCCCCGCCCTACCCGAAACAAAAGTCTGATGATATTCATCCGTTGCCGCAAACAAAATACTAAGCGGAAGCGAAAGAATAATTGGTTTATAGATATTTGTATGGTGAACAAACGGAACCAAAGACAGACTGAAATACATCAAAAATCCAAGGACCGCATAAGCAATAAAATGTGCAATTTTTCTGACTATACCGTCAAATTCAGATACCATTGCTTCCTGTTCGACTTGAGTCATATTATCAAAATCCCTATTGAATATTCTAATAATTATCTCTGTGACCGTATGGCTCTGAGCCGTTGATTCTTGAGCATCATTGGAAGAGAATCCGAAAATCACCATCATCCAGGCAACCGTTAATGTGATACAAACCACAAAGACAATTCTTTTTACAGTGTCGTTTTTCTTTCGCATATCAAATACCAGTCTGACTCCTTTTATATTTATTCCACAAGTAAAGGCTTGAATCCAAGATAATCACAAGAAGTAAGCTGAAGTTTTATTCCTATATATTCATCATCAAGCTGTTCTTTTTTTACATTATGAAGATGCCCGTAGTAAACTCTTTTGACTCCGTATCTATAGAGAACATCTACAATATCGTAATTTATAAATCCGCCAAAAACAGGAGGATAGTGCATAAATGCGACCATCTCGGCATCGGGATATTCATTTTTCATAGCCTTGCCCGCCTCAAGAGAAAGCTCGAGCCTCTGTGCCTCCCTCTTAATCAAGCGTTCATCCTCTGTTTTGACGCCGAATTCATTTATCCAACCCCTTGTTCCGCAGAGAATTTTCCCCTCACAGTAATATGCATTATTATATAAGATAGAAATTGTGTCAATTGAGTTTTCGGCAAAAAAGATATTCATTTTATTTGCCGTTGCCCACCAATAATCGTGATTACCCTTTAAAATTATTTTCTTTCCGGGAAGAGAATCGAGAAACAGCAAATCGTCCCTTGCTTCTTGAAAGGTCATGCCCCACGAAATATCGCCGGCAATCACTACCGTATCTTCATCTTTTACGGTGTTTATCCAGTTTTCCTTTATTCTTTCCTCGTGCTTATCCCAACTTTTTCCGAACACATTCATGGGTTTATCGGTTGTAAAGGATAAATGGGTGTCAGAAAGACAGTAAAGCATATTTTTAGTCCTCTCTGAGGTCTGCAACAAGTGACTTGAAGCGTTTACCTCTCATTTCAAAATTACGGAATTCATCAAAGCTTGTCATGGCAGGTGAAAGGAGAACTATGTCCCCCTCTTCGGCAAATTCGCTTGCTCTGCGAAAGTTATCGTCAAAACCGTCGCAGATTTCTACATTGAGCTTTTCTTTGTCGTAATTTTCGTTATTTACAATAGTATTATAAACCTTTTGTTCTTCGGTATCATGTGAAATAAACACAGCCTTAACCTTTTTGCAAATTACATCCGCAAGAAGCGAAAAATCAAGATTCTTATCCTTGCCGCCGAGCATTAAAACAATTTTCCTCTTGTACTCGGGTCCAAAGGCACTCAGTGCCGCCAGCGTTCTTGCAGGTGACGAGTCAATGGAACCGTTATAGTACTTAACACCCTTTACAGTTCTCACATACTCAAGTCTGTGTTCAACGCCGCCAAACGAGGTTGCCACTTTTTTGACGTCTTCCGGTGTTACAAAATCGTATGTTGCACCTATTGCCGCCATGTAGTTTTCAATATTATGCTTACCCGGAAGAAGAATGTCCGACGCATCGATTACGGGTTTTGTTCCGTAATATATGGTATCGCCCGTAAGGTGAAGGTTGCCGTTTGTGTTTTTAACCGAAAACATTCTGGTCTTTATACCGTTCAGTTTTGCTTCATTACCGAAATTACTTGTTATATCATTGCCGATATTTGTAACAAGCACGCCGCCCTCTCTGATATATGTAAACACAGCCTTTTTCGCCTCGGTATATTCATCCATATCCGTGTGCCAGTTAAGATGATTGGGGCTGACATTTGTGACAACGGCAACATCGGGAAATTCGATTTTTGCAAAAGGAAGAGAATTATTCTCAAACTTGTTTATTGTATGAAGTTGGAAAGACGAGAGTTCAAGCACAGTAAAATCATCGGGCATGATGTTTTCAATTTCAGACAGAAGTGGCCAGCCGATATTTCCTCCGAGCCACACCTTTTTACCCGCCGCCTCAAGAATTTTTGCTATGAGGGTGGTGGTAGTGGTTTTTCCGTCGCTTCCCGTGACCGCAATTATTTTCGAGGGACAAAGAGAGAGAAACGCTTCCATTTCACTTGTAATGAGACTGCCGTTTTCGACTGCCTTTACTATTTCTTCTTTGTCGTATCGTATGCCGGGACTTTTATATACAATATCTTCCTTAATATCCGAAAGATAGTTTTCTCCGAGAACAAAGTTTACTCCCTGCTCTCTAAAGTCTTTAACTTTTGGATTTATTTCGCAAAGCTCAGAAAAGTCTTTCGCATCCCTTGCAGTTACCCTGACATCATTTTTAAGAAGAAATTCAATAAGTGGAATGTTGCTTATGCCTACACCTATAACCGATGCACTCTTTCCTTTCAAAAACTCTCTGTACTGTGAAAGCCTCGGGTTTTGATAACTCAAACAAATCTTCCTTTCGCATAATGCTTCATTATATATTATACATATTTTGAGAGAAATAACAATAGGGTTTGCAAAATTTCAGAGTAAAAGTTCCAAAACTTTTATGAAACACCGGAAATCTGTACAAATCAGTCCTGTAAAAGCTGATTTATAACAGGGCTTCCCAGACCGCTTGCAAAATCCCAACCGACCTGAGCATAAAACGAGCCACTTCTGCCGAGAGTTATGTCATTGAAATTGTACTGAGGAGTATCATATCTCACGTTTCCTGCCTTGCCGTAAAGAAAATACTGCATATCGGAGCTTGTCTTTATTTCATTGTTTTTCTCTTTGATACAAGCACATATCCCCACAAAGCAAGCACAGGCAAAGCTGGTTCCGCCAACAGTTGTCCATCCTCCAAGCTGTGCAACATACGCCGCAGCTCCCGGATTCAAGTTCGCCATCATCGAAACGTCCGGCGTACCCCTCATTCCCTCCGCCATGCCGTAAATATTAAAGAAACGTCCTTGCCACGGCGGTATTTCAAAAACATCACTTTTACCTCCTCCGCCACCCGTCCACGCCGTTTCCAGAATTCTCGATGTTCCTGCATTATTTAGCACCAGATTGGTTCCGCCTACGCTTATGCAATTCGGCGAGCTTGAGGGGAAACTGACAATCCCACCTCTGTCACCCGAGGAAGCAACAAAAACACTCTTTGCATCCGACATAAAAGAAGTAAGGTTTTCATCAACTCCAGACTCCTCTGTTCCAAAGCTCATGGAAACAATATCAGCTCCAAGTGTTTCACTTGCATACCGTGCGGCGGAAAGCAGGCTTTCAACCCTTGCATCAATAGCAAAAACTACCAGAATTTCCGCATCCGGAGCAAACACATGTGCCCACTGGGTATCAAGGCTTGACTCCACAAGCCAGTTACGGGAGGTATTCTCTGCCCTGCCGTCAGGATAATAAACCGACATTACAGGGACAGGAAGAGAAAATTGGTGGCAGAACATCGCCATGTTTTCCTCAATTCCCACATTGTCAAGTGCGACAACAACAGCTATTTTTACGCCCTTTCCCGTAAACGAGGAAGAGAAGGCATAAGCATGTCTCAACATCGACGGAGTGTAACCCGAAACCCTGTTTACTTCAAAGTTTACTCCGCCATTGTAGTGGGGACGGAAAACATGCTCCGACAAAGGAAATCTCGCATTTCGCTCGCAAATCATAAAATCACCTCATAAAAATAATATTACAATGAGGTGACTTATATGAAAAACCGATTTCGTCAAAATTATCTGTTGCAAAGAAAAAAGCCTTGCGAATTTTCCCCGCAAAGCTTTTTGAAACTTATAAATTATGCGCGCTTCTTTGCTGTAGCTCCTATTGCTACAAATATAACACCAATCACCGACATGGTTGCCGAGGTTATAAGTGCGCAAGCAACCAAATTATTAAGTGAAAGTATTGAGTCTAATCCAAGTTGACCAATGACATCAGGAAGTATTACACTGATTGCAGAAGCCACAAGAGAAACCAAACCGACAAGCAAGAAAATGATACCGGGAAGCACAAAAGCTCTTCTCTTTCTTGCGAGTGACAGCATTATAAGCACAACAAGAATTATTACAACAATGGCAACATAACCCATAGCTGACAAAACACCTATCCTTGCTACGCCCATGTATTTTTCCACGGAATCAAGAATCATGCCGGAAACACCGCTTTCAGAGAGAACAACCTCCTTGGTAACATTCAATGTTTCTTCGGCAATGTGCATACTAAAGTTCTTATCTCCTGCCTTTATGACAATATCACCGTTTTCATCCAAAAGTGATTCTGCAAGCTCTTTCAGTTTTTCGTCATTAAGACCGCCAACCGATTCCAATAAATTATCAACAGGCATTACCTCACTGCCAACACTTACTTCAATATCGCTTGCATCCGAGCAGGTAACTCCGAGACATAACGAAAGAGCAAAACAAGCAACAAGGTTCAAAACAAGAAAAACACTGAGAACAATCGCTGCCAACACGCCGAGAGCAGTTACCTTTGTTGCACGCAGATTCTGCTTGTACATAGCCTTCTGCTGAGCAGCCTCCGATTTCTTTGCTTCAATTTCTGCCTTCTTCGCTTCTTTTTCCGCTTCCTTTGACGCCTTCAGCTGCTGCTTCATTGCTTTTTTCATATCCTTAGGTGTCATCACGGGAGCATCGGCAACTGCAGGACTTGGTTGAGCGGGTTGCTCATACTGCGGCTGTTCGGGTTGAACCTCTTGTGCAAGCACTTCCTGCTCGGGTTGAATTACCTCTTCAGCCGGTTCAGACTCAACAGGCTGTTCAACCTGGGGCTGTTCGGGCTGAACACATTCAGCCTCCTGCTTTTGCTCCTCATTTTCAATATGTAAATCGGAAACCACTTCTTCCGGAACCCTTTGACCGCACTTTGAGCAGAACTTTGCCACATCAGAAAGCTGGGCAGAACAGTTTGTACAAATTTTACTCATTTTCATATTCCTCACATTCACGTTATTTTATGATAAAATTATACCCCAAGTTTAAAGTTCTGTCAAGGTTTAATTTTCATCCAAAGGCTGCACCTTATCTTTCATGCAAACGTTTTTCATATCACAGTACCGACAAGGGTCAATATCCACGCCGTTGGCCTTGCCGTCAAACGGAGAAACCGATTTAAGTCCATTTCTCATTTCCTTTGCAAGTTCCTTTGATGTCAGGAGTGCAAAATTCAGAAGCTCTCCCATTTCCTCAAGATTTGCGAGCGCCTCTTTCTTTGTCGGGACTCCGTCTTTTCTTCCTATTGGAAGATACAGGCTGTTCTCCGTGGAATCCATTGCAAAAAGGATTTTCTCGTCCGAAAGGAAAATTCCGCTTGAAACGGGCTTTGAAGTTTCCTTTGCTTTTTCCTCTATATCATCTTCTCCCAGCGAAAACGAAAGTGCAGTTGAAATAACATTTGAATAGAGAACTCCTGCCGGAACAATGTTGTCGCCATACTTTTCCTTTCCTCCGGAGACAATTGATGCAAGATACAAAAGCATCTGCAGATTGAATCCGCATTTTATATCCTTCATCTTAAAAACTTTTTTACCCGTCTTATAATCGACGATTTTGATATAGCTTACTCCGTCTTTCTCATAGACATCAACCCTGTCAACCTGTCCGACAATATACAGGGTACATCCGTCCCCAAGGTCGATGGGAATAGGCTTTATTTCAGCATCGGTTGATATGCTCAGTTCAAAATCGCGGGGTTCGAATTTCGTTATCCTGAGTTCCCTTACAATGTTTACTGCCATTTCAAAGAGTATTCTTGAAAGTCTGTTATACAGGTAAACAAATCTTTTGGGAAGTTTTGAAAGGTCTGTTCTTGCAAGGCGGGACAGGTGCTCGCGAAGAAGCTTTGACACAAGCTCCTTTGCCTCTTTTTCGTCGGGAAATGTTCCGTCATCTTTCTGTCTGCACAGCAAAGGAACAAGCTCCTCCAGAATTTTGTGCATAATCGAACCCGCCTCAGACGGTCCGAGAGTGGCTTTTGGTTCAGGCTTCAGTTTCAGTATGTAGGTACAGAAGTGTGAAAAAGGACAGCCTGCCATTTTTTCGAGTCTCGAATAGCTTGTAACAATTGTGTTTGCGTACATGAGGTCTGTCGTAGACTTGTCGAGGTAATCGTTTTGTGACAGAGAGGAAGAAAGCATATCCACTCTTTGCTTATAATCTTCCCTCTCGGAAAAATATTTTTTCAGGGTATTCTTTTTCTCTCCCGGGCTCATTGAGAAATACTCTTCAAACAAAAGCTCATTTCCTGCATATGAGTTCAGAATATCATCAGGTTTATAAACCAAAGTTTCACATCCCGTAATTCTTCCGACTGCATTTACAATTACCGAAGGATACATATCTGAGGATGACAAATCCTCGGCAAGATACGAAATATAACAGCTTTCCTTTGCACTTGTGACAGCATTATACGCAAGGAACAGCTCATCAAAAACGAGTTCTCCCGAGTCTTCCGAAAGCTCAATTCCCTCTTTTTTTAGTATCTGTTTTTCTGCATCCGAAACAAGTCCCGTACCCGTACAAGCAGACGGAAAAACTCCGTTGTTTACTCCGAGAAGTATAATGTGCTTTACATTTTCACACCGCATAAGGTCAACGCTTGAAAAACGCACCTCATCGGAACGGGCAGGTATATGTCCCGTATCATAATCCGCTCCGCAGTTTTTAAAGAGATTTGCAAAACGCGAAAGGGTTATTTTTTCCTCCCCTGCAAAAGACACAAAGCTGTCAAGACATTCATATAGAAGTGCTTTGCTTACACCCTCATTTCCATCGTCAAAGGTTTCATTTTCGCAAACACGTTTAATATCCTGCAAAAGATTGTATACCGCCATGCAGAAATCTTTGACAGTAACAGCGTTTTTCACATTCTCTGCAAGTGACAAAAGACAGGTCTGCATTTTCTTTCTCGCTCTGTTCACTACATACAGAGTATATTCGTCAGGCTCAGAGTCAACATATCCGTCAGGATTCATCGTCCAGTCCTCATCCTGCCTCATCAGCGACGGTGAAATATCCCATGCTCTTACATACGTTTCAAACAGGTCCGCCTCAAGCTCTGAAAGTCCGCAAATTCCTGTTTTAACATACCTTATTACAAAACGGGAAGAGAATGTTGCCGATGCCTCAAGAGCTGAATTGACAAGTTCAAAAAGAGCGCTTTGGGCAAGAGTTTCGGGTATGTCGGTACCAAGAGGAATGTTTGCCTTTTCAAAGAATGTATCAATAACGCCGATATAGTCAGATGTGTTTTTTGCACAAACGGCAATATCCGAAAAAGCCGCACCGCCTCTTACAAGCTCCAAAACTCTGCTTGCGGCAAATTTTGCTTCATCATATATGTTTCTGCAAAGAACAAGCCTTATGCTTCCATCAGATGTATTGTCCGCCTTTCCTGCCGTCAGCGATTTTGAACCAAAGCTCTTTGAGAAAAGGAATAGGTCTGAGTTTTCTTTATGTCTGAAGTTTTCGCAAAGCTCCACATCACTGACATTACAGCCCGTCTGTTCTGCAATTTTAAGGCAGACGGCAGATGCCTTCTTGCTTCTCTCAAACATATCGTCATCACTATTCATGTCGCAGGAAAAGGTTACATACGTATTATCCGCCTGCTCTGCAACGAGAGAAATAATTTCATACTCTCTTTGAGTAAAGCCGTAGAAAGAATCAAAAAATACGTCGCAACCCTCAAAAAAGCTGTTTTCTCTCAGCTTTTCACAGAGTTTTTCATAAATATCCCCACATACCCCGGGAATTTCCAACAGCTTTTGGTTATACGCTTCTGAAATGAGTGCGAGGTCAAAGAGCTTTGCCGACACTGCGCCCGAAGAGGCATCAGCCGAGAGCTTGTCCGCAACATTTTCGAGCTTTGCTGCAGAAACCCTGCAGTTTTTCATTTCATTCACAAAAGATATAGCCTTGGCCGCAAACTCGGCACTTTCGGCACTTTTTCCGTATTCTCTGAGATATGGAGAAATTTCTTCGAGAGTCATGAGCATCAGCATTTTCTTGGCGCCCTCATCAAGATGCGTGGACGTAAGAGAGCCAAGCTCCCTGAAAACTCTGTTGCAAAGGCGTTTGAAGTTAATAACCTCAACATAGAGATTTGACTTTCCGCCAAGTCTTTTTATTATCTGCTTTTCGGTCATCACCGCACTCTGTTCGGGCACAACAAGAAAAGCCTTACGACGTTCCTTTACACATTCTGAAAGTCTGTTATATACATATTCTGTTTTTCCGTGTCCGTTCTTTCCGAATATTCTGTAAAACACAGGCTGTTTCCTCCGCATCTTGAACTTATCACATTTTAACATATTTCAAGCCAAAAATCAAGGCGGAGAAATATCGACAAGAAATTCGGTAAAAATGAACAATTGACTTATGCACATTTTGTTGATATAATACTTTATGTAATTTATTATTAGACTTTATTATGTAGAATGGAATATTATCCGCATGAAAGGAAGAATGACGTGACAAACGAAAACGAAATCTGGGAAATGGCGAAGGTAAATCTCCAAAAGCAGCTTGGCTTTTCGGATATTTCAATGAACCTCTGGTTCGGCAGCATGATACTTAAGGTGCTGAGTAAGGATACTGCATATTTTCAGATTGAGAACGACTTCAAGCAGAATATAATCAACACAAGGTATCTTGACGATATAAAGAAGGTTATGGCAGAAATACTCGGCTTTGAAGTAAGAATCGTGCCCATTTCAATCGAAAAGGATTCATTTGAAAGCCGTCTTGCAGAGGTTATAACAAAGGAAAATGACGAAAAAGAGCCTTACGAAAAGAAGGCTGCTGCAAATGCTTTTCCTATGTCAGACAGCAGCTTTGTTTCAAAGGAAATTATGGGTGCCGGAGAGGAACTTTCCTCAAACGTTATCGTTTCCCGGAATTCTCCCGGTTTTCTTCCCGAATACACCTTTGACAATTTCGTTGTGGGCAATTCCAACAAGACCGCCTATACAACAGCAAGAACAGTTGCTCAGGACCCTGCAGGTTCCGGGCTTAACCCACTATTTCTTTACGGCGACCCCGGTCTTGGAAAAACACACCTTCTCTATGCAATAACAAGAGACCTTACATCACGTCACCCCGATTTCAATATTATTTTTGTAAAGGGCGAAGATTTCATGAACGAGCTTATCGAAGCTCTTGCAAACAAAACGCCTGTTGCATTCCGCGAAAAATACAGAAATGCCGATATGCTTATTGTTGACGACATTCAGTTTATAGCAGGAAAAGCAAGTGTGCAAGAGGAATTCTTCCACACCTTTGACAAGCTCTACGAATCGGGAAAGCAGATTGTTCTGTCCTCAGACCGTCCTCCCAAGGACATGCACCAGCTGGAAGAAAGACTTCGTTCACGCTTTGAATCAGGCTTTATTACCGACATTCAGGCACCCGACCTTGAGTTGAGAGTTGCCATTCTTAAAAGAAAGGCTTCATCTCTCGGAATTGACGTACCTAACGATGTACTTATGTACCTCGGTGAAAACATAAAGGACAATGTAAGACAGATTGAGGGCGCGCTCAAAAAAATGAGAGCACTTGCTTACATACAAGGCGAAGAGATTAACATGAGCCACGCAAAAACAGCCGTTAATGACGTGCTTACAAATATGGCACAGGCAGTGACTCCTGCAAAAATACTAAGTTTCGTTTCACAGAAATACGGTGTCCCCGAAGAAGACATAAAGAGCAGCAAGCGTTCAAAGGATATTGCAAATTCAAGACACATTGCCGTATACCTTATCAGAAAACTTGTGGACATGCCTCTTGCCTCCATAGGAAAACTTCTCAACCGTGACCATACAACAATCATGTCCTCGGTCGAAAATATAGAAAAGCAAATCAAATCCTCTCCCGCATTTGAAAACACAATAAACGAGCTTATACGCGAAATAAAATCGGGAACATAGGATAAGTAAGAAGTAAGAGGTAAAATATGAGTTTGGTGAATCTTGCGAAAAAGCCGCTGCCAGTATCTCCGTCGGAGCTTCCCGAAGGTATCTCACAGGTAGATTTCGTATATGTTTCGGGTGATGCTTATGTCGACCACCCTTCCTTCGGCACGGCTATAATAGGCAGGATTCTCGAAAAATGCGGCTTTAGTGTTGGAATAATTCCGCAGCCCGATTTTAAGACCTCTTACAAAGACGGAAGCGGCAAGGGAGTGTGTGTGTTCGGAAAACCGAGACTTGGTTTTCTCGTTTCAAGCGGAAACATTGACTCCATGGTATGCCACTACACCGCCGCAAAGAAAAGAAGAAGTGAGGACTACTACTCCCCCGAAAAAAAAGCAGGGCTTCGTCCCGACAGGGCAGTAATTGTCTACTGCAACAGAATAAGACAGGCCTACGGAGATGTTCCTATAATTATAGGCGGAGTAGAAGCATCGCTTCGCCGTTTTGCCCACTACGACTACTGGGACGACAAGGTGAGAAGAAGCGTTCTTATAGACTCGGGTGCCGATATTCTCAGCTACGGTATGGGAGAAAAAAGCATACCAGAAATAGCAAAACTTCTTGACAAGGGTGTGCCTGTTAAAAAGATAAGAGATGTTAGGGGAACGGTGGTAACCGCGCCTCTTGATTTTGAACCCAAGTTTGAATACATCGACACCTATTCCTATGACGAATTAAAAACAGACAAGAAAAAATATGCCGATGCCTTCAGCATCCAGTATCAGAACATGGACCCTGTTGACGGTAAAGCAATCATTGAATACTATGACGGCAAAAAACTTATACAGAATCCTCCATCGCATCTTCTTACACGCGAGGAAATGGACGAGGTGTATGCTCTGCCATTTACAAGAACATGGCATCCCATATACGACCAGGTGGGCGGAATTTCCGCAATAGATGAAGTTGAATTCTCAATCACTCACAACCGAGGATGTTTTGGTGGCTGTGCTTTCTGTGCAATAGCCTTTCATCAAGGAAGAAATGTTGTTTCACGAAGCAAGGAATCGGTAATCGAAGAAGCAAAGCTTCTTACAACGCTCCCCGGCTTTAAGGGTTACGTTCACGATGTGGGCGGTCCTACCGCAAATTTCAGATACGGTCCCTGTAAAGCAGTGCGAGACGGCAAAAAAGGCGTATGCAAAAACAGGCGTTGCCTTGCACCCGAACCCTGCAAAAACTTAATTGTTGACCACACGGAATATGTAGAGCTTCTTGAAGAACTCTCATCTATTCCAAAAATAAAAAAGGTGTTCGTTCGAAGCGGCGTAAGATTTGACTATGCAATATACGACAAAAACGATGCCTTTCTCAAAAGGCTTGTAAATCATCATGTAAGCGGTCAGCTCAAGGTTGCTCCGGAACACATTTCCGACAGGGTTTTGTCCTACATGGGTAAACCCCCTGTCAGAGTTTACGACAGATTCTGCGATAAATATTTTGACCTATGCAAAAAGGCAGGCAAGGAACAGTATCTTGTCCCCTACCTCATGTCCTCCCACCCGGGAAGTACACTTAATGAAGCAGTTGACCTTGCACTTTATCTGAAAAAGAAAAATGTGCGTCCCGAACAGGTTCAGGATTTTTATCCTACCCCCGGAACGGCAGCGACTACCATGTACTATACAGGCATTGACCCGTTTACGGGAAAAAGCGTTTACGTACCGCGTGACTATAACGAAAAGAAGATGCAGAGAGCGCTTCTGCAGTCAACGCGTCCCGAAAACAGGGACGCTGTGATGCAGGCAATAAAGCTTTCGGGAAGAGACGATGCAAAGTGTCTTCTTCCGCACTCTTTCAGAGATTCTTCGCCGTCAAAAGCACATTCTCGCGACGCAAAAAAGGCCGCTTCAAAATACGGCGAAAAGAAAAAATCCGGTGTGAAAAAGGGCAAAGGCTCTGATACCGCAAAAAAGCGACGTGCCGAAAAGGCAAAACAAAAATGACCGTCGTTACCGACGGTCGGAATAGTTTAGTGAGCAGATGACTCAATCTTTGTGATTTCTTCTCTGTCGCGGAAAAGAAGGGAAATACACCATATACCGCCAAGGGCTACGAGAGAGTAGATAATCCTTGCGATAATGTTGTCCTGTCCGCCGAAAAGAAATGCTACCATATCAAACTGAAAAAGACCGATTGTACCCCAGTTGAGGGCACCTATAATTGTCAGAACAAGTGCAATTCTGTCAAGCATTTATTTCAACTCCAAGTATTTTATTTATAAACAAGGATTCTCCTTGTCAGAAATAGTTTGGTTTGATTTTTCACAAATATACTCTTTCAGGAGCTGTAAAATTATGAGAATGAGAAAAAAGAAAAACGGAGAAAAGCGAATGCTCGCCTGTGCCGATTACAAAATAGACGTACCGCAGGATTACAAGGGTGCATGGAAGGAAAAAATTTCATGCGGAAAAGATTTATATCTTGAGATAGGGTGCGGAAAAGGTACATTTATCACAGAGCTTGCAAAAAGAAATCCCGATAACTTTTATGTTGCAATAGAGGTTGTTCCTGATGTAATAATGTTAGCTATGGAAAAAGCAAAGTCTCAAGAGCTTAAAAATGTAATGTTTGTTTGCTTTGATGCAAACGACATATGCGATGTTTTTGAGGAAAATGAGCTTGACGGGCTATATCTCAATTTCTCCGACCCATGGCCTAAAACAAGACACCACAAGAGAAGACTTACATACATAGCTTTCCTTGAAAAGTACAAAAAAGTCATCAAAAACGGCGGAAAAATTTTCTTCAAAACAGATAACCGCCCCCTTTTCGATTTTTCGCTTGTCCAGTTCAATGAGGCATCCATTCCTCTTTCACAGGTTTGTACAGACCTTCACAAGTCCATGTGGGAAAACGGAAACATCCACACAGAGTACGAGGACAACTTCTCTGCAAAAGGTTTTACCATAAACCGTCTTGTGGGAACAATCACAAAATAATTGAAAAATCCCAAAGCACAGGCTTTGGGATTTCTTTATTTCACAATAGTATATTCAAACATTTCTTCGTGGATTTTCATGCCTACATCTATATTCGGCGGAACAAGCGCAAGCGCGATAAATATTTCCTCTCCGTTTTCAATGTTTTCAAGATAACAGTATTCTCCCTCAATGCGTTTTACAATATAATCCCTGGGTTGCATCAGCTTCTCCCCTTTTTGATTTTTTTCAATCCCAGAACCTCACTCGTTTCAGTTATTGAGATAAAAGCGGTCGGATCACTCTCAAGAACCAGCTTTTTTGCCTTGGCAATCTGAAAGCGGTTTACAACGAAATAAACAATTTTTTTACTCTGTCCCGAATAATAGCCCTTTGCGTCATAAACCGTAATCCCACTCCCGAAGCCCTCTGAAAGAGCCGCGCACACCTCTTCGGGATGAGAAGAAATGATCATAACAGCCTTTGCCTTATCAAGACCTTCAACTATAAAGTCAATCGTTTTAAGACCTGCCATATATGTAATTATAGAATACAACGGAAGTGCCCAGCTTTCAGAAAGAAATCCTGCTACAGTGTAAAGAATTACATTATAGGACATAACGAATGTACCAACAGAAATGCCAATTTTTTTTGCAAATATTACCGCCATAACCTCTACGCCGTCAATTGCTGCACCATATCTGATTGTAAGACCGCTTCCGACACCCGAAATTATACCGCCAAATATAGCACACAAAAGTAGGTCATTTCCTGCAAAAGGAGAGCTTGTGGCAACATTTATCGGAAAAACCTCATTTATAAGGAAGGAACCCAGAGAATAAATTGCAACAGTATATATTGAAAGCAATGTAAAGCGCTTGCCCTGCTTTTTATAACCATAGGCAAAAAGAGGAATGTTCAAAACAAGAAGAAATAAAGAAAGCGTAAACCAATCGGGAGTAAGATAGTTAAGAAGCATAGATGTTCCCGAAATACCACTATCATAAAGCTTAACGGGAGACAAAAACATTGTGATACCCACAGCGTTTATTAAACCCGCAACCGTCAACTGGAGAAGATTTATTATTATATCCACTGCCGGAGAGCATCTCTTGTTGATTTTACTGTATTTACATTCCTTTTTCAACTCATCATCCCCTATTTTTACACAAGTATTATAATATATTATAAAGCCTTATTATGAAAATTTCAACCATAAAAATATTTTTCAAAAAAATGCGAAAAAGGTATTGACAAACGCTTTATTATTTGTTATAATATCAAACGTCGCAGGGATGTGACAGACAAAATTCAATGCTGGTGTGGCTCAATGGCAGAGCAGCTGATTTGTAATCAGCAGGTTGGGGGTTCGACTCCCTTCACCAGCTCCAGGGGGAATTCCCGAGTGGCCAAAGGGGGCAGACTGTAAATCTGTTGTCAGTGACTTCGGTGGTCCGAATCCACCTTCCCCCACCAGAAAAATCTCGTTTTTTATAACGAGGTTTTTTTATTTTTCCTGCATCAGTAGGTAATAAAAATGGAATTAAAAAACAAAACCGTATTATTTTTAGGTTCATCCGTGACCCACGGCTCTGCCGCAGGAGATGTATCCTTTACCGACATAATGGCTGATATCTGTCCGCTTCACAGCATAAAGGAAACAGTTCCCGGAACGGCACTTGCAGATGTAAACAGCAAAAGCGGCAGTCCAAACGGACTGCCGCTTTTTTTGTTTATATTACTTCATTATGTACTTGTTCTGTGCCTTAACTTCGCTGATAACACGCATAATGTTGAGAACATCGTTATCTGTGATGAAGAAGGGAGTGCCGTTTCTGTAGGATTCATACATATGCTTCCAATACTGCACAAGAGTTCCTTCACCCTCTACAAGAACATTCATTTCTTCTGTTACCCAGTCAATCTTGAAAGCCGATTCGTATGTACCGGACTTGCCAAATGCTGCACCGGGTGTACCGGGATCGGAAATAATTTCGGGAACTTCCTGCTCAGGGTTGATATAGTGAAGCTTAAGAACACCGTTTTCGTATACTGCCGCACCTCTGTCGCCGTATACTACAAAGTGTCTGCCACCTTTGAGTGCTGTTGCGCCGCTGATGCTCATGTTAACAACTCTGTTGTTGTCGCCGATGAAACGGATTCTGAGGTGGTCTTCACAGTCACCGCCTGCAGTTTCCTGGCAGAGGTAGCTCTGGAGACTGTAAGAAGATGTTCCGAGAAGCTGGAGGGACTGGTCAATAATATGGGGACCCCAGTTGAGAAGCTGACCGCCGCCGAACTCGGAAATTGTCTGCCAGTCATCTCTGTGCTGGAAACCGTTCTGTTCTGTGTTTACTTCGTATACCTTACCGAGCTTACCGCTTTCAACTACTTCCTTTACTGCATTGAAAGCAGCTTCAAGTCTTCTCTGCTGATGAACATAAAGCTTATGACCGCCTTCCTTCGCCTTTGCAAAAAGTTCAAGAGCCTGATTGTAGGAAATTGTAGCGGGCTTTTCGAGAAGCACGTCCTTACCTGCCTCAAACGCCATTACTGTGTGCGCGTAGTGGTCGCAGGAACGGGTTGCTACGTAAACCATTTCAATGTCTTCCTGCTTTAACATTTCAGCGTAGTCTGTGTACATTTTAGCACCTACGCGTTCACCGAGATCCTTTGCTCTTGACTCGATGAGGTCACAAACAGCTACGATTTCATAAAGTTCAGGAAAACTTGAGATTTCCTTATTCGCCATTTGCATGCCAATTCTTCCGAGACCGACTATGCCAAGCTTAATCTTATTACTCATTTTACATTTCTCCTTACATGAGTTTTTGTATTTTTAATTACAGTTAGATTCTATCACAAATAATTCCAAATTACAATGCATTTTTAATAATTTTTTATTTTTTTCACTCATTCTTCATCGTCAAAGGAAAAATGTTGTCTGTACTGCTCCTTAAAACCGCGTCTTGCCTCCTCCGAGTTTCGCTTTATGCCAAAATATGTACCGTCGGCAACTATGTAATGCTCGACAAGCTCAATATCAACGCCCGAAAGATAGCTCTCAATGGAAGCCGTAGTTACATGGTCTTCTGCAGAGGGTCTTATATCACCCGACGGATGGTTGTGAGCAATTATCACCTTTGCCGCATTTCTGTCAAGACAGCTTTGCACAAGATTTCTCATGTTAACCTTTGTGCTTCTGAAGCTGCCTTCGCAAACAGTTTTAAGCTCAATTACCTCATCCTTGCTGTCAAGCAAAAGTGCCACGACCTTTTCACAGCCACTGTCGTCAAGCTCATTTACCATGAGAAGTCCGGTTTCGTTATAGTTATTCATCTTCTTCCCTACAACATCATTTCTGAAGACCCATTTGTTTACATCCTTAAAAAGTCTTATAAGTGCCGCACTGGTATCTGAAAGTCCTGATGATTTAAGCGACTCATAAGAAGCACCAAGAACATTTTTAAGTGAGCCATAGTCATCAATCAGCTTATGGGCAAGCGGCTTTGTATCAACTCGTGGCACGGAATGAAAAAGAATAAATTCAAGAATTTCATGCTCTAAAAGAGAGTCTATTCCGTTTTCCAGATATCTTGTTCTAAGCCTTTGTCTGTGACCATAGTAATACGGCTTCGTTTCTTTGTTTTCTGTCATGTTTTTTCTCCGTTTGGTAAAATTTTATGCCCGGCTTATTGCTGGGCATTGAGATTGTTCACTTCAAAAGAATCTACCATTGCTTTTATTGTATCAAAAATAACTCTTTTATTGACATCGGAACATGTTACTATCATGTCCGAAATTTGCTTTGCATAACTGTTATCCTCTTTTTCCTTATCATGTGCCAAATAATCGAGAGATACATCTAAAATGTTTGAAATCTTTTCAACTACACCAAAACTCATTTTTGTGTTTCCTGTTTCTATATGACTCATGTGTGTAACTGAAATATCAAGCATTTCTGCGAGATTTTCCTGAGAAAGACCTTTTGATTTTCTTATTTTTCTTATTCTCTGACCAATTTTATAATAGTCCATGTCAAAATACCACCCAATTCAAGTATATGTTTCTATACTTGAATTATATAGGCACTTTTCGCTTTTTAACATAAAGTTTGCCGACTGTATTTCAACATAGAGTTAAATATTTATGCCCTTATGGTTAAAATTTACACAAAAATCCTGATGCTGAAAAAGCATCAGGATTAAAAATACAGTTATTCTTCTATTGTGTGCTTCAATGCGAGTTCATCAAGAGTCTTTTTATCAACGGGAGCAGGACACATAGTCATAAGCTCCATTGCATTCTGAACCTTGGGGAATGCAATAACATCACGAAGCGAATCACATTCGAGAAGCTGCATGCAGAGTCTGTCAAGACCGATGCCCATACCACCGTGAGGAGGAGCACCATATTTGAAAGCATCTGTGAGGAATCCGAACTTTTCGTGTGCCTCTTCATCACTCATACCAAGAAGTGCGAACATTCTTCCCTGAAGCTCGGGATTTGTAATTCTGATTGAACCGCTTGAAAGCTCGATTCCGTTGAGAACAAGGTCATAAGCCTTTGCTCTTACCTTGGACTTGTCGGTTTCAAGATATTCAAGACATTCATCAAGAGGAGATGTGAAGGGATGGTGCATTGCAAGCCATTCTCCGCTTTCATCATCATATTCAAAGAACGGGAATTCGATAATCCAGAGAAGATTGAAGCCTTTCTTTTCGATTCCGAGTCTGTTCGAAACTTCAGTTCTGAGTGAACCGAGCTGACTGAGAACCTTATTTGTATTTGTGTCAGCAACAATCATAACAACGTCGCCTGTCTTTGCGTCCATCGCCTTTGCAATTGCCGCCATTTCTTCCTCTGTCATGAACTTTGCAAAGGATGAAGCTACACCCTCCTCGGTATATCTTATCCATGCAAGACCCTTACCGCCGATTCCCTTGATATAGTCTGTGAGCTTGTCGATTTCTTTTCTTGTAAGTTTTGTTACAGCATCGTCTGCCTTGATAGCACGAACAGAACCGCCGTTTTCTATTGCACCTGTGAACACGCCAAAGCCACAACCCTTAACTACGTCAGAAAGGTCAACGATTTCCATGCCGTATCTTGTGTCAGGCTTGTCAGAGCCGTATCTTTCCATAGCTTCCTTATAGGTAAGTCTGGGAAGAGGAAGAGTAATGTCAACATCAAGAATTTCCTTGAACACTCTCTTCATGAAGCCTTCGCCGATGCTGAGAACGTCTTCCATTTCGACAAAGGACATTTCAAGGTCAATCTGTGTAAATTCAGGCTGTCTGTCGGCTCTTAAGTCCTCATCTCTGAAACATCTTGCAATCTGCATGTATCTGTCAAAGCCTGCAACCATCGATAACTGCTTATAAAGCTGAGGTGACTGAGGAAGTGCATAGAAACTACCCTTATGAACACGGGAGGGAACGAGATAGTCGCGCGCACCTTCGGGTGTAGATTTTATAAGCATGGGAGTTTCAATCTCGATAAAGCCGTTTTCGTCAAAGTAATCACGGGTAATTTTTGTGAGCTTATGACGGATAAGAATATTCTTCATAAGGTCGGGACGGCGAAGGTCGAGGTATCTGTACTTCAAGCGAAGCTCCTCGTTTGATTTACAGTTTTCAACGATTTCAAAGGGAGGTGTAAGGGATTCACCAAGGATTTTGAGTTCGCTTACATAAATTTCAACATTACCTGTAGGAATGTTGGGGTTTTTGCTGTCTCTTTCTCTGACAACGCCTGTTGCAGAAAGAACATATTCACTTCTCGCACTCTTTGCCTTTTCCATAACCTCAGGCTCTGTTCCCTCGTCAAATGCGAGCTGAACGATACCTGTTCTGTCTCGAAGGTCTATAAAGCAGAGAACACCGAGGTCTCTTGACTTCTGTACCCAGCCCATTACCGTTACGGTTTTGCCGACATGACCGTCACGTACATCGCCGCAATAGTCAGTTCTTTTTGTATTGCCTAAAAATTCAGCCATTTTATCATTCCTCTCTTTCGGGTTTATTTTCTAACCGATAAGATTTACAACTGCGTCGAGTTCAACCTCTTTCGAGTCGTCTCTGTCACGCATATTCTTCAAAATACCTATATTATTTTCAAGTTCATTGTCACCTACAACAAGCACATACTTCGCACCTATTTTGTCGGCATATTTCATCTGTGCCTTAAGACTTCTTGACACCACATCGCATTCGGCATATATTCCCTTTTCGCGAAGAGCAGCCACCGTCTTCATGGCGTACATAACGCCATTTTCTCCCATGGGAGCAATGTAAATAAGCGGCTCGCCGACTGTCGGAAGCTCAATTTCTCCCTTTTCAGCCTTTGCCTTGAGGGCAAGAATTATTCTTGTAAGACCCATGCCAAAGCCGATACCGCAGAGAGCAGGTCCGTCAAGCTGCTGTACAAGTCCATCGTACCTTCCGCCGCCGCAAACTGTACTCTGTGCGCCGATGTCATCGGAAATAAACTCAAATACAGTCTTTCTGTAATAGTCAAGACCTCTTACAATTCTGGGGTTAATGCCATATTCAATTCCGAGTGCATCAAGTGTTGCCTTTAATGTTTCAAAATGACTGTTACAACCCTCGCAGAGATGGTCAATAGTCTTTGGCGCACCGTCCGCTATCGCACCGCAAATAGGACTCTTACAGTCAAGGATTCTCAAAGGATTCTTGACAAGTCTTTCGCGACAAGTACCACAAAGCTCTTCTTCATGGCTCTTGAAGTAGTCTCTGAGTGCATCATGGTACTTAGGTCTGCAGTCGGGACAGCCGATAGAGTTTATGTTAAGGCTCGCCTTGAGACCCAGCTTCTTTATAACTCTGTCACCAAGAGCAATAACCTCTGCATCCGCACTTGCCGTTTCTGCGCCGAACATTTCGATGCCGAACTGATAAAACTCACGGCTTCTGCCTGCCTGGGGCTTTTCATATCTGAAAAACGGACCAAGATAGTAGAGCTTTAAAGGCATAGGCTCATTGTAGAGGCTGTTTTCGATAACGCTTCGAACCACCCCTGCTGTACCCTCGGGACGAAGGCAGAATTCTGTGCCTTCTCTGTCATTAAGGGTAAACATTTCCTTCTGCACAATATCGGTGGTATCACCGACACCTCTTTTATACACGCTTGAAAGTTCAAATGTGGGTATTCTTATCTCATTGAAGCCTGCAGCCGCAGTACATTCTCTTATTACTTTTTCAACCTCATGCCACACTGCCGTTTCCTTTGGCAGAATGTCAATCGTACCCTTTGGTTTCTGGAGCATTTTTACTCCTCCTTGTTACTTTTTATAGTTGAGAAGATAGTCCATAAAATCATAGACCGTCTTTTTTTGTCCCTGAGACAGCTTGTTGTACATACTCTGCACATCAAGACTCTTTTTCACCGGCTTTTTTTTGGCCTGTTTTACCGTCTGCTCTTCCACGCCGCAAGCAAACATATAATCTTCAAGCTCAATACCGTTTTCGCTGTTTTCGGCAAGCTTGTTGAGCAATTTGAGTCCCGGCGCATTTTCCTGAAGACACATTTCAAGTTTATGAAGCTGAACATAGCTTATACCGCAATCAGCGGCAAAAGCCCTTGTCGTTCTCTCCCCTTTTGCACGTTCTATGAGCATTGCAAGGATTTTTTTGTTGAAATGCTTACTTTTTCTTGCCAAAAGGTCGCCTCCGATGCACAAACATATTTTAACTAATATATTGTACCATACTCTTTTACGTTTTTCAAGGAGTTTCTTTGATATTTATCGTGTTTTTTAAAAAAAGCTCTGCAGATTTTTTCCGCAGAGCCGTTTTTATTCCACATCTTTTATCATCTGGTCATATTCGAGAAAATCATAACCGAGCTTTTTGTAGAGCTTTACTGCCCTCTCGTTTTCCTTTTCAACCTCAAGTCGATAACGCATTGCAGGATGATTTTCTTCTACGAAAGCAAAAAACGCCCTGCCTATGCCATGACTTCTGAAGTCTTCTCTAATGTAAAGCTCCTCAATCCATACAATCTTTCCCCCTGCCTCATGGCAGAATGAAAAGTTGAGAAGCCCAAAACCTGCAAGCTGTCCGTCATACTCAAGAATATAACATTCGAGGTATTCACGGCTACGCATAAGTTCATTAAATGTGTTTTCGTGGAATTCCTCTTTGATGGGAGACAGCACCGCAGGAGAATTGTAGAATTCGTGTGAAAGGGCAAGGAATATTTCCTTGTCGTCCTTCGTTATGGGTCTTATGTTTAACATAGTATCACCTTGTATAATTCCCCGATGCCGGCGTTTGGCATCGGGGAATCGCTAAAATCGTGTAAAAAGCATCTTTTTTATGCTCAAAAAGAGTTAGTGCCAAATTCTTTTCTCTTTGGTTACTTTCTCTTTTCAGCAAAGAGAAAGTAACTAAAATTCGAGCTTTGCTTCGATGTAAGCCTTAACATCTTCAATCTTAACTCTTTCCTGAGTCATGGAGTCTCTTTCTCTGATTGTTACGCAGCCATCCTCTTCGGATTCAAAGTCGTATGTGATACAGAAAGGAGTACCGATTTCGTCTTCTCTTCTATATCTCTTACCGATAGAGCCTGCTTCGTCGTAATCAACCATGAAGCTCTTCTGAAGTTCATGATAAAGCTCTGTTGCCTTTTCGCCGAGCTTCTTTGAAAGAGGAAGAACCGCAGCCTTGAAGGGCGCAAGTGCAGGATGAAGTCTGAGAACTGTTCTTACATCGCCGCCCTCAAGCTCTTCTTCGTCATATGCGTCGCAGAGGAATGAGAGGAAGCATCTCTCAACACCGAGTGAAGGTTCAACAACATAAGGAATGTATCTTTCGTTTGTTTCGGGGTCGAAGTAGGAAAGATCCTTGTTGGATGTGTTAATATGCTGTGTGAGGTCGTAGTCTGTTCTGTCGGCAATACCCCAGAGTTCACCCCATCCGAACGGGAAGAGGAATTCAAAGTCTGTTGTTGCCTTGGAGTAGAAGGAAAGCTCTTCGGGATCATGGTCACGAAGTCTAAGGTTTTCTTCCTTCATACCAAGACTGAGAAGCCAGTCACGGCAGTAAGCTCTCCAGTAGTCAAACCATTCAAGGTCTGTGTCAGGCTTACAGAAGAATTCAAGCTCCATCTGTTCAAATTCACGTACACGGAAAATGAAGTTACCGGGTGTGATTTCGTTTCTGAAGGACTTACCTATCTGTGCAATACCGAAGGGAACCTTTCTTCTTGTTGTTCTCTGTACATTTGCAAAGTTTACGAAAATGCCCTGTGCCGTTTCGGGACGGAGATATACTGTGTTCTTTGCATCCTCGGTTACACCCTGGAATGTCTTGAACATGAGGTTGAACTGACGGATGTCTGTAAAGTTGTGCTTACCGCAAGTGGGACAGGGAATATTATGTTCATCAATAAACGCCTTCATTTCATCCTGGCTCATAGCATCTGCACTTGTGCCGAGTTCAAAATTGTTTTCATGGCACCAGTCTTCGATAATCTTGTCTGCTCTGAATCTTTCGTGACATTCACGGCAGTCCATGAGGGGGTCGGAGAATCCGCCAAGGTGACCGGACGCTACCCATGTCTGTGGGTTCATAAGAATAGCCGCATCAAGACCTACGTTGTAGGGGTTTTCCTGAACAAACTTCTTCCACCATGCTTTCTTTACATTGTTTTTGAGTTCAACACCAAGAGGGCCGTAGTCCCATGTGTTTGCAAGACCACCGTAGATTTCACTGCCTGCAAATACATAACCTCTGTTTTTACAAAATGCTACGATCTTGTCCATTGACTTTTCTGTGTTCTTTAACATTGTCTTTTCTTCCTTTTCTTTATGGTAAATTTTTTTATTCAACTGTAAAAAGCGTTGCTATTTCTTCATACGGAATTCTTTTTGCAACATACCCTCTGCCTTCATACTTTTTTCCGTAAAAAGCGTTTGGCACAACACCGAGAAATTCGGTTGCATCATACTTTTCAAGCAACGTATTTTGAGCAAACTGTTGATTTTCCATGTCATATATATATTTATCTTTGTTTTCCGAAGTGATAAACGCGTACTGTCCGAGAACTGCCGTGGGATAGAGCGTTCCGACATCAGAAGCGGAACACAAAAGTGTTTCCGATTCTCTTTCATCTTTGTAATATTTTCTCAGGTAAAAGTCTTCGCCGGATTTTTCGCAGCAGAGAATGAAATCTCCCGCATCAAAAGCAGTCCCCTCAATGCTGTAGAGTCCTCCGTCAGGTGCAGGAGAAGCTACCTCATTTGATTTTGCGTTCAGATATATTCCACAATCCTCATCTTCCTTATACGGCTTTCCGTCAATGAAGCTGTAAAAATACGGTTGTGTATATCCCTTATTTCTTACGTAAACATAAAGCTCATCTATGTTTACCTCGTTTGCTATTGAAGCGGCAACATCTGCACTTACCGTGTTCATAATCTTATCATAGTTTTCCGAACCAATTTCATTCTTCAAAGAAGATTCCTGAACGCCTGTCACAATTTTTTGTATGTCGCCCACATATGATTTCTTTGAATATTCTTCTGTGAAACGGTTATAAATTGAAACATACTCGGTAATCTCTCCGCCAAGTACCGCAAATTCAAGATAATTGTTATATCCTATTAAAGATGTATTCTTGTTTACACAAAGTCTGCTGACTTCGAAGTTTTCCGACACAACGCTGCTCTTATTACCGTCCTCATCAACACAAACAGCTCTCAGCCATGTTTTCCCTGCCGGAAGCACCAGCTTTTCGGGATTTTCAAGCTCTTTTCCCAAAATATAGTCTCCGTCATATGGGAATGTACCGTCAAGAGTATAATAGACAGTACCGCCTTCATAGCCCGAAAATGAAACTGAAAAAGGCTCATTTTCGGATACAACGTTAACAGCGAATTCTTCAAAATATACTTCTTCCGGTTCTTCTGTGACAGTAATTTCTTCCGGCCTATCTATCTCGTCTTTTTCGAACTTTTCTTCATTGAGCATTTGAGAAGTCATTGTAAGCATACATGAACAAAGAATACAACAAACCGACAATATAAGCAAAGTTGAAAATAAAGCTCTTTTCATTCGACACAACTCCTTTTAAATATCATTTCTCACAACATCTTCAAGCGTTTCTCTCTTAACCCCTACTCTTACCCCGTCCTTCGATACAAGAACGAGTGCAGGTTTAAGAAATCTGTTATAATTTGATGACATTGAGTAATTATATGCTCCCGTAACGCATACAGCGAGTATATCGCCGTACTCTGCATCTTGAATGTCCACGTCAGGCTGGATTATATCTCCGCTTTCACAGCAGGAGCCTACAACATCCGCATGAAAATTCATTTCTTTGTTTGCTTTGTTGGCAATAAGACAATAGTAAGGTGCTTCGTAAAGTGCGTACCTCGGATTATCTGTCATACCGCCGTTTACGGGAATATAATTCTTGTACCCGGGGATTGTTTTAATGTGACCTACGGTATAGAGCGTAACACCTGCCGCAGCGGCAAGACTTCTGCCGGGTTCAAACATGATTTTAGGCATTGCAAGACCGTTTTCGGCAACTGTCTTCTTGACAGTCTTGGCAATTTCACCTATCATCCATTCTATGTCAAGATTTTCCTGCTCCGGCAAATATCTTACACCAAAGCCACCGCCAAGGTCAAGTACTTTTATTTCATATCCGCATTTTGCCTTGATTTCGGAAGCAAATTTTGTCATAATTTCGCAGGCATCAATAAAAGGCTGGGGGTCAAAGCTCTGTGAACCGACATGACAATGGATGCCGAGAAGATTTACGTTTTTCTTTGAAAGAGCGTGCTTTACAAAATCGAGAGCCTGTCCCGTTTCGATTGCCTCGCCAAATTTTGAGTCCACATTACCTGTCGCAATTTTTGCGTGGGTATGCGGGTCAATACCGGGGGTGATTCTGAGAAGTACATTCTGAATTTTGCCTTCATTTCCGGCAATCCCGTCAATGAAATCAAGCTCACCCTTGTTGTCGGCAACAAAGCACCCGACACCGTTCTTTATGGCAAATTCAATGTCTTCTTTCATTTTGTTGTTGCCGTGGAAATAAATACGCTCTGCAGTAAATCCTGCACTTATTGCAGTATAAATTTCACCGATGGAAACAGCATCAACGCACATTCCTTCCTCTGCGGCAATCTTGTACATTCCTTTGAAAGAGAGTGCTTTGCTTGCGTAGAGAATATCGGCATTGTCAAAATATTTTTCTACTGCATTTTTATAAGTTCTGCACATTTCTCTTACCTTGTCTTCGTCGATAACATAAAGAGGTGTGCCGTACTTTTCTGCAAGAAGCACTGTATCATGACCGCAGACTTCAAAATGTCCTTTGTCGTTAATAGAATAATTGTTGTGTAAAAGCTGTGTGTTCAATTTAGGTTCCTTCTTTTATTCTGCCGTTTCTTCATCAACGGGAACTCCGTTTACAAAATCAACGAACTGATTGATAATCTCCCACAATTCTTCAACGCCCTCTCCTGTTTGCGATGAAAAGGCAATAACCTCTGCATCTTCGGGGATAAGGGGATGATTTCTTATGGCTTCGAGATTTTTTGTTTTGTTTGTTTTATTGAGCTTGTCCGCCTTTGTGCAAACCACCGCAAAGGGCAAATCCTCGGCAACGAGAAAATTAACCATCGCCTCATCGTCCTTTGTAAGTCCGACTTTCAGGTCTACAAGCTGAAGATATAGTCTTTCTCCCGGTGTTTCAAAATATCTGTCGATAAGTTTTTTCCACTTTTCACGCTCGGAAAAGGACCTCTTTGCATATCCGTAACCGGGAAGGTCAACAAGATATAAAGACGAGTCAATGTCATAGCAGTTCACGGTAATAGTCTTGCCTGGTTCTGCACTGACTCTCGCGAGTTTTTTTCTGCCGAGCATTTTATTTATCAGCGACGACTTTCCAACATTACTCCTTCCGCACATGGCAACCTGAGGAATCTCGGGGCGCATAATGCCGGGAAGCTGTTTGGGAAGTCCTGCCGTCATTATTAAATTGGCTTTCTGTAAATTCATACTTTTCTTCCTTTCGGAATTAAACGGTAGCATTATGGCAGACTGCCACAACATTTTCATGTGCGAACATTTCGGGATGAGCTTCATCACGAGCCATTTCATGTACAGGCTCAAGAACAACCTCGAGCACCTCAGACACATGCTTTACGGGAACAAATGTAATCGTCTCCTTGACAACAGGGTCAACCTCATGAAGGTCGGGAATGTTGTCATAGGGAATAAGCACAACCTTCATACCGTTTTTATATGCCGCCATGGTCTTTTCACGAAGTCCGCCAATAGGTAAAACTCTGCCAGTAAGAGTAACCTCACCCGTCATTGCAACATCATACCGTGCTTTTCTTCCGGAAAGCTCAGACACAATGGCACTTACCATTGTAACGCCTGCACTCGGGCCGTCCTTGGGAATTGCACCCTCCGGAACATGAATGTGAAGGTCTGTATCCTTGAAGAATTCGGCATTCTTTATACCAAGCTCCGACAGATGCTTTCTGATATAGCTTTCAGCCGCCTGTGCCGATTCCTTCATAACATCGCCAAGACTGCCTGTAAGAACAAATTTACCCGTACCCGGCATTGATAAGGCTTCAATCTGAAGAATTTCGCCGCCAAGAGCAGTCCAAGCAAGACCGTTTACAACACCCACCGTGTTTTCGGAAAGCACAGGATCCGGCTTTGACTTTCTCGGTCCCATAAGAGATGGGATATGCTTTGCCGAAATCTTGAAGCTCTTCTTTTCTTCCGTCGCAATCTTCATGGCAATCTTACGGATAAGAGAAGCTGTTTCTCTCTCAAGGTTTCTCACGCCTGCTTCTTTTGTATATCCGTCAATAAGCTCAAATATCGCATCATCGGAAAGGCTGAGATTTCTCTTTGTAAGACCGTGACGCTTGAGTTGCTTGGGAAGCAGATGATCCTTACAGATGGCAAGTTTTTCATTTCTTGTATAGGAAGGAAGATTGATTACTTCCATTCTGTCATAAAGTGCATCGGGAATAGTTTCCGCATTGTTTGCAGTTGCAATAAAAATACATTCCGAAATATCAAGGGGTATTTCAAGGAAGTGGTCGCGGAAGGATTTGTTCTGATCAGAATCCAGAACCTCGAGAAGAGCAGATGCAGGGTCGCCGTGGGAATCACGGGACAGTTTATCAATCTCGTCGAGAAGCACGACGGGATTCATGCTCTTTGCTCTTGTCATTCCTTCGGCAATTCTACCGGGCATCGCTCCGATATATGTCTTTCTGTGACCTCGGATGTCTGCCTCATCTCTGACACCGCCGAGAGAAATTCTCACAAAATTTCTTCCCATCGCACTTGCAATAGAGGATGCAATGGAGGATTTACCTACGCCGGGAGGGCCTACAAGACAGATTACCTGCCCTTTGAGCTCGGGAGATAACTGCTTTACAGCTATGTATTCAAGGATTCTTTCCTTGACCTTTTCCATGCCATTGTGGTCACGGTCAAGGATTTTTCTTGCCTTGGCTACGTCAAATACATCCTTTGTGTAAACGCCGACAGGAAGTTCAAGAATCGTCTCAAGGAAGTTTCTTATAACACTGCTCTCGGACGAGCCGAAAGGCATTTTGCCTAATTTATTAGCTTCCTTTGCAAGTCTTTCCTTTATTTCATCGGAAAATGCCGATTGCTCTATCCTTGCAAAGAAACCGTCCTCATCGGTATCACCCGCCATGCCAAGCTCTTCGTGAATAACCTTGAGCTGTTCCTTGAGAAAATACTCTCTCTGATTGTCATTAAGTCTCTCTCTTACCTTATCATGCAAATCACTTCTGAGCGAAAGCACTTCCCTCTCCTGCTCAAGGATAACAATAAGCCTTTCGAGTCTCTTAAGCGGATCGCTCTCTTCAAGTATTGCCTGTTTATCTTCATATCTGAAAAGCACATTTGCGGCAATAAAATCCGCAAGAATTCCGGGGTCGGTTATAGCCTGAACGCTGACAACAACCTCGTTTGAAATCTTTGGCATAAACTTGATATAGCTCTGAAAAGCCTCAAGCGCTTCAGCCACAAGTGCCTGACCGCGTATTCCGCCGTCATCATTAAGAAATATACTCTTCACAAGGACATTTACTGTGGGATATTCCTCTTCCCTCACAACTTCGGAAATTTCGGCTCTCTTCATTGCTTCTACCAAAAGTCTGTAGTTTCCGTCGGGAAGTTTGAGTGATTGCTTGAGTCTTGCAACAACGCCCACCTCATACATTTCAGGCTTTTCGGCTGGTTTATCTGCATTCTTTACGCAGGAAAGGAATATGTTTCCCCCATACATTGCCGCAGCCTTCATCGCCGCCACCGAGCGTTTATTGTTAATTTCAAAGCTTGTAGGCACTCCGGGGAAAATTACAAGCCCCCTCATAGGCAGTGCCGGAAGCGTCATATTCTCTACTTTTTCTATGTATCTTGACATTTTTCTCTCCGTGTTCTTTGTTAAAAAAATACCATTTTATCTTATAAGAAATACTCCATTGTATTATACCACAACTTGTGAAAGGTGAATAAGGAAAAGTGCAAATGTTTATACATTATTTACAATATCTGCGTTTTGCCCATCTTTTTCGTCGTTTTTCGATAAAAAATCACCTTTTATTACCTCACGGAGGGTTGAAATGGGCAATACAAAACTGTTTGCACCGTATTTTGTCGGTGACAGAATTCCCGCATTTACAAAAAAACAAAGCCCTTTGGGTACAGCAAAACAGTTTTCAATTTCCAAACTCCTTGACAGCTTTTTTTCATAATCATCAAAATATCCGAATGCGGGATTTTCTCCATTATCCTTTGCAATGGAAAAAATTTGCGAATATACTTTTTTTCTGCTCTGTCTATCAGTTTTCAGCATCTCGTCAATTCTCAGAATATCTTTCTTTTCAACACTCCACACCTGCGAAAAGCGGCGGGTCCTGAAGTTTTTTCCCTCTGAAAAAGCAAGGTCAAGCACAACACTTACTATTTTTTCGTCACAAAGTGCAATTTTATAATTCATTGACACCGTCATCGGGAGCTTGCAGGACAGGCGATTAAGCTTTATTTTCCTTGGCAGTTTATTTCTGGCATGAAATGAATATTTTTCGGCAATAGATGAATAAAATGCGTTCATCTTTTCGCAGAGTTTTGCATGTTTTTCGCTTTCAAAAAACGGATATTTTATATTTTCAACAACAGCAACCTGTTCCCCTATTTTCACCTTTGATTTCAGCTTCTTTTCGGAAACATTCATGGACATCTCGAAAACTCCTCTCATAAATCGGGATAGTATAAACTATGAGAAAAGGCCGTCTGTTTATGACATATAAAAATTTGCGGATGTCAAGCTACGACATCCGCAAATAAGCGCAATCAAAATATTTTCTCTTTGCTTACTTTCTCTTTTTATCGAAGAAACAAGTCACGCTTGCTGAGTTTGACCGCTTGCCTTCTCTTTTTATCAAAGAGAAAGTAAGTCGAGAGCCTGCTTGATGTCGTCAATAATATCTCCTGCATACTCGATACCAACAGAAAGTCTGAGCAGATCCGGACTTGTTCCGCAATCTATAAGCTGCTCGTCCGTAAGCTGACGGTGTGTTGTGCTTGCGGGGTGAAGAATACAGGTTCTTGCATCTGCAACATGAGTAACAATTGCCGCAAGTCTGAGCGAATCCATAAACTTTGTAGCGGTACTTCTGTCGCCCTTGATACCAAAGGAGATTACGCCGCAAGTACCGTTCGGCATATACTTCTTTGCTCTTTCATAGTATTTTGATGACTCAAGACCGGGATATTCAACCCATGCAATTCTGTCGTCACTTTCAAGGAATCTTGCAACCTCAAGAGCATTCTGGCAATGTCTTTCCATTCTGAGGTGAAGTGTCTCAAGACCGAGATTGAGAAGGAATGCGTTGTGGGGTGAAGGGATAGAGCCAAGGTCACGCATAACCTGTGCAAGGAGCTTTGTCATGTATGCACTTTTTCCGAACTTTTCTGTATATGTGATGCCGTGATAGGAATCGTCGGGAGTTGTAAGACAGGGGAATTTGTCAGCGTGTGCCGCCCAGTCAAAATTGCCACTGTCAACAACGCATCCGCCAACGCTTGTAGCATGACCGTCCATGTACTTCGTTGTAGAGTGGGTTACAATATCGGCACCGTACTCAAAGGGTCGGCAGTTGATAGGTGTGGGGAATGTATTATCAACAATAAAAGGCACGCCGTGCTTGTGTGCAGCATTCGCAAACTGCTCAAAATCAATTATGTTAAGTGAGGGGTTTGAGATGCTCTCTGCAAACACAGCCTTGGTGTTAGGTTTGAAAGCTGCCTCAAGGTCAGCATCAGAAACGTCGGGTGTTACAAATGTGAAATCAATGCCCATTTTTCTCATTGTTACATTAAAGAGATTGAATGTTCCACCATAAATTGCAGAGGAGCATACAACATGGTCACCTGCAGAGCAGATGTTGAAGATAGCATAGAAGTTTGCCGCCTGACCGGAAGAAGTGAGAAGTGCACCGACTCCGCCCTCAAGGTCGCATATTTTTGCAGCAACACAGTCGTTTGTGGGGTTTGCAAGACGTGTATAGAAATATCCGCTTTCTTCAAGGTCGAAAAGTCTGCCCATCTGGTCGGCAGATTCGTATTTATATGTTGTTGACTGAACGATAGGGAGAATTCTGCTTTCTCCGTTTTTAGGTGTATAACCTGACTGGATACATTTAGTATTGATGTGACTCATGATTTTTGCCTCCGATATATTTATTTCTTTGATATTTTATATTTGGTTTCTTTTTTCTTTTTTCTGGCTTTATAAACTTTGGGTTCTTCTTTTTCTTGTTCACCCTCGGTCTTTTCTTTTTTCTTGAAAGCGAATTTGGATTCGGTTCCATTTGCAAGACGTCTTAAATTTGAATGATGCTTGCATATTACAAGAATTGCCATGAGGAATGCGAAAATGAATGCCCATCCTCCGTTGGGTACACCCTTGACAGTTACAAAATTATATGTCAGAAACGGAAAAATCGCCGCGGCAAGACAAGAACCAAGAGAAACGTATCTTGTAAGTACAACCGTGAGAATAAACAGCGAAATCATAATAAGGAAAACCTGCCAGTTTACCACAAGTATTACCGCCGCCGCAGTTGCAACACCCTTGCCACCGCGAAAACCGTAGAACACGGGGAAAACATGACCGATTACGCACATAAGTCCAGCAAAGTAGCCGCCAAGTGTTGCTCCCATAAGGAAAGAACCTGCAATTACCGCTACAATTCCTTTAAGTATATCACCGAGTATTGTGAAAAGTGCCGCTTTTTTTCCGTATGTACGAGCCATATTGGTAGTACCGGCATTTTTACTGCCAAACTCTCTTATATCCTCGCCATACATTCGCTTTGAGAGAATAAGCGCAAAATTGAGCGAGCCAAGTGTATAAGCAACAAGGGCTGTGAGCACAAAGCCTGCAATCAAAAATGCTGTCGTCATTCCTGCGGAGCTTGCCGCAAGAACCGGGATTATTCCGTTTACATAAGCGTTTGCGATTGCTTCAAACATATTTTTCTCCTTTCGGGTAAGATGCGTAACGCGCAAAACCAAACACCCACCCATTTTGTACATCTTATTGTATCATATTTTTTTACGGTTTACAAGGGATTTTTATGAGTTAATGAAAAAATTATTAAGGGAGAGGCTTACCTCACACATTTTGGGATAGTGCTAAATGCAAAAAAAGAGAAAGACCTCAGTCTTCCTCAATTTCTATTATTCCATTTTCTTCTTCATACTTGGCAACACGCTTCTTTATATATTGTTCAAGACTTCTATTGGCAGAGCGACCCTCGGATTCTGCAATGTATTTGAATTTTGCAAACAAATTCTTATCAATTCTTAAAGTATATCTTATAAAATTATCTTTCATTTCAACGCCTCTTTTTCGTCACTTTAACATTATTTTGATTAAATTATAGCGAAAATATTGCGTCTAAACTAAAATGGTGGTATAATGACGAAAAAGTGACGCAATTTGAAGAGGGGAAAATTGATGAAAGTTGCAATAATCGGGTCAAGAAATATACAAATTAAAAATCTGTCAGAATATCTGCCACGGGAAACCACCGAAATTGTTTCTGGCGGCGCAAAGGGCGTTGATACTTCTGCACGAGAATATGCTCTTTCAAATTCTATTAAACTCACGGAATTTCTGCCTGAATATTCTAAATATAAAAAAGGCGCACCGCTTAGGCGAAATCTGCAAATTATAGAATATGCAGATATTGTCATTGCTTTTTGGGACGGGAAATCAAAGGGAACAAAATTTGTAATTGATAACTGTAATAAAATCGGTAAAAAAATCGTAGTTCATATTATATAAATTTCACCCATGTCGGCGTTTGACATCGGGCAGCGAGTCGCCGCTGACATTTCACGGGACATCTTTGTCTAATATTTTGTCTTTGGTGTCGCACAATTAAGATACTGCCAATCTAAATATAACAAATTCCCCGATGTCGGCGTTTGACATCGGGGAATAGTTCGTTACGCGATAATTATTGTTTGTTAACCGAAAAGCCCTGCCCGCGAAATTGCCAGCGGGTGCTACCCGCACCGCGAAATTGCCAGCGGATGCTCTCCGCAAAAAAGCCGTTCCTTTAGGAACGGCAATTTTAATCTGTAAATTACATGTACTTTGCTGTGTTAACCTTAACGCCGGGGCCCATTGTGGAAGCAACAGCGCAGGACTTGATGTACTGACCCTTAGCAGCAGCAGGCTTTGCCTTAACAACTGCAGCCATGAGAGTATCAAAGTTTTCAGCGAGCTTTTCAGCACCGAAGGAAGCCTTACCAACGGGACAGTGAATGATGTTCTGCTTGTCAAGACGGTATTCAATCTTACCTGCTTTAGCTTCAGCAACAGCCTTAGCTACATCCATGGTAACTGTACCTGCCTTGGGGTTAGGCATAAGACCCTTAGGACCGAGAACCTTACCGAGTCTACCGATAACGCCCATCATGTCGGGAGTCGCGATAACTACGTCGAATTCAAACCAGTTTTCGCTTGTGATCTTAGCAACCATATCTTCAGCTCCTACGTAATCGGAACCTGCATCTTCAGCTGCCTTTGCATTGTCGCCCTTAGCGAATACGAGTGTACGAACAGTCTTACCTGTACCGTGAGGAAGAACTACCGCACCTCTAACCTGCTGGTCAGCATGACGGCTGTCAACACCGAGCTTTACGTGTACTTCAACTGTTTCGTCGAACTTTGCCTTGGAAGTCTTGCATACCATATCAAGAGCTTCTACTGTGTCATAAAGTTTTGTTCTATCTATAAGCTTTGCGCTTTCCTGATACTTCTTTCCCTTAACCATTGTCAATTACCTCCCTTAGTCAGCAACAACAACGCCCATGCTGCGTGCAGTACCTGCAATCATGCTCATAGCTGCTTCGAGAGAAGCTGCGTTGAGGTCGGGCATCTTTGTTTCTGCGATTTTCTGAACCTGTTCCTTTGTGATTGTAGCAACCTTGTTCTTGTTAGGTTCGCCGGAAGCAGTTTCGATACCAGCAGCCTTCTTGATAAGAACTGCTGCGGGGGGAGTCTTTGTTATAAAAGAGTAAGAACGGTCTGCATATACTGTGATTACAACAGGGATAATGAGACCCATATCGTTCTTTGTTCTTTCGTTGAATTCCTTACAGAAGCCGGCGATGTTAACACCGTGCTGACCGAGTGCAGGACCTACAGGGGGTGCAGGAAGAGCCTTTCCTGCGGGAATCTGAAGTTTGATATAACCAGTTATTTTCTTTGCCATTTCGTTTACACCTCCAAATGTGGTAAATAATTCGGGACCTTGTCCCTCCCACAGACAAAACAGTCTTTGTTTTGTCTCTCGCAGCCTTTACGATTTGTCAGAAGCTTGGCAAAACGCTCACCTGACATAACTGCGATGTAATTATCTTGTGTTTTTCGGATTAGTTTAAGGGTTCAACCTCATTTGCGTTCATTTCAACAGCTGTTTCCTTGCCGCCAATGAGTGCCGCAACCTTAATTCTTCCTGTTTCGTTGTTAATTTCCTTAACTGTGGCAACTGAGCCTGCAAGGAAACCTGCGACTACGATTACGCTGTCTCCGACACTGTATGCCGCCTCGCGTACGCGTACGTCAACACCGAGTGCCGCAACCTCTGCCTCTGTAAGAGGTACAGGGCGTGACCCAGGTCCGACAAAACCTGTAACACCGCGGATATTTCTAACCACATGCCAGCTTTCATCGTTCATAACCATTTTTACGAGTACATAACTCGGGAACATCTTGTGTTCAGTAGGCTTCTTTTCTTTGGGAGCCTTCTTGATTTCGTTTCCGTCATCATCATACTCGACTTCGAGTGAATCGAAATATTCATCTGCCTCTTCCTGTGTGTCAACAACTATTTCGGTAGGAATTCTTGTCTCAAATATAAGATTCTGAAGTCCTCTGTACTCAACAAGACGTTCGATGTTTTCCGCAACCTTGTTTTCATATCCCGAATATGTGTGAACCACATACCAGAGTGCCTGTCCTTCGTTTGTCATTTTATTGCTCCTTTACGAAACAAATTAAACGAGTGTGCTGAGCCACTGGAAAAGCTTGGAGAAACCTGTATCAAGCAGGAATACTGCCACGCCTACCACTACAATCGCTGCAACAACAACACCGCTCTGGCGAAGAGTATCATTCTTTTCGGGCCAGACGATCTTCTTGAATTCGCTCTTGTAATCCTTGAAGAACTTTCCTATTTTTGATTCCTTCTTAACCTTGTCTGCCATTACTTTTTCCTCCTTTCAATTACAATCCTTACTTGGATTCCTTGTGAAGGGTGTGTTTACGGCAGAAACGACAGTACTTGTTGAGTTCGATACGATCGGGATCGTTCTTCTTGTTCTTTGTAGTGTCGTAATTTCTTTGTTTGCATTCTGTGCAAACGAGTGTGATTTTCACTCTCATTCTGTACACCTCCCGGTAAATATATGTGTTTTACCTCCCTCGAAAATGGAGCTTTACGCTGTGCCTTTTTGGGCATAACAAAAAAACTCTCCAACAGAGGTAGATAGATTATACTACAACCAAACCGATTTGTCAAGAGTTTTTTTGAATTTTATTAAGTCTTTATTTTCAATTTAATTCAAAGTAGTTGCACATTGAAAAAGATTTTTAATACTAATCAATTTCTCCCACGAAATACTCCGTGTAAGGAAAACTCGGTTCATATTCCGTCAATTCTCCCACTGCCTCGTATTTGCAAACTTGACCGTATTTCTTTATGGTCACCTTATCTTTGCTTATGTCTTCGACCAATCCCTGTCCAATATACATCTTTTCATAATCATACAGGTAAAGTATTTTGGTTTCATCATCATAAATATAGTATTCAACCATATCGGAGTACCCTGCCGGACTGCCACAGCCGCACCAGTTGGAAAATTCACCGTCTTTGTACATACGAAGGGTGTAATTACAGCCGTCAAAATCATATTCCCACTCTTTTGAAATGAGTATATCAAGATTTGCAGACGGTTTTTGAATTTTTGAATTATACTCGATAAACTCCTCATCAATTTCGTCGTTTATGGCTTTCTTGTTTTTGGGGACATCGGAGTGAATCAACCATTCGCCATCGATTTCTTTCAGAGTAACAATTCTCTTTTTTGTCACATAATTATCTTCATCCTCGGCGATTTCGGTAATCATATCACAGATAAAATCTTTAAGGTTTGTAAACAAATCTTCTACAGCAAGTTGCTGTTGTTCGGGCGTGAGATCTGACAATTCGTTTTCAAACGCATAATAGCCCATTCCGTAATTACTTTTTGTGTATATGGAAATAAGCTCCTCCAACTCGCTTTCAAATTCGCTTGATACCGAATAGCCCTCCAAACTCGAACATTTATATTCAACCGTTGCTTCATGGGCTTCGGCATCATCGGCGGTAATCTCGGTAATCTCATAAGATTTGTGTGTAAGAAGTGTATTGTCTATGTAATTTTTCAATTCTTTTACAAGAGTTTCGTTTCCGATTTTAGAGGCACTTTCACTTTGAATATCTTTAAATTCTTCCAGCAATGCTTCTGATTTTTTTATTTCAAGTCCGTCGGGAGTCAAAAACTTTTTGGAATCGGCAACAAAGTCCTCGTAATCCTCGAAGCCTTTAGACAGAAAAGCAAAATAGTCGTTTACAGCTTTTTCAACTTCCTTTTCTATATCCCTTTCTATATCCTTTTCAACCACATGTATATCATTCTCTTTGTCTGCACAACCGCAGAAACAAGAAATAACTGCCATTATTACCAATAACAGTGCTACGGTTTTTTTATTAAACATTGATAAAACAACTCCCTTATGATTTTAGATTATCTGTTTTCATTATACCGACTTCACTTGGTAATGTCAAGAGCGGTTTCTTTCGTGTGTGTCGTGTTCATAGCATCCGCAACAAAGTATCTTGATACTTTTCAAAAGAAATAGGAAGATATATTGATTTTTTGGTGACAAAGTGATAATAAATATTGTCAAAAACGGCTCGGATTTCTCCGAGCCGTTTAAAATTAGTTTTATTAGAAATATCTCTTAAGTAAACCTTCAAGACCGCGACCGTGCCGAGCTTCGTCTCTTGCCATTTCATGCACAGTGTCATGTATAGCATCAAGACCGTTCTTCTTTGCACAAGCAGCAAGGTCGAACTTACCCTGTGTTGCACCGTATTCGCAGTCAACTCTCCACTTGAGGTTATCCTTTGTGGTAGCCTTCATGTTAGGCTCTAAATCTTCACCGAGGAGTTCAGCAAACTTTGCTGCGTGTTCAGCTTCTTCGTATGCAGCCTTTTCCCAATAAAGACCTACTTCGGGATAGCCTTCTCTGTGAGCAATTCTTGCCATGCAGAGATACATACCAACTTCTGCACATTCGCCGTTGAAGTTTGCCATAAGCTGTTCAAAAATGTACTTCTTATCTTCCTCGCTGATGTCGGGGTTGTTCTTAACAGTCTTTGCGTAAACGCCGTATTCATGTTCAGCCGCAAGAGCTGCGCCCTCTACCATTTCCTTGAACTTTTCACTGGGAACCTTACATACAGGGCACTTTTCGGGTGCTTCGTTACCTTCGTGAACATAACCGCAAACAGAACATACAAACTTTTTCATGATTTCTTCTCCTTTAAGTAAAAATTTTATTTTTTTAATTTATGTCTGCAATCAGCTTCCGGACTAACCATACAATGCCTCGGAAATTACTGTTTTGTACTGATTACAAAATTATTATAACAACAAAACTTCGATTTGTCAATAGGTTTTTCAAATTTTTTTGAAAAAATTTTTGTTAAGAAAAAAACCACGCATTTACGTGGTTTTTGGAGCGAAAGTTTTACCTGTAATTTTCGGAGCGCACTTACCGCCCGTCAGATCTGCGGCATAAGTGCAGAATTTTGAATAGTTTTCTTCTACACAGGAAAGGTGAAAAGTTACACTTTCGCCAAAATCGACTCCTGCGTTCAGAACGTTTTGTTTATCAAGGTCGCGCAGTACCTTTTCGTAATCGCTGTAAGAAACGGCAAAATCAAAGGTGACGTGCTCACAGAATTCCGCAGTGCCTGCCTTATCAATTCCGATTTTAGCACCCTTTGCGTAGGCTCTTACAAGACCACCTGCGCCTAAGAGGATTCCACCGAAGTATCTTGTTACAACAACGCACACGCCGACAAGGCCCTCTCGTTTAATGACCTCTAAGATTGGCATACCTGCCGTGCCCTGCGGCTCGCCGTCATCGGAAAATCTTGCAATTTCTGTACCTTTTAATATATATGCGTAGCAGTTATGGGTGGCATCTGCGTGTTTTTTCTTTATGGAAGCGATAAATTCCTTTGCCTCGTCTTCGTTTTCAACGCGCTTTACGTAGGAAATAAATTCGCTCTTTTTTTCAACGAATGAATCCTCTGCATAATCTGCGAGGACTGTTTTATAGCCTTGTGACATAGGTTTCCTTTCTTTCGCTTTCTTGAAAAATTTTTCCGCTTTCTTGAAAGAAAGCTCACAAAGAACTTTTCATCGGGCAACTTTCCGCATGGGTTTTACACATATGCCGTCACTCGATTGGTGTTTCATTTTGCCGCATATAAGGCGCGCGGCAAAATGAGTGCAGATTTCTATATATAATATATCACAGGTTTGTTGATTTTGCAAGGAAAAAAAGAGAACCGTGGGGGTTCTCTTTATTGTAATTATAATTGCTCTGTAGGAAACACATTTGTTTTTTCTTTTTTCGGACATCCGGAGTAAACAATACCAAATCCACAAATGGTTATCATTCCGAAACAAATCGATATTATTCCAAAAAAGTTTTTGAGAAAGTCACCAATGTCATCCGTGTTCCATGCAATTTGAGATGTGTTTTCGGAAATTTCCGCCGCATTATTGTTGACATAAGTGTAAAAAGCGGCACCGAATGACGTATAACCATTGTCATGATTAAGCGCATTTGTGAAGCCGTGCGAAGTGTTACCTCCAAGTCCACCACCCATTGTTGCAATTCCTATAATGATAAGTGCAACTCCTACGAGTATTCCGATGATTGAAAATGTTTTTTTCATGTTTTTAATCTCCTTTTGTTTTATATTTTCAGTAGATTATTTAATCCGTAACGGGTACAAAATTTGTAAAACCCAAATCTTGCATAGTAATATTGGGAATGTCTATAAGTAAGGTTGCATATAAATATGCAAGTAATTTTTTCACTCCAATTTCAAACTGTGTATAAATTTGCTGTTCAATTTCGGGATTGCTTTGAAGAGGGTAATCATTGAGAATATAATCAATGTTGAAAATTTCCAAGTTTTCCATTGACACTTGCTCGGGATGTATTACTCCCAAGGCATATAGTTCATCATTTTCATCGACAAAACATTGTGAAACTGTAATTATTGAGTTGTTTTGATTTGTTCCTAATTCCGCCACTGTAACAAGTGATACTGACTCGCCGCTTTCAAGCTCTAAAAAATTGGAAAGAACGAAACGAATTGTATCGTCATTTAGACCATACATGATGAGGAAATATGCTGTTTCATTATCTTCATCAGTAACATCTTTTACAATTCGATACCCATCAATATCTTCCACATATCCACCGTGTTGAAGAAGAAATTCTTTCAATTTATCTTTGCCGTTTTTGGGTTCCTTTTTTTCAGATTCGGCAATAACGTCTTTTGGTGTTTCTTCTTTGGCTGTCTTTGCTTCTTCACTTTGCGTTTCTGCTTCGTCAACTTTATCTCTTTCGTTTTTGCTCTTTTCCGAACACGATACTAACATAAAGATTAAAACAATTGAAAACAATACAGATAGTAACTTTTTCATTTTTTATCCTCATTTCATTATCCTTTTTTCTTTGACATATTTTGCACATACTGACAGCTCGTCCGTCGAAAGCAAGTGCCTCATCTTCAGTATTAAATTTTTTTACTCCGAATTTCGCATTGGAATAATGACAATATCCTTCAATATGCAATTTGTTTGTGCCGGTATTGTAAATATATGGCATAAATTCTCCCCTTTCTGTTAAATCTACGTTCATAATATCACAAAACGACATATTTGTCAATATCTCAATATGAGATATTTTATAATGATTCCTGTAATAATACAATATGAGGAGTTGTTATATGAGATTAAGAGATTTACGTGAGGACAAAGACCTTACCCAAAAGCAAATTGCCGACTATCTCCATATAAAGCAAAACACCTATTGTCAGTATGAAAGCGCAAGACGTCAGATACCGATTGAAACACTTATATCGCTTGCAAAATATTACAAAGTTTCTACCGATTATATTTTGGGTCTTACCAACATAAGAAAGCCATACCCAAAAGAATGAGTACTTTTTGTAAAGTATTTTCGACAACATCAGATGTTTTTTGACTTCGGGTGTTGTTTTTTTATGTTTATTGTGATATAATTGAAGCAAGTTTAATATAGACTGGGATTATATGTCAAATAAAGGACAGCAAGATATTATGAGAACATTTAAAAATAAGCATTTTTTTATAAATATAACATTGTTTATAATTCTGCCTTTTGTTATCAATATGATTTTGGAATCGTTGGGAAATCAAAGTTTTACGGGCGGAGTTAAAAAACTGATTTCTGACCCTTATGTATTTCTGTGCAATACGTTGATTATAGCCTCCACCCTTTCTTTCGGGGTGTTCTTCAAAAGATTTAGATGTTGCTGGATTGTAATTGTAAGCACTGTATGGCTTATACTCGGAACCATAAACTACATTATCGTGTGCAACAGAGTGTTGCCTTTTACGGCGTATGATTTTCGAATGGTTGATGCGTTGCCGTTTATAATAAGAAAATATTTAAATCCCTTTACCATGGCTGTTGTTTGCCTGGGTATAGTGGTAGTTTTGCTTGGACTTTTTGTAATATTTTTCAGATCCCTGGAAGCCCCGAAAGAAAAACTTAATTTCAAATCATCTTTTGCTTTCTTTGCAATCATAATATCTCTTTCTTTCGGCAATCTTAAATACGCCACCGCCTCCGGTGCTTTAGAAACACATTTCCATGAACTGGAAAAATCTTACATCAAAAATGGATTTGCATATTCTTTTTCTGTCAGTTTGTTTGATAATGGTGTAGACAAGGTTGACGGGTATTCGGAGGAGCTTATCCATTCCATCACAGATGGTTTTGTCAAGACCGACAGCGAAAACATAAAGACTCCAAACATCATATTTGTTCAAATGGAATCCTTCTTTGATCTCAACTCTCTTAGTTGTGTAAAGTTCAGCGAAAATCCCGTTCCCAATTTTACAAGGCTCGCCTCGGAAAACCCATCGGGATTATTTACCGTTCCCGTAATCGGTGCAGGTACTGTAAATACAGAATTTGAAGTCGTAACAGGAATGAGAGTTTTTGACTTCGGAGCCGGAGAATATCCTTATAAAACACTTTTGACGGAAAACACTTGCGAGAGTATTGCTACAAATCTCAAGAATCACGGATATACTTCACATTTTCTCCACAACTATAAGGGAAAATTCTATGGCAGAGATAATGTCTACGCAAATCTCGGATACGACAATTTTTACTCTATTGAATACATGACAGGCTACGAAACCAACGAAAACGGTTGGGCAAAGGACAAAATCCTGCTTCGCTACATAGAAGAAAGCCTTAACTCCACAGAGGGTTCGGATTTGATAACCGCCATTTCTGTACAGGGTCACGGCGGCTACAGCGATATAAAGGATTATACAAAGCACATCACAGTAACCGATTGCGACAACAAATCAATGCGTTCATCCTACGAATATTACGCAAATCAAGTTTATGAAATGGATAGTTTTTTAGGTTCTCTTGTGGACTTTGTTTCACAAAGGGACGAAGAAAGTATTCTCGTAGTATACGGAGACCACCTCCCCTCCCTCGAATTTGAAAACGGCGATTTAAACGGCAGAGGAATTTATCAGACAGATTATTTTATCTGGAACAATTTAGGTTTGGAATACAACGAAGAAGACCTTGCGGCATATCAAATAAGCTCCAAAATTTTGGATTCTGTAAACATAACGGATGGTGTAATCAATTCCTGTCATCAGCAGTATAAAAACGACAAGCAATACTTGTTCAATCTTCAAGCGCTGGAATATGACACATTATACGGCGAAAAACACGCTTACGACGGCGAAAACCCATACGAGGTTTCCAAAATGAAGAAAAACCGTCGTAACATTAAAATCGTCAGTGTTACAAAAAAGGAAGGCGATGAAAAAACATACATCGTAAGTGGAGAAGGATTTTCCGCCAGAAGCTATGTAAGGGTCGGATACATGTTTGTTCCCACCACGTATATAGACGAAAACACCCTGGAGTTTAAGAGAAAAAATTTAGACCCCAAAGCATCCATTTCGGTGTGGGAAAAGAATATAGGAGATTCCAACAATTTTTATTTTACTGAAAGCCCGGAAGGCGAAGCCTCCTGACAGTCATGTTCAAAACGAAAGTAAGGGATGAAACCCGTTTGGGTTTCATCCCTTAAGTTTTATTGTTTTAAAACCAGACTAATCAGCGTTAAACATTACATCTACATCAGGACCTTCAAGAATAACCCATTCTTTTCCGACCTTTGCTACCGTGAACTCAAAATCATTGCTGCATGAATCCTCATCACCGTCAACCTCTATTTCGACTTCAACTTCATACGCTTCTTCTACTTCCATGTCTTTGAGAGAATCAATGAAATCTTCTATGT
>JAFTIR010000014.1 GCA_017456765.1 Clostridia bacterium | reverse complement strand
GCCGCCTTCTCAAGGTTCGAGTCCTTCCATCTCTCAAATAAAAAAACAGAAGCCGGATTGACCGACTCCTGTTTTTTTGGTCGAGGTGACAGGACTCGAACCTGCGGCCCCATGGTCCCAAACCACGTACGCTACCAACTGCGCTACACCTCGAAAAAATATAGTTGCTGTTACAGAATACTCGTGCCAAGTGCTGCGCTTAAAACTGTGAAAAACATACTCGCCGCTTCGGCACGACAAGTCGCACCTTTCGGCTCGTTGTTTTTCGCCTGCTCCGTCTCGCTTTTTCTGCCCTACTCGGCAGCGCTCGACTTCGCAGCTACCAACTGCGCTACACCTCGAAATATGATATTACCATCTCTTTGACAGCCTAAATATTCTACCACAACAAACCTTGCTTGTCAAGTAAAAAAACAAAATTCCCTGTTGCAAGCCTTAATGCAACAGGGAATAGCTACAATTGTGAAAATTTCGCCTGTTTTGTACCCATGAAATAATGGTGTGTGGCTCTTTTCTCTTTGCTTACTTTCTCTTTTCAGTAAAGAGAAAGTAAGTCTCATACCAAAGCAAAAATGTATAAATTACATACACCTTTCTCCAGTTATCGGAGTTTCCGCCTATGTATTCGTCGAAGATTGCCTTTATTTCTTCTACATTGAAGAATTTTTTTGCAATCTCGCTGTCAAAGAGCCGCCTGACATCGCCGTTGTATCTCTCGTCTGCCATCCACATTCTTATGGGCACGACAAAACCAAGCTTTTTTCTGTAAGCAATCTCTTCGGGAAGAACCTTTGAAGCCGCCATTCTGAGGGCAAGCTTGTTGTGCTCGTCTATCGAGTTTACCTTGTACTTTGACGGCATTCGCGAAGCGATGTCAAAAATGCGTAAATCCGTAAGGGGCATTCTGACTTCGAGTCCTGCCGCCTTTGACATCTTGTCAACATTCAGGTAGATGTCGCCTTCAAGCCAAACTTGAATGTCAACATCCGACATTTTTGAGAGAGGGTCAAGATGCTCATTTTCCTCGTAAATTGACTTCACAAGATTTATGGGAAGGAAATCGGGGTCGTAGTTCTTGAGAATTTTTTGCTTTTCTTCCTCTTTCATTATGTTGGTGTTGCCAACATAAAAGGTCTTTAAGTTGTCGCCGTAACGCTCAGCATTGCGATACATATTGTATCCGCCGAAAAACTCGTCCGCACCCTCACCTGAATAGCAGATTTTCGTTCCCTCTGCAGTCTCAATGCATCCGAGAGCAAATGCTACCGCCGAAGCATCGCCCAAAGGCTGCTCCATATTTTCCATAACATATTTTATGGCGCCGAAATAGTCCTCCGGCTCAACAAGACAGCGGTTGAAATTTCTTCCTAAAATGTTTGCCGTTTCCTTTGCAAGACGCGACTCGTCAAGCCTTTCGTCGTTGTAGCCTACGCTGTTGCACGCTGCAGCATCCGACATTGCAAGCACATATGACGAGTCAACACCGCCCGAAAGAAAACTTTCCACATATTCGTCCTCGTCCTTTACTTCCGACATGACGACTTTTACTGTTTCGTGAAGCTCGTCTGCCCATTCTTCGAGAGTTTTTGTGTTGTCGGGGTGGAATGTCGGCTTCCAGTAGCGGACAATTTCCTTTTTGCCACTCTTCCAGACCATATACCTGCCGGGCAATAGCTTCATAACACCCTCAAAGAAGGTTTCTTCGCCTGTTGTGTATGTCATAGTGAGATAAATAGAGAGCATTTTTTCGTTGAGTGACTTTACAAAGCCGTCCTGCCTCATGATGTCTCTTATCTGTACACCGAATAAAAGATTTCCACAGGAGGTTTCATAGTAGTAAAGCGGCTTTGTGCCGAACTGGTCGCGGAAAAGTATGTACTCACCTTTTTCGGTATCAAAAATTACAAAGGCAAACATTCCGTAAATGTGAGAGGGGAGCTCATAGCCCCATTTTTCGTAGCCTTTAAGTATTATTTCTCTTTCTCTGTCCTGCCTTGAAAGCCCTGAGGGTATTCCAAGCTCATTACAGAGAGACTTGTGATTTCTTATATGACCATCGTAAAGCTTTAATTCTGTCACGGTAATTCTCCTCTTTCATCATGGATAGTAACCATCTTAAATATTTTATCATAGTGTCCGGCATTTGTCAAAACAATTTTATTCGTGTTTTGATTTGTTTTTCTTGAAAGCGTTATCCATAGCATTTATGTTTTTTCTGAAATAGCTTGGGGAATGACCGTAAAAACTCTTGAATTTTTTTGAAAACTGTGAGGCGTCCATAATTCCTACACGACTCATAATTTCATTTAATGTCAAATCTGTTTCTTCGATAAGCCGTTTTGCGACCTCATATTTTCGTTTTTGTACAAAATGAGCCGGTGTTTCGCCTGTTTTTTTCTTGAACCACCTTATAAAGTGGGTGGGGTGCAGGTGACAGACACCTGACAAATCTTCCAGCGTTATTGCTTTTTCCATCTTGTTGTCGATATACTCAAGTACCGACTCAATACCTTCATCAATGGAGCTTGTTATTTTGGTATCGGGAACTGTCATTTTAATATACTCTGCCACAAGATTGAGAAGTGCCGCTTTGCCGCACAACAAATCCGCCACATTTTCACTTTTCAAGCCTTTTGTTATAAGCTTAAACAGGTTGTCAAATTTTGCGGGATTTCTGACAACAATAAAGTAGACAGGCTTCATTTTGCGAAAAAAGGATTCGTTGTCCGGATAAATATCAAAATGAATCCAGTATTTTGCAAAGTGATCCGATGTATCATTTATGTATGAGTGTCGTGTTCCTGCAGGAATAAAAAAGCACATTCCGGGTGTTCCCTCGTAAGCTTTTCCTTCGATTGTAATTGTGCATCTGCCTTTTTTGATATAGTAGAATTTGTTTTGAGCGAAAACATCGCTGCTCATTTTCCACTCGTTACCTTTTCTTAAGGAATAGTAGCCGCCGACATGGCATACTGCACTCAGTTTTGATGACAAAAGATTTTCAGCCCTCATGGATAAACCTCGCTAATTTTTGACAAGTTTAAGCTTATTTTTTCTCTTTAACTATTATGATAACAGATGTATAATCAATTTGTCAATAATAACTTTTTGAAAGGAAGAAAAATTATGAGTAGTATAAATTTAGCATTTGGATTTCCAAAGGAAGCTGAAAAGGCAAAAGCAGAAAGATGGCCTGTTCTTATTCCCGTTGGCACTATGGAATACCACAGTGAGCACTGTGCATACGGCTGCGACAGTCTTGTTTCAATAGGCCTTGTTGAAAGATTGGCACAAAAGATTGATGCAGTTGTAATGCCGCCTATTTGGTACGGGGTTGCAAGCTATGCAGTTGCAGGACCCGAAAAGAATACAATTCATGTTGATTGCGATACCTTTGAAAGCTATATGTATTCGATTCTCAAATCCCTCATTTATGGTGGTTGGAGAAATATTTACATGGTCATTTCTCATCAGACTGAGGACTATAACCCAATGCAGCTTGCATGTATGAAGGCAGCAAGAAAGCTTGTTTTTGAATATCTCGAGGATGTGCGCGGAAAAGGCTGGTGGGGCTCAAATGAGATGAAGGAATTTTATGCTTCGCTTGACTCGGATGATAACCCATGGAACTGGATAAAAACCCTGACAAGAACTCCTGAATCCAAGGGAGACCACGCAGGAATATATGAGTGTTCCATTCTCAAAGTGCTCTATCCCGAAGCTGTTAAGGAAGAACGCCTTGTCGATTCAAAGGAATGGTTTACGGAATCTGCAAAGCAAATGTCAGAAGAGATTGGTGAAGAGCAGATACAGATAAGAATTGACGGTTTCTTGAAAGAAATTTCGAGGTAACCATCGGTAACGGAGGTGTGTAAAATGCTTGTTGAAAAGAATTATGACTTTTGCAAAAGGCTACTTGAAGTACATAAAAAAGACCGCAGAGATTATTCTCTTGTCAGGGAGAAGGATGAGTTTGAATTTTGTTCTCCCGTAAAAATCATAATTGAAAAGGACGCGGATGTTATAACAAAAACCGCCGCCTTTGACTTTGCCGATTATCTTTTTACATCAATGAATGTTTCGGCGTATGTGCAGAGCGAAGGAGAAGTTACCGAAGGCTGTATAAAAATTGTGACAAATAAGGATTTGGGAACCTCCTCCGAACGCAGAGGACACAGAATAACAGTCGACAACCACGTTCTTGTTGAGGGATTTGACGGCCCCGGAAATGCTCAGGGACTCTACTATCTTGAAGATGTCATGAACCTCAGGGAAGCTCCGTTTCTCAAAAAGGGAACAGAAAGCCGTCGTATAATGTTTGTCCCAAGGACCATACTTTCGGGTTATGGCATGGATGAATATCCCGATGAATACTTAAATCTTCTTGCACATCATGGCTTTTCCGGAATAAACCTTTGGATTCGCGATGTCAATGAATCAAAAAAAGGTTACCTCAATTTTACGGATATTTCGACCCGTGC
>JAFTIR010000013.1 GCA_017456765.1 Clostridia bacterium | reverse complement strand
GAATTATATTTGCTCGAGTAAGTTTTTCACCGCTGTCAAACGCCGACAGCGGTGAAATTTTGCGCATTTTGCTGAAAAGAGAAAGTAAGCAAAGAGAAAAGAGATTCGCACCGTTTTTTAGGGTGCAAAATGAATTATATTTGCTCGAGTAAGTTTTTCACCGCTGTCAAACGCCGACACGGTTTTTTTATTGCAAACGAGTAGAATCGTGGTCGCCGAATAGAAAAACGGCAGGGCGATGAGCAAATTGCTGAGGGGCGTTTCTGCGTCACCACACTGTCAGCAATGTACATTTTCTGTCGCTGTGCGAATATACGAGGAACGAAGAGACGAGCGGAAAAGAAAGTTTTGGAATATTGATTTCATAAAGCCGATAAAATGAAGTTTTGGGTGTAGAGAGCCCTCGCGGGTCGGGAAAGCCCGACAGCACTTTTGTCATTTTGTCGGCATTCAGAAAACCGACAAAATGACGAGTTGTCAGCGGCGACTCGCCGCTTTTGGTCACTTTTCAGTGATGAAAAGTGACGGAAAACGCCATCCGCAGATGGCGGAATACCCATGACGCTTGAACCTTGGCACCATATAAAAACAAGCACCCGACATAATCTGTTGAGTGCTTTTCTTTTTATTTCAAACTTTCATAATACGCCACAGCGAGTCTATCGCACCTCTCATTATACGGATTTCCCGCGTGACCCTTTACCCAGATGTACTCAATCTCATGGTATTCGTCAAGAGCGATGACTTTTTCCCACAAATCAACATTGAGCGCCGGCTTGCCGTCGGACTTTTTCCAGCACTTCTGTCGCCAACTCCTTGCCCAGCCTTTGGTTATTCCGTCAATTAGATACTTTGAATCTGAATAAAGCCTTACTCTGCACGGCTCTTTGAGAGCAGAAAGCCCCTCGATTGCCGCAGTAAGCTCCATTTTGTTGTTGGTGGTCTCTTTTTCTCCTCCCGACATTTCCTTTTTGTAGTCTTTGTATATGAGGATTGCACCCCAGCCGCCCGGGCCGGGATTGCCGCTACAGGCACCGTCGGTGTAAAGTGTTACTTCTTTCATTCTTTACTCCATTTCCTCTGTGCTTGTCTTTAAGTCCATGGGTCTGTACTCGATAACATCTGCTACAAAGAGATGACCGTCCTTGATTTTGTAATCGATGCCCGTTTTCATGTCGGGTTCATCTCCGTCAAGGAAGTAGTAAATCTTGTCGTTTTTTGTTATGAACTTTGTCTTGTCGGTTGTGAAATTTTCATTGATGTATTCGTAATAATAACCGCTTTCGGTGTACTCCACAATCTGCTCTGTTTCAGTATCAATCCATTTGCCTACAATTCTCTCATCAATTGAGTCTGTTTTTGCGCAGGAGCAGAGCAAAACACACAAGACTATCAGCAACAATAATGCTTTTTTCATAGATGATATACCCCCGACTCATTAGAGCGGCTGAAAAAATTCAATTTCTTCTCCGTCGGGTCCCTTTACAAATCCGATAACCGTGGGGATAGGGGGATTTGAGGGAAGAACCATTTCACGGGGTGCTTTGCCCATTTCCTCGGCTCCGTACTCCACTGCTCTTGCATATGCCGCTTTTGAATCCTTTACGTTGAGGGCAAGATGGAAATATCTTCCTGCATAATCTCTCTTTCCCATATTCTTTTCTCCGTCGGAAAAAATTTCGAAGTAAGTACCCTCTCCTATATCGAGAAGTGCAACTCTCTTTCCTGAGCTTGCGATAAATGTTCTGTAAACCTCAAAGCCGAGACCCTCTGTGTAGAATTTCAGAGATTTTTCAAAATCCGAGGTCTGAAGTGCAACATGATGAAATGTGCATCCGTTAATTATTTTGTTTGCCATTACTATTTCCTCCGTGTGAGTTTCTTTAATGAAAATATAACATATATTGCCACAAAAGTCAACCGAAACAGGCGGCAGATAAAAGCAAAGACTGCCAAATTTATCACATTGTAACAATATTTTCATAAAATACCTGCAAATTTGTCGATTTTACATCTTTACTTTTTGTAAAAATAGTGATATGATATAAGAGTATCAGTATGTTACAAAAGAAACAGGAGGAATATAAAAATGTCCAGAAGAAAGTTATCGATGGACGGTAATACCGCTGCGGCTCATGTATCCTATGCCTTTACAGAAGTTTCAGCTATTTACCCCATCACACCTTCAAGCCCTATGGCTGAAGTTACAGACACATGGTCCGCAACAGATAAGAATATCTTTGGCGAACCCGCAAGAAACATCTTTGGCGAAAGAGTAAAGATGGTTGAAATGGAATCCGAGGCAGGTGCTGCAGGTGCAGTTCACGGCTCACTCGCTTCCGGTGCTCTCACTACAACTTATACAGCTTCCCAGGGTCTTCTTCTTATGATCCCCAATATGTATAAGATTGCAGGTGAACTTCTTCCCAGCGTAATTCACGTTTCCGCAAGATGTGTTGCTTCTCATGCACTCAACATTTTCGGCGACCACTCCGACGTTTATGCCTGCCGTCAGACAGGTTATGCTATGATGGCTGAGTCCAACGCTCAGGAAATCATGGACCTCGGTGCAGTTGCTCACCTTGCTACAATCAAGGGCAGAGTTCCCGTTCTTAACTTCTTTGACGGTTTCAGAACATCTCATGAAATCCAGAAGATCGAAGTATGGGAAACAGAAGACCTCAAGGAAATGGTTGACATGGACTCCATCAAGGCGTTCAGAGAAAGAGCTCTCAATCCCGAAAGTCCTGTTCTCAGAGGTTCTGCAGAAAATGGTGACATCTTCTTCCAGCACAGAGAAGCTTGTAATACATATTACAATAACTTCCCCGCAATTGTTGAAGAATACATGGGTAAGGTTAATGCTAAGCTCGGTACAGACTATAAGCTCTTCAACTACTACGGTGCTCCCGATGCAGACAGAGTAATCGTTGCTATGGGTTCTGTTTGTGATACAGCAGAAGAAGTAATTGATTACATGAACGCACACGGCGAAAAGGTTGGTCTTATCAAGGTAAGACTTTACAGACCTTTCTGCGCAGACAAGCTCATTGAAGCATTGCCTAAGACAGCAAAGAAGGTTGCAGTTCTTGACAGAACAAAGGAACCCGGCTCTCTCGGCGAACCCCTTTACCTCGACGTAGTTACAGCATTTGCTACAAACGGCGTAAATGTAAAGGTAGTTGGCGGTAGATACGGTCTCGGCTCTAAGGATACAACTCCTGCATCTATCTTCGCAGTTTATGAAAACCTCAAGGCAGACGAGCCCAAGAACAGCTTCACAATCGGTATCGTTGATGATGTTACAAACCTTTCTCTCGAAGAAAAGGAAGCTCCCGATACAGCAGCTGCAGGTACAATCTCCTGTAAGTTCTGGGGTCTCGGCGGCGACGGTACAGTTGGTGCCAACAAGAACTCCATCAAGATTATCGGTGACTATACAGACAAGTACATTCAGGCTTATTTCCAGTATGACTCAAAGAAGACCGGTGGCGTAACAGTTTCTCACTTAAGATTCGGTGATACACCCATCAAGTCTACATACTACATCTCCAAGGCTGACTTTGTTGCTTGTCATACACCTTCTTACCTTCTCAAGGGCTACAAGATTGTAAATGACGTAAAGCCCGGCGGTAAGTTCCTTCTCAACTGCCAGTGGAAGCCCGAAGAACTCGATGCTATTCTTCCCGGTGCAGTTAAGAGTTACATTGCAAACAACAACATTGAATTCTATATCGTTAACGCTATCGACAAGGCTGCAGAAATCGGTATGGGTAAGAGAACAAACACAATTCTCCAGTCCGCATTCTTTGCACTTGCTAACATCATGCCTATCGAAGAAGCAGTAGAGCACATGAAGTACATGGCTAAGAAGTCCTACCTCAAGAAGGGCGAAGCTGTTGTTGAAATGAACTACAAGGCAATCGATGCAGGTGTTGACGCTATCGTTAAGATTGATGTTCCCGAATCCTGGAAGACAGCAGATGCTTCCGCACAGAAGGTTACTGTTGAAAACAAGAGAGAAACTCTCAAGAACTTCGTTGAAGACATCGTTCTTCCCGTTAACCTCATGGACGGTGACAGCCTCCCTGTTTCCAAGTTCATGGACTATGTAGACGGTACATTCCCTCAGGGCTCTACCGCTTACGAAAAGAGAGGCGTTGCAGTTCTCGTTCCCGAATGGATTCCCGAAAACTGCGTACAGTGTAACAACTGTTCCTTCGTATGTCCTCACGCAACTCTCAGACCCTTTGCTATGACTGAAGAAGAAGCAGCGGCAGCTCCCGGTGCTACAAAGTTTACAGCAAAGATGATTGGTAAGGGCTGTGAAAGCTACAAGTATACAATCGCTATTTCTCCCCTTGACTGTATGGGTTGCGGCGTTTGTGTTGACGTATGTCCCACAAAGCCCGAAAAGAGAGCTCTCAAGATGGTTCCTCAAGCTTCACAGATGAATCAGCAGGCAGCATTCGACTATGCAGTTGCTAACATCTCCAAGAAGGAAACACCCTTCGCAGATACATCCGTTAAGGGCAGCCAGTTCAACCAGCCCCTCCTCGAATTCTCCGGTTCTTGTGCAGGTTGTGCAGAAACTTCATACGCAAGACTTGTTACTCAGCTCTTCGGTGAAAGAATGTACATCTCCAATGCTACAGGTTGTTCTTCTATCTGGGGCGGTTCTGCACCTGCTACTCCTTACACAGTAAATAAGGATAGCCTTCGCGGTCCCGCTTGGGGTAACTCCCTCTTCGAGGATAACGCAGAACACGGTCTCGGTATCTACACAGGTCAGAAGGCAATCAGAGAAAAGCTCATTTCCAAGGTTGCTGAAATGGCAGAATCCGAAAAGGCTTCCGACGAATTCAAGGCAGCAGCTAAGGCTTACCTTGACACAGTAAACGACGGTAAGGCAAATGATGCTGCTACAAAGGCACTCGTTGCAGAACTCGAAAAGGCAGCTGCAGCAGGTTGTCCCGTAGCTCCCGCAATCCTTGATGAAAAGCAGTACCTCTCCAAGAAGTCCGTATGGATCTTCGGTGGCGACGGTTGGGCATATGATATCGGTTTCGGCGGTCTTGACCACGTTCTTGCTTCCGGTGAAGATGTAAACGTTATGGTATTCGATACAGAAGTTTACTCCAACACAGGCGGTCAGGCATCCAAGGCTTCCAACATCGGTCAGGTTGCACAGTTTGCAGCAGCAGGTAAGGCAATCGGCAAGAAGGATCTTGCTCAGATCGCTATGTCCTACGGCTATGTATATGTTGCACAGATCGCTATGGGTGCTGATATGAACCAGACACTCAAGGCAATTACTGAAGCTGAAGCTTATCCCGGACCTTCAATTGTTATCTGCTACGCACCTTGTGAAATGCACGGTGTTAAGGGCGGTATGACTAACTGCCAGAGCGAAATGAAGAAGGCAGTTGAAGCTGGTTACTGGCAGATGTTCAGATACAATCCTGCACTCAAGGCTGAAGGCAAGAATCCCTTCACACTTGACAGCAAGGAACCCACAGCTTCCTACGTTGACTTCATCAAGTCCGAAACACGTTACGCAAGACTTGCTCAGTCCTTCCCCGAAAGAGCAGAAGCTCTCTTTGCACAGGCTGAAACAAAGGCTAAGGAAAAGTACGAAAGACTTGTTAAGCTGTCCGCTCTTTATGAATAATTGAAACTTAGGTTTTGATTGCAGCCCCGAGGCGATGCCTCGGGGCTTTTTTAATAAGTTTCAGCTTGACATTCGAAAAACTTGTTGACTTGAAGTTTTCCGTACTTTTGTCCCGAAACAAAAGTACCAAAAATTCTCCACTCAAAAGGAGAGATGGCTCGGTTTGGAGAATTTTTCTGCAAACTGTCAAATTTTGACTTTCTGAACTGCAACAAAATGCGTCTACGCTGTTGTCAAAATTTGCACGAACTCCTGCAACCAACCGCCTGCCGCCAAACCTGCGCTGACTTCTCTCCTTCGCCGTGGTGGCTTACCACTCACATTTTTGTGTTTGCGCGGCACAAGCGCACTTCTCGCGTTTTTCATGTGAATTTCAGCTCTGTTCAGTTGGCGACAACAAAAAATCGTTTTTTTGCAGAGATTTCTCGCCATCCTGGCGCAAGGCAGGCTTGTCCTGGTGAGTTAGTGAGAAGAATATGAGATTTTTCTCGGCTATTCTGTTGAGAGACAAGTCATTTTGTCGGCATGCCGAAAACCGACAAAATGACAAAATGCCTGTCGGGGCTCCCGACCCGCCACGGCTCGTGTCGGAATCTCAAAAAATTCCGACACATGAGTGGAGCGTTTTTGCTTTCTTTTGTCGCGGGACAAAAGAAAGTCGCTTCCGCAGAAGCGAAATCCTCCCTTTTCTATTTGACAACTGCCTCATTCCATGCTATACTATAAAAAAAATCCCGAAAGGAAAATACCCATGCTCATAAAAGGACTTCAAAAACTCACGCTTCTCGACTATCCCACGAAAACCGCCTGCACCATTTTCACCGGCGGCTGTAATTTCCGCTGTCCTTTTTGCCATAATGCCTCTCTTGTTCTCGACGTAAACGAGGGAGAAAAGCACGAAACCGACGAGGTGTTGTCCTTTCTCAAAAAGAGATTGGGACTTCTTGACGGCGTGTGCGTTACGGGCGGCGAGCCGCTTTTGCAAAAGGATATAAAAGAGTTTTTGGGGAATGTTAAGGACATGGGATATGCTGTAAAGCTTGATACAAACGGCTACAGTCCCGAAAAACTGATTGAGATAACCGGGGCAGGACTTGTAGATTATATTGCCATGGACATAAAAAACTGCCATGAAAAATATTCCGAAACGGCAGGAATTGATATTGATATAGAAAAAATCGACAAAAGTATTGATTTTATAATGCAAAGCGGACTCGACTATGAATTCAGAACAACGGTCGTCAAAGGATACCACACAATTTCCGATATAGAAAAAATCGCACGAAGAATAAGTGGAGCAAAGAAATATTTCCTGCAGAACTTTGTGGATTCGGGAGACCTGATAAAGAACGGTCTTTCGGCTGTTCCAAAGGAGACCCTCATCCAAATGAAAGAGATTTGCCTGTGGCATGTAAAGAATACAGAAATACGCGGCATTTGAGTTTTACCGACATCATGAAATATGGTGTCGGTTTTTTTACAAATTTGTAATTTCCATCTATATATAGTGTTTAAAATACTATATTTTGTATTTTAACACCAAATTTAGTGGCAAATATTGGCCGAAAATCGGTTGCAAAAGGTGAAAAATGAGTCGATTTTTGTTGATTTTGCCAAATAGCCAAAAACGAAATACTCAGAAAAACACGCAAATGCGACGTTTTACAAATTTGTAAAATATGCTATTTGGGCAAAAGTGGCAAAAAACATAAAAAACACAATATCTTGATGTTTTTCTCTTGACAAAGCACAATATATATGGTATCATATGTCTGCACGACGAAAAAGTCAACATTTTAAGGAGAATGAATATGTATAACGTAGTAAAAAGAGACGGAAAACTGGTTTCCTTCGACATTTCTAAAATCAGTACAGCTATTACCCAGGCATTTGACGCATGTCAGAAGCAGTATAATGCGGATATCATCGACTTCCTTGCACTCAAGGTTACGGCTGCATTTGAGCCCAAGATTGAGGATGGCAAGATTTCAGTCGAACATATTCAGGACTGCGTAGAATCTGTTCTTATCAAGGCAGGCTATGACGATGTTGCAAAGGCATACATCATCTACCGTCGCCAGAGAGAAAAGATTCGTAACCTCAATGCCACAATGCTCGACTACAAGGAGATTGTAGACAACTATATCAATGTAAATGACTGGAGAGTTAAGGAAAACTCCACAGTTACTTACTCTGTCGGCGGTCTTATTCTTTCAAACTCAGGTGCTATCACAGCTAACTATTGGTTGTCCGAAATCTATGATGATGAAATCGGCTCTGCACACAGAAACGCTGACATTCACATTCATGACCTTTCCATGCTCACAGGCTACTGCGCAGGTTGGTCCTTAAAGCAACTTATCCAGGAGGGTCTCGGCGGTGTTCCCGGTAAGATTACATCTGCTCCCGCATCCCATCTTTCAACACTCTGCAACCAGATGGTAAACTTCCTCGGTATCATGCAGAATGAGTGGGCAGGCGCGCAGGCGTTCTCCTCCTTTGACACATATCTTGCGCCTTTTGTTAAGATTGACAATCTTTCCTATAAGGAAGTAAAGCAGTGCATCCAGTCTTTTGTATACGGTGTTAATACACCTTCACGCTGGGGTACACAGGCTCCCTTCTCCAACATTACTCTTGACTGGGTAGTACCTAATGACCTTGCAGAGCTTAACTGTATCATCGGCGGCAAGGAAGTAGACTTCAAGTACAAGGATTGCCAGAAGGAAATGGATATGGTAAACAAGGCGTTTATCGAAATCATGGTTGAGGGCGATGCCAACGGCAGAGGCTTCCAGTATCCTATTCCTACCTATTCAATTACATCTAACTTTGACTGGTCAGAAACCGAGAACAACAAGCTTCTCTTTGAAATGACAGCAAAGTATGGCACACCTTACTTCTCAAACTACATCAACTCCGATATGGAACCCAGCGATGTCCGCAGTATGTGCTGCAGACTCAGACTTGACCTTCGTGAGCTTCGTAAGAAGTCCGGCGGCTTCTTCGGAAGCGGTGAAAGCACAGGTTCTGTCGGCGTTGTAACAATCAATATGCCCAGAATCGCTTACCTTGCAAAGAACGAAGAAGACTTCTATGCACGTCTTGACAGACTCATGGACATTTCTGCCCGTTCCTTAAAGGTTAAGAGAACAGTTATCACAAAGCTTCTTGATTCGGGACTTTATCCTTACACAAAGAGATACCTCGGCACATTCAACAACCACTTCTCAACAATCGGTCTTGTTGGTATGAACGAAGCATGTCTCAACGCTTCTTGGGTTGGCTGTGACCTTATCAATGAAAAGGCACAGAAGTTCACACAGGATGTTCTCAATCACATGAGAGAAAGACTCTCTGACTATCAGGAACAGTACGGCGACCTTTACAACCTTGAAGCAACTCCTGCAGAGTCCACATCCTTCCGTCTTGCAAAGCATGACAAGAAGCACTATCCCGACATCATCACAGCCGCAAAGAGCGAAGAGGACACACCTTATTATACAAACTCCTCTCACCTTCCCGTTGGCTATACAGAGGACATCTTCACAGCTCTTGATATTCAGGATGACCTCCAGACACTTTACACATCCGGCACAGTATTCCACGCATTCCTCGGCGAAAAATTGCCCGACTGGAAGGCTGCTGCAAACCTCGTTAAGAAGATTGCCGAAAACTACAAGCTTCCTTATTACACACTTTCTCCCACATATTCCGTATGTAAGAACCACGGCTACATAGCAGGCGAAGAATTCACTTGTCCTACTTGTGGCGAAAAGGCTGAGGTTTACAGCCGTATTACAGGTTACTACCGCCCCGTTCAGAACTGGAACGACGGTAAGAGCCAGGAATACAAGGACAGAAAGGTATACAATATTGCTGCGTCTGTTATGGAAAAGAAACAGAATCCCATACAGGAGGCGGTAGCAGAAATGCAAAATAACAACGCAATGGCAGACGGCTATTATCTCTTCACAACAGCAACATGCCCCAACTGCAAGATTGCATGCAGCGTTCTTGACAAGGCAGGAGTAGAGTATTCAAAGCTTCTTGCTAACGAAAATGCAGAGCTTACCACAGCTCTCGGCGTAAAGCAGGCTCCCACACTTGTTGTTGTAAAGAATGGCGAAACTCAGAAGTTCACAGGCGTATCCGACATCAAAAAGCTTCTCAACGCGTGAGGAGCCCTCACAGGGCGACTCACGGGAAAGCCCGGATAAGAAAGGACCTTGAGAGTCGCTCAAACAACCCCGTTTGACCGCCATAAATTCCAGCGGTCAAACTCGGTGCAACACCGACGCGGTGCCATAAAAAAACACACCACATTATCACGGTTAGCCACACCCGACCGCCAAACGACGGTGGTCGGGTGTTATGCTGTTAAGGAGAAATAAACATGTATGACATTATAGTAATAGGAGCAGGTCCTGCTGGGCTTGTTGCGGCACTCTATGCAAGACGCGCGGGCAAGAGCGTATGCGTGCTTGAAAAAGGCTCTTTTGGTGGACAGATAACCTATTCACCAAAGGTTGAAAACATCCCCGGATTTCTTTCTGTTTCGGGTAACGAATTTGCCGAAAAGCTGGTTGAGCAGGTGCTTGAGCAGGGCGCAGAGGTTGAGTGCTGCGAGGTGTTTGAAATCCGTAATGGCGATGTAAAAACGGTTATAACAGATTCAGGAGAATTTTCCGCAAAGGCAGTTATTATTGCAACAGGTGCAAAGCACAGAATGCTCGGACTTTCGGGCGAAGAAAAGTTTGTTGGCGAGGGTATTTCTTTCTGTGCCGTATGCGACGGTGCCTTTTATGAGGGCAAGGACGTTGCGGTTATTGGCGGTGGAAACAGCGCACTCCAGGAAGCAATTCTTCTTTCTGAGACATCAAAAAAAGTATATGTTGTTCAGAATCTTGACTTTTTGACAGGAGAGAAAAAACTCCAGGAGCAGCTGGAAGCAAAGGAAAATGTTGAAATTATCCTTGGTGCAACTGTTGAAAGCATTGTGGGCGAGGACACACTCTGCGGAATTGTAATCAAGAAAACCGCCGACGGCAGAGAAATAACCCTTAATGTTGACGGAATGTTTGTAGCAATTGGTCTTATTCCGCAGAATGAAGCGTTTGCAAATGTGTTGAAGCTCGACGAGAGAGGATATGCAGATTCCTCCGAGGACTGCTTAACGGTCACAGACGGCATCTTTGTTGCAGGCGACTGCAGAAAGAAAGACATACGCCAGGTGACAACAGCTGTTTCCGACGGCGCTGTTGCGGCGCTTGCGGCAATCCACTATCTCGACAACTTACTTTCTCTTTGATAAAAAAGTAGGCGAAGAGAAAATGATTCAGCACCACGCTTTTAGTAGTGCAAAGCCAATCAGAAATTCTCGATTAAATCGATTCCCAAATGTCAAACACCGACATTTGGGAATTTTTCATTTTAAACATAAAAATGTATATATAAAAAAATAAGACAAATAATAAATGCGAACATAAAATGTGAAAGGAAGAAAAATATGATGAAGAAAATTATGTTTGCATGCATTCTTGCTCTTATGCTTTGCGTTTCGGCTGCGGCAAGGCTTTCGCCTGCCATGGACATTATTGAAAAGAGGCTTGAAAACAGACCCTGCGCCACGATGGGAAATCTTTCTCCCGAGGCGGGCGAAATGGATGTGACAACCCAAAGAGGAATTGCCGTTTTCAAGAGCTTTTCAGCAGCCGACCCCGACGGAAACGAGCTTTCATTTGAGGTGGTAAAATATCCTGCCCACGGCAGCGTTGAAATTACAAACGACGGTCAGTTTATTTACCGCCCCTTGTCGGGATATACGGGAAACGATTCCTTTGAATACAGAGCGGTGGATGTGTACGGCTCGGCTTCTGAGGAAAAAACTGTGGAAATCAAGGTGTCCCGTCCCGCGGCGGATATTTACTTTGACGACATGAAAGACCACTGGGCGCATAATGCGGCGATAAAAATGGCATCAACAGGGCTTATGACTGGAAAAAAAGACGGGGAAAAACTCTTGTTTGAGCCTGAAGAAGATATGACACGCGGAGATTTTCTTGCCTTATCTCTCATTATGTCGGGACATGAAGCGGACATTCCTTTTGCTTCAAAGACTGTATTTGCAGATGACAGTCAGATTCCTCAGAACATCAAAAGTTATGTTCAGTATGCCTACGACAAGGGCATTGTATCGGGATATGAAAATGTTGACTCAAGCATAAACTTTGAATCTGCCGGTGCTGTAACAAGAGCCGAAGCGGCGCTTATTGTAAGCAGAATTCTTGCCCTGTCTGAAGAAAATGAAACAGTGATGTCCTATAAGGATGCGGGTGAAATACCTGCATGGGCATCCGGTGCTGTGGCTTCTCTTTCTGAAATCGGCATACTTTCCGGAAATGCCGACGGCGAATTTTCTGCCGACAGAAACATGACAAGGGCAGAAGGTGCAGAAATAATCTGCAATGTTGCCGATTATGTCGAGGACAAAAAGAGGGAAGAAAAGAAGAAAGAAAAGAATCTGTTTAATCTGTTCGGATTGTTGGGATAAAAAGGTACACCTAAAGCTACACGCATAAAAAGGCTCCTTCCGTCACGCTTCGCGTGCCACCTCCCATGAAAATCGGCAGAGGAAATAAATCCTCTGCCGAAATTTATAAATATCATTATGAGAACTGCCATAAGCAGTTCTTTTATTTATCTGTATTCCTTTAAGCTTGCTGCAAGAAGTGCAAACTCATCTGTTGAGAGCTTTTCTCCTCTGACATCGGTGCCTTTTCCGAGAATTTCGGAAATTTTCTGCCCGAGCTCCTCCTTTGTAAGTCCCTTATACATTCCCGAAAGGGCATTGGAAAGGGTCTTTCTTCTCATGGCAAAGGCATTCTTTATTACCGTCGAGGTTTCCTTTGCGGTGTCGGAGTCATATTTCGGCTCGTTATAAAGCTCAATTCTGATTACTGCGCTGTCGATTTTTGGTCTTGGATAGAAGCATCCCGACGGTACGGTAAAGAGTCTTTTTGCCTTACCGAAAAGATTTATCTGAGCAGTAATTGCACCGTACTGCGAATCTCCTGCAGGGGCGCACAGACGCACAGCAACTTCTTTTTGCACCATGACGGTAATGAAATCAAAATCGGGATATTCCTCAAGAAGCTTCATTATGATTGGCGTTGTGATGTAGTAAGGGAGATTCGCGCACACCGACACCGGCATAAGAGTGCCGTCATCCCTCTTTCTTTTTTCGTCAAGGAATGGCACAAGGTCAATATCTAAGATGTCGGAAAAAACGACCTCTATGTTGTCAAAGCCTGCAAGGGAATCCTTCAGCACACCCTCAAGGCTCGTGTCTATTTCTACCGCAACAACCTTCTTGAATCTTTTTGCAAGCTCCTTTGTGAGAATACCGGCACCCGGTCCTATTTCGAGAATCAGGCTGTCGGCTTTTTCGTCGGGGATAACATCACCCTCGGGAAATACAAAGTTTGTACATTCCACGGCTATGCGCCTTGGAATTTTTACATCCTGCAAAAAGTTCTGTCCGTATTTTTTTTGAAATTTGAAATTGTGGTTCTGTAAAAGTTCAGACATTTTGTTTCTCCTGTAATTATAAAAAAGGCTTCATGTCTTTTCGACATGAAGCCCTGTAAAAACACCGATTGGGATTACCCACGGAAAACTTACTTTGCAGCGGCTTCCTTCTGTGCTTCAAGGTATTTCTTGAAGTTCTTCTGTTCAAGCTCTGTAAAGTCAAGTCTGCCGAATTTGTCAGATTCATATCCGGAAAGCTTCTGTGTTACATAGTATGATTTGTTGAATACAAGGGGAATAACAGGCATCTGTGTTGCGAGATACTTTTCGGCCTCGTGCATTGCTGCAGTTCTTGTTTTAACATCGTCTGCATTTACAAATGCTGCACAAAGCTTGTCGTACTTTTCGTCCATAAATCCGATTACATGCTTGCCGTAAACAACATCCTTGACAGTAACATCAATGGAATTTCCGCCGTATTCGCCGGAGTAAGCTGTAAGCATTGAATAAGCATCTGTTGTCATAGACTGCTGGTTAACTATGATTGCGGTTGCCACATTTGCTACATCGTTGTTCATTCTGAAATCGTATGTACCGTTTTCCTTATCATCGATGTACTTCTGCTTTTTGCCGCTGAACTTAATTCTGAAGCCGAGTGCTGACCATGCTTCTTTTGCTGCATTTGCCAACTGCTCATCGTCTGCTCTGAGGTTGCTGAATTCAATTGCGATTACATAGTTTGAAGGCTTGATTCCTGCTTCGTTAAGGAGCTTCTTTGCTTCTTCGATGTTTGCCTTTGCAGACCAGAGATCTCCGCCCTTGTCACGGAAGTCGGAATTTGCCTTTGTATCTTCAACGCCTGTAGGAACAAAACCGGTTGCTGCTTCGGAATTTGTAGCAGCTGCCATTGCAGTTCTGTCAAGTGCAAGAGAGAGAGCCTTTCTTACCTTTGCGTTGGCGAAGAGTTCATGTGTGTGGTCAAGATAAACAACGGTCGTGGAAAGAGTTGTGTCTTCTTCAATATCCTTAGCGAGTGCTTTAACAACTTCGTCCGAAGCCGAGTTGAGGTTGAGATAGAAGCTGCCTTCGTTGAGATAGCTCTGATAGTGGTCGGTTGCTGACGAGGAGCTCTTACCTTCTGCGTTATAGTAAGAAGTGATAATTCTGTAAGGCTTTACTACCTTGTCATCTGCATTGCTTTCGGAGTCACCTACGCATCTGTAGTTGATATTTCTTTCGAATGAAAGCTCGCCGCTGTTCCAGTTTTTGATTTTGAACGGTCCGTTTGTTACATATGTAGAACCGTCGGGCTTGCACCAGTCTTTTACAGTGTCGTCAACAACGTCCTGACGCAAGGGAACGAGAGCAGGGCTTGCAAGGCGGCGCATGAAGTATTCAACCTTGTCCTTTACTTCACCCTTGGAGTGGTCATCTTCGTTTACATAGTCCTTCTCAAAAGTAATCTGGAGAAGGTTGTTCTTTAATGAGTATACACCGATATCATCTTCGCTGCAGAGACCTTCCTTTACCTCTTTTGCGTTGAGAATGGGGTAAAGAAGAGCAGCATTTGCGTTGTCATTTTCGGGAAGGAGGATTCTCTTCCAGGCAAATCTGAAATCATCTGCGGTTATGAGGTTACCGTCTGACCATCTCGAGTCTTCAAGAGTAATGAGAAGCTCGAGGTTACCCGTCTTCTGGTTGAAGTCGTATTCGTACTCCTTACAGAGAGCGTTTTCAAGTTTACCCTTTTCATTGATTGTTGTAAGACCCTCGTAAAGAAGACCCATGATTCTTATCTGGTCGACTGTTGTGTAATAAGCCGAGGGGTCAATAGATTCGGGAAGGGTGGTGAGAAACATCTGTATTTCTGCGCCCTTGATTTCATCCTTTTTATCATCTGCGTTTCCGCCGCAACCTGCGAGTGCAGAAACAATAAACAGACAAGCGAGAGTGAGTGCCAAAAGTCTTTTCATAGTTGTGTTTTCCTCCCAAACTAATGTGAAACTTGCATGGGTATAGATATACTATCCTCATATAATTACAATACATTATACCACCAAACTTAAAGATAATCAATCAAAATTTTTTGAATTTTAATATTTTTCGGATTGCACAAAAAAGTGCTGTGTTTTTGTCTAATATAAACAAAATACAGAATGAGGAAGGTAAAAAACGAGCTGCAAAGGCGGTAATATCAGGCATAAATGGATGAATATTTAAATAGAATGTAAGTAAATGACAGAAATTTTGGCGGAGGTAGGTTAAATCATGACAAACAAATATTTACCCGAGGGAGAACTTTTAAACACTGCCTTTAACAGTGAATATACAGAAAGCATATCAGGCCTTGAAAGAGCGAAGAACGAGGGAGTGATTCTCGAGGGAAGAGCGGTTCTTTGCGATTCACAGCACAACCTTTATGTTGAAATAGGTGCATACAAAGGAATAATTCCAAGGCAAGAGGCTGTCTACAGTCCGTCGGGGGAAGCTGTCAAGGATATTGCGGTTATTACAAGAGTCGGAAAGAGCGTTTGCTTTAAAGTTATGCAGATAGAGCAGGATGAAAACGGCGTCAGAATAGTTTTGTCGAGAAAACAGGCGCAGAAAGAATGTTGTGATAATTATGTAAGCAGGCTTTATCCCGGCGACATAATAGAGGCGGCGGTAACGCACATGGAGCAGTTCGGCGTATTTTGCGACATAGGCTGCGGAATGATAGGACTTATGCCGGTTGATTGCATATCTGTTTCAAGAATTTCGCATCCGTCCGAAAGATTTGTGAGCGGTCAGAGAATAAAGTGCGTTGTCAAGGGTACTGAACCCGAAATCTGCAGAATTACCCTTACTCACAAGGAGTTGCTCGGAACATGGGAGGAGAATGCACTGATTTTCAGGGCAGGAGAAACGGTGGCAGGGATTGTCAGAAGTGTCGAGAGCTACGGAATCTTTGTTGAGCTGACGCCAAATCTTGCAGGGCTTGCCGAGTGGTGCGACGGGGTGAGTGTAGGACAGACGGCGGCGGTGTACATAAAAAGCATTATTCCCGAAAAAATGAAAATAAAGCTCGTGATAGTGGATGTTGTTGATACATTTACACAGCCTGAAGAAATTGAGTACAGAATTGAGTCGGGACATATGGATGTATGGAGATATTCCCCTGAGGAGTGTCAGAAGGAGGTTTACACGGAGTTTTAGAGAATTAGAAGTTAGGAGTTCCGCGGCTTGCGAGCCGCGTTTTCCGTCACTTTTGACGCGGCAAAAGTAACCCAAACCGCCCGCTCCAAGAGCCGCGGAGGCTCAAATTATCTACGCAGAAAAGAGAAAACCGCGTTGTCTTTTCTCTACCTCATGTGAATTTACCTGCCTTGCGGCAGGATGCCGTTCAAGGTTTGCAGTCAATCAAAAAAATGATGGCTTGCGAGATTTTTGAGTACATTCCGTAGGACAACAGAAAAAGAGCCGCCACGGCTCGTGTCGGGACATCCAAAAGTCCCGACACATGAGTGGAGCGTTTTTGGTTTCTTTTGCCGCTGAGCAAAAGAAACTCGTCCTCCGCAGAGGACGAAATTCCTGTAATATTATATAAAATAAGTAAATCACTTCCATTTTTTAATATAAAAAGTTAAAATTGTAAACAAATATCTTTTTTTCATAAAATCGCTTGACAAACCGAAAAAAAGGTGATAAAGTTATATACTGCATTATAATCGAGTAGTAGTGTGTCGAGGAATCGCCTTTTGGCACATTTTACCCGAAAAAACAATGACGACTGAGAAGATGAAATGGAGTGATTTCATACGATGGTAAAACCTTACAAACTCGGTAATAACATCCGTTACAGCTTTTCCAAAATAGACGAAAAGCTCGAGATGCCGAACTTAATCGAGGTTCAGAAGGAATCTTATGAATGGTTCCTCACAGAGGGTATGAGAGAAGTGTTAGAGGACGTTTCTCCCCTTGTGGACTACACGGGTAATCTCTTTATCGAATTCGTTGATTTCGAAATTGATAAGACACCCAAGTATTCCGTTGAGGAATGTAAAGAACGTGACGTAAACTATGCGGCACATTTAAAGGTAACCGTCAGACTTTCCAACAAGGAAACAGGCGAGGTTAAGGAATCCGAAGTATTCATGGGCGATTTCCCGCTTATGACAGAACAGGGTACCTTTGTAATAAACGGTGCGGAACGAGTAGTCGTTTCGCAGATTGTGCGTTCCCCCGGTATCTACTACGAGGCAAGCGACGACAAATCCGGCAAGCGTCTTCATGCTGCAACCGTAATTCCTTACAGAGGCGCATGGCTCGAATACGAAACAGACGCAAATGATATTTTCTATGTAAGAATAGATAAGAACAGGAAGCTTCCTGTAACTGTATTTTTACGCGCGCTCGGTCTTGGAACCGATGCTGAGCTCAAGGCTGTGTTCGGTGAAGACGAAAAGCTGGGTGCTACAATGGCAAAGGACCTCATGGAAAGCGAAGCTGTAAAGAAGGGTACATCTGCACAGGATGAAGCTCTCAAAGAAATTTACAGAAAGCTCCGTCCCGGCGACCCTGCCATTGTTGAAAGTGCGATTACTCTTATCAATAATCTTTTCTTCGATGCAAAGAGATATGATATTTCCGCAGTAGGACGTTATAAGTTCAATAAGAAGCTTGCTCTCTCAAGAAGAATTGCAGGCTTTAAGCTCGCGCGCCCTGTAGCCGCTCCCTTTACAGGTGAAATCCTCTTTGATGAAGGTACTCTTCTCTCAAGAGAAAACGCGGAAGCTATTGAAAACGCAGGTGTAACAGAAGTATATCTTCTCACCCAGGACGATAAGGCGGTAGAGTTCAAGGTATTTACCAATAAAATGGTAGATATGACAAAGCTCGGAGTAATCCCTGCGGATTACGACCTTTCTTCACTCAAGGTGGAAGAAAAGGTTAATGTCGATGTCCTTTCCGAAATTCTTTCTTCAACCTCTAATGAAGAAGAATTTATCGCGGCATTTAATGAAAGAAGACTCGAACTTATCCCCAAGCACATTACACGTGAAGATATTTATGCTTCCGTTAACTATATGCTCTGCCTTTCCCATAACTGCGGAAGCGTTGACGATATTGACCATCTCGGAAACAGAAGACTGCGCTCTGTGGGCGAGCTTCTTCAGAACCAGATGAGAATCGGCTTTACCCGTATGGAAAAGCTCGTAAAAGAGCGTATGACTATGCAGGATACAGAAAATCTCACTCCTCAGAATCTCATTAACATAAGACCTATAGTTTCTGCAATCAAGGAATTCTTCGGTTCATCTCCTCTTTCCCAGTTCATGGACCAGTCCAACCCCCTTGCAGAGCTTACACATAAGAGAAGACTTTCGGCTCTCGGTCCCGGCGGTTTGTCAAGAGACAGAGCCTCCTTCGAAGTTCGAGACGTACACTACACCCATTATGGAAGAATGTGTCCTATCGAAACACCTGAAGGACCTAACATCGGTCTTATCTCTTATCTTTCCACTTACGCAAAGATAAACAAATTCGGCTTCATCGAAGCTCCTTACCGCAAGGTGGACAAGGCTACAGGCGTAGTTACGGATGAAGTTATCTATATGACAGCAGACGTTGAAGACCAGTACGTTGTTGCTCAGGCAAATGAACCCCTTAACGAAGACGGTACATTCAAGAATAACAGAGTACAGGTAAGAATCCGTGAAGAAATCACAGAAGTCGAAAAGGAAAGAGTAGACTTCATGGATATTTCTCCTAAGATGGTTGTATCTGTAGCAACAGCATGTATTCCCTTCCTTGAAAACGACGACAACTCGAGAGCTCTTATGGGTTCAAACATGCAGAAGCAGGCAGTGCCTCTCATGATGACAGAAAGCCCCATTGTCGGTACAGGTATGGAATACAAGGCGGCGGTTGACTCCGGCGTTGTTGTATGCGCAAAGGAAGCAGGTGTTGTCGAAAAGGCAAGCGGCGATACAATCGTTATCCGCGAAGAAGATGGCAACAGAAGACATTACCACCTCATCAAGTTTAAGCGTAGTAACCAGGGTACCTGCGTAAACCAGAGACCTATCGTATTCAAGGGTGAAACCGTAACAAAGGGACAGGTTATCGCAGACGGTCCTGCTACAAGCAACGGTGAAATTTCACTTGGTAAGAACGCACTCATCGGATTTATGACCTGGGAAGGTTATAACTACGAGGATGCTGTTCTCCTTAATGAAAGACTCGTAAGAAACGATGTTTATACATCTATTCATATCGAAGAATATTCGCATGAGGCAAGAGATACAAAGCTCGGTCCCGAAGAAATCACAAGAGATATTCCCAATGTTGGTGATGATGCCCTCAAGAATCTCACGGCAGGCGGTATAGTTTGCATTGGTGCTGAGGTTCACGCAGGTGATATTCTTGTAGGTAAGGTTACACCTAAGGGTGAAACAGAGCTTACAGCAGAAGAAAGACTCCTCAGAGCAATCTTCGGCGAAAAGGCAAGAGAAGTAAGAGATACTTCCCTTAGACTTCCTCACGGCGAAAGCGGTATTGTAGTTGATGTCAAGGAATTCTCAAGAGAGAATCTCGATGAGCTTCCTCCCGGAGTAAATAAGGTTGTAAGAGTATATATCGCACAGAAGAGAAAAATCTCCGTCGGCGATAAGATGGCGGGCCGTCACGGTAACAAGGGTGTCGTTTCACGTATCCTTCCTCCCGAAGATATGCCCTTCCTCGAAGACGGTACTCCTCTTGATATCGTACTTAATCCTCTGGGCGTTCCTTCCCGAATGAATATCGGTCAGGTGCTTGAAGTTCACCTCGGTATCGCATCGAGAAAGCTCGGCTGGAAGATTATGACTCCCGTATTTGACGGTGCAAACGAACAGGATATTGCTGAATGTCTCGAGAAGGCAGGCATGCGTCCTGACGGTAAGAGCATCCTTTATGACGGACGTACAGGTGAGCCCTTTGATAACCCCGTAACGGTTGGTATCATGTACTACCTCAAGCTCCATCACCTCGTTGATGATAAGATTCACGCACGTTCCACAGGTCCTTACTCCCTCGTTACTCAGCAGCCTCTCGGCGGTAAAGCCCAGTTTGGCGGTCAGCGATTCGGCGAAATGGAAGTTTGGGCTCTTGAAGCATACGGCGCAGCCTATACACTTCAGGAAATCCTTACCGTTAAGTCTGACGATGTTATCGGTAGAGTTAAGGCGTATGAAGCAATCATCAAGGGTCAGAACATCCCGACTCCCGGTGTTCCCGAATCCTTCAAGGTTCTCATACGCGAGCTTCAGTCACTTGCACTCGATGTAAGAGTGCTTGACGAAGAGGGCAACGAAATTGTTCTCAAGGATTCAAGTGCTGAAGAAATCGAAAACATGAGAAACGTAATCACAGAAGATATTGGTGAGAGCGTAAATGACGGACAGGGTATGGGCGGCTTCTATATGGAAGACGAAAACGGTGAAGCAATTGAAGACGAATCCTTCGATGACGATTTCGACAGCGACGAAGACTTCTATAACGAAAACGATCCCGACAATCTCTAATGCTCGGAATTTTGAATGAAAAGGAGCGAAAGAAAAACTAATGGGACAAAATGAACGCAACGAATTTGAAGCGATAAAAATCGGTCTTGCCAGCCCTGACATGATCCGTTCATGGTCACACGGCGAGGTTAAAAAGCCCGAAACAATCAATTATAGAACATTAAAGCCCGAAAGAGACGGCCTCTTCTGCGAAAAAATCTTTGGTCCGACAAAGGACTGGGAATGTCATTGCGGCAAGTATAAGAGAGTGCGCTATAAGGGCAAGGTTTGTGAAAAGTGCCATGTTGAAATCACAACCAACAAGGTAAGAAGAGAAAGAATGGGTCACATTGAGCTTGCATGCCCTGTTTCCCATATCTGGTACTTCAGAGCAATTCCTTCGAGAATGGGACTTCTTCTCGATATTTCACCCAGAAATCTCGAAAAGGTGCTCTATTTTGCAAACTATATCGTTCTCAATCCCGGTGAAGGTACCGGTCTTGAGAAGATGCAGATTCTCACAGAGCAGGAATACCAGAAGGCATACGAATACTACGGAAACGATTTCCGTGTTGGTATGGGTGCCGAGGCTATCAAGGAACTCCTTGGTGAACTTGACTGCGAGAAGTTATCTTCTGAGCTTAAGGCAGAGCTTGAAACAGCGGTTGGTCAGAAGAGAGTAAGAATTATCAAGCGTCTTGAGGTTGTGGAAGCATTCCGTGTTTCCGGCAACGACCCCAAATGGATGGTTCTTGACGTTATTCCCGTAATTCCTCCGGATATCCGTCCTATGGTACAGCTCGACGGCGGAAGATTTGCTACATCTGACCTTAATGACCTTTACAGAAGAGTTATTAACAGAAACAACAGACTTAAGAAGATGATGGAGCTTCATGCCCCTGAAATCATCATAAGAAACGAAAAGAGAATGCTTCAGGAAGCAGTCGATGCCCTTATCGATAACGGCAGACGCGGAAGAGCGGTTACAGGTCCTAATAACAGACCCTTAAAATCTCTCTCCGAAATGCTCCGCGGTAAGCAGGGTCGTTTCCGTCAGAACCTTCTCGGTAAGCGTGTTGACTACTCGGGACGTTCTGTTATCGTAGTAGGACCTGACCTTAAGATTTACCAGTGCGGTCTTCCTAAGGAAATGGCACTTGAGCTCTTCAAGCCCTTCATTATGAAGAGACTTGTTGAAACAGGTAAGGCTTCCAACATCAAGGACGCAAAGAAGAAGGTTGAACGAGTAAATAACGAGGTTTGGGATGCACTTGAACACGTAATCAAGGACCACCCCGTACTTCTCAACCGTGCACCTACACTTCATAGACTTTCAATTCAGGCATTCGAGCCTGTACTCGTAGAAGGACGTGCTATCAAGCTCCATCCCCTCGTATGTACTGCGTTTAACGCGGACTTTGACGGTGACCAGATGCCTGTTCACGTACCGCTGTCTGCAGAAGCTCAGGCGGAAGCACGCTTCCTCATGCTTTCTGCAAATAACCTCTTGAAGCCTGTTAACGGTAAGGCTGTAACTGTTCCCTCGCAGGATATGGTTCTCGGTGCTTACTACCTCACACTTCTTAAGCACGGCGAGCCCGGCGACGTAAGAATTGATGAAAACGGCAACGAAATTTACAGAACATTCAGAAACTTCGACGAAGCAATGATGGCTTACTCTGTTGGTGAGCTTGGTCTTCACTCGCCCATCAAGGTAATGATGGAAAAGACAAGACCCGACGGCACTGTCAAGAAGGGCCTTATCAACTGTACGCTCGGACGTCTTATATTCAACCAGCCCATTCCTCAGGACCTTCACTTTATTGAAAGAAATGAAGAAAACGAACTCGACCTTGAAATCAACTTCGTTGTAACAAAGGACGAACTCGGACAGCTTGTTGATAACTGCATTAAGTATCACGGTATTTCAAGAACCGCAGAGCTTCTTGATGAAATCAAGAGCATGGGTTATAAGTATTCAACACGCGGCTCTATCTCCATCTCGGTATACGATATGACCGTTCCTCCCCAGAAGAAGGTTATCGTTGCAGAGGGTGAAAAGCAGGTTGACGTTATCTCCAAGATGTATAAGCGCGGTCTTCTTTCCAACGAAGAAAGAAGAGAACGTGTTATCAAGGTTTGGGAAGACGTTACAAAGGATGTTACAAACGCACTTCAGAGTAACCTTGACGAGTTCAACTCTATCAAGATGATGGCGGACTCGGGTGCTCGAGGTTCTATCAAGCAGATAAGACAGCTTGCAGGTATGCGAGGCCTTATGGCATCCACATCAGGTAAGACTATTGAGCTTCCTATCAAGGCAAACTTCAGAGAAGGTCTTAACATCCTCGAATACTTCATTGCGGCGCGTGGTGCGCGTAAGGGTCTTGCCGATACAGCGCTCAGAACTGCTGACTCGGGTTACCTTACAAGACGTCTTGTTGACGTTGCTCAGGACGTAATCGTTCGTGAAGAAAACTGTCACGATAAGGTTGGTCTCTGGGTTGAAACAATCAAGGATAACAATGAAATTATCGAACCCCTTTCCGACAGACTTCTCGGAAGATATGTTATCGACGATGTTGTACATCCCGAAACAGGAGAGGTTCTTGCAAAGGACGACACAATGCTCACAGAGCATGAGGTTGAAAAGATAGTAGCGGCAGGTATCGAAAGAGTACACGTTCGCTCTGCTCTCAACTGTCATGCAAAGCACGGCTGCTGCGTACACTGCTACGGTGCAGACCTTGCGAGTGGAAACCCCGTAAACATCGGTGAATCCGTTGGTATCATTGCGGCTCAGTCTATCGGTGAACCCGGTACACAGCTTACAATGAGAACCTTCCATACCGGTGGTGTTGCCGGCGGCGATATTACACAGGGTCTTCCCCGAGTTGAAGAACTCTTTGAAGCGAGAAAGCCCAAGAAGACAAGTGTTGTTGCAGACTTTGACGGTCAGATTGATATTACCGAGGATAAGAAGGCAAGACACGTAAAACTCACTGGCGTAGACGGCGAAGAAAAGGTTTACCTTATTCCTTACGGCACAAGAATGGTTGTACAGTCTGGTGACAGCGTAGTACGCGGTCAGAGCCTTACAGAAGGTAACATCAGCCCTGCTGATATTCTCAGAATTAACGGACTTAATGCTGTATATTCCTACATTATCATGGAAGTACAGAGAGTTTACCGTCTCCAGGGTGTTGAAATCAATGACAAGCACATTGAAGTTATCGCACGTCAGATGACAAGAAAGGTTAAGATTGAGCATCCCGGTTCTACCGATATGCTTATCGGCTCACTTGTTGACATTGTTGAATTTGAAGAAAAGAATGCAGAAATCGCAAAGAGACTTGCAGACGGCGAGGTTGGTATTGCAGAAGCAGTTTCCTCTCCCGTACTCTTCGGTATCACAAAGGCATCCCTTTCTACCGAATCCTTCATGTCGGCTGCTTCCTTCCAGGAAACAACAAAGGTTCTTACAGAAGCGGCTATCAGAGGTAAGGTTGACCACCTTATCGGTCTTAAGGAAAATGTTATTATCGGTAAGCTTATTCCTGCAGGTACAGGTATGTCGATGTACAGAAACATCGAGGTTACTGACGAGAACGGCAACGAACTCAAGGTAGATATGCCTGAAACCGAGAATAAGTATCAGGATTTCAAGATGGGTCTTGAGGCTCTCAAGGCAGAAGCAGGCGTGTTTGCAGATGATGCAGATGAGGATGCAGACGGTTTTGATGCAGGCGAAGACGATGAAGAGGATACAAATGTAGACGAACTTCTCCTTGCTCTTGAAAAGGCACTCGACAGCGAGAATAACGAAGACTAAAAACATAACGGAGCCGAAACTTCGGCTCCGTTTTTACCTTGTATGAGAAAGGAAAATATAAAATGAAAGCAATAATCACAATGGAAAATGGCGGCACAATGACCCTTGAGCTCTATCCCGAAACAGCACCCATAACAGTTGAAAACTTTGTAAAGCTCGCAAAGGAAGGCTTTTACGATGGACTTATCTTCCACAGAGTTATTGAAGGCTTTATGATTCAGGGCGGCGACCCCACAGGTACAGGCATGGGCGGTCCCGGTCATACAATCAAGGGAGAATTTATGGCAAACGGAGTAAAGAATACTTTAAAGCACACAAGAGGTGTTATTTCCATGGCACGTTCTATGAACCCCAACTCTGCAGGAAGCCAGTTCTTCATTATGCATAAGGACGCACCCCACCTTGACGGTCAGTATGCGGCATTCGGCAAGCTCACCGACGGCTTTGATGTTCTCGATGAAATCGCAACAACAGGCACAGACGGAATGGACAGACCCAGATTTGATATGAAAATGGAAAAGGTAGAAATAGTTGAAGAATAGTTACTTTCTCTTTGATAAAAAGAGAAAGTAACCAAAGAGAAAATATTTTAACGCCATTCTTTCCAGAGGTGTAAAACAAATTTAATATTCTCGGATAAAGCGATTCGCCCATGTCAAACACCGACATGGGCGAATTATTTCAATACCTCAGAACTCCAACCCCCGAGCCTATCGGAAGCCCATTTTTTACTCTCTCGGCATACGCCTTTTGCAAAGATGTGTTTTTCGGCAAATTTTCATAAGAATAATCCGAAATTCTTCCAAATATGTGAAAAAGCTCGCTGTAATCTGTTGTCTCGTAGGTGGAAACAACATCAAAATCATTCATGAAATCCAAAATTTTGCTGTCCTCGGACAGCATTTTTTTGTTTTCGGTGTAAAGTAGCCAGCTGTCGCCGATTATGGGATAGTTGCCAAAATATTTACGTGCAAGTCTGTACGAAACAAGCCTGCTTTCTTTTGATAAATCCGCACCGTCGGAAAGGTGCAGAAAGATTGCCCTTTTACCCTCAAAAATCCCGTATTGATACTCAAATTCCCCAAGACGTAAAATGCTTCCTCTCACATGATTTGCAAGAAAGTGATAGTCATAAAGACCAAAGATGCCGTTGTGTGCAAAATATTCCTTTGCACCCTCGGCAATCCTTTTTGCTGTGTCAAAGAAGATGTCTTTTTCGCAAATTCTTGAAGAAAAATCTTCAAACGATTTCGGCAGAAGTGCAATATATACGTAAAGAGCGGATGTTTCAAGCGGTAAATCCGTTGTTTTTAGTTTTTTATAAAACTCATACGGATAAAACGCCTCGTCAAAACATAAAACGCCTGTTTTTTCGACAGAAACTCCACTCATATCGAAGAACAGGCGAGAAAATTCGCTCATATCAATTCTTTTTGCATAGTCAAGAGCGTGACGGATAAGAGCCTCGTCGAAGCCCGATTTTTCCACAAGTTGTGCGTAGAAATCCGTCATATTCTTCTCCTGTTATTTGTACCAGAGCGTAGTAAAGCACATACTGCAACGGGTTCTTTCTTTAGATTCAAAGGAACCGCACTTTGTGCAAAAACACATACCCTCGGGAATTACATTTTTGTTCATAGGGACAGGAAATCTAAGCCCGTTTATCACGGAAATTGAGGAATCAATGTCATAAATCCTGTCGAAGTTTATAAGGTTCGGCACCTTTTTGTTTACAAGCCTTCCACTCGGTTTTCGGACCGTAAGAACGTTCATGCCGTCATACATTACCATGTGCATGCGCTTTATTATTACCTTTGCGCCCTTGTCGTCCTTTTTTATAAGCTCGGCACTCTGCTTTTCAATCTTCTCGATTTTTCCAAAATATGTTCTGCCGGTCCATATTTTGTAAGGCTTTATGATAAAGAAGCCTGCAACCGATATGAGCATCGGCACAAAAATGAGCTTTGAGCTTCCCATGTCATAATAAACGTAGTCAAGATTCAGATACCTTGTTCCCGATTCCAGCCATATAAGACACCACAGCACAAAAAGTACGCATCTTATAAAGCACCAGAATGTACCTCTTTTGTATATGGGCAAAGTTTCTCTGTAGGAGGATATTATTTCGGCATGACGCTCTTTTAATTGTGAAAGAGTATTGTAAATCATAATAATGCTCCTCCTTTTGTTTTTATATGATGTTAAAGTAAATCATCAAAACCTGAATATCAGATGGGCTGACCCCCGAAATTCTTGATGCCTGACCTATGTTCTTGGGACGCACCTGCGATAGCTTTTGCTTTGTTTCGGCACGGATGCCTGTAATTGCAAAATAGTCTACATCGTCGGGGATTTTTTTACTTTCAAGCTTTTTGAAGCGTTCTGCATCCCTTATCTGGCGCTTTATGTAGCCGTCGTACTTGATTTCTATTTCAACCGCCTCTTTGACCTTGCGGTCAGTAATTTCGGGGCGTGTCTTGTCTACGGGCGAAAGACAGTCGTAGTCGAGTTCGGGACGTCGTAACAGCTCTGCCATGGAAATTCCGTTTGTTATGGGGGTTGAGCCGTGTTCCTCAAGAATTCTGAGAAGCTCTTGTGAAGGACCGAGGTGAACTGTGTTTATTCTCTCAACCTCCGAGTCGATAAGCGCCTTTTTTTCGAGGAATTTTGCGTATCTTTCCTCGCTTATAAGCCCGATTTCGTATCCGAGAGGTGTAAGACGCCTGTCGGCATTGTCCTGGCGAAGCAATAGTCTGTATTCACTTCGGCTTGTCATTATTCTGTAAGGTTCATTTGTGCCTTTGGTCACAAGGTCGTCAATTAGGGTTCCGATGTAGGAGGAGTCGCGGGAAAGGGTAAATTCCTCTTTGCCGTGTATCTTTCTTGCGGCGTTGATGCCTGCAACAAGTCCCTGAACTGCGGCTTCCTCGTAGCCCGATGTGCCGTTGAACTGACCTGCACCGAAAAGCCCCGGAAAATCCTTGAACTCAAGGGTTGCCTTGAGAGAAAGCGGGTCACAGCAGTCGTATTCAATAGCGTAGCCAATTCTCATAACCCTTGCGTTTTCCATGCCCTCGATTGAGTGAAGCATTTCGAGTTGCACATCCTCGGGAAGCGATGAGGAAAAGCCCTGGAGATACACTTCCTTTGTGTCGTAGCCGAGAGGCTCAACAAAGAGCTGGTGACGGTTCTTGTCGGCAAATCTCATCACCTTGTCCTCAATGCTGGGACAGTATCTCGGTCCTACGCCGTGGATTTGACCCGAATATAGGGGCGAGCGGTGAATGTTGTTTCTTATTATTTCATGGGTTTTCTCATTTGTATAGCAGACGTAGCAAGGCAGGGATTTGAGATTTTCCTCAAAGCCCTCGGTGTCGGCTGAAAAATGCTCAGGAGTTTCGTCTCCGTCCTGGCGCTCAAGAACATCGTAGTTTATAGAGTCGGCATGGATTCTTACAGGAGTTCCCGTTTTGAACCGCATCATTGGGATTCCCAGCTTTTTAAGGGAATCCGTAAGACCAACAGAAGCAAACATTCCGTCGGGTCCTCCCTCAAAGCTGACATCTCCCACGATTATTCTGCCCTCAAGATATGTGCCTGAGCAGATGATAACAGCCTTTGCCTGCCATACGGCACCGTATTTTGTAACGCAAAGCCATTCATCATCGCCTTTGCGGATTTCAACAATCTCCGCCTGACGAAGCGTGAGGTTTTCTGTGTTCTCGATAACCTGCTTCATTAAGATTTTGTATTTGTTTCTGTCCGCCTGCATTCTTAGCGAATGAACGGCAGGGCCTTTTCCGCGATTTAGCAGACGTGACTGCATACATACCTTGTCCGCCTGTCTTCCCATTTCGCCGCCGAGAGCATCAAGCTCGCAGACAAGATGCCCTTTTCCGCTGCCGCCTATTGAGGGGTTGCAGGGCATATTGCCGACAGCATCAAGATTTATAGTAAAGAGCACCGTTTCGCAGCCAAGGCGTGCCGTGGCAAGTGCTGCTTCAATTCCTGCGTGACCTGCGCCGACTACGGCTACATCAATTTTTCCTGCTGTGTATTCCATAAATGTTCCTTCTTTATTTGGATTCAAAGAAAATTTCCGTTCTTGTTATATCATATTCGTCGGGAATATAAAGTCCCATGCTGCGAAGAGAAACAAGAACAAGGTCGGGGTTTAGGTAACTTTCTCCCGATGCCGCAAGGGTGAGGCGAAGGATGGTTTTTTCGCCGTTTTCCTCTGCCGCATAGCCGTAGACCATGCTATTAAGGTCAAGCTCCTTTTCCTTGCCGCTTTTCGTAGTTTTCATGACGGGTGCAAGGTTTGAAAGAGCCTTTTCAAGCTCCTCTTTGCTAGCATTTAGCTTTTCAAAAACGAGTACATACTCTGCACTTTTTACCTTTCCCATTTTAATGTCGGGGTCGGTAACGGATTTCACCTCAAAATCACACGTTAGAGCCTTAGAAAGTCTGTCCTTTACTTCTTTGTGGGTGAAATCTTCGGTCAGGGTTATGTCGCAAAGCTCGTTTTCTCCCACCATTCCTACAGAGAGAGGTAGGGCAAATACCTGCTTTGGATGAGGAGAGAAGCCCTCGGAATATTTAATGGGAAGCTCTGCTCTCTTGAGCGCCCGCGTAAATGAATGGGCAAAGTCAAGATGAGATACAAATATAAGTGAACCTCTTTTGGCAAATTTTATTCTGTGTGTAGACATGATTTCCTCTTTCTGTTACTTTTCTTGAAAGAAAAGTAACCAAAAGAACTTTAATTTGGAAACTTTCCTCAATAAGAAAAAGCCGTTATGTTATTTTCTCGGTTGGTGTTTCATTTTGCTGTCAAAAGGCAGACAGCAAAATGAGTGCTAAAAAGAATTGTCAAGAACCGAGTTTGACCGCTTGAATTTATGGCGGTCAAACGCTGTTTCATTCGGGCATCTGCCATTAAAAAACAATTTTAAAAAATCAGTCCCGAAATGAAAAGTTCTTTGCCTACTTTCTTTCAAGAAAGTAGGTTAAATCTTTCTTTTCGTACACAAATCTGCGCCAAACTTTGCTGCGCCGCAGCCCGAACATTTTGTAAGGCAGTCGGGGGTTGTGACCTCGCACTCTGCCTGTTTTGCTTCATGAAGCAAGAATTTCTGAGTTACACCGCAGTCGATATGTGCCCAGGGAAGAACTTCATCAAATCCGATTTTTCTGTTGGCGTAGAATGAGGGGTCAAGACCTGCTTCCTCTATTGAAGAAATCCACCTATCGTAGGAGAAAAATTCATCCCAGCCGTCAAAGAACTGTCCGTTTCTGTAAGCAATTTCAAGTGCCTTTGAAAGACGTCTGTCGCCTCTTGCAAAGACAGCTTCTATTCGTGAAACCTTGGCTTCGTGCCAGTTGTAGCGAATCTTGCCCGAGTGAATTGAAGTGCCGAGAAGTTTTTGTTTTCTCACAAGCTCTTCTAAAGAATCCTGACCGTACCATTGGAAGGGAGTGTGTGCCTTCGGTACAAAGCAGGAAACCGAAATCGTAACCTCAACGGGTCTGCCCTTGGGCTTGTCGGGACTCTGATAGTAGAGGTCGACTATCTTGTGGCCGAGGTTTGCAATACCCTCAATATCCTCATCTTTTTCTGTTGGAAGACCGTTCATAAAATACAGCTTTACACTTGTTCTGCCGGTGGAAAAGGCATTTCTGCAGCCGTCGAGTATGTTTTCTTCAGTCAAGTTCTTGTTTATGACATCACGGAGCCTCTGCGTTCCTGCTTCGGGTGCAAAGGTAAGACCTGTCTTGCGTACCCCCTGCACCTTTTTCATAATTTCCGCCTCAAAGGAGTCAATTCTCATAGACGGAAGCGAGAGGGACACCTTTTCCCTGTCTGTCCACTCTTTGAGTGAGTCAACAAGCTCCATAAGGCAAGGATAGTCGCTTATGGAAAGGGAGGAAAGGGACATTTCTTCATAGCCCGAGGATTTGTAAAGGCTCTTTGCCTGCTCGTTCAGCTTTTCAAAGCCGCGTGAACGGTATGGGCGGTAGATGATACCTGCCTGACAGAAGCGACAGCCTCTCATACATCCTCTTGCGCACTCTAACATTATTCTGTCATGCACTGTTTCCGTAAAGGGGACGGGTACGGTAGATGGAAAAGGAGCATTGTCAAAGTCAGCAAGGCAGTTCTTTTCCACAAGAGCGGGAACATCGTCATACTTTGGAGTAACGGATGAAACCCAACCGTCCTTGCCCTCATATTTTACATCGTAAAGCGAGGGAACGTAGTTGCCCTTAATGTGTGAGGCAAGACGCAAAAATTCGTTTCTGTCAAACTTTTCGTGGTTTTTTTTGTAGTCAATATATAATTTTGCCGTTTCAACAAGAGAAAACTCACCCTCGCCTATGCTGAAAATATCAAAGAAGTCTGCGACAGGCTCAGGGTTGTAGGAGCAGGGACCGCCGCCGATGATTATGGGGCAGTTTTCGTCTCTGTCCTTTGAGTAGAGGGGGATGCCGGCAAGGTCAAGCATATAGAGGACATTTGAATAGGATAACTCATACTGAAGTGTAAAGCCTACAAAGTCAAAATCTTTAAGAGCATCGCCGCTCTCTAAGGCGTAAAGAGAAATATCCTTTTCACGCATAAGAGCACCCATGTCGGGCCAGGGAGCAAATGAGCGCTCGCACCAGATGTTGTCTTCCTTGTTCAAACAGTCGTAAAGAATCTTGATGCCGAGGTTTGACATTCCGATTTCGTATGTATCTGGGAAACAGAAGGCAAAACGTGCGTCAACCTTCGTCTTTTCCTTTATAACCTCATTGAGTTCTCCGCCCGTATAACGGGAGGGCTTGAGAACCTTTTTGAGGTATTTAAGTGCTTTTGTTTTTTCATTCATGGGTTTTCACCTGTTTTCATAATAATCTAAACTATATGATAGCACAAAATCAGCGTTTTGTAAATAGCTGACGTAAAAAACCTTGACGTAAGATTTATTTGCCAAAACCCCTTGAAAATAAACAAATAAAGTGGTACAATTACTATGATAAATTGTAAACGGAGGGAAGCATATGACATCGTGTATAAAATCAGCCTGTCTTTACGGCATTGACGGTTTTGTCGTTGATGTTGAATGTTTTACCTCCGGCACCATGCCGCGCTTTGAGCTTGTCGGACTTCCCGACACTGCTGTTAAGGAATCCTATTCGAGAATAAAGGCGGCAATAAGGTCGAGCGACATTGAATTTCCCAGGACCGGAATTACCATAAATCTCGCCCCTGCCGACAGAATAAAACAGGGTACCGGCTTTGATATTGCAATTTTGCTGTCGATCTTAAAATGTAATGTGCTTGTCGAAACATCAACCGATGGAAAATGCTTTGTGGGTGAGGTTTCGCTGACGGGCGATATAAGGCCTGTAAAGGGTGTTCTATCCATGACACTTGCGGCAAAAACGGCGGGTCTTTCGGAAATTTTTGTTCCCAAAGCAAACGCAAATGAGGCGGCGGTGGTTGACGGCATAGATGTCTTTGGTGTTGAGAGCGTTTCCCAGCTTGTGCTTCATCTTATCGGCAGAGAAAGAATTGAAAAAACAACTGTCGATAAAAATGAAATGTTTGAAAGGTCATACAGTCTTATAAACGATATGTCCGAGGTAAAGGGACAGGAAAACGCAAAGCTCGCCCTTGAAGTTGCGGCGGCGGGAATGCACAATGTGCTTCTCATAGGCCCTCCCGGAACGGGCAAGAGTATGCTTGCAAAGAGAATCCCCGGAATACTTCCGCCCATGTCCTTTGAAGAGTCAATAGAGACGACGAGGATTCATTCCGTATCGGGAATACTTCCCGAAAACGAATCCCTTGTTACAATAAGACCCTTTCGTTCGCCACATCATACAATGTCTGCCGTAAGTCTCGTGGGCGGCGGCAGAATCCCTGCACCGGGAGAGATGAGCCTTGCCCATAACGGCGTTCTTTTCCTTGATGAGCTTGCAGAATTTGACAAGGGCTCAACCGACGGTCTTCGTCAGCCCATAGAGGACGGCAAGGTGACAATCACAAGGGCAAGCGGAAGATACGATTTTCCGAGCAAATTCATGCTTGTCTGTGCTATGAACCCGTGTAAATGCGGATACTACGGACACCCGACAAAAAAATGCACCTGCACACAGCTGTCCCGAGAGAATTATCTTTCAAAGATTTCAGGGCCTATGCTTGACAGAATGGACGTACAGATAGAGGTGGGTTCTCTTACCCTCGAACAACTTCAAAGAAAGAGCGACGGAGAAAGAAGCTCCGAAATAAGAAAAAGAGTAGTCGAGGCAAGGGAAATTATGATGAAGCGTTATGCCGGTACGGGGATATTTGCAAACGCACACCTCACTCCCGCAATGATAAGAGAATACTGTGTACTTGACGAAGAAGCGCAGGACGTAATGAAAAACGCCTTTGAAAGACTCGGTCTTTCGGCAAGGGGTTATGACAGAATACTCAAGCTTTCTCGTACCATTGCTGATATTGATAAGAGCGAAACCATAAGGAAACATCATGTTGCAAGGGCGGTACAGCTGAGAAGCCTTGACAGGAAATACTGGTCGAATTAAAGGATTTTTCTGTACTTTTGTAGAGAAACAAAAGCACCAAAGTTTCCAAAGCTTGCGAACCGCGTTTTCAGTTACTTTTGACTCGCCAAAAGTAACCCAAAGCGCCCACTCTGCAAAAAATTACCGCTACGCTCAGATTTTTTGCGAGCCGTGGAGGCTCAAACTCAACAAAATACTTGAAACAACTTAAGTTTTATTCTCACTAATAAATGTGGTTTGCCTCGCTTTTTGAGGCCATAGACTGCCGTATGGCAGGCAGCCCACATGGAGTAGTGGGAGAAAAAATATAAGTTTTATTTAACTTTGCGTAGAGAACAAAAAAGAGCCGCCACGGCTCGTGTCGGAATCTCGAAAAATTCCGACACATGAGTGGAGCGTTTTTGGTTTCTTTTGTCGCGGGACAAAAGAAACTCGGCTCCGCAGAGCCGAAATCCTTTCACGCCGAACCAAAATTTTCTTGCGTTGCATATATGAATTTCCGGTAAATTTTCCCGCCCGATTTGTGGACAAAAGTGGCGTAATTACGTGCTTTTTGCATTTTTGCATAAAATATAAAAATTAACAATTCAATTTTGCCAAAAACACTTGACATTTATAATTATTCGCACGATTTACAATAAACTGATTTACATAATAATTGTGGAAAACTCGCCTTGCGAATGTGCAAAAATGTGGAAAACTCTGTGGAGAATGTGAAAAACTTACCCAAAAAAGCCTTGATTCAATAGGTTTTGAGGCGTTTGAAATAAAATCGACGTTTTTTCGACACAAAATTGAATTTTGTAAAGTGACAGAAATTATGTAAATCAAATCACACGAGATTTTGATGAATAAATATTCAAAAGCGATGAATAATATGCACCCGAAGGTGCGTTATACAGAAAAGGAGAAATAAAAATGCTTACAGATGCTCAGATTGCACAAAGTGCTTCCATGTTACCCATCACAAAGGTAGCAGAATCCATAGGACTTGACGGCGAAAAGCTTGACCTTTACGGAAAGTATAAGGCAAAGCTTTCGGGCGAACTCATCTCTGAAATTGAAAAGAGCAATAAGAAGGGTAAGCTTATCCTTGTTACTGCAATAAACCCCACACCTGCAGGCGAGGGTAAGACAACAATGTCAATAGCAATCGGTCAGGCTCTTGCAAAAATCGGAAAGAAGGGTATTCTTGCACTTCGTGAGCCCTCACTCGGTCCTGTGTTCGGTATCAAGGGTGGCGCCGCAGGCGGCGGATATTCCCAGGTACTTCCCATGGAGGACATCAACCTTCACTTTACGGGAGATTTCCATGCCATTACAACAGCAAACAATCTTCTTTCTGCCATGATTGACAATTCTCTCCACCAGGGAAACCCACTCGGTCTTGACCCAAAGAGAATTTCCTTCAAGCGTGTTCTTGATATGAATGACAGAGCGCTCCGTAAGGTTGTTGTAGGCTGTGGCGGTAAGGCTGACGGTGTTATGAGAGAGGAAGGCTTCAATATTACGGCGGCCTCCGAAATCATGGCGGTTCTCTGTCTCGCTTCAGATATGGACGACCTCAAGAAAAGACTTGGCAACATTCTTGTCGGCTACACATATGAAGGAAAGGCTGTATTTGCAAGAGAGCTTGGAGGCGTAGGTGCAATGGCGACTGTTCTCAAGGATGCCATGAAGCCAAACCTTGTTCAGACAATCGAGCATACCCCCTGTCTTGTACACGGCGGTCCTTTCGCAAACATTGCTCACGGCTGTAACTCTGTTATGGCGACAAAGGCAGCACTTGGTCTTGCTGACTACTGTGTAACAGAAGCAGGCTTCGGTGCAGACCTCGGTGCAGAAAAGTTCCTTGACATCAAGTGTCAGATGGCAGGACTTTCTCCCGATGCCATAGTGCTTGTTGCTACCTGCCGTGCCCTTAAGTACAATGGCGGTGTACCTAAGGACGAGCTTAAGACTCCGAATGTTGAAGCGCTTAAAAAGGGAGCTTGCAACCTTGAAGCACACATTGACAATTTAAAGAAGTACAATGTTCCCCTTGTTGTATGTATCAATCATTTCTATGCGGATACCGATGAGGAAATCGCGGTAATCAAGGAAGTTGCCGAAAACAAGGGCATTAAGGCTATTGTCTGCAAGGGCTTCGAAAAGGGTTCTGAGGGTGCTATAGAGCTTGCAGAGGAGGTTGTAAAGCTCGCCGACAGCGGAAAGGCTGATTTTACACCCCTTTATAATTTTGATATGCCTATCAAGGGAAAGATTGAAAAGGTAGCAAAGGAAATCTACGGTGCTTCAGGTGTCAACTTTGATGCGGCGGCACTCAAGACAATAAAGGAAGCAGAGGAACTTGGCTTCGGAAGCTATCCCGTATGTATGGCAAAGACACAGTATTCACTTTCCGATGACATGAAGGCTCTCGGAAGACCCACAGGCTTTACTCTTAATGTAAGAGAAGTCAGAATAAGCTCGGGTGCAGGCTTTATCGTTGCCCTTACAGGTACTATCATGACAATGCCCGGACTTCCAAAGAAGCCGGCGGCTGAAATGATTGACATTGATGATGACGGAATAATTACGGGCTTGTTCTAAAGAGGATTCCGCCGTCTACGGACGGCGTTATCTGTGACTTTTTACTCGGAAAAAGTCACCAAAACCGCCCACTCATGTGTCGGAATTTTTAGAGATTCCGACACGAGCCGTGGAGGCTCTTTTCTGTCTCTCAACGAAGCAGAGAGAAAATCTTTTACTCTCTTCTCACTAATCTATCAAAACAAACACGCCTTTCAGGCGGGATGACGGGTAAGGTTCGCGGGTAATAAGCTCTCGTGGTCGCCAAACATGCCTTGTGACATTTTTGGTGTACGCTTGTTTGTCGCTCTGCGAATATACGAGGAACGAAGTGACGAGCGGAAATGAGGGTTGTGGGAGAGCAACTTTATATAGTCGGTATTATGGTGCTTTTGATGTGGAGAGCCTCCGCGGGTCGGGAAAGCCCGACAGCACATTTGTCATTTTGGCGGTTTTCTGTATGCCGCCAAAATGACGAGTTGTCAGCGGCGACTCGCCGCCAGTTTTGGTTACTTTTGCTGAGTCAAAAGTGACGGAAAACGCGGCTCGCAAGCCGCGGAATCTCTTAAGATTACTCTTTGTACTGTAAAAAAGTAACGAAAAATGCGACTCCACGCCGCAAATTTCCTTTCACATAAAGAATAAATTCAAGAAAGATAACAAAATGGAAAACAAATGGATTTTTACCTCCTCCTGTGAGGAAGACACAGAAAAAATAGCCGCCGATTTTGCAAAAACTCTGAAAAGCGGCGACTTCATAGCATTTTTCGGCAACCTCGGAAGCGGTAAGACGGCGTTTGTAAGGGGTGTCGCATCGGTGCTTTGCCCGGGGGCAAGAGTTGCAAGCCCGACCTATGCAATTGTCAACGAGTATAGGGGAGAAATACCCATATTTCATTTTGATATGTACAGAATACTCGATGACGATTCGCTTTACTCAACAGGTTTTTATGACTACTTTGAAAGAGACGGCGTAATTTTCACCGAATGGAGTGAAAATATCCCCTTTGCCTTGCCTGATGAGAGATATGACATTACCTTCGAAAAGACAGGCGATACGGGAAGAATAATCACCATCGAAAAAAGAAAATAAAAATTATCCCTGACGGGCTTCCGTCGGGGATTTTAGTGAAACCTTATATATGCGGAAAGAGGAAATACCCATGGGAAAATTTGACGGCGTGCTTATCTGCACCGACCTTGACGGAACGCTGTACAGAAATGACAAAACAATATCTGTCGAAAACAGAAATGCTATTGAGTATTTTAAGAGTGAGGGCGGATTTTTCACCTTCGTTACGGGCAGAATGCCGTACTTTGCAAGGGATGTTTTTGAGAGTGTAGCACCAAATGTTCCCGTCGGCTGTGTCAACGGTGCAGGTGTTTATGATTACTTTAATGACAAATATATCTGGAAGGCAAGCATGCATGAGGATGTGTACGAGCTTATAAGGTGTGTTGACGAAAGCTTCCCCCATGTCGGAATACAGGTAAATACCTATTATAAAACTCATTTCTGCAAGGAAAACGAGGTAATGAAGCGCTTCAGACAGATTACTGGAGCAGAAAATATTGTTTGCAAATACACAGAGGTAAAGGATATTGCAAAAATAGTTTTCGGAGTGTGCACCGAAGAGGAAATGTGTGGCGTGGAAAGGCTGCTTAAGAATCATCCTCTAGCGGAAAACTTCGGCTTTATACGCTCGGAAAAGTACCTCTATGAAATTCTGCCAAAAGACATCGGTAAGGGTACATCCATACAAAAAATATGCGAAAAGCTCGGCATTGACGAGAATAAGACAATCGCCGTTGGCGACTATAACAATGACATATCCATGTTCCGCGCCGCAAAGCTGGGAATTGCCGTATCAAATGCATGTGAGGATGCAAAGAGGGCGGCGGATTTTGTCACGGTAAGCAACGAGGAGCACGCGATTTCAAGGATTATAAGCGACCTTGAAAATAAGGTGTTCCCGATATGAGGAGACTATGAAACAGCAGATAAAACTTTCAGACCATTTTGATGTAAAGCGCATGCTTCGCTTTACCATGCCGTCGATTATTATGATGATTTTCACATCAATCTACGGCGTTGTTGACGGATTTTTTGTATCAAACTTTGTGGGCAAAACATCTTTTGCCGCAGTCAATTTCATAATGCCTGTACTCATGATTCTCGGGGCATTCGGCTTTATGCTGGGGGCGGGCGGCAGTGCGATAGTTGCATTTTCTCTGGGACAGGGCAAAAAGGACGAGGCGCAGAGGCAGTTTTCCCTCTTTGTCTATGCCGGACTTGTACTCGGCTTTATCATGGCAGTTTTCGGGCTTGTATTTATGAAGCCGGTAGCAATTGCCCTTGGCGCTGAGGGACAGATGCTTGAGGACTGCATACTTTACGGAAGAATTATTGCCCTTGCGTCCCCTGCATATATGCTTCAGTTCGAGTTTCAGACCTTTTTCATAACGGCGGAAAAGCCAAAGCTCGGGCTTTATATGACGCTTGTTTCAGGTGTTGCCAACATGGTGCTTGATGCTCTGTTTATGGCAGTTTTCCGCTGGGGAATTGTGGGTGCGGCGGTTGCAACGGCGCTCAGTCAGTTTATTGGAGGCATCGTTCCGCTTGTATATTTTTTCCGTCCAAACACCAGCCTTTTAAGGCTTGTCAGGACAAAATATGTCGGCAAATGGATGCTTAAGGCGTGCACCAACGGCTCAAGCGAGCTTATGAGCAACATTTCCTTTTCGCTCGTGGGTATTCTCTACAATTTTCAGCTTATGAAGTACGCAGGTGAGGACGGTGTTGCGGCATACGGAGTTCTCATGTATGTCAACATGATTTTTATTGCCGTATTTATCGGCTTTGCCACGGGACTTGCGCCTGTTTTCGGCTACCACTACGGTGCGGAAAACTATGACGAGCTCAAGAGTCTTTTGAAAAAGAGCCTCAAGGTAATCGGCATTTGCTCTGTAGCAATGCTTGTTTTTGGAGAAGCTTGTGCATATCCCCTGTCATACATTTTTGTGGGCTATGATGCTTCTCTTATGAGCATAACGCTTCGGGGATTTATGATATATTCCTTCTCCTTCCTCTTTGCAGGCTTTGCAATTTTCGGCTCGGCGTTTTTTACGGCACTGTCAGACGGCGTGACTTCGGCAATTATGGCATTTCTCAGAACACTCGTCTTTCAGGTTGCGGCGGTGCTTGTGCTTCCCGTATTCTTCGAGCTTGACGGCATATGGTGGTCAATCGTTGTGGCAGAGGTCATGGCGGTGTTGCTGACGGTATTCTTTATGGTGATAAAGAGAAAAAAATACGGGTATTGGTAATTAGGAATTAGGAATTAGGAATTAGGAATTAGGAATGAGTTTGCGTTGTTGCGTATATGCAACGCAAACGGGGTTATTTAAGCGACCACGAGGGTTTGCTTGGCACGAACATATATCGTGAGTTGTCAGCGGGGACTCTCCGTAGGAATTGTGCGGCTGAAAAGCCGCGCTTTTTTTGTCATAAATGGAAGTGCAAATGGTAATGTTAAAGGATTCCGCTGTCTGCGGACAGCGTTTTCCGTACTTTTGTCCCGAAACAAAAGTACCAAAAATTCTCCACTCAAAAGGAGAGATGGCTCGGTTTGGAGAAGCATTCCTGTAAATCGTCAAATTTTGACCTGCCAAAGTGAGGCTAACTACTTCTACGCTGTCGTCAAAATTTGTATATAAGATTTCAACCAACTACCTGCCGCCAAACCTGCGCTGACTTCTCTCCTTCGCCGTGGTGGCTTACCTCTCACATTTTGGTCACGTGCGAATTGAAGAATATTGAACTAATGTCAATCGGACGGCGACCACGAAAGTTTGATTTTTTGCAAGCCCTTTGCCCTGAACACGAGCAAGTTCGTGTCCCGCTTTGGCTAAAAACAACCACACAGGGTTGTTTTCTTAACGCGTCGCGCCCGCCATCCTGCCGCCAGGCAGGCTGTTTTGGTGAATTAGTGAGAAGAACATGAGATTTTCTTCTGTTATTGCGTTGAGGGACAGAAAAGAGCCGCCGCGGCTCGTGTCGAATGTTACGGAGCGAAGCGGAGTATTCGACACATGAGTGGGCAGTTTTGGTTACTTTTGCTGAGTCAAAAGTGACGGAAAACGCCATCCGCAGATGGCGGAATCCTTTTCGCGCCTTTTAAGGTGAATTCTGATAAAAGTCTGTGTTGTGATGATATAATGGTGAAAAAAACACAAAAGGAGCAAAAAACCATGAAATCCCCAACCATTGAAGACCTCTGGGACCTCTATCAGTCCGAAACCCCGGCAAAATTCGATAAAGACCTGTCCGAATATTTCAAACACTCTGAACTTTGTAGAGAAAAACTTCTTGAAAATATGTCAGCGGCTGATAAGGAACTGTTTGAAACCTATCAGCAAACCATGATGAAAATGGAGTGCATTGTAGAAAAAGATGCCTTCGTAAAGGGCGTAAAATTCGCCGCAAAATTTCTTGTGGAAGCTATGAATTGAACTTAAATTTCTCTTGTATTCTTGAATGTTGTGTGTTATAATTATCATGTATAAGTATTTCTGCACGAAAAGAGAGATTTTACATGAAAATAATCGACATTTTAAGAACAGGCAAACCCACCCTTTCATTTGAGGTGTTTCCGCCTAAAACCGACTCCTCCTTTGAAAGCGTAAAATTTGCAACCGAGGAAATTGCAAAGCTTCGCCCATCATTTATGAGCGTAACCTACGGAGCCGGTGGTGGTACAAGTAAATATACCCTCGAAATTGCCGGAAATATCAAGAAAAACTACGGTGTGCCTACACTTGCACACCTTACCTGCGTTTCCTCGACAAAAGAGACTGTTAAGGAAAGAATTGAACATATAAAACAGGCAGGCATTGATAATATCATGGCTCTTCGTGGAGATTTGACTCCCGAGCTTGAAAACAGCGACAGGACAAAGTGGGACTATCGTCACGCCATTGACCTTATACATGATATAAAAATGAGTGGTAAGGAATTTTGTATCGGTGCGGCGTGCTATCCCGAAATTCACCCCGAAAGTGCGAATCAGTCAGAAGATATAAAATACCTTAAAGAAAAGGTTGACGCGGGGGTTGATTTTCTCACAACGCAGATGTTTTTTGATAATAATCTTCTCTATAACTTCCTCTATAAAATCCGCGAGGCAGGTATAACTGTCCCCGTAATCCCCGGCATTATGCCAATAACCAACGCAAATCAGGTAGAACGTGCAATAAAGCTCTCGGGCTCCTTTATGCCTGTTCGTTTTAAGGCACTTGTCGATAAATTCGGGCAGGACCCTGAGGCTATGCGTCAGGCAGGTATTGCCTATGCCACCGACCAGATTATTGACCTTTACGCAAACGGCATAAATGCAGTTCATGTTTATTCCATGAATAAGCCGGATGTTGCAAAGGCTATACAGAGCAACGTCTCGGAAATTATAAAGAGATGACCCGGGCAGAATACTTTTTAATCGAAAAAGACGGTATAAAAATTGATGCAGGGGAGCTTGCGCGCAGACTGTCAGTGGGTCGTGACTTTGATGTGTCGGTCTTTGACGATGCAATTCGGGAGGTTTTTGAGGTAATGACTCCCAAATGCTGTTTTGTAAAGGTAGAGGTAAAGCTAAAGGCTGAAAACGGAATTGTTGACTTAGGGTTTGTAAAGACAGAAAGCCGTGACCTTTGCAAAAACCTTGACGGATGCAGAGAAGCCTATGTTTTTGCAGTCACCCTCGGACACGGGGTAGACAGACTTCTCTCAAGACTTTCCCTTTTGTCGCCCGCCGATTTTTTTGTGTGTGATGCGGTAAGCTCTGCACTTGCCGAGAGCGTGTGCGACATGGCAGAGCAAATGATAAAGAACGGCACAAAATGCAAGCCCAGGTTTTCCCCGGGATATGGTGACTCCCACCTTTCACTGCAAAAGGATGTTCTTTCGGTGCTTAATGCACAAAAACTTCTCGGTATTACGCTTACGGATTCAAATATTATGACACCGCAGAAGAGTATTACGGCTGTTATGGGGATAAAAGAATAAGAACAGCATTGCCGACAAAGATAATTCTTTGTTTTTGACTTGATAAAATCAGATAGATTATAGAATAAATTCAAAAGAAAGATTAGAAGGAATTATGAATACATTGTCTTTTATTTTGAGCACAGCAGCGCTTGCTATGTACTCTTTGAGCTATTTTTTTAATAATAAAAAGAGTTATCTGATATTACAAGTTGTCGGAAATGTTTTTTTGTCACTCTCTTATTTGATGATGGGCGCGTATTTTACCATGGTTTCTGTAGTTATAGGAATCGGGCGGGGATTGATTTGCTACAGATACGAAAAACTAAACAGAGAAGTTCCTTTTTTTGTGATTACTGCACTGTGTTTCGTAACTGTTTTCAACTATATAGTAATAAACTATGTTATTTTATCCGGAGCCGCATCACCGTGGGATATATTGTATATGATTGCTTCCTGTATGTATGCAATTTCATTTGCGATTCGGAACATCAAATTGATGAGATATGTGGTGCTGATTCCTCACATGTGTGCAATTGCATATAATCTGCTTGTCAATGCCCCGATTTCCTCTGCTATTTCCTATGGAATCGAATTTGCAATTACCATTGTGGTAATTGTAAAATTTCATATCCAGGAAAAAAGAAAGGTTACTGAACAATAATTATGAATTTGTTTGATATGTAAGGGATAAAAACAGCTTTGCATCTAAATTGTCTATCACGTATAGAAAAGGAGTATTAAATGAATAACTTAAAGCACCTTATAAAACAAAAAAGATTATACCTTGACGGCGGTACGGGAACTGTGCTTCAGAGCATGGGACTTCCCTCGGGAATGCCGCCAGAAATGTGGAATATAGATAACCCCGACGCAGTAATATCTCTTCACAAAGGCTACTTTGAGGCAGGCAGTAATATCGTTGCCACAAATACGTTTGGCGTAAACTGCAAAAAGTACGGTAACTATAAAGAGCTGATTGCGGCGGCATTCGATTGCGCAAAAAAAGCAAAAGAGGGCTTTGAGGGCGACAGATTTATTGCCCTTGACATAGGTCCTACAGGAAAGCTGTTAAAGCCATTAGGCGAGCTCGACTTTGAGGACGCAGTGGAGATTTTTGCTTCAAACGTTCGTGAGGGAGTAAAGAACGGTGCAGATTTAATCCTCATTGAAACCATGAACGACAGCCTCGAAACAAAGGCGGCAGTAATTGCGGCAAAGGAAAACTCGGATTTGCCCATTTTTGTAACCAACGTTTATGATGAGAGCGAAAAGCTCATGACCGGTGCAAACCCCGAGGCGATGATAACACTTCTTGAAGCTCTCGGCGTCGATGCAATAGGCATGAACTGCTCGCTCGGCCCCGACAAAATGCTGCCGATAGTCGAAAAGTTTGCAAAGTTTTCGTCAACACCTATTATTGTAAAGCCAAATGCAGGACTTCCCGTAATCAAGGACGCAAAGACGGTGTTTGATAAGACGGCGGAGGAATTTTCCGACGTTTGTACTGTTCTTGCGCAAAAGGGAGCGTGTATTCTCGGCGGCTGCTGCGGAACAACTCCCGAATATATAAAGCTGCTTGTGGAAAAGACAGAAAATCTTCCCTATTCTTTGCCTTCGGAAAAGAATTTCACGGCGGTTTCCTCCTACACCCACGCCCATTTTGTGGGACAAAAGCCTACCCTTATCGGTGAAAGGATAAACCCTACGGGAAAATCAAAATTAAAAGCGGCGCTTCGCGAGGGGGATATGGGATATATTATCTCGGAAGCGGTAAAGCAAGAGGAAAAGGGAGTACATATTCTCGATGTAAATGTGGGACTTCCCGAAATTGATGAAATTTCAGTGATGAAACGAGCCGTGGAGGAAATTCAGAGTGTAACGGCACTTCCGCTTCAGCTTGACTCGTCTAATCCTGCCGTTCTTGAGGCGGCAATGAGGATATACAACGGCAAACCCCTTGTAAACTCTGTAAACGGCACAGAAGAAAGCATGAATGCCGTGCTTCCACTCGTGAAAAAATACGGCGGAACTCTTATTGCCCTGACACTTGACGAGTCGGGTATTCCCGAAACGGCGTCCGAACGCCTTGCCGTTGCACAGAAAATCGCAGAGAGGGCAAAGCAATACGGCATTTCAAAAAAGGATATTATCGTTGACCCACTTGCCCTTACCGTGTCCTCTGACAAGACAAGTGCAAGAGTTACCATTGAAGCGATAAAGATGCTTTGTGAAAACGGATTTTATACAAGCCTTGGCGTGTCCAACATTTCCTTCGGACTTCCTTCAAGGGAAACCATAAACTCTGCATTTTTTACCATGGCGCTTGAAAATGGTCTTAGTTGTGCCATTATGAACCCCTTTTCAAAGGGCATGACCGATTCATACTATGCTTTCTGCGCCCTTTCGGGACGAGACAGCGCCTTTGAAAATTATATTGGCTATGTACAGTCGCAGGAAAGTGAAGCACCGACAAATCAGAAAGTGCAGGAAAACGACGAAAGCCTTGAGGGGGCAATAGTAAAGGGACTGCGAGAAAAGGCAAGGTATATTGCAAAAAGGCTTTGCGAAAATGAAAATCCCCTCGAAATAATAGGCGGAAAAATCATACCTGCTCTCAACACGGTGGGAACTGGCTTTGAGGAAAAGAAAATTTTCCTGCCCCAGCTTCTTATGAGTGCCGAGAGTGCCTCTCTTGCATTTGAAGAAATTAAGGCAAAGATGCCAAAGGGCAAGACCGACATATCAAAGGCGGTAATACTTGCCACAGTCAAGGGAGACATTCACGACATAGGCAAGAATATTGTGAAGGTGCTTCTTGAAAGCTACGGCTTTGTCGTGTATGACCTGGGGCGCGATGTTGCACCCGAAAAAATACTCGAGGAAGCAGACGGAAGAAATTGCAATCTTGTAGGTTTATCTGCTCTTATGACAACAACCGTTCCTGCCATGGAACAGACAATAAAGCTTCTTCACGAAAAAAGACCCACGGCGCGCGTTATGGTCGGCGGTGCCGTACTCAACGAGGAGTATGCACAGATGATAAATGCTGACTTTTACGGTAAGGACGCTATGGAGAGTGTTAAGATAGCGGAAAGGTTTTATGGAATTGGGAATTAGGAATTGGGGATTCCGCACTCTGCGGAGTGCGTTTTCCGTTACTTTTGACTCAGCAAAAGTAACCAAAACTGCCCACTCTGAAAAAAATCTCAGCTTCGCTTCGCATTTTTTTCGAGCCGTGGAGGCTCTTTTGCCCTCTGGCGGAACATTTGCAAAGCTCCGATTTTCTTCTCACTAATAAGTGTGGTTTGCCTCGCTTTGCGAGGCCATAGCCTGCCGTACGGCAGGCAAATACAGGTGAAGTAGTGAGGAAAAGTATAAGTTTTTTTAAATTCTGCGTAGAGAATAAAAAAAGAGCCGCCGCGGCTCGTGTCGAATGTTACGAAGCGGAGCGGAGTTTTCGACACATGAGCGGAGATTTTTTGGTCACTTTTGCATCGGGGCAAAAGTGACTCGGCACAACCGGTGCCGAAATATAAACAAAGAAAAGAGGATTCGCCATGAAACACATCCTTTCAAAAGTAGACCACACGCTTCTCTCCCAGAGTGCAACCTGGGAAGAAATAAAATCCCTTTGCGATGATGCGGTAAAGTACGGCACGGCAAGTGTCTGCGTTGCACCGTCTTTTGTACAGAGGTGCAAAGAATACCTTTCGGGAAAAGACGTAAAGGTTTGCACTGTTATCGGTTTCCCAAACGGATATAACACCACCGAAACAAAGGTGTTTGAAACAAAGGACGCAATTTCAAAGGGTGCCGATGAAATAGATATGGTTGCAAACATCGGAGATATAAAATCCGGTGACTTTGATAAAATAGTCGGAGAGATAAAGAGCATAAAGGTGGCGTGCGGAGAAAAAATACTTAAGGTTATAATTGAAACATGCCTTTTGACAAACGATGAAAAGGTAATGATGTGCCGTGCCGTAACCGAGGCAGGTGCTGACTTTATCAAAACAAGCACGGGTTTTTCCACGGGCGGAGCCACCTTTGAGGATGTTGCACTTTTTGCAAAGAACGTCGGAGAAAGCGTAAAAATCAAGGCGGCAGGCGGAATTTCTTCCATTGCCGATGCACAGAAATTTATAGAACTTGGCGCCGATAGACTCGGAACGAGCAGAATTGTTAAGATACTAAAGAATACTGATAACGGAGGTTATTGATATGGCAACACCACACATTGCGGCAGAAAAGGGTGACTTTGCAAGGACAGTCCTTATGCCGGGCGACCCTCTGAGAGCGAGATTTATAGCAGAAAATTTTCTTGGCGAAGCACGCCTTGTAAATAATGTCCGCGGTATCCAAGGGTATACAGGAAAATACTGTGGCAAAGAAATTTCCGTTATGGCAAGCGGTATGGGTATGCCCTCAATCTCCATTTATGCCTATGAGCTGTACAACTTTTTTGATGTTGAAAATATCATCAGAGTCGGAACGGCGGGTGGCATGAACAAAAACGTGCACATCCGTGATATTGTTCTCGCACAGGGTGCGTGTACAGACTCGGGATTTGCATCACAATTCGGTGTCGGCGGCACATTCTGTCCCATTGCAGATTTTGGACTTTTAAAGGGAGCCTTCGATATTGCACAGCAAATGAAGCTAAAGGCCCATGTCGGCAATATATATTCGACAGATGTTTTTTACAACGACGACAAGAATACCACCGAAAAGTGGTCGCGCCTTGGCGTTCTTGCGGTGGAAATGGAGGCGGCGGCGCTTTATATGACGGCAAGCCGCTTCGGCAAAAAGGCTCTCGCTATCTGCACCGTGTCCGACCATCTCATAACGGGTGAGTCTACCTCGGCAGAGGAAAGACAGACCACCTTTACGGATATGATGAAGCTGGCATTGGAATTAGGAATTAGGAATTAGGAATTGGGGGTTCCGCCGTCTGCGGACGGCGTTTTCCGTTACTTTTGACTCAGCAAAAGTAACCAAAACTGCCCACTCTGAAAAAATCTCAGCTACGCTTCGCATTTTTTTCGAGCCGCCACGGCTCGTGTCGAATGTTACGAAGCGGAGCGGAGTTTTCGACACATGAGTGGAGATTTTTTGGTTTCTTTTGCATCGGGGCAAAAGAAACTCGTCCTCCGCAGAGGACGAAATCCCAAACCTCTAAAGAAAGGATTTTTCTCCCATGAAACGAGTTTTTCTCATAGTCCTCGACTCCGTTGGCATCGGGGCGCTTCCCGACGCACATCTTTTCGGCGACGAGGAAACAAATACGCTTTTAAGCTGTTACAAGACGGGACTTTTAAGCATACCTAACATGATAAATATGGGACTTTCTCATATCGAGGGCTGTCACTATCTCGGCACCCACGGAAAGAGTCTTGGTGCGTACGGAAGATGCAGAGAAATGTCGGCAGGCAAGGATACCACAACGGGACACTGGGAAATAGCAGGCCTTTGTCTTGAAAACCCTTTCCCCACTTATCCTGATGGATTTCCTGCTGAAATTATATCAGAGTTTGAGAAAAAAACGGGAAGAAAAGTTCTCTGTAATAAACCCTATTCGGGAACGGATGTTATAAGAGATTTCGGACAGCAGCACATGAAGTCTGGTGATCTCATTGTCTATACCTCTGCCGACAGCGTTTTTCAGATTGCCGCACATGAGGATGTCGTGCCGACAGAAAAGCTGTATGAGTATTGCAGAATTGCAAGGGAAATACTTACCGGCGAGCATAGCGTGGGAAGAGTAATTGCCCGTCCGTTTATCGGAAAAGACGGAGAATTTACACGTACCAATAACCGCCGCGACTTCTCGTTAGAGCCTTTCAAAAAAACACTCCTTGACCTTATAAAGAACGCAGGTTTTGACTGCATTTCCGTAGGGAAAATAAATGATGTTTTCGCTTCTTGTGGAATAACTCTTGACACCGACAGCCACGGAAACGAGGAATGTATGCAAAAGACGCTTGAAATGCTGGATAGTGATTTTCGCGGCCTGTGCTTTGTCAACCTTGTGGATTTCGACTCGTCATACGGTCACAGAAATAACGCCCAGGGGTATGCACAGGAGCTTAATAAATTTGACATTCACCTTTCCCTTGTAATGCAAAAGCTGCGTGAGGATGACCTGCTTATAATCACTGCCGACCACGGCTGTGACCCGGGCGATGTTTCCACCGACCACACGAGAGAATACACGCCTCTGCTTGTCTACGGAAAGAAGATAAAGCAGAAGGATCTTGGCACAAGAAAAACATTTTCGGATATTGCCGCAAGCATTGCCGAATATCTCGGCATAGAATATGACCTTTGCGGCAAGAGCTTTATGGGGAGACTGATATGAAAGAAAAACTTGTCACCATGGCAAAGCAGGCGATGAAAAACGCCTATGCACCCTACTCAAAATTCAAGGTTGGCGCGGCACTTTTGTGCAGTGACGGAAGCATATACACGGGATGTAATATAGAAAATTCCTCGTTTACCCCTACCGTCTGTGCCGAAAGAGTGGCACTTTTTAAGGCGGTCAGTGAGGGAAAGAGGGAGTTTTCGGCTATCGCTGTATGCGGTGGAATTGATGGTGTGCTTACAGAAAAATTCTGCCACCCTTGCGGTGTGTGCAGGCAGGCGCTTTCGGAATTCTGCAGAGAAGATTTTAAGATATACGTGGTATCTGAAGATGTCGTAAAGGAATATAAGCTTTCCGACCTTTTGCCCTTTAGCTTTGAAATCGATATTCCGGAGGAATCCAATTCCTAATTCCTAATTCTAATTCGAGCGAATGGAGAATTAACAGATGTATGAGCTCATAACAAAGAAAAAGAAAGGCGTGGAGCTTTCGACCGAGGAAATAAAATACATTGTCGAGGGTTTTACAAAGGGGGATATACCTGACTATCAGATGTCTGCCTTTTGCATGGCGGTAATTTTCAACGGCATGACCGACAGAGAAACGAGCGACCTTACTCTTGCCATGGCAGAGTCGGGGGATGTGGTTGATTTGTCGTGCTTTGGCGACAAAAGCTGTGACAAACATTCAAGCGGCGGGGTCGGCGACAAAACAACCCTTATCGTTGCACCCATTGTGGCGTCCTTAGGCGGCGTTGTTGCAAAGATGTCGGGACGGGGTCTCGGACACACAGGAGGCACGGTTGACAAGCTCGAATCAATTCCCGGTTACAGAACAGAGCTTACTCCCGACGAATTTATGAGCGTTTCGGAAAAATGCGGTCTTTGTGTCTGCGGACAGAGCGGAAATCTTGCCCCTGCTGACAAAAAGCTGTATGCTCTGCGTGATGTTACGGCAACGGTTGACTCAATTCCCCTTATTGTTTCGAGTATCATGTCCAAAAAGATTGCCGCAGGCTCAAAGAATATCATGCTTGATGTAAAGTGCGGAAGCGGAGCCTTTATGAAAACGCCCGAGGACGCAAAAAGGCTTGCCGAGGGCATGGAGGAAATCGGAAAAAGATGCGGCAGAAATACAAAGGCACTTATTACAAACATGGATGTGCCGCTTGGTTTTGCGGTGGGAAATTCCCTTGAGGTGATCGAGGCGATAGAAGTGCTTAAAGGCAAACTCTGTGGGGATATAAGAGAGGTTTCGGTGTGTCTTGCGGCAGGACTTGTTGCAAATCTTAAAGGCATTGACACAGAAAGTGCAAAGGCTCTTTGCGAAAAGGCGATAGATGACGGCTCGGCTCTTTCGAAATTCAGACAGTGGATAGCCCTTCAGGGCGGAGATGTGTCGGTAATAGACAACACAGAACTTTTCCCTGCGGCAAAGTATGCGTATGAAATAAAGGCGGATACCGACGGTTATATATCCCACATGAATGCCGAGAAAATAGGTCTTTGCTCATGCGAGCTGGGTGCCGGCAGAAAGACAAAGACTGACATAATTGATCTTTCGGCAGGGCTTGTGCTTTCAAAGAAAACCGGAGATTTTGTAAAGTGCGGCGAGGAAATTGCCCGTCTTTATACAAACAAAGAGGATAGCCTTGCAAAGGCAGAGGAAGTTTTCATGTCGGCACTTGAGTTTTCAGAAAGGAAGCCGGAGGCGGCAGAGCTTATTATTGACAAGGTTGAATGAGAATTGGGGATTCCGCGGCTTGCGAGCCACGGTTTCTGTTACTTTTCACTCGCGAAAAGTAACCCAAAGCGGCGGCGAGTCGCCGCTGACAATACGTCATTTTGGCGGCATACCGAAAACCGCCAAAATGACAAATGTGCTGTCGGGCTTTCCCGACCCGTGGAGGCTCCTACACCAAAAGCGATATAATATCGACTGTATAAAGTTGCTCTGCCACAACCCTCATTTCCGCTCGTCGCTTCGCTCCTCGTATATTCGCAGAGCGACAAACAAATGTACATTAAAGTTCGTTAAGCGACACCGCAGTGTCGAAACCTTCCATATATTAACACGTTGTGAATAATGTTACAAAACTCTTGACGAATTTCGACAAATAGTATACAATTTATAAAGAATTAAAACCTGAATAGAGGTGCGTCTTGCAATTATCTCTTCTAAGGAGTTTTCGGAGAACGTTGACGGGAGAGTAGGTGCAGATGCCGAGATGACGGAATTTCCGAAGATTCCCGAGTCGGAGATATGAGAGAATATCCATATCTTTGTCACATTTATGTGGAGCGCTATATCGGTCGTATGTTTTGGAAGTAATTTGACTGTGGTGCAAAACGCCATAGTCTTTTTATTTTATAAAAATTTATTGGAGGTTTTAAACCATGTTCACTAAGAAAAGAGCGTTTGCCCTTGTTCTTGCACTTATGCTTGCATTCATGTCGTTCACTGCGTTTGCAGATGAAATACCCGGATATGCAAAATATGCAGACCAGGTTTCTGCAGAAGCAGAGGCAGAAGAAGCGGCAGAAGAAGCAGAACGTTTATCAAAAATGACAGAAGAAGAAATTGTTGCTGAAGAAAGACTTGGACAGGCATATTCTTATATTGAAGGTTATGCAGATGCTATCCAGGCAGACAAAGATGTTGATAAAAACATTGATGAAGCAACAAAAGAGGTTCGTAAGCAGGTAACTCCCTTCTACGCAACAATCTGGTCTATCGTTCCTGCGCTTATCGCTATCGTTCTTGCACTTATTACCAAGGAAGTCTATTCTTCACTCTTTGTTGGTATTCTTGCAGGTGGTCTTCTCTATGCAAACTTCGATCTTGAAATAACACTCAACCATGTTGTTCTTGACGGATTTGTTGCTTCTCTCGCAGACTCCTACAATGTAGGTATCCTCGTATTCCTCGTTCTTCTCGGCACACTCGTTGCCATGATGAACAAGGCAGGTGGTTCTGCGGCATTCGGAAGATGGGCTTCCACACATATCAAGACAAGAGTTGGCGCACAGCTTGCTACAGTTCTTCTCGGTGTACTTATTTTCGTTGACGACTATTTCAACTGTCTTACAGTTGGTTCTGTAATGAGACCTGTATGTGACGCAAAGAAGATTTCAAGAGCAAAGCTCTCCTATCTCATCGACGCTACAGCAGCTCCTATTTGTATCATTGCTCCCATTTCCTCATGGGCAGCAGCAGTTGCGGGCTTTGCTCCCGAAGGACAGGGACTTTCCCTCTTTATTAAGGCTATTCCCTTTAACTTCTACGCAATCCTCACAATTGTTATGATGGTAACAATCGCAATCATGAGATTTGATTACGGTCCAATGAAATTACACGAAAAGAACGCCGAAGAAAAGGGCGACATCTTTACAACACTTGAAGAAACAAGTGCTGTTGCTGAAGAAAAGGCTAACGAAAAGGGCAAGGTTATCGACCTTATTCTCCCTGTTGTTATCCTCATCATCTGCTGCATTATCGGTATGATTTACTCCGGCGGCTTCTTTGACGGCGAAACATTTGTAAATGCATTCTCCAACTGTGATGCTTCCGTTGGTCTTGCACTCGGTTCGTTTGCAGCAATCATCTTTGTATCAATTTACTTCATCGTATTCAGACACGGTGTTGTTAAGTTCAAAGAGCTCATGGGTTGCATTCCCGAAGGCTTCAAGGCAATGGTTCCTGCTATCCTTATCCTCACATGTGCATGGACTCTTAAGGGTATGACAGACTCCATCGGTGCAAAGGTATTTATTGCAGACCTTGTTAACACCTCTGCCGGTGCATTTGTTAGCTTCCTTCCTGCAATCATCTTCCTTGTTGCCATTGTTCTTTCCTTCTCCACAGGTACAAGCTGGGGTACATTCGGTATTCTTATTCCTATCGTACTCGCAGTATTTGCAGGCGATTCCACAATGTCTATTGTTGGTATGTCCGCTTGTATGGCAGGTGCGGTTTGCGGCGACCACTGCTCACCCATCTCGGATACAACAATCATGGCATCCGCAGGCGCTCAGTGCAACCATGTAAACCATGTTAACACTCAGCTTCCCTACGCTATGACAGTTGCGGCTGTTTCTTTTGTAGCATATATCGTTGCAGGCTTTATCCCCAACGCATTTATTGCACTTCCCATTGCGATTGTTCTCATGCTCGGAACACTCTTTGTTTTGAAGGCCACTCTCGGCAAGAAGAACGCACAGTAACTTACGTTTTTCTTTGCTGAAAAGAGAAAGTAAGCAAATAGGTCGGGAAAGCCCGACGGCAAATTTCACGGGCAAACAACTATAAAAAACAAACAACATCAACCGCGTAACAAACGGAAAACCGTGTCGAACACCGACACGGTTTTCTTTATCACCGCGATGGTTTAATTTTGTAAACAAAATGTATGAGAATTTGTCAAATCGAAAAAAGGCTATTGATTTTTCATGAGAGTATGTTAGAATTAAGGCAGATAATACTTTGACTTACCAAGGAGGAAACAAAAATGAAATTTTTTCTTTTTTCGGACTACCACTACACTCCCGGCGGATACATAAACTTTGGCTTTGATGGACTTCACAAGTTCCAGAGAATTGCCGAGGAAAAGGGCTGTGATATGATGCTCCACCTTGGTGACCTTTGTCACAATCCCATAAAGTATATTGACTTTATTGACGAGTACAATAATTTCCACATTCCCTCATACAATTGTCTCGGGAACCACGACACAGAGCAGTACCCGAGAGAAGAGGTAATAAAGGCATACAGAATGCCCGATTTCCACTACAACCTTGATATTGGCGGATACAGATTTGTTATTATCAACACAAGCTACTACCGTGATACGCAAACGGGAGAATTTGTGCCGTATTTCAGAACAAACTATTTCGGACAACCCGAACGTGAAACTCTTCCTCCCGAAGAGCTTGAATGGATAAAGGAATCCATCGAAAGCTCACCTTATCCTTGTATTCTCTGCTCACATTCGAGCTTTGAGAGATACTATGACTGCAAGAACGGTCACCAAGTGCGTGCAATTATCGACGAAGCCAACAAAAAAAAGCCCCACAGCGTGCTTATGTGCATGAACGGACACATGCACAAGGACCACATTTCAATTATAAACAATGTTATTTATTATGATGTGACATCATCCACCTTTGACTGTGCAGGCTGTCCTCCCATGCCTCCTCACGATAAGTTCAATAAAGAGGACTATGAGAATTATAAAAACGCAGGATATATGATTTGTCCCGATGCGCCTCTTTATTCGGTTGTCACCCTTGAGGGAACGACAGTTACAATCGAGGGCTGTGAGCCTACGACAATGCACTGCGGCATCGGTCACAAGGAGCTCGGCATGGAGGAATACGACAAAATGGGCAGAAAGTATGAGCCTTTCACACAAAGCGCGAAGATTACACTTGGATAATATAAAAACTCCCGTTTATGGAGAGAGTTTTAAAGGACAGTTTAAACCCCGAAACAAAATTTTGTTTCGGGGTTTTTGTATAAATCTCACTTTGAGTTCAGATAAAATTCGAGTTATCTCAGCAATGTTATTAGAGATAAACATTTTATAACCGTAATCAATTGCTGTTTTATAATTCTCAATATTATCATAACATCATAGCTTATCTTTAATAAGTTCCTAATGTAGGTATTTCAGTCTTAATATAATTTTAAAACCAGATCCTGCATCAAGTTTTTTACTTTTTATTTTCCAACCCTATTATCGCTCTGCGCAGTCGCATAAGCGTCAGTCTGTTTCGTACAAGTGGTGAATAGTCTAAGAGCAAATCGCTCTTTTCTTCCGGTACACCAATATCGCAAAGCGAGGATTTTGCGCCAAGCAATTCATATTTTTCAATTAATTCTTTATATGTGGGAATGGTATCTATGATGTCTCGTATTTCATCCCATTTTTCCGATATAAGCTTTGCAGTTATCCCGATTGCACAATCATTTGCATTTTCTTTAGTTATGGATAAACTGAGATTATCTCCAAACATATTTTCTATATAGTTACTGCCAAATTCAGGATAATCTTTCCATTTTAAACTTTTTTCTTTAAGCCTGTGGTATTCTCTGCAGGCAAGCAAGGTTCCTACTCCAACTTTTTCTCCATGCAATGCATCGGATTTTACACCCAAGCCCTCTGGTTGCATTTCTATTAAGTGGGAAATGTGATGCTCTGCACCCGAAGCACAGCGTGAATTTCCTAACATCTGCATTGCAAGTCCTGACATTAAAAGCCCATATGTAAGCTTTTCATAAGCAGTTATATTATCATCTTTTATCGCTTTTGCACTTTCCGTCACATTTTTTGTTGCATCCATAGTCATATCGTGTATGGTTGCGCAAAAATATTCATTTGTCAATGTATGTGCTATTTTCCAATCTGCCAAAGCGATAAATTTTCCAATCATATCTCCAAAACCGGAATTTGTGAGAAACATCGGCGCTTTTGATATAATGCCGAGGTCTGCTATAACAATTTTGGGGGCAACTGCTTCAAAGGTCTTTTTAAATCCATCCCAGGTCATCGCGGCAACAGATGAACAAAATCCGTCAACACTTGCGGCAGTTGGACAAGACACAAAAGGAATCCCTTTTTTATATGCGCAGTAGCGTGTTATATCATGGATTGTCCCCGAGCCAACAGCAATCATATAGTCGCAATCTTCAGGAATTAGTTCCAGTGCCAAAGCTATTCCGTGATTGTCCGCATGAAGATTTTCCGGTGGCAAGATAATCTCCTTATCCACTTTCGGATGCAACCGGTTTGTGGCTTTATATGTATTTTTGTCATATATTGCAACTGAAAACCCCTTTAGTCCGCATTTTTCGATATATTCATCTATATTTACCAGACAGCCGGATTCAATTATACAAAAATCAGTTGTCATTTTATGTTCATGACCGCAAGTGCATTTGCAGTTATATTGCTTACTGTCTATTATCATTGTCCTTCTCCTCCTGTCCGTAATAGGCATTTTTTCCATGTTTTCTCAGATAGTGCTTATCAAGCAATTCTTTTTGGAATATCATATCGGGCTTCATCATAATAGTGTGCCACGCCATCATTGCTACCTCTTCCAAAATAATTGCATTTTTAACAGAATCTTTCGCATCCTTTCCCCAGGTAAAAGGTCCGTGAGAATATACGAGTGCTCCCGGAATTTTGCAAATTGTTTTTTTAGTGAAAAGTTCTGCAATAACTTTACCGGTTTCAAGTTCATACTCTCCTGTTATTTCGGCGGTGGTCAGCATGCGCGTGCAAGGTACATCACCGTAAAAAGCATCAGCATGAGTTGTACCAAGTACAGGGAGATTCATTCCGCATTGCGAAAAAATTGTTGCCCATCTTGAGTGGGTATGAGTGATTCCGCCAATTTCGGGAAAACGTCTGTATAATTCTAAATGAGTGGGGGTATCAGAAGAAGGATTCCATTTACCTTCAACCACTTTTCCGGAAAGGTCAACTACAACCATATCATCGACACTCATATTTTCATAATCCACGCCTGACGGCTTTATTACAACATAACCGGTTTCTCTGTCAAGTTCCGAAACATTTCCCCAGGTTAGGGTAATTAAATTTTCATTCTTCAAAGTAAGATTTGCTTTAAGCACTCTTTCTTTTATATTTTCCAGCATCATATCACCTCATATTGACTTATTATTTTTTTATGATATAATTATACAATGTGATTGTTTGTTTTCAATATCTGGCGATAAACTAGAAAAACAATCATTTAAAATCATAAAACGAGCAAAAAAGGTGTTAAAATGAGCATTTCAAAAAGACAAGAACAAATTCTTGAATTACTGAACAAAAATGGATTTATGACGGTAAAGAAACTTTCCCAATTAACATATACTTCCGAATCAAGTATTCGCCGTGATTTAACCAAACTGGAGAATATGTATTTTATCAAGCGCACACACGGAGGAGCTAATATATTAAATGCTAATCAGGTAGCTCCGCTTCAAAATCGCCTGTCACAGAATACCGCTGCAAAACGTAAAATTGCAAAAAAAGCCGAACATCTCATTTGTGATGGGCAGATTATCATGTTAGATGGTTCAAGCACTGCCGGTTTCTTAATTCCATACATTGCAAAGCATAAAGATATAACTCTTTTTACAAACAACATGATTACTGCTCTCAATGCCATAAACTATGGCATTAAAACACATTGTGTCGGTGGTGGCAGTGTAAATAACTCCGCCGTATTATCAGGACCTCAAAGTTACAGAGTGATTTCTGAAATTCATCCGGATATTTTGTTTTTCTCATCCTATTCGCTGGATAAAAACGGGATTATTTCTGACCCTACAGAAGAAGAAAACTACATTCGCTCTCTTATGCTGGCAAATACCAAACAAAGTGTTTTTTTATGTGACAGCGAAAAATTTAACAGAAAATCACTATATACACTTGCATCAATAAATGATATTGATATCGCCATATTTGATACAGTCTGGGAAGAACTAAATTCAGAATGCAAGATACTTTGAGAAACGGTTCAATTTGTTTAAACAAAAAAGGAACAAGAATCAAAATTTGAATTCTTGTTCCTTCTTTTATAATATGAAATAACTGTCCCTAAGAACACTCGGCATATGACGGGAGTTTTTTGTTGGAGCTGGTAGAGGGATTGGTTTACTGATTACATTCCCAATTATAACATGGAAAAGTAAACAATTAAAGAGAGAGCATAATATTAAGATATCAAATGTAATTTCATGTCTTGAATTATTCATAAGTCTATAGTATAATGTCATTGCTACACAAATCAAATCAACGATTTCAAAGAGAAAAACTCTCTATTTTCATAGGGGGTATTATACCCTTTTTACATTTTATCAGTTTGAATTTGGTAAAAGTGCGAATTCCGCTGATGAAATGTAGGAGTTTCCTCTTTCGTTGAGATTTGTGTAGCAACAATAGGAGTTTGCATTTTTCGAGTGCGTTCTTCTATTGAGCGCACTTTTTTTATTTTATCAAATTTGAGGAGGATGAAGAATGAAAAGAATAATGTCGTTGATACTTGCCGTGTCTATGATTATTAGTTCAACCATAATGCTTACTTCATGCGTGGATGATGAGTGTTATGCCTGTGGCGGGTCTGGTTATTATCAAAAAAAAGACTGTCCACTATGTTAAGAATTGTAAAATTGTTTTAAGCAATCAAAAACGCTATATTCTATGATGAAAGGAATTGTTTGTTATGGCAATGATAAAATGTCCTGAATGCGAAAAAATGGTTTCTAATATGGCATCAAGTTGTCCTAATTGTGGTTATCCTATTGCAAAAAGCGCAAGTGATGGAGTGGTTCAAGTTAAACTTGGCATGTTTCAAAGCACCCAAGGAGCTTCTATTGTGTCAGGTGGTAAAACTCTTTGGAGCGGAAGAACTGGGCAAGTTGCAGAACTCAAACTTGAGCGTGCAACAAATGTACAAATAAAGTACCAAATGGGCATGTTTGATGCACCTGGTTCATGTGAAGGTGTGATTGACCCTAAAAAGAGTAAAAAATGGCAAGTTGTTTCTCGCCCTGGGTTGATAACGATGAAACTGACGCTACAACCTGTAGATATTTTTGATGCAAATTAGACAATGTAAAGAGCGGAGGAAAATCCTCCGCTCTTGTTATATTTCGGGAGCAATCGACAGTGAAAAAGAGTACCCGAAAAAACGGGTACTCTTTTGTTGGAGCTGGTAGAGGGATAAAGCCGCCAAAGGCGTCTTTTCTGCTCGTCGACCGAAAAGAGTTTCGGTACCCGACTCGCACCACTCCGCTGAAAAACAGCCGTAACAGGCTGTTTTTTTAACCGCTCCGTGCCCTCATAGGGTTCAAATCCTTCCAAAATAACAAAAGAGTACCCGAAAAAACGGGCACTCTTTTGTTGGAGCTGGTAGAGGGATTTGAACCCTCGGCCTACTGATTACGAATCAGTTGCGCTACCCCTGCGCCACACCAGCGTGAGAATATTTTACCGCAAAATTATGTGTTTGTCAATAGATAAATTGCGGGTATTGATTTTTTTTGTAAGATATGATATAATGTTACGGATAATGGGTATATATGTAGAAAAGTGCGAAAAGACGAGGTAAAAACAATGGCGATTAAAGACAGCTATCAAGCAGAGCTTATACACGACGAGGAATACTTAATAAGGGCGGCAGAGGCGGCAATTTTTGCCTACGGCAGTGCCATTTCCTTTGATAAACTTGCAGAGGCAATAGGTGCCGAGGAAAAGCAGATTCCTCAGCTTCTTCACTCAATGCTCGGAAGATACGAAAACAGCGCCTTTGAGCTTCTAATCCTTGACGGACATACACAGCTTGCAACTAAGAGCGAGTATGCTCAGGTAGTTCGAAATGCCCTTACAATCCGTCATAATCAGCCGCTTTCCCGCGCAGCTCTCGAGGTGCTTGCAATAATTGCTTATAATCAGCCTGCGACACGTGCTCTTGTTGACAGGGTAAGAGGTGTTGAATCGCCGTCTGTTATCATGTCACTCTGCGATAAGGGACTTATCGAGGAACAGGGCAGACTTGATGCCCCCGGCCGTCCCATGCTTTATGGTACAACAACCGTTTTTCTTCGTACATTCGGACTTGAAAGTATAGATGACCTTGATGAAGTTCCTGAGCTTGCGATGTTCAGCCAGCAAATCAAGGAACAAAGACGTCAGCTTCTTCTCGGTGAAGAAACTACAAAGGCGCAGAAAGACCAGCTTACACTCGAGGCTGTCAGCGAGGTTCCCTCTGCCGTTGCGGATGTTACGGTGACGGACACCGCCGAAACTCCCTTTGAGGTGAGGATGGAGGAAGAAAAGAAAGCCCGGCAGGAGAATGAAGAATAATGGCTAACGAGATTGAAAGAGGCTGTCTTTATGTGGTGGGAACGCCCATAGGCAACCTTTCGGATATAACAGAGAGGGCAAAGTTTGTTCTTGAAAATGTCTCCTTTATTGCAGCAGAGGACACAAGGGTCTCCGGAAAGCTTCTTTCCTGCTTTGATATAAAAAACAGCTTTGTCAGCTATCATGAGCATAATAAGGCAGCGTCAGGCAAGGTAATTCTTGAAAGACTTCAGAGCGGCGAAACGGGTGCGATTGTTACCGATGCAGGAATCCCTGCAATTTCTGACCCTGGCGAGGATTTGGTAAAGCTCTGCAAGGAAAACGGCATAAAGGTTATTCCTGTACCCGGTGCTTGTGCTTTTGTTACGGCGCTTTCGGCGTCAGGCTTTGCGTCAAGACGTTTTTCCTTTGAGGGATTTCTTCCTACCGACAAGCGGGAGAGAGACGAAGTCCTTGAAGACTATAAAAACGACACAAAAACTGTCATTTTCTACGAAGCACCCCACAGGCTTGTAAAAACGCTTGAAACAATGTTTTCTTCCTGGGGTGACAGGAAAATCTGTCTTGCAAGAGAGCTTACAAAGCTCAACGAAGAAATTGTCTGCACAACATTTTCGAAGGCTCTTGAAATGTACAAAACCAAAGAGCCGCGCGGAGAATATGTTCTCATTGTCGGCGGTGCCGAAAAGCAGACGGGCGAGAGCTTTTTTGAAAACATGACAATAGAAGAACACGTTGAATTTTACGAAAATCAGGGTCTGCGCAGGATGGACGCCATTAAGGCGTGCGCCAAGGACAGAGGAGTTCCGAAGAACGAAGTGTATAAGCACTTCGTTTAATTAGGAATTAGGAATTAGGAATTCCGCTCGTCACTTCGCTTTTCGTATATTCGCAGAGCGACAAACAGATGTACACTAAAGTTCATTAAGCGACATCGAGGATTTGTTAATCACGAGGCTTTGTCGGTGTCCTGCCTGTAAGGCAGGCTTGTCTTGCTTGATTAGTGAGAGAAAAACAAGATTTTTCTTTTGTTCCGTTGAGGGATAAAAAGGGGCACTACGCCCCGTTTCGTGACCTAAAAAGTCACGAAACATGAGTGGAGCGTTTTTTCCATATTTTGGGGCGGGCCAAAATATGGTCGCTTCCGCAGAAGCGAAACTTTTCTAACGCGACGGATTCCGCTTGTCGTGGCAGGCGGAACTCCTATAACATAACACTTAGCAGTACACTAAAACGAAAAAGAAAGAAAAAACATGCAAGAATTATTCTTAGGGAAAAGATACCACACCCTCGACTACTTTTTCAAAAACAAATTCGGCACGAAAATTGCCAAAATCCCCCTCTCGGGCGGATTTACCTGTCCCAACCGTGACGGCACAAAGGGTACGGGAGGCTGTATCTACTGCTCGGGCGCACTTTCGGGTGACTTTGCGGGAAAAGCCGAAGACAGCATAGAAAAACAGTTCTCAGACATTGCGGATATGATGTCAAAGAAGTGGAAAAACACAAAATACATGGCGTATTTCCAGACGGGAACGGGCACCTATGCCGACATAGCAAAACTTGAATATCTATATAATGCGGCGATTTCACAGCCGGATGTTGTTTCCCTAAGTGTCGCCACACGTCCCGATTGTATTTCGAAAGAGTGTTTTTCACTTCTCGAAAAAATATCAAAGAAAACATACCTCACCGTTGAGCTTGGACTTCAGTCGGTGCATGACACTACGGGAAGGATTATCAACAGACAGTCAACCTATGCCGAATTCTTGCAGAGCTTTACTACCCTTAAAAATCTTGGCATTGATGTGTGCGTTCACCTCATCAACGGACTCCCTTTTGAAACGGTTGACATGATGAATGAGAGTGTCAGGACGGTAAGCGAACTTTTGCCTTGGTCGTTAAAACTCCACCTGCTTCACGTAATACGTAGAACAGAGTGCGAGAAAATGTATAACAGAGGAGAATTTCGTACCTTTGAAAAGGACGAATACGTAAGTCTTGTCTGCGACCAACTGCAGATGATAGATAAAAGAATTGTCATGCAGAGATTAACGGGCGACGGCAAGAGGGACGAGCTTGTAGCTCCCCTCTGGAGCATACGCAAATTCGAGCTTCTTAATTCCATTGATGCGGAAATGGAAAGACGAGGAGCAATTCAGGGAGATAAAGCATAAATTTTCACACAGAATACACATAAGTCTTTTATAATAAGGCAATACAAAACGAAAGGAAGAAAAGCAAATCTATGATTGAGATTTCAAACCTCGTTAAAAAGTACGGAAAAAACTATGCAGTAAATGACATAAGCTTCAATGTCGAAAAGGGAGAGATTGTAGGCTTTCTCGGACCTAATGGTGCAGGAAAGAGTACAACCATGAATATTCTCACAGGCTACCTTTCGGCTACAAGCGGTACAGTCAAGATAGCAGGCTACGATATTCTTGAAAATCCCATGGAGGCAAAGAAGCACATCGGATTTTTACCCGAGCATCCTCCGCTTTATCTTGACATGACCGTCAAGGAATATCTTGACTTTGTGTTTGACCTTAAAAAGTGTAATCTAAACAAAAAGAAGCACATTAAGGAAATCGTGGATGTTATAAATATAGGCGACGTATATAAACGCCCCATCGGACATCTTTCAAAGGGTTACAGACAGAGAGTCGGTATTGCTCAGGCACTTATTTCTTCCCCCGACATTCTTATTTTCGACGAGCCTACAGTAGGTCTTGACCCAAAACAGATTATCGAGATCAGAGACCTTATAAGCTCACTCGGAAAGACGCACACCGTAATTCTCAGCACCCATATTCTGCCCGAAGTAAACGCCGTGTGCGACAGAGTTGTCATCATTGACAAGGGCAGAATTGTTGCCAACGCAAAGACGGATGAGCTTGAGGCGGTGACGGGTGTACGCAAGATGAAGGTAAAGGTGTGCGGTCCGAGAAACGAGATTCTCTCATCCCTCGGTGCAATAAACGGTGTAAAGGGAGCGGAAATTCTTCCCGAGCGTGACGGCGACAGTACCTCATTCCTTGTTGAAGCCGACACAAACGCCGACATAAGAAAACCCATATTCAACATGATAGCAAACCGCGGTTGGCAGATGATAGGACTTGAGGCATTCAGCGCAAGCCTTGAGGACGTATTTATAGCAATCATTGACAAGAACAAGAAGGAGGAAAAATAAATGAGTGCAATTTACAAAAGAGAGCTCATGGCGTACTTCAAGTCGCCTATAGGATATGTTTTTTCCGCCATCTTCTTTGCAATTTCCGGTGTGTGCTTTGTTTCCACTACCGTTTCGGCAGGCTCGACAAACACCTCTGCGTATTTTGCGATGGTTCTTATGTTTTTCGTAATACTTATTCCGCTTCTTACAATGAAGCTTCTGTCTGAAGAAAAGAAGCTGGGAACGGAGCAGCTTCTTCTCACAAGCCCCGTGAGCCTTGTTGGTGTTGTTTGCGCAAAGTTCTTTGCTGCCCTCACTATTTTTGCGGGAACACTCGGATTTTCGTCGCTTCTCAATATGCTTGCGCTCCATAATCTTGCAAAAACGCAGGAGTATGTAATTGCCAAGATGAATATTCCGACATTTATCGGCTGTATCATAGGTGTTCTTCTCATAGGTGCGGCATTTATTGCGATAGGTCTTTTCATTTCATCTCTTACGGAAAATCAGATAATATCCGCAGTTGTTTCAATCGGCGTGTTTGCACTTATCATGGCAAGCCAGGCATTTGCAACCGGTATAAACAACAATGTTATAAGAGTAATTGTCAAGTGGTTTTCTGTTATGGACCGATTCGCAGGATTTCAAAGAGGTATTTTTGACATCACGGCACTTATATATTACATAAGTCTTTCGGCGGTATTCCTTTTCCTTACGGTAAGGGTATACGAAAAGAGACGCTGGGACTAGCGGGGAGCCCCCGCCGGCAATTCACGGGTTATCTTCGTGAAAAAACAAACCCTCGTGATCGCTTAAATAACCACGTTTGACCGCCATAAAGCGGGGCGGTAAAACTCCTCACAAAATATAAAGAAGGATTGTTGAATACAATGAACAACAAAACAAACAAAAAGTTTTCCTCCAAAAAATTTAAATACGGCACATCGGCGGCTGTATTTACAATAGTATTTGTAATTTTTATAATACTCATAAATGTTTTGCTTTCGTATATTGATAGCAGAAACGGCGGTTTTTATGTGGACATGACAACCGAGCAGCTCTACGGGGTGAGCGACGCGTCTGTTGCGGCTCTGTCAGCGGTTGATAAGCCTGTTGAAATCATATTCTGCTCACATAAGGATAAACTTACAGACGTTGATGTATTAAATCCAATAGTAATGCTTGCCGAAAGCTACGAAAAGACTTTTGACAATGTAAGCGTTGTTTATAAGGATAAGCTCAGCGATGTTGCCTACTTTGACAAGTTTAAAAAGACAAGCACGGATGAACTGAACCTGTACAGCATAATTGTAAACAGCCCCTCTACCGGTCTTTCAAAGATTTACAATTGGGATGATATGTATAAGCTCAACACAGAGGGAGCGCTCTTTGCTTTTGACGGTGAATATAAGCTTACAAGCGCAATACTTGCAACTGCAAGAAATGATGAAGATATGCTCTCGGCAGGTCTTGTTACGGGACACGGAGAGAATACCCACTTGGTAAAGCATTTCCTTGAAGATTTCGGATACAATGTTTCCGAGGTAGACTTGAAGCTCGTATCCGACAAAGAGCTTGCCACATATGATTTGCTTCTTGTGTGCAATCCCAGAGTTGACTTTATCGGTATGGAAAAGAAAGAAATTGAAGCTGCCGAAAAGACCGAAGAAACACAGGTGCAGGCGCAGAATGATGTGGAAGCAAATGCTGTTTCCGAAGAAGCAGACGTTGCCGAAGAAAACAAAGAGAATGGCAGTGCGCTTGTTACCGAGAGTAAGAGCGTCAATGAAATAAGGAAACTTCGTGACTATGTTACGGAAAGCTACGGAAATCTGTTTTTGTTCTTTGACCCGAACGGCGCGAATATGCCCGAGCTTTTCTCTCTGGCAGAGGATGGCTTTGGCGTAAGACTCAGCAATATGCTGCCTATATATGACTATAAGGAAAGCCTGACAAATACTACCCAGAACAGTCAGGAAGACTGGCGTTTTTTGGGTTACTACAGTACAGAAACCGAAAGTGAAGGCTATAAAATGCACAAGGGCATAAGTGAATCGGGAACGGGAATAAAACCTGCTTTCGGCATTTCCTGTCTCATGAATATTCCCAAGAGTCAGGTGGGAAGCATGAGCATTTCTCCCATTGTCACGTCTTCTGAAAATGCGATTGTGTGGGTGGAAAACGAGTTTCAAGCGGTTCCGTATGTTCCCCTTATGACTCTTTCTAAGTATACAAAACTTGTTGACAGCAAGGAATATTCGGGCAATGCCGTAATAAGTGCATCAAGTTCATTCCTTAATGAGCTTGATAACCCCTCCTTTGCAAACGCAGACCTTTTCAAGAATATGCTCTCAAAGATGGGCAACAGCTATGCTGCGCTTGACATTGACTTTAAGGTGCTTGACGAATCTACCATTGAGGTTACAACGGCAGATGCTGACGGTATGATGAAAAAGCTTGCCATTGTAATCCCTGTAATTATTGCAGTGGCGGGAATTGCCGTATTTATCAAGAGGAAGTATTTATAATGAAAACTCGAACAACTCTGAAAAAACAGAAAATCTTAATTATTGTTCTATCTGTCCTTGCTGTTGTCACGGCGGTAATGTGTTTGCTTTTCCCTGTGATTTTCAAGGAAGAACTTAACACCGTTTATGCAAAAACCTCCTACGGCGACGATGCACAGGTTATGATATATGACAAGACGGCAGGCAGAAGTCTGCTCGGAGATATAGCCGCAATACGTCAGGACGGGGCAAAAAACACCCTTGACGTAAAAGAGGGTGACGGCAAGGATATTCTCTATACCTTCCGTAAAAACGACGTTGAAATAAGCTACCGTCCCTATATTTTCCCCGAAATCCCCCTTTCAGACCTTGATATGGTAACGGTTACAAATGAACACGGAAGTTTCAGTATTTTCAGTGACAATAAGGCAAACTTCTTCATTAAGGGAGCAGAGGCAAACCTCTATAACCAGCAGTTTGTTTCCGAGCTTTTGCTTCAGGCAAGATATATGCTTGCGGACACGTATGTTGAAAAGCCCCAAAAGGCGTCTGACTACGGTCTTACAGAAGAAGACTGCCTTGCAAAGGTTGAGGTTTTGTCAAAGAACGGTGAAAAGCATACGGTATATGTCGGAAACCGCGAAATAGGCGGTACACGTTATTATATGAAGCATGCCGACAAAAAGCAGATTTATGTTATGGACAGCGGAGCCGAGAACTTTCTTAACGATGTAAGGTATTATCTGTCCCCTGAGATTGTAAGACCCCTCGGCGAACAGCAGGGAAATTACCTGTCGGATTTTTCGCTTACCAAAAATTCAGAGCTTTTCTTCTCGTGTGAAATTATTCCAGATGAGGAAAGAGTAGGTGTTCTTAAAAATCAGCTTCACAGAATGACATACCCTGCAAAGAATTTTGTGCTAAGCACCGACACACTTTACGATATGTTCCAGAAAGCTGTAAGCCTTTCGGGCGCAGGTGTTCTGGAGTACGGTGTTTCCAAAAAAGAAAATGCAGATGAAATACTTTCTGAACATGGACTTCTGCAGCCTGCTTATGAAATAAGATTTTCATTTGACGGTGAACGGTATAATATTTCTGTCGGAAACAAAGAGCAGACGGACAGTGGGGTATACTACTATGTCTACAGCGAATATCAGGACACAATTGTACCTGTTGCCGAGTCAAGCCTTAACTTCCTTGAGTATGATATTGTAGAACTGTTCCAGGAGAACGTGTTCCAGTACAATATTGACGACATTGCTCAGATAGAGCTCAGATACGGTGAAAAAACAGTAAACTATGTTGTCTCCGGCGAGAGAGATAGTCTTTCGGTTAAGGAAAGCACAGGTAATAAGACAATCGACGTTCCTTCGTTCAGACAGTTCTATATTTCACTTCTGAATGTAACAATCGCAGGATATTCCTCAATTGAAGGAACGGTTGAAGATACACATAAGCACGACCTTACCTTTATCGTTACTCTGGACAGCGGAGAAAAAATGGTGTTTGATTTTTACAGTGAATCAACAATGAGCTGTCACATGGTTATTGACGGTAAGGGCGGCTTTAAGACCGACAGAAAATGGATTGAAACAATACTTTCAAATTCCGAGAAACTTTTGAACGGCGAAGAAATTGCATCGGAATTTTAAGCGACAACCTGCCGCGAAAGGAGATGACGTTATGGCACCGCTTGCAGATTCGCTTCGCCCCAAGGATTTATCAGAGGTTGTTGGGCAGGAGCATCTTTTGTCAAAAGGAAGCCTTTTTCGCAGAATGACTGACGGCGGAAAGATACCCAACATGGTTTTTTACGGCCCGTCGGGTACAGGCAAGACGACAATAGCAAGAATTATCGCTGAAAAAAGCGGCATGACGCTTCGCAAAATCAATGCCACAAACGCGTCCCTTTCGGACATCAAAGAAGTGCTTGCCGAAACCACCACCCTTTTTGGGGCGGACGGCATACTTCTCTATATCGACGAAATTCAGTATTTTAACAAAAAGCAACAGCAGACAATTCTCGAATTTATCGAGGACGGCAGAATAACCCTTATCTGTTCTACTACGGACAATCCGTATTTTTCAATATATCCCGCCGTACTCTCAAGATGCTCTGTTTTTGAGTTTCGCCCCTGCAAGGCGTCCGAAATAAAGAAGGCGCTTCTTCGTGCCGTGTCAATTCTTGACAAAGATGGGGAAAAGACGGCGTTTGACGAAGCCGAGAGGGAAAAGGCGATTGACTACATTTCCCATGCGGCAAACGGCGATGTTCGCCGTGCAATCGGGGCGCTTGAAATATGCTACAGTGCATCTGACGGTGCTCTCACAGAGGAGCTTGCAGAGCAGTCGATAGCAGGCTTCGGTTTGAAGCTTGACAAGGACTCAAATGAGCACTATGACCTGCTTTCTGCGTTCCAGAAGTCTATACGCGGCTCTGATGAAAATGCGGCGCTCTTTTATCTTGCCCGTCTTCTTGAGGGAGGAGACTTGCTTTCGCCAATTCGCAGACTTCTCGTAATTGCCTCCGAGGATATAGGACTTGCGCATCCGATGGCGGTGTGCGTGGTCAAGGCGTGTTGTGACAATGCAGTGCAGCTCGGACTTCCCGAGGCAAGGCTTCCTTTGGCTGAAGCTGTAATCTATCTTGCAACGCTTCCAAAGTCAAACTCCGCGCATGATGCTTATGCCCTTGCGGCAGAAGATGTACATAAGGGTCTCGGTCAGATAATGCCCGACTACATAAGAGACTCCATGCAGCCCTCGGCAAACAAAAATGCAGGCTATGTATATCCCCACCCGTACCCGAATCACTACTATCCCCAGCAGTATCTTCCCGACGACATAAAGGACAGAGTGTATTACCAATACGGTGACAACAAGACCGAAAGTGCGGCAAAGGAATACTGGAAAAAAGTAAAAAGTGATACAAAACAGTCGTAAAATGTCGTAAATACGTGCATTTTGGGCGTTTAATTGTTGTTTTTTCTATTGACATCGGCATTAAAATGAGATAGAATAAGGTATACCACCAAAGAACGGAGGATTTTTTACAATGGCAGACGAAACACTTGAATTTGAACAGGAAATATTTACTCTTACCGACGAAAACGGTGTCGAAAGCGATTTTGAGCTTATCGGCAGCATGGAAATAGACGGCGTGACCTATGTTGCTCTTCTTCCCGTAGAGGGCGCAGAGGATGAATATGTTATCCTCAAGCTCACAGAGGATGAGGACGGCGAGGAAATTCTTGTCACTATCGATGACGATGATGAATTCGATAAGGCGGCTGATGCTTTTGAGGATGAATTCATGGGTGACATCGACCACGACGCTCTTGACACTCCCGAAGAATAATTTTCTCATAAAAGAGCATACTCTTTTATGAAATTAGGAATTAGGAATTAGGAATGAGTTTTGTCGGTGGTGTTTATGCTGACCCAATGAGGTTTGTTAAGCGACCACGAGGGTGTGCTTCGCACAAGAATATATCGTTAATTGTCAGCGCGGACTCCGCGCCGTGAATTTCAGCGGGTGTTACCCGCCTGCCCTTCACGTATGATTTGTATTTATAAACCCACATTCAGAAATTGGAGTCCGCAGTCCGGAAAGCCGATGCAGACCTCCCGTACTTTCCCGCTCCCCGAATGAAACAGGTCGGAAAAGGACCGGAAAGTGTCGGATGCTGGTAGCACAGAGCCAAAGGTAGGACACCACCCTTGCGAGAGCAGGGTTTCTTCAATGCAAATCTACGGTCGCGGCGGGGTCGGGAAAGCCTGACAAAACCCAACAAGACATTTTAATATTTCTTGATTTTATTGCACTATCTTCATCCCGACCACGGAGGCTCCGGCGGTCGGGATTTAGTGTATCTTCTTCTTTTTAGTTAAAGAAGCGAAAGGATTCCGTTGTCTGCGGACAGCGTTTTCCGTGACTTTTTACTCGGAAAAAGTCACCAAAACCGGCGGCGAGTCGCCGCTGACAATACGTCATTTTGGCGGCATACAGAAAACCGCCAAAATGACAAATGTGCTGTCGGGCTTTCCCGACCCGTGGAGGCTCGACTCAACAAAGTGTTTGCAAAAGACTTAATTTTCTTCCCACTAATATGTGTGATTTGCCTCGCTTTGCGAGGCTATAGCCTGCCAAAGGCAGGCAAATACAGCTTAAGTAGTGAGAGAAAACACAAGTTTTCTTTATTCCTGCGTAGAGAATAAAAAAGAGCCGCCACGGCTTGTGTCGGAATCTCGAAAAATTCCGACACATGAGTGGAGAATTTTTGGTACTTTTGTATCGGGACAAAAGTACGAGAAACCGCAGCTCGCAAGCTGCGCAATCCCCATAACTTTCCCAATATAGAACAATATATAGAAAACAAAAGAAGGTAAAAACATGACAAAAAACCAAGACAGGCGTACCTACCTTTTTGAGAAAGCCCCCATTCCCACGGCAGTCCTCACGCTTGTCGTGCCAACGGTAATATCCCAGATTCTGACAATTATATATAACTTTGCCGACACCTGGTTTGTCGGTAGAACGGGAGATGAAGCAGCAGTTGCGGCGGTATCGGTTGCCATGCCCCTGTTCATCGTCATGACGGGACTTTCAAACCTCTTTGGCATTGGCGGCTCAAGTATGATTTCGCGCTCGCTCGGTGCAAAGAAACCGGACGATGCAAAAAGGGCTTTTTCCTTTGCTCTGTGGGGAGGAATTGCGGCGGCAATTGCTTATTCGGTGCTGATATATTTCTTCGGCAAAAATCTCGTGTATTTAATCGGCGGAGATAAAAATAGCGAAAAGTATATAATGGAATACCTTTTCTGGACGATTGTCGTAGGCGGTGTTCCTACAATGCTCTCCAGTCTCTTCGGACACCTTGTGCGCTCCGTCGGTAAGGCGAAGGTTTCGGGAATTGTCATGTCCTTCGGTGCTATTCTCAATACTATCCTCGATCCACTTTTTATGTTCGTAATACTTCCCAAAGGACACGAGGTTGCAGGCGCGGCAATAGCTACAATGCTGTCTAACTCCGTGTCGACTGTTATTTTCATTATCTATATGCTGAAATCCGATGAGGAGGTTTTTACATTAAACCCCAAGCAATTCTCGTTGAGGGGCGGCGTTGCCCTTGAAGTGCTTGCAACGGGCGCTCCTGCCTGCCTTTCGACCTGCCTTGCCATGGTTTCAAACATTGCGGCAAATAAGCTCATGAGCGACTACGGTACTGCCGCAGTTGCAGGTCTCGGTATTGCAAAAAAGTCGAATACTCTTGCTTTTAACATAAATATGGGACTTACGCAGGGCGTGCTTCCCCTTATCGGCTACAACTTTGCCGCAAAAAACTTTGACCGCATGAAAAAGACGGTTGTATTTACCTTTGGCATAACGATTGCATTTTCGCTTCTCTGTACCTTTGTCTACAGAACCTTCCCCGAACCCATTATAAAATTTTTCATTGATGAACCCGAAACGATTGTCAAGGGTGTAAAACTTCTTCCCACCCTTGCAATTGCCGTTGTTTTTTGCGCAATGACATATCTTATGAACACCGTATTTCAGGCGACGGGAAGAAAATTCTACTCACTTCTCACATCAATTATGCGTAAGGGCATATTTGATATTCCTCTAATGTTCCTGTTTAAGAAATACCTTGATGAAACGGGTATCGTAATTGCAACACCTACAGCCGAAATTCTCTCAATATTCGTGTCACTGTTTTTGCTTGTTTGTTTTCTTAAATCCTTGAAAAATGATACAAAAAGTGCATAAATGTGTGCATAAACGCGTTTTATACAGTGAAATTGCCAAAAATATCACAAAACTATTGACTTTTTCGAGAGGTGGGAATATAATTTAGACGTAAATATTTTTATAAAGGAGATTTTACTTATGAAATTTACAAAGATTTTATCACTCGTTATGGTAGCTCTTCTTGCTGTTATGTGCTTTGCGGCATGTACTGTTGAAAATCCCGCAGACGAAAATGCAAGCGGTGCAAATCTTGACGAAAACAAAGATGTTGTTGAAAACAAGGATGCTGCTGAAAACAACGAAGCAGAAGTTCCGGAAGCTAAGGTTTTGAAGATGGCTACAAACGCGTACTTCAAGCCCTACGAATACTACGAAGGTGACAAGATTGTAGGTATCGATGCTGAAATCGCTGCAGCTATCGCTGAAAAGCTCGGTTATGAGCTCGTTATTGAGGATATGCAGTTCGACTCTATCCTTACAGCTGTTCAGACAGGCTCTGTTGACTTTGGTATGGCAGGTATGACTGTTACAGAAGAAAGACTTGAAAGCGTTAATTTCACATCCAGCTATGCAACGGGTGTTCAGTCTGTTATCGTTAAGGAAGGTAGCTCCATCACAACAGTTGATGACCTTTTTGCTGACGGTGCAACATACAAAGCAGGCGTACAGCTCGGCACAACGGGAGACATCTATGCTTCCGGCGATTTAGGCGAAGACAGAGTATCCCAGTTTGCAAACGGTAACGAAGCAGTTATGGCACTCAACGGCGGCGCTGTTGACTGTGTAATCATTGACAACCAGCCTGCAAAGGCACTTGTTGAAGCAAACGAAGGTCTTGTTATTCTTGAAACATCCTACGCTGACGAAGAATATGCAATCTGCGTAGCAAAGGAAAACGAAGAACTTCTTGCAAGCCTCAACGCAGCAATTGAAGAACTCATTGCTGATGGTACTGTTGATACAATTATTGCAAAGTATATCAAGTAATTTTAGCATTATAATTAAATTGATATTGTGAACGGGAATGGTGAATTTCATTCCCGTTTGCGATATATATGGAGATTTACTGTGAATAACAAGAAGAAAAAGAAGTTAATAACTACAAAAAGAGTAGTTCTCTCGGCACTTGTTCTTGGAGTTGTGATTTTTGCTTTGTATGTAGCGATTTCACAGAGTCTTGCATCAAGGGTTTCAAGAGAGCTGACGGTAGAAGAGGCTCAGAAAATTGTTGACGAAAGAATAGCGACTCTGCCGAAAGCACAGGCGGACATTGCGGTGTTTATGACGCAGAATATGAGTGTTGATGTAAAGAGCGTTGAACCCGGGGAAGACAAAAGCCTTGTTCTTGACTGCGATGTGGTTACATATGATATTTACGATGTTGTGGAAGAAAACCTTGACAAATATCTTTCACTTGCATATAAGTTGGACCATGAAAGAATTGAAAAGGGATTGCCAAAGGCAAACTCTACTGTTGTAAGATTGAACATCAAGGCAGAGGTGAACAAGGATTTTGAAGCAGCAAAAAGACTCGAAAAGAATATCAAGCTCAGAATCTACGAGATAGCCGACAATGAATTCTCACTTTACCTCAGTGATGAAGTGATTGATTCGCTTTATGGTAACTATAAAAAGACAATAGCACTCGTGAACAATTCCGAAACCTGTACGGTAGACGGTGAGGAAGTTACAATCAAGAACAATATTCCCTATAAAACAGGCATTATTGAGTGTTTTACACTTAACAACTATGACAGTAAAAAGCCTGACACAAGCATACCTGAGGTTAAGTGGCTCAATTCTGTTAAGAATGAGTTTGTAAGAAATTTCCTTGATCGGGATGATGGCAGACCAAGATATATGTATATTGTCGATGGTCTTAAGAATACAATTCTTGTAACTCTTGCCGCTCTTCTTATCGGTATTGTAATAGGGTTTATCGTGGCGGTAATAAGAGTTACAAACGAAACAACAGGGGCGCTGGATTTCGGTGCGTGGATATGTAAGATATACCTTTCAATTATGAGAGGTACACCTCTTATGATTCAGCTTCTTATTATATACTTTGTTATATTGCTTCCTGCCGGCGTCGGAAGTATTCCTTCTGCGATTGTTTGCTTTGGTCTCAATTCGGGTGCATATGTATCCGAAATTGTAAGAGGCGGTATTATGTCCGTTGATAAGGGACAGATGGAAGCGGGAAGAAGCCTTGGCTTTACATATATCCAGACCATGTATCACATTGTGCTTCCACAGGCATTCAAGGCGGTGCTTCCGTCACTTGCAAATGAATTTATCACACTTCTCAAGGAAACTTCGGTTGCATTCTACATCGGGGTTGCCGACCTTACCCTTGGAGGTCTTAAAATACGTTCAATAACCTATTCGAGCTTCATGCCCCTTGTTGCAATAGCAATTGTATATCTTATACTTGTGCTTGGACTTTCAAAGCTGGTAGAACTTCTTGAAAGGAGGTTGCGTAAGGGTGATAACCGTTAAGAATTTATATAAGAATTTCGGCGAAAACGATGAAATCAAAGTGCTTCTCGGTATTGACGAACACATCGAAAAAGGCGAAAAGGTAGTAATTATCGGACCCTCCGGTGGAGGAAAATCAACCTTTCTTCGTTGCCTCAACAGACTTGAAGAGCCCACAAGCGGTGAAATATGGTTTGGCGATGAGTGTATTACCGACAAGAAATGTAATATAAATAAACTGAGAATGAAAATGGGCATGGTTTTCCAGCATTTCAATCTTTTCCCTCATAAGAGCGTTATGGAGAATATAACACTTGCTCCAATCAAACTCCTCGGTATGTCAAAGGAAGAGGCTGAAAAAGAGGCGGCAGAGCTTCTCGGAATGGTTGGACTTGCGGACAGAGCTGATGCGTATCCGTCACAGCTTTCCGGAGGACAGAAGCAGAGAGTCGCAATAGCGCGTGCTCTTGCCATGAAGCCTGACGTTATGCTCTTTGACGAGCCGACGAGTGCCCTCGACCCCGAGCTTGTAGGCGAGGTGCTTAATGTAATGAAAAAGCTCGCAAACGACGGCATGACGATGGTCTGTGTTACCCATGAAATGGGATTTGCAAGGGAAGTTGGAACAAGGGTACTCTTTATGTGCGACGGAAAAATCGCAGAGAGCGGTACTCCCGAAGAAATTTTCACAAACCCTCAAAACCCCAGAACCAAACAGTTTTTACAGAGTATATTATAAGAATATAAAAGAGGCGCCGTCGTAAGACGGCGTTTTACGTTACTTTTAACTCAGCAAAAGTAACCAAAACTGCCCGCTCTGAAAAAATCTCAGCTTTGCCTCGCTTTGCGAGGCTATAGCCTGCCGCAGGCAGGCAAACCACATATAGTAGTGGAAGAAAAATTATAAGTTTCATTTAACTTTGTGTAGAGTATAAAAAAAGAGCCACCACGGCTCGGTCGAATGCTACGGAGCAAGGCGGAGTATTCGACCATGAGTGGAGCGTTTTTGCTTTCTTTTGTCGCGGGACAAAAGAAAGTCGCCTCCGCAGAGGCGAAATATTATAAACGGTCAAGAGATTCCGCAAAGTGCGGAATTTTTTCACTTTACATGTTGCATTTTCCTAATTTCTAATCCCATTCTCCATAACTCTCGACACCGGCAGATACAGAACAAGCATAATTACAAAATTCGATATTCCGTGGATTACATCAAAGGGTATGCCTGCAATCCACCAGGCAATTGCCGAGGCAAGAGAGGCGTTTGGATTTGTTCCCGTTGAAATAAAAAGATAGGGAAATGAGCAAAGAAATCCGAAGAAAAGACCGAAAAAGCCCGAGAGAAGAGCCGGAGCGAATGAGCTTTTCGGTTTGTTTCTGAAAAAAAGAGTCAGAATACATAGAAGTGGCCAGATATAGCAGTAGGAAATTACCCACATGATGTCGAAGCCAAAAATCATGATTTCAATAAGTATAAACGCAGGGATTACTAAAAAGACTTTCTTGCCGAAATATAGCGTAAACATAATTATAAAAAAGCTTACAAGCTCGACATTGGGTATCTGTGCCAATGCCAATTTCGACGCCTCAATTACGGCAATCATGAGTCCGACCCTTGCAACGTCTGCGGCTTTTGATTTATTATTCGTCATGCCTTTGTGTATTCAATGCGGAACTCGTCCCCGTCGTTTACAGGCTGTTCGGCAAATCCGTAGTTGCAGAATTTTCCATTAACATAAAATCCCCAGAAAGCACCGTCAAGATTATAGTCGGCACGCTTGCCGTTTACCGTCATTACCATGCCGTCCTTTGCCTCATATGTAAGTCCCTCTGCTTCATTCATGGCACCCTCAAGATATTCGGCGTGGGTTGTAAGTGAATATGTTACAGAGTTGTTCTCGTCGTCAATTACCTCAATGGTGACATTTTTGCCCTTTATGGATACATCACCGTCAGAGGACGGACCGAGATTTGGGTTTTTTGGCTGTTCTCTGAAGGCGTAATAAACGCCGAGAAGTGCCGCGATGACAATAACAATGGCGGCAATGCCTAAAATTTTCTTTTTCATGATAGTTTTCCTTTCTATTGTTTGGAGAAATTCCGCAGCTTGCGAGCTGCGTTTTCCGTTACTTTTGACTCAGCAAAAGTAACTCGTCTCCGCAGAGCCGAAACTCTCCAAGTTATTCCCACTTAAAAGTCGGCATAAGCTGCAATTTGAACTGATTCATTCTGTGAAGCCTGTCAATTCTTTCCTTTGTAGCCGCATCAGGCTGGATGCCGTCACGGATGTACTTGTCAAGGGTTTCGTAGGTAAAGCCGAGGTTGTCCTCGTCTGTTTTGCCGCAAAGTCCGTCAATCGGTACCTTGTCAACGAGCACATCGGGAAGTCCGAGGACTCTGCCTATTTCCTTGACTTCGCGCACACATAAGTTTGCCATGGGCGAAAAGTCGCCTGCCGCATCGCCGTAGCGTGTGGAATATCCCACCCAGTCCTCCGAGAGATTGCAGGTGTTTACAACTCTGCCGTTGACACACTGTGATACGGCGTAAACGGTTGCCATACGAAGTCTTGGAGGAAGATTTGTTACAGCCTGTGTCGAAAGGGGAAGCTCATCGGGAAAAGCCGATACAAGACCGTCAAAGGCATCTTTTATATTTATCTCGTAGCTTTTTATACCAAGGTGCGACACTAAAAGTCTTGCCATATCTATGTCGTGCTGTTCTCCCTTGGGCATAAGAACACCGATTACCCTGTCACGACCCAGAGCCTCGACACAAAGAGCTGCCGCCACCGAGCTGTCCTTGCCGCCCGAAATACCCAGTACGGCGTTGCAGCCCTTGCCGTTTTGCTCAAAAAACTCTCTTATCCACTCTACACATTCATTTTTTACTCTTACTGCATCAAACATTTTTAAATTTTCCTTTCTACAACAACATATCCGCCCGAGTGCAAAAGGTCATGCCGTCCCCACGTAAAATCCTGTGGTTCGCAGCCTTCGAATAATGCTTTGCCGATTGTTTCGATGTTTGTAAATTGAATTCCGTCTTTTGCACTTGAACGTTCTGAACTGTTGGCAATTAAAATTCTGCCACCCTCATCAATTCCCACAGCAAGAACATAATGCTCGCCGGGTGAAAAAGGGTTGTCGGGTAGCTTGTAGCCCGGATGTGACCAGAAAATAACAAGACTTCCGTTTTTAAGGGCAGCTTCAATATGCTCTGACGCCTTTTTGCTTTCGCCCTGCGGAACACCGAAGCATTCTGCCTTTATGCCATAATGTGCCATTATTTTCACTATGCCGCTTACACTGTGAAAATTTTCCTCTGTTTCTATGCCGTGCTGCTTTGGCACACCGAATTTTTCACGACAAAGAAGATATTCTTCGTAAGGAGTTGTTTCTATCCCGCAAAGATTAAGCGCCATAGCTGTGCAACAATGTCCGCAGCCGTTGTTTCTTATATAGACGGCATACTCACCTTCCTGCCAGTTCTGCTGAATCCAGACGGGTGTTGAGTATTTTCCGAGGCTGACAATTGCAGGAGTCAGTTCGTTTGCTGTCAAAGTATATTCGGGAATCATGGTAATTTCTCCTTACTTTACTTTTTCACTCTACAATTATACTCCGAATTCTTTCGTTTTTCAATATATAAGACACAAAAAACTCCCTTTCGGGAGTTTTTTGTCAATTACAGCCTTTACATCTGCCGATACAATAAATTTCTGTCACCGAGGGAGCAAAGCCTTCGGGTATCTTCATTGACGGGAGCTCTGTGTCAAAGTCGAAGATACCGCCGCAGTCGCGGCAAAGAAAATGACCGTGCACATCTGTGCAGGCATCAAATCTTGCCTGCTGTTCCTCGATTGTTATTGTCTTTATAACACCCTCGGAGGATAGCAGCTTCATTGTGTTGTATACGGTTGTTTTTGAAAGTGTGGGGGCGTTTGGTGAGAGAGCAGAATAAATCTCATCCGCAGTGGGATGGGTTCTGTGCTCTCTTAAATAGTCATATATCATGACTCTTGTAAGTGACGGACGTATTCCGTGCTGTTGCAGAATCTGCGCCGAAGTCATCTGAAACACCTCGATTCCTAAATTTTGTATTGATTACAAAGTTATTATAACAACAAAACAGGAATTTGTCAAGGGGTTTGGAGATTTTTTTCAAAAACTCTAAAAAAAGAGAGCTTCGCTTCTGCGCAGAGCATGAGTGTCACTTTTCACTCGCGAAAAGTAACCAAAAACGCCCTCCGAAGAGGGCGAAAATTCCTAATTTTTAATTCCAAATTCCAAATTCCTAATTCCTAATTTACTCCTGCTATCTTCGAAGCCCTCTCAAGAGCCTCGTCGATGTTGGCACATATATTGTCCTTGCCTATAAGATTGTCAAGTCCCGACTTTGAAAGAATGGTCAAGGGTTGTTTTGCAACATGCGAAAGCACAATGGCAATACCCTTTTTGTTGCAGTTTATAACAAGCTCTTCAAGTGTCTGTACAGCCGTTGCATCGAGTGCCGAAACACCCCGCATTCTGAGAACTATACACTTTGTGTCCTCGTCTGTGACAATGTTTTTGATTCTGTCGGTTGCCGCAAAGAAGAGCGCACCCGAAAGCTCATATACGCTGACGCCCTCAGGAATTACCTTTTCTCTGTCGCTCTTTGCTTCTGTCCACTTTTCGACTGTTGTTTCGTCGCCCATTCTCTTTAAGAAGAGCGCCGCTGTCACGATAAGACCGAACTCAATCGCAACAACAAGGTCAAACACGACCGTCAGAACAAATGTTATTACAAGCACAAGAATGTCGCTCTTGGGAGCAGTTTTTACAAGTCTGAAAAACGGCTTCCACTGGGACATGTTGTAAGCAACATGAATAAGAATTGCCGCGATTGTCGCCATGGGAATCATTTTTGCATAGGGCATGAGGACTATCATTACAAGAAGAAGCACAACTGCATGAACCATGCCGGCAATGGGCGTTCTTCCGCCGTTTTTGATGTTAGCCGCCGTTCTTGCGATAGCACCCGTTGCGGGAATACCGCCAAAGAGTGCCGAGCCTATGTTACCGATACCTTGAGCCATAAGCTCTGTATTCGAGCGGTGCTTCGAACCAACCATTCCGTCAGCAACAACGCAGGCAAGAAGTGATTCAATTGCCGCGAGAATTGCTATTGTAAAGGCGTCGGGAAGAAGAGCCTTAACACTTGAAAGTGAAAAGTCGGGAGAGGTGAACTTCGGAAGTCCGCCCGAGATGTTAGGATAAAGGTCGCCGATTGTTACAACCTTGTCGCCGAGAATGAAGAATGCGACAACACCTACGAGTACTGCAACGAGTGAAGCGGGAATTTTGTCGGTGATTTTCGGGAAAAGGAAGAGAATGAGAAGGCATACTATGCCGATAACGACAGACCACACGTTTGCCGTACCGAAATTGTGAATGAGAGCCTCAACCTTTTCAAGTGTTTCAATAGGGGCTTCTCCGTGCATATATTTAACGCCAAAGAAATCTTTGAGCTGTCCTACAAGGATTGTCACCGCAATACCCGCAGTAAAGCCTGTTGTGATGGTGTAGGGTATGTACTTTATAAGCGCACCAAAGCGACACAAGCCCATAATTACAAGAATTATGCCTGCCATTACTGTGGCAAGAGCAAGACCTCCGATACCGTTTGCTGCAACAATTCCCGCAACTATGGTTGCAAAGGCAGCAGTAGGACCTGCAATCTGCACAGGGCTTCCGCCGAAAAATGAAATAAGAAAGCCTGCGACGATTGCGGTATAAAGACCCATTTCGGGGCCTACGCCCGAAGCAATTGCAAGTGCGATTGAAAGCGGAAGTGCGATAATTGCAACGATTATACCTGCGATAATGTCTTTTACAAGTTGACTCTTCTTGTAATCCTTAAGGCAGGTGAAAAGCATGGGATTAAAGATTTTCATTGTTTTTTCCCCTTAAAAATATTTTTTGTTTGCCTATGGTATTATATACCTTTGAAAAAAGAATGTCAACTTAAAAAATGAACAAAATGTTTTGGGGCGCGGCGGGGTGTTTTGTGGAAAAATAATCCGCAGAGAGTTCCGATATGGCGGCACTCAATCTATTCAAGTATCTTTTTAATATCAATGTCTGCAAGGAAGGGCAATACCGCCGCCGTTGTCAGATGACACAGAGAGGTATTATATTTTGTGTCCTTGCCCCAGCCCTCAAAGGACATGGTAGCATCTTCGGAAACCATTCGTATCCATGCGCCCGGGTCGAGAAGACAATCCTTTAAATCGTCCCACTTTTCCCGTCTTACAAGTCCCATAAGGGTAGGAAAATATGTAAAGAGCGCAACCGAGCTTATCTTCCTCTCGCGAAGCATGGAGAGAATGTTTTCTTCGCATTCCTTGTCAGGACAGAGTTCAAAGCCGTAGCAGTAGAAGTTGCCCACAAGGCTTACGTGATCAGATACCACAGAATCCGTGAATACGTGTCTTTCCTTGTCATAGAAAGCATCTAAGAATGCTTTGTATAGGTCGGTTGTGTCTCTGTAAGGCTCTTTGCCGAGAATTTTCGACATTTTGTTTACACAGTTTATAGCCTCATGGTAGTGTGCGTTCATGACAACGTGAGGGGTGGGACAAGGCTTTGCGGGGTCAAGGTCAACATCGTAGCCGTCGCGGTAATTTGCCGGCCACTCAACAACGTTCCACTTGTCGTCAACGTTGATAAGTCCGTCCTTTTCATATTTGTTTCTGTAAACCTCAAGAAGCTCTACGCACTTGGGGTAGTTTTCTTTAAGGTATTCCATATCCCCTGTTAGCCTGTAATGCCACAGAACGAGATATGTCAGCATTATGGAGTATTCCGCAATTTCAAATACGCGCGAGCAGTCGGGACAGATTACAAGGGTTTCTGTAATGAAGGACGAAAAAAACGCATCGTCAATGAGCTTTCTTACCATGCTGTCGTCACCGCACAGAATGTGATGTGTAAGTGCCGTGTAACAGCCGTCGCCGACATAAAATGCCTTTTCTCTTTCACAGCAGTCCTGAATTACCTCCTGAACTGCATACTTCATTGTGTGAAAGCATACGTCCCAGATTGCTTCAATATCTTTGTTTCCACGAAATTCCTTCTTTAATCCGCAGACGGGGGTAAAGGGATAGTGGCGTACGTTGAAGTAAATGTCCGAAACTTTTACACCTTCAGGAAGGTCAAGCTCGACATATCTGAACGCCTTGTAATCGTACCATTCCAAGGTGTCCTCGCCGCCTGAAAGCACCCAAGGCTCAATATATTTGCAAAAGGCTCTCAGGTCATAGCGTACCGAGCCGTCGGCATTTAATTCCTGCGCACATTTGATTGTTATTTCGTCGCCGTCCTTGCCGGTTGCCTTCATGCAAAGATAACCCACATAAACCTTGCCGAAATCGAGATAGAGGGTATTTCCTCTCAATTCGGATATAATAGGCTCTACCTTTTCAAAAACAAGACTCTTTGATTTCTGTTCTACAAGGATGTGGTCGGTCACATTGTTCTTTTTGGCTGTCGTCCAGTCGGAATCGTCAAAATCGGGGTACTCAAAGCCAAAGCATTTTGCACGAGAATCCTGCTTTTCCATAAACTGCGTGTCGTAGCCCACAGTGTGTGTTTCGGTAAAGCCGTCGTGGGGCTTTGTGAGGAAGGTTTCGTCGGTACAGAGAACGCACTCTCCGTCAACCTCAAGGTCAAAGATAAGACCGTGTCTGTTGTCGCCGCTTTGCCAGAGCTTGTTGTAAAGTCCTTGGTAAAGAGTGTGTACGGCTATGAGATTTTCTCCTTCGCGAAGATAGTCTGTAACATCAACAATGTTGTAGTTATAGTTGTTGTGGTAGCAAGGGGCGGGACCCTGTGTAACAAACTCGCCGTTGATGTAGAGTTTGTAATAGTCATCGGCGGTGATGAACATCCTGCTTTTCCCGTTTTTTTCAAGATTGAATTTTTTTCTGAAAAGGATATGTCTGTCCCTGTGTTCAGAACAGTCCATCTTCTTGTATCCGAGTCCCAGAAACAAAACATCTCTCGGGGCAAGATTTGCAAATTCGTCGTCTGTAATCCATATTCCCTTAAAAGAGTGGCTCATAAAAACACCTCCGAACTTTTCCAAATATATTATAAGTCAAAATACGCAAGTTTTCAATGTACTTTTCGCTCATATAATGTTACTTTTCGCTCATGTTTGTGGGAGGGCGCTTTTGGTTACTTTTTGCGAATGAAAAGTAACTTCACTTTTCAAAAAAAGAAGAACCGCACTTTCAGTGCAGTTCTTCTTAGTCATACAATCTTATTTAATCTCTTATTCGGGTTTCTTTTCAAGCTTTAAGGGGAAGTCGCCGAGCTTGTTAACCTTAAATCCGTTCTTCTTGTATTCTTCGTAGTTGAATTCTTCAAGCTCATCAATAGCAAGCTTGTGGAATTCATAGAAGTTCTTCCACCACTCGTAACCTGAGCCGAGTTCTGCATTAAGGTAAGCATCAACAATGTCGCAAGCCATAGCGGGGGCAACATAGAAAGCACCCATGGCGAGAACATTTACGCCGTTACCTGTGATTGCACGAAGTGCCGCAGGAACGCTTTCAACAACACCTGCATGAACATGAGGACACTTGCTTGCCGCAATATGTATACCCATACCTGTGCCGCAGAAGAGAAGTGCTCTTTCGTATTCTCCTTCGGAAATCATAGCACCTACTCTGAGACCTACTCTGTGGAACATGAGGTCTGTGTCATTGGGGTCGGAATCAACCTTAACACCCATATCGAGTATTTTCCAGCCTTTAGCTCTTAAATGTTCGCAAACTGCTTCTTTTAGCGGGAAACCTGCAAAATCTGCACCTACAACAATTTCTTTGTCTTTGATAAGTTTCATTTTGCCATTCTCCTTTTATTATATTTTGTGTTTCTTCATTTCGTAGGGGCGGTTCACGAACCGCCCGTTCCGGTTGAATTTTTATTTTATCATGTTGATTTTCAAGGGATTGCACAGCTTAAAACTGTAATCTTCTGTACTTTTGTCCCGAAACAAAAGTACCAAAATTTCTCCGCTCATGGTCGAAAACTTCGCTTCGCTCCGTAACATTCGACCGAGCCGCGGCGGCTCTTTTTTTATACTCCACTCAGAGTTAAATAAAACTCATATCGTTTCTCTCACTACTCCATGTGATTTGCCTGCCTCCGGCAGGCTATGCCTCGCAAAGCGAGGCAAACCACACCATAAGAGCGAGAAGAAAACAGAAGTTTTTTTCAAATGCTATGTTGAGCAAAAGCCTCCACGGCTACGCAAAAAATCTGAGCGAAGCGGTAATTTTTTGCAGAGTGGTCGCTTTGGGTTACTTTTCGCGAGTGAAAAGTAACGGAAAATCAAACTATCTGTTAGCAAGAATTATCTTTGTAAGCTCAACGGGGTCAACAATTACGCCGTCCTTATAAACTCTCATATTGCCCGAAGCGATTTCGTCAATAAGAATAACTTCGTCGTTGTTGTAACCAAATTCAAACTTGATGTCCCAAAGGTCAAGTCCGATTCTCTTTAAGTCGTCAGCAACAATCTTTGTAATCTTGAGTGTCTGCTCCTTCATGCTTTCAAACATTGCAGGGCTCATAACTCCGAGTGCCGCAAGACCTTCGCCTGTTACAAGGGGGTCACCCTTAGCGTCGTTCTTAAAGGTACATTCAACATAGCCGCCCTCTAAGGGTGTGCCGTCTTCAATATATTCGCCGTATCTTCTGATAAACGAGCCTGTTGCAACGAGTCTGCAAATTACCTCAAGACCGTGTCCGAACACTTTGCCGGGGAGAACCTCCATTGTGGCGTCTTCAATGTTAGCGGAAACATAGTGAGTCTTGATACCTGCTTTTTTAAGAAGCTCAAAATAGTGGATAGAGGTTTCAAGGTTTGCTTTGCCGATGCCCTCGATTGTGAGACCTACACTGTTTTCACCGGGGTCAAACTTCCCGTCTTTGCCTGTGCAGTCATCCTTGAACTTGAGCATTACATTGCCGTTGTCAAGTGAGTAAACATCTTTTGTCTTACCTTCGTAAATCTTTTTCATAAATAGCACTCCTTCTGAAGTAAAAAAAGTTAAAAATTTACCACAAATAAATTCTACCACAATTTTTTTCACTTGTACATATTTTTTTTGAAAAAAATTGAAGTTTTACAAAAATTACTTTTTTTATTTTAAAAATCCCCCTGTTTATGTGAAAAATATTCAAAGATTTTTGCCTGTTTGTCTTTACAAACTGCAATTTAAATGATAGAATTGTGTTACAAAATAAGTTTTCAGGGGGTATTTACCATGAATCATAATTTCAAGGGCGTATGGATTACAGACGACGAGTTTGCAAACCTTGAGCCCAGAAACATCTTCCACAGAGAAAAGGATAAAATGGATATTGACTGCTCACAGCACAGAAACAGACATATCCTTTTCAGAAAGAAGTTTACTCTCGAAGAAACGGGCAAAAGTACAATGTTCATTTCGGGTGATGACTATTATAAGCTCTACATCAACGGAAAATTTGTGACTCAGGGGCCTGCTCCCAGCTATCACTCAAACTACAATTATAATGTTGTTGACGTGACAGAATATCTTAACAAAGGCGAAAACCTTATCGCGGTACATACTCTCTACCATGGACTTATAAACAGAGTTTGGCAGAGCGGTGATAACAGACACGGCCTAATCTTCGACCTTGAGGTTGACGGAAAGTGCGTTCTCTGCACCGATGAAACATTTCTCACAAAGCCCCATGATGCTTTTTCCGAAACACATGAAATAGGCTATCATACACAGTTCATGGAAAAGCAGGATTCAAATTCAAAGATGTTCGGCTTCGAGGGCTGGGACTTTGATGATTCTGACTGGAAAACAGCTAAAAAGAACAACTGCGCAGACCATACACTTGTCGAGCAGAAGTCCAAGATGCTTGTATTTGAAAAGGTAGAGCCTGTCGAAACTGAAATGAGAGGAAACACTCTCTATCTTGACTTTGGTAAGGTTTATGCAGGTTATCTTTGCATGAAGGCAAAGGGCAAGATGGGCGATGAGCTTATCATTAAGTGCGCCCAGGAACTTAATGATGACGGCTCGGTACGCTACGAGCTTCGTGCAAACTGCAAGTATATAGAGCCGTGGATTCTGTCAGGAAACGAGGATAGCCTCGAATGGTTTGACTTCAAGGCATTCAGATATGCCACAGTTGACATCCCTGAGGGAGTAGAGGTTTATGATATTTACTTCAACATCCGCCATTATCCCTTCAAGGCGGCAAGTCAGCTCAAGCCCGAATACCGAGGCAACGAGCATCTGGAAGCTATCTGGAAGTTGTGCGAGGACACAATGCACTACGCAGTTCAGGAGGTTATTCAGGACTGTTGCGAAAGAGAAAAAGGCTTCTATGTCGGCGACGGCTGTTACACAGCACTTACTCACCTTATAATGAGCGGTGACGACAGCATAGTAAGAAAGCTCATTGATGATGCTTTCTACTCATCCTTCATTTCTGAGAGCCTCATGACCTGTCTTGACGGCTCACTCATGCAGGAAATTGCAGAATTCTCGCTTATGGTTGTTCACCTCGTTCTCTGGCATTACAGAGTGACGGGAGATAAGGAATATCTCAGACAGAACTATCCAAAGTGCGTAAAGCTTCTTGAGGTTTACAGAAGAGATTATGAAAGAGACGACAACCTTATCAATGTTACGGATAAGTGGAACCTCGTTGAATGGCCTGCAAACTACCATGACGGCTATGTAAAGGTGATGAACGATGACAACAAGGGCTGTAAAGAACCTCACGTTGTAATGTGCGGTCACTATCTTGAGGCAATTAAGAGTGTAAACAAGATTGCAGAAGCTCTTGGAGAAGCTCCTTACAGAGATACTACTGACCTTTACAATGCGTTTCTTGACGCTTTCTACGACAAGGAAAAGCATGTGTTTACCGACTCATTAAATTCCGACCATGTAAGTATTATCGGTAACCTCTACACCTTTGGCTTTGGTCTTTGTCCCGATGAAGAAAGCGAAGAAAACATCCTTAATATGTTAAGGGAAAGAAAAATAAGCTCTGTTGCCCTCTTTACATACTTCCCGACACTTATGGGATTGGTTCGACGTGATAAGTGGGATGACCTTAAGGACTGTTTGCTTGACGAGGGTGCATGGAGAAGAATAGTTGCCGAGGGCGGTACAATGACGTTTGAAGGCTGGGGTAAGGACACAAAGTGGAATACATCCCTCTGCCACCTCACAATGAGTGCAGTTGCTCCCTTCCTTGCAGATGTGGATATTAAAAAGATACTTGAATAACTTAACAAAGAATACAATAAAATGCCCTGTGCCGAAAGGCACAGGGCAACTTCATATTTAAATACTCAAATTCCTAATTCCTAATTCCTAATTCTCATATCTTCGCCTTAAACGGTTTAATTGAAAATATGCACACAATAAGACCGATTAGTGCGCAGGCAAACCATGTGACCATTGTACCCGACCAACCGAAATGGGTGGTAATTGCCGCAATTCCGTAGGTGGAGATTGCAGAGCCTATGTAAACAGAGGAGTTCATGGCACCCGTAATAAAGCTTGTTTTGCCGAATCTCTCAAACTTTGCAACGGCAATGGAGGTGTACATAAAGTTTACAGCCTGAGTTGTGGCGCTTGCTACCATGAGCATTGCCGTAGAAAGAACGGGATTTGATGTTCCGGCAAAAACGAGAACGAAACAAGCAACGGTGCATATCGAGAAAAACAGGGTTGTACACTTTGCCTCATTTTTTAGGATTTTGCGGTATATGTTTGCGGTAAAGAAGGACATTGTGATAGCCGCAATCGGAAGTGCAATACCCGTAAGAATGGCACTGCCCGAACCAAAGCCGAAGGCGTCTGACATATATGTGGGCATCCAGGTTGTGATACCGTCACGCAGAAGTCCCTGGAAAATGTTGGCAAACATGATAAGGGAGAGAAGAATTATTGCCGACTTTGTGAAGGGAATCTTGCTGTCTGCCTTTTTTGCGACAGGGACAAAGTCAGCCTCAGTTTCAACAGCACATCCTTCAATTCTGAAAACAGTCAGAATCCATATTGCCGCCGATATGAGTGCAATCGCCGCCGCACCGAAAAATACAAATTTCCAGTTCGATACAGCTATTACAACGGGGCTTACGGCATATACAAATATCGTACCGAGATTTGCACCCATGATGACATAAACAATGTTTTTGGAATAGTCCTCAAGTCGAAGATGTTTTGCAAGGATTTTGACAAGAGGCGGCCACATGAGAGCCTGAGCAAAGCCGTTGATGCTCCAGATTACAGTCATTAGACTCGTCGAATGTGCAAAGGGAAGGGCAATGTTCATGGCGCTTGTAAGCAAAAGTCCGAACAGAATAATCTTTTCGGGGCTGAACTTATCGCCCAAGACTCCACTTATGAGCTGTCCTACACCATAGACGATAAACAGTCCCGTAAGGGGTACTGATGCCGCCGTTTTTGTGTAACCTTCGCTCTTCATTATCTCGACGAGTACCGCCGAGTAGTTTATTCTTGTGAGATAGCTGACAAAGTATACTATCGAACATAAGAATACAAGTGCGAAAATGTATTTTTTGTTTGTCAGTTTTCTGTTAGTTGCCATGGTTAAAAATCTCCTTTTACTTTTCAAAGCCGTCAAAGCCGTAGCGGATAATTGAAATGACCGTTGAAGCAATTACGAAAACCTCGCATATTACTCCGCCGATAGTTCCGCTTACAAAATTGTATATAAGCCAGCAGGGCGAGCTTATGAAAAGCTGTGCCATGCGGATGTATTTGCCGTTGTCAGAATACATGGCTATTGTTACCGAGAACATTCCTAAGAACGGAAGAAGCGAGAGAAATCCGCCCCATGTGATAATCGTTCCCGAAATAAGAAGAAGGCATATAAGTACGAGAATCCATATTTTTCTCGCCTTTCGTCCTGAGAGGAAAATGAGGTTTCGAAGAGAGCCCGTTGCGTTCATGAAACAGCCTGTATATGCCGACAGCATAAGGTAGTTTATCACAAAGCAGGAAGAGCCCAGAAACTGCGTAAAAACTAAGGATTTATTCTTTTTGCACTGATATGAGCCTATAATAAGCACAGCACCGATAATTCCGATGCCCTATGCAATAATTTCGTACATGTTTATTCACTCCAGACGCCAACCATTATAACACACAAAAAGCCTTGTTGCAAGGCTTTTTGTATCTTTTTACTTTCTTCTCCAGGTAGACGGAATGAGTGCTATGAGAAGCGGGAAAATCTCAAGACGTCCGAAGAGCATGGCAAAAGACAGAAGTATCTTTGAAAATTCACTGTACTGTGCATACGACCCCATAGGACCTACAAGCCCAAAGCCCGGACCTATATTGTTGAAGCAGGCGGCAACGGCAGAAAAGTTTGTTTCAAAGTCAAAGGGAGCTTTTTCAAAGGATAGAAGAAAGAGTATTGCGAAAAAGCACATCATGTAAACAGCGAAATAGGTCGTGATGCTGCTTTTTGTATGCTCGTCAACCTCTTTGCCCTCAAATTTCACACTGCCAACAGAGCGAGGGTGAATCATTCGCTTTATTTCACGAAGCCCCATTTTGAAAAGGATAACAACTCTTGATACCTTAAGTCCGCCTGCCGTCGAACCTGCGCAGGCACCCACAAACATGAGTATCAAAAGCACTGTTTTTGACAGATTTGGCCATAGGTTGAAATCGCTTGTTGCAAAGCCTGTTGTGGTCATTATCGACGAAACTTGAAAGGCTGCCGCTCTTATGGCATCGGAAAAAGAGGGAAAGGCAGAGTTGATGTTAAGCGTTATTATTACCACTGATACTATTGCAATGCCGAGATATGTGCGAAGCTCGGTGCTTTTAAGAATGGCTTTGAACCTTTTTATTAAGACAAGATAGTATAGGTTAAAATTTATACCGAAAATCAGCATAAATGCTGTGATTATCCACTGTGAATACGCAGAATATGAGGCAATGCTGTCTCCTTTAATACCGAAACCGCCCGTACCTGCTGTGCCGAAGGTGTGGATAAGTGCTTCAAATAAGTTCATATCTCCTAACCACAAAAGAATTACCTGCACAAGCGTTATAAAAAAATACATAAAATAGAGAACCTTTGATGTATCTTTGGCACGGGGTACGATTTTTCCCACAACCGGCCCCGGCATTTCGGCTCGAAGAATGTGAATTGCCTTGTCGGAAAGATTTCCGATAAAAGCAACGGCAAATACAAGTACACCCATACCGCCTATCCAGTGGGTAAAGGAACGCCAGAACAGTGTTCCGTGACTGAGAGAAGAAAGGTCTGTGACGACCGAGGCGCCTGTTGTGGTAAAGCCACTGACCGTTTCAAAAAACGCATCAAAAAAGCTTGGGATTTCTCCGCTGAGCACAAAGGGAAGAGAGCCTATGAGCGATGCGGAAATCCAGGCAAGGGAAACAATCAGAAAGCCTTCTCTTGCATACAGGTCTTTTTTGCAGTTTTTTGTAAACATCACAAGCACAAAGCCTATGATAAAGGAAACTGCGGCGGCTATGAGAAAGGATAAAAACTCTCCCTCTCTATATATAATTGAAACGACCATGGGAAGAAGCAGAATAAAGGCAAGTGCCTCAAGCAATTTTCCCGTGATATTGAATACTATTTTACGGTTCATTGTTTTGTAAACCTCACTGAGCGATTATGTCCGAAAGGTCAAGAAGAACATGGCCTGCTGTCATAACAATTACCTTGTCACCCTCAAGAATCTCATCATTACCTGACGGGATTATCGGCTTTCTGCCGCGTATTATGCCTGCAACGAGGGTGTTTGATTTAAGGGTGATTTCACGTAGGGGTATGCCGCAGTATTTGAAGTCGGAGCGCACGTTGAATTCAAGCACCTCCGCCTTGCCGTCAAACATTTTGTAGAGGGTTTCGACGTTGCTTCCGATTGAGTTGTGGAGAGCTCTTGCGTATCTTGAAAGAACATTTGATACGGATTTCTGCGGTGATACCATACTGCCAAGCCCCAGCTTTTCCGCAGTCTGCGCAAGCTCGGCTCTGTTGACCTTTGAAATGACCGTCGGAACATTCTGTCCCTTGGCAAAGAAGGAACTCAGTACATTTACTTCATCCGAGCCTGTAAGGGCAACAAAAGCGTCAACGTCAGAAATTCCCTCTTCAATAAGAACCTCAGGCTGCATACCGTCGCCCACAATCATGGTTGCCGAGGGAACCTTCTTTGAAAATGCCTCGCACATACCTTTGTCGGCGTCTACAACCTTGACCTTTGTGCCTATGGAAATGAGCTTTTTCGCAAGGTAGTAGCACATACGGCTTGCGCCCAGAATCATAACGCTCGACGGCTTCTTTTGTGGAAGTCCGACATTCTTCATGAGCTTCTGCATATCTGCGTGGGAGGCTGTAACACCGATTCTGTCGCCGGCTCTCAGCTCAAAATTACCGTCGGGAATAAACACCTTGCCGTCTCTTACCACAACGCACACAAGAAATGCTCCGTTGTAGTTTTTTCTCAAATCCACGAGCTTCATACCGACAAAGGGGAAGTTTTCACCCAAAACAAGCTCGACTATTTCAAGATTTCTGCCCGAAAAGGTTTCAACCTTTGAAGCGAGAGGGAACGAAAGAATGTTGAAAATTTCATGAGAAGCAAGCAAATCGGGATTCAGCGCAAGGTCGATGTCCAGATGCTGCTTCATTAAACCGAGACTCTGGTCGTTGTATTCGGGGGTTCTTATTCTTGCAATGGTGTGCTTTGCGCCCATCTTCTTTGCAAGGAAGCATGCGAGCATGTTGAGTTCATCACTGCCTGTAACCGCAACAAAAAGCTCGGCATCCTCTATGCCTGCCTCAGTCATTGATTCGGAGTCAACGCCCAAGGAGCAAAGACCCATGACATCGTAAAGATTTGTTACCTCTTCGACGACAGACGGTTCTTTGTCCATTGCAACTATATCATGACCTTCGCCCGAAAGGCTTTGTATTATGGTTGTACCTATTTTTCCGCAACCGAAAATAATTATTTTCATGTTTTTTCCTTCTTTTTTTGGGAATGGTTTGTTTTGAATTACTATTATAACATATTGGTGGGGATTTTGCAAGAGGGAGGGATTTCGTCCTCTGCGGAGGACGAGTTTCTTTTGCCACAAAGCAAAAGTGGGCAAAAATTCTCCACTCATGTGTCGAAAACTTCGCTTCGCTCCGTAACATTCGACACGAGCCGTGGCGGCTCTTTTTTGTTGTTCTACGGTATGCACTCGAAAATCTCGTTAGCCATCATTTTTTTGATTGACTGCAAACCTGCATTTTTGGTGAGCCTACGAAATGTTCGCTAAAGCCATAATTTGTTTTTCTTGTCGAAAACTTTGCGGCTGTGTACTTCCTGCACACCATTTTGCCGAACGGCAAGCAAATACACATGAGGTAGTGGAAGTTCATTTAAAAATTCACTTATGTTTCGTAGAGGGCTAAAAAGGGCCGCCGCGGCCCGTGTCGGAATCTCTGAAAATTCCGACACATGAGCGGAGAATTTTTGGTACTTTTGTTTCGGGATAAAAGTACCAAAGACCGCCGTCCGCAGACGGCGAATCCCCCAATTCCTAATTCCTATTTTTCCCTCATCTGTCTGTAAAAATCCGCCGGGCCCAAATCCTGCGAGGGACAATTCTTCTCCAAAAACTCCCTCATGGCAAAACAGAAAGCGCACCTTGTGGCGTAGCCATCCTTGTCGGGAACAAATCCGCACTCCTTTGCGTACTCAAAAAGCTCTTTTGTGCCGCCCGAAATGAGACGTGCAAGTACAGGATATTTGTCCCTAGCAATGTTGCCGCAAAGATAATCCTCTGCCTCGGCTTGTATACCTGTACACCTTGACGGAATGGCGTTTCCGTAGAGGTCGATGTGGCAGTGGTGGGGACGGGTGAGTGAGGGACACTCGTCGTCTGTTGCGAAAACATCGGCTTGTTTCTTTCCGTATAACGAGGGCGCAAAGTGAAGCGCTCTGCCGTTAATGCCAAGTCCGTACTCCCTTGCGGTTTCTGTTATGTAGTCGTCGCCGAGAACACTCATAAGCTCTTCTTTTGTGTGAGTTTTGGTTGTGTCGAGCGCCATAAGACGTTTCAAAAATCTCTGTTGCCAAATAAAGTAGTCAAATCCGTGTTTCTGAAGAAGAGAAACGAGCTTAAGCGCCCTCTCAAGCGGCACATATTCAATGTGAAACGGGTCGACCGACACCATGATTGTGTAAACGCCAAGGCGTTTAAGTACCTCAAGACGTCTTTTTGCAAACTCTTCGTCATTTGCCCAGTAGCCGTTTGTTTCTATGTAGTCAATGCCGATGCCGTGACGGTTTAGTGCCTGTATGAGGGTGCAGAGTCCGTCGAAGTCCATAAACGGCTCACCGCCGCCTATGTGTACGGAAATTGTGCCTGCCCTCTCTAAAAGAGAAGCTACATTTTCTGCCATGTCGCGTGTCATGTAGTCCTTTTTACACTCGGGGGATGAGGCAAACATGCAGTGACGGCAGGAAGCCGTGCAGTTGTAGTTGGTTATTACGCCGGAGGATATTGGTGTTTTCATAATTTATTGTCCTTTCAGGGGGAGTGTTTCGGCACTGCGGTGCCGACCTACTTTTGCCCCGAAGCAAAAGTAGGCAAAAATTCTCCACTCAAAAGGAGAGATGGCTCGGTTTGGAGAAATCTTTTTTTCACCTTCTTAAAAACATGAATCCTGAAATCCGCCGTAACGCAAAGCCTGTCAAGCCCCGATAACCTTTCGGCGCTCTCCTTTGGCGTATTCCATGTGTAGGGCGTCATGTGAAAGAGCGAGAGAATCTTTTCGTTTGTATCAAGTGTAAAACACGTCGTGACTTTTTCAATTTTCAAAAGCTCAAAACCGTCGTACATCTCTTCCTTTTCCTCGTTTTCGTAAGGCGTATCGTAAAGCACGCTCTTAAGCTCCCATAAGTGCCTCGGTGCAGGCACGACATATAAAAGGTAACCGCCGTTTTTCAAAACCCGGCTGAATTCATCGGGGGCATTTGGGGAAAAACAGTTTATAATAATGTCACAGCTTTCGTCTGTGACGGGCATATGATACACAGAGCTGATGGCAAAGGAAGCATTCTTGCATCGTTTTGCGGCGTGCTTTACCGCTGATTTTGAAATGTCGATGCCGAAGGTGCTGTCTGAAAGAGTGCTGTAAAGCGAAGTGTAGTACCCCTCTCCGCAGCCTGCGTCGAGAATCACGGGACTGTCGGGGCAGAGTTCTTTTATTAGCTTATACATTCTTTCCCTTAATGGGGAATAATATCCCCCGTCGAGAAACGCCGTTCTTGCTCTTACCATTTCCTTGTCGTCGCCCGAGGTGTCGGAGTTCTTGTTTGACAACAGAAGGTTTACATACCCCTCTTTTGAAATGTCAAAGCTGTGTCCGCTCTGACACTTGTAGGTTCTGTCAAGCCGTGAAAGTGCGCCATTGCAAACGGGGCATGAGAAAATTTCTTTCATAATTTATCACCTGTACATTATTTTAACAGATATGGAAAAAATCGTCAAGACGTGCAAAAAAAGTATTGACATTAGGATGATATTGTGATACAATTAGTATACGTACTAAATATGAATGAGAGGATAAGGGCATGCTAAAAAGTATTATTGAACGAAACAAAAGGCTTTCCCCGCTTTCGGAGACCGAAATAAGAATCATAAAAGGCGCAGTAAAGCTGTTTCTTGAAAATGGCTATTCAAACACTACCTTTAAAATGATTCAGGAGGAAACGGGAGTAAAGCTCGGCAATATTACCTACTACTTCAGGGCTAAGGAGGATATGCTACTCATTCTCATACAGGAAATTATGGATTTTCACCTGAATGTTATCGAAGAAACCCACGAAAAGACAAACGACTCAATGCTCGCCTGCGCAATGGAGGTGGCACTTCAGATAGCACTTTGTGAAAATAATGAAAAAGCCTGGGATTTGTATCATTCTGCATACATCCATCCGCATACACTTGAAATGATAAAGGACTGGACGGCAAAGAAAAATTACCACATGCTCGGTGACAGACTTCCATCACTTTCGGAGGAAGACTTCAGAAAACTCGAAAACGTCTGCACGAGTATTGAGCTGTCGGCACTTACAACGCGATGTGACAGATACTATACACTCGAAGATAAAATCACCCTCACCCTCGACTCAATCATGAAAATCTATGAGATTGAGGAAGAGGAGAGAAAAATCATCATAGAAAAGGTGCTGTCAAATGACCTTGTGGCACTGGGAAATAAAGTTTTTGACGATTTTGTTTCTCGCCTTAAGTAACACCTAAAAAAAGAAAACCAACATACATCAAAGGAGACTCATTATGAAAACAAAAAGGTTTACAGCATTGATTCTTTCTGTTTTAATGATTGTTTCACTGCTCCCGACATCCGTAGTTGCTCTGCCGAGTGCCGTAACGGTCTCGGACTCTGCGCATGAGCATCTGCACACCAACGAAGCACATGAAACTGCGACTCTTTCGGCAATAAAAACCCTTGAAATAAAGCTTTACGACTCCTACGGTGACGGCTGGAACGGTGCATCGCTTTCGGTTTATAAGGGCACTTTTCTGGTTGAGACATTCACCATCGAGGACAGCGTGCCCGAAAAAGCCATCACACTTGAGGATTACAATGATTTGTACTCCTACTCTTTTGTCTGGACAAAGGGAACCTATGACCAAGAATGCAGTTTTGAAATCTTGATTGGCGGCGAGAGTGTTTTTGCCACAGAGAGCGAAGCACTGAGCAGTGTACAGGACGGCGATGTGATTTTCACCCTTGAATCAAGCTGTGAGCACTCTATTGCCGAAGGCACTCTGGTATGCTCTGTTTGCTCTCTTACCTGCGGAAGTGATTTTGCTCACAAATTTGACGAAAACAACATCTGCACCATTTGTAAAACTGCCTGCGGCACGCAGGGTGCTCCTCACAACTGGGAAAACAAGGACGGCGTATGTGCAATCTGTAAGGCAGAATGTACTCATTCCTTTGCGGATGGCGAGTGTACGGTTTGCGGTTTCAGAAAAGAGGCTTATGTTGTTACACACGACGGTTCTACAACCTACTATCTTACATTAGATGAAGCTCTTGAAGAGGCGGCAAAGAGCGAGAACAGCACGCTTTTCTTAAACAAAAATATTGATTATAATAATGGTATGTTATACATATCTGCCGGAAAATTCACTTTTTACTTTGGCGACTACACTCTGAATGCAGAAAGTGCAATATGTGTCAACGGAACAGCCGAGCTTATAATTGACGGTCAGGGCACGCTCAATGCTACGGGATCGTCAGCGTGTCTGATTATCCAAGGTTCATCAAAGGTGACTGTAAAAGACGGTACTTTTAAGAATAATGTGTATGTTCAGGGTACAGGCAGCACACTTACTGTTGAAGGCGGTATGTTTAGCTCTTATGGTATCTCCATTTATGATGGCATAGTTACCTTCAGCGGCATTACGGATAGCTGCTATGTGGCAATTTACGGAGGAAGCCTTGTCTTTGAAGACTTTGAAGGCATTGAAAATATAACACTTAGTAATGGTAATGCTGAGGCAATGGATTTCTCGGACATTACTTTACCTGCGGACTATGTGATATGCGATGCATTGCATTTAGAAATTCAGGAAATTGAAGAAGGTGGCTTTGGATACATTGTTTCAAAGAACAACGCTGTAAATCCGAAGATCGGGTTATATATTTCAGCATTTGATTCTCCCGCCGATAGCTGGAACGAAGCAAAAATCGAGGTATATAAGGTAGAGGGAGAAACAGAGGAGCTTGTCGGAACAATCGAGATAGCAGATCACGAAATTAAGCAGGAAACATTTGAGCTTGACTACGATATGACAAGCGCATATAAATTCAATTGGGTTTCGGGTGCCTACGACAGTGAATGTGCTTTTGCGATTTTTGTAAACGAGGAGCTTAAATACAAAACCTATAACTGCGAAGACAGCTTTGGTAATACCTCCCAGACCTTCCTTGCAATCGAGCCTCTGTGTACGGGACATGAGTTTGAAAACGGCTCTTTTATCTGCAAAAACTGCTCCTTTGAATGTGGCAAGGATTTTGCACATTCCTTTGGTGACGACCATATATGCGACATCTGCTCCTTCGAGTGCGGAACAACAGACAATCCCCACAGCTACGAGGACGGCTACTGTACAGTTTGTAAAACAGAATGTACCCACGAGTTTGAAGATAATGTCTGCTCGCTTTGCTCGGTAAAGAGATTTTACACGGTAAAAACAGAGGAGAAAACGCATTTCTTTGAGAATTTCCAAGAGGCAGTTTTGTTTGCAGTAGAAAATAACGAGTCAACCCTTACACTTTATAGAGATGTAGACCTTGGCGAAAATGGTCTTGATATAGAGATAGGAGACTTCACTTTTGACCTTAACGGCTTTAAGATAACCTCCTCTGATTACACCTTGGTTGTTAGAAACGAAACTTTACTTACCGTCTGCGACTCCTCGAAGGAGAAGACAGGCAGAATTGAAACAACAGCCTCAGATTGTGCCGCCATATGTCTTCATGATTACACAATGCTTACCCTTCAAAGCGGTACTGTTTATGGTCCACACAGGGCAATAGTCATGGATACATCCGGTGTTGCAACACAGGCAGTTGTTAAAATCAACGGCGGTAAAGTAATATCCGACGACGAATCCAGTGTAGCCATTAAAGCACATGGAGATTCTGTAATTATAAACGGCGGCGAAACAAGGGGCATAATCCTGCATATGACAGGTACAGTTGACCTTTCGCAGCATCCCAATCCCGCAGGTATCATTATTCAGAATCAGACAGGCGATGCTTTGCCCGCCTATGTATACAATCTTCCCGACGGCTGCTATTTTGTAGACCCCGACGGAGAAACAACAGATACCATTAAAGAGAGTATCAATTACACCGTTGCAGGTGCTCCCCCTGTTGCTATTGATGTAGGCGCGAGAGTAAATGATACTAATTTCAGATATAAAGTTATAAACGGCGTGCGTGACAGCTATGCAATACCCGAAGAGGGCACTATTATATATCTTGATGTACAAGAGGATACGCTTATTGAGATTGTTGAAAAGGCATCGTATGACGCGGTAGAGGTGGCAAAGACTCAGTATTTCTTTGTTGATGCCGAAACAAGACAGGTTACAAAACTTGGTATTGACAACTACGCCTCCATGTACGATGAAACGCAGGTAAGAACAACGGGCAATATGGGTATGCGCTTTATGGCAAACATAATGGCAAGAGCAAAGAACGAAGAAGAAAATTTTGTAATTGACGAATACGGCTTCATCGTTGCGGCGGCATACAACCTTGAAAATGCGACAGAGCTTACCGTGAACTCCCCGAATTTCGTGCAGGGCGTGGCATTTAGCAGAGAAGATAATATTGACCTTATCTTTAATTCGGATAATGATGACCACATTGTGTTTGCGGGCGTTCTCGTAAATGTTCCGGTAAAGAATTATAAGACAGATGTTGTGTGCAGAACATATACAAAAATCACAGTAGGCACAAGTCAGTTTATAATCTACGGCGAGCCTGTTACAGGCAACATTTATGATACGGCAAAGAACGTTCTTGAAACAATTCCCGATGATGCCGCACTTCAGAAAATCGTTGATGACTACGATAATTATGTAAATGGCGACACAGACTCGGAAGTTGGCGTGCCTTCACCTGAATTTTAAAAAACGCCTTCGGGGCAATATAAAACAAATTTTTTGCCAAAAAGAAGCCTGCACCACCGGATAGGTGATGCAGGTAGCTGGTTTTAATTGTGATTTTTCATTCTCCCAAGGACAATCAGGCAAATAACCAGTATTACGGGAAAAACGGTTGCGGCAAGAAGTCCCGCTTTAAGATTACCGCCTGCCATTTCAGAAAGGCTGCCTACCATTGTGGGACTTACCGTAGCACCTAAATCTCCCGCCAGGGCTAAGAATGCAAACATGGCAGTGCCGCCTCTCGGACAAGCCTTTGACGAAACACTGATAGAACCCGGCCACATGATGCCGACGGCAAGACCGCAGAGCGCACAGCCTGCAAGACCGAGAATCGGAATTGTGGAAAGGGACGCCAGCAGATAACAGCCAGCCGCCATTATGCCACAGATAAGCATAACCTTGCCGAGATTAAGTTTTTCGCTGAATTTTCCGTACATCATTCGTGTAATACCCATAAAAAAGGCAAAAAGGCACGGCCCTGCAAGGTCACCGATGGTTTTGGAAACGCCTATTGCAGACTCGGTAAATGCAGATGCCCACTGAGCCATGGTTGCCTCGGATGCACCCGAGCATATCATAAGTATTATCATCAGCCAGAATATGGGGGTTTTCAAGAGATTTCTTATGCCCATGCTCTCGCCGTCCCCGTTCAGACGTTCAATCGGGCAGTTTATAAAGTTAAAAGTGTTGTATAACGGAATCAGCGCCCAGAGTACAGTTAAAATCTTCCAGTTTTCTACGCCGAATACGGTAAAAAAGAGAGTAGAACCCAGAATCACACCCATTGCACCCCAACAGTAGAAGGAGTGGAGGGTACTCATTACCCCGTCCTTGTTTTCAAAGGGACAGGCTTCGACAATGGGACTGAGAAGTACCTCTATAAGACCGCTGCCTATGGCGTAAAGCACTACCGAAATCAGAATTCCCATAAAGGGAACCGGCAAAAGAGAGGGCAGGAACGCCATGAGTATTAGGCCTACCGATGACACGACCTGAGATACCACAACGCAGGCGCGGTACCCGATTTTGTCGGCAAATTTTGTAGCCGCAAGGTCAACGAGCAGCTGTGTCAGATAGAATACCATCGGAATCATGGCGATTTTTTCAAGTGTTATTCCGTAGGTGCTTGCAAATGTCAAAAATAATAATGGGGTGAAGTTCGCCGATATTGCCTGTGTTACAAAACCGAGATAACAGGCTGTAAGTGTTTTTTTGTAGTTCTTCTGCGCTGTCATAATGAATCCTCCCGACGCGTGATAAAGGCTGCTTTGCTCGCACCACGCATTGCCACACATTATACCATAAACTATAATTACGGTCAAGTGCTTTTGGAATGTTTGGCTCTATAAAAAGACAAGTCCCACATAGAAACAAAGCATTTCTGTGTGGGATTAACTTATACTTATTACTTCTTACCTATTACTTCTTACTTCCCAAAAATCCCGAGGTAAGAGGGAAGAAGTAATAGGTAAAAGGGAAAAATCCCAAACGCTGCACATTCGGGATTTTTGGTGGAGGCGGCGCGTAACTGCTCATTTTCACCATACAAAATGACAATTTAAAGGTTTGAAGTGCTGATAACACGCGTTATCATGTTTTCTACCATTTTGCAAGTGTTGATAGTTTTAAGATTTATATTTGGAAATTTTTGTTTTCCGAGAACGAATAATTCATGAGCAAAACCTTGTCCTATTTCTTCTACACCTGAAAAATCGAGGACAATATCGTTGAACAAAGTAACAGAACCCAATAGACGCCTTGCTTCTGAACGCGACACAGGATTGCCTCCGGAAAACATATGCGCAATCGGTATAGTGGTTTTTATAAATCCTTCATTAACCGGAGCGAAAGTGTCAAATACCTCGGACAACACTTTTTTTGAATTGTTGTTCAATGTCATTCTGACAACCGTGCCATTTTCCATCTTCAAAAAATCATGCAGATTGCTGTCTTCTATCTGTGCAGATTCAAAATTGTTTCTGGTGAAAAAATTGTCATCGGAATAAATAATAAATTCATCCATTATATGCGAAGTAAAGAAGATTCCTTCGCCCGTATGATATTGATGTGCGGTCGTAAATTTTCCGGCAAACAGAAGCGATACACATTCCCTGAGTGAAATGCTTTCGTTTCGGCTTTCTTTCATGAAATCCTGAATTTTTTTGAAGATTCCAACGCCGTCGTCTTTAATAAGTATCTGAGTGTCGAGACAGTTTTGATAAACAGCAATATCAATGTTTTTTGCTTCAGAGTGTTCAATGGCATTGTTCATCATTTCGGTAAATGCATACGCCCATATGGAATTTACATTTTTAGGGAATTGTATGTGCTGTGATATGAATTCGTTGTACACACGGTCTTCGCCTAAAGTACCATCATTTTTCAAATTGTAGTAATACACATTAGTACGAAGAATATATGTTTTCCCCTTTTTTTCAATCAAACCGTCGTTTTCCATCTGCTTCACATAATTGTATACGCTGGATTTGCTTATATTAAAGCATTCGATTGCGGCATTAACATAATCTTTTCTTCCGCTTTTTATTAAACCAAGTATATAGTTTTTTACCTTTTTTTGATTAACAACTTTCATGTATTTCACCCCACAAAATGTGATTTTGCACTTATATAATATCACGTTCTCAAAAATATGTCAATATAAATTCCAAATAAATCGACATATTTTCCAAATAGAATTTTTTATTTGGAATTTTAAAAAAAACAAACTATTGTTTTAACTGTTGAAACAAAGAAGTAACCGTGACGATTATTATACCACATTTTGAGTGAAATAATTGTAATAATCTGCGTTGCGCTAAAAACTTGCCCAGGGATGGGTGTGGGAACTGTGATTGCCTTGATTGTTATGGGCGGCGTGGGAATGGGAAGGAAAGGTTGAGGTGTGGGTTTTGGATGGTGGGGATGGGAATGGTATAGGTGATGGTGGTGGAGGTAGGCGGAAGGTTTTGTATCGCACTTTTTTCTTTTTAGCTATTGCATTTTTTGTGTTTTGATGATATAATAACTATGCGAAACAATTATATTGTACGATGGAAGGGTACTAGTTTATATACCAAGGGTGTTTTGTGCCCTTTTTAATCTACCTTTAGAATTTGATAAAAACGCAAATTCCACTTGGTAGATTGATTTTAGTACCATTCTATTAATAATTGTTTCGCAGCAATCGGAGTTTGTGTTTTTTGTGCACTGGCTTCGGTTGGTGCACTTTTTATTTTTAGGAGGTTTTTTATGAAAAAAACATTATCCATCATTTGTTTGAGTAAGGGGGTGACATGTATGAAAAAATCTTTAGCATGTGTTCTTTGTGTGTTTTCGTTGATGTTTTGTATTACAGGGTGCGGTAGTGATGAATTTGATGAATTCGATGCACAAGTAGTAGCCGAGTCAGAAGTGAAAGAAATATTAAAATCACCATCTACAGCAAAGTTCTCTTCTTATAGCCAAACTAGAATTACAAACGATGGTAATGAATGGCGTGTTGAAGGATGGGTAGATGCTCAAAACGGTTTCGGTGCAACTATCAGAAGTGAGTATACCGTTAAATTCACAATGACAGGTGAAGATACATATATCGTAGACTATTGTTATGTGGATTAATTCGATAGAAAGGTTAGGCGATTTTTTGCCTACCTTTCTTTTTTTGCCAAAAATTTCAAAGTATTTATTGTTGTATGCCTGCAAAATCTATTGGTGTAATGAAATGTCTATTTCAAGAACTCCAGGAGGTAGAATAACATAAGGAAACAAGCCCAAAACTTGTTTCCTTTAATTTTATGCCTTTACTTACTAAAATCCCCCTATCCCTCATATACCGACTCCATCCTTACCAAAATCACCCCCAAATTACTGCATCCCGTCGTTTCACCCCCGCAAAAAGCAAAGTCCCACATAGAAACAAAGCATTTCTGTGTGGGATTAACTTATACTTATTACTTCTTACCTATTACTTCTTACTTCCCAAAAATCCCGAGGTAAGAGGGAAGAAGTAAGAGGTAAAAGGTAAAAATCCCAAACGCAGACCGTTCGGGATTTTTGGTGGAGGCGGCGCGTAACTGCTCATTTTCACGGAAAAATCATATGACGGTACTGGACAGGACGGATGACGCACCCGTGACGGCTTTGATATCCATAAGCGGACGCGATAATGAACATGTGCGGTACTAATCAGTCATAAGCCCATACTTGATCTTTACCCTCTCAATTTTCCCGACAAACGCCTCTGCCATTACAAGCAGAAATACAAATGTTGACAGCGAATGTATAAGGTCAAAGGGAAAACCTGCGACAAACGAAGAAAGCAAAAGCTTTGCCGAAGGCTCGGGGTTCATCATAATCACCGATGCGGGATTCAGTATTCCGCCGTAAATGAGGAATGTTGCAAAGAAGCCGAAGATACATAAGGCCGTCTTTGATTTTTTTACCTTACAAGAATCGAATACAAGTCCCGAAACAAGACCGATAAGTGCGAATGCCGTCATCTGCCACACAGTCCACGGACCTTGCCCGAAGAAAAGGTTTGAAACGAATGCAGATACTGCACCCACAATCATTCCCGATTCATACCCAAGACAAGCACCGGAAATTATGATGATTGCCGCCATAGGCTTGAACTGGGGTACCATAAAGAATATGCTTCTTCCTGCAACGCATATTGCAGAGAGAACTGAGAGCGTTACAATTTCTCTTGCCTTTGGCTTTCGTCTTTCAAACATAAGTAAAAACGGTAAAAGTATTTCTGCAATTACAATACCGCTTACAAGATAATACTGCCTGTCAGAAAGGTGCTTTATGCCGAAATAAACAGTAAACGGAACGGCAAGCAATACAAAAATAAGCGGTAATAAGGACTTTAAGGTGAACCCCTTTGAGCCCTTTTCTCTTTTGGTTATCGGCGGTAAATTATTGCCGTTTGACTCATCGTTGTCATTCTTTTCAGACTCAAAATTCTTACCGCCCAAAGCAGAAATTGCATCATTTACCGTTACTGCCGTGGGAAGAATATTATTTGCCATTCGTACGGTGTCTGTGGTGTAATAGTTCATCTTTGTAAAAAAGCTTTTCGACGTTACGACAGATGAAATTTTACCGTCAAACATAAGAGCGCACCTGTCGGAAAAGGAAGCGCAAAACTCTATGTCGTGGGACACATTTATAATTGTTATGCCGTCATTTTTAAGCCTGTGTAGGAGCTTTCCGAAGTTTTCTTTGAAATGAGCATCCATACCCTTTGTCGGTTCGTCAAGAAGGAGAATTTCGGGATTTGTAAGCAGTACCTTGCAAAGTGCCGCACGTTGCTTTTCACCGCCCGACAGGTCATAGGGGTGCTTATCAAGAAGGTTCAGAATGTCACAAAGCTCGGCTGTTTTCATAACGGCGTTTTCGTTCCTTGTGATTTCAAAAAGGTCAGTTCTTACAGTATCTTTGACAAACAGGCTTGTCACATCCTGCGGCATATAAGATATTATGCCGTCAGTTTTTACCTTTCCGCAATATCCTTTGCGGACACCTGAAATTACCGAAAGCAGCGTCGATTTTCCCACACCGTTCGAGCCGAGGATTGAAAGTATTTCGCCTTTGTATGCGGTAAGACTTATGCCTTTCAGCACGCCCCCTGAATTCTTTTCGTATCTGAAATGGACTTCGCAAAGATTAACTGCTTTTTTTGTGGTGTCGGGCTGTGTGTCGGCTTTTATTCTTTCGGGATAAAGGGTGTGATTTTGTGAAAACTCTGTAAGCCACGTCTTACCGTCTTTAACTGATATGGGATAGTCACTGCCATTCTCAATACTTGCATATATTCTCATCTGCGGCGGGAACGCCGAAAACATTTCGTGCCTTTCTTCAAAAAGTGTATTTGCAATATCTCTTACACTTCCGTCAGCAAATATTCTGCCGTCATTCATAACAATAACTCTGTCGGATATGGGAAGTACTTCATTTAACCGTTGCTCCGACATTATGACGGTAACACCCATCTCGTCGTTTACACGTTTTACGGCTTCAATAAAGTGCTTTGCTGATATCGGGTCAAGGCTTGAGGTCGGCTCGTCAAGGATTAACACTTTCGGTTTCATTACCATAACAGATGCAAGACATACAAGCTGTTTCTGTCCGCCAGACAGCTCGCTTACTTTTTTGTGAAACAGGTCAGAAATGCCGAAAAAGGAGGATGTTTCGGAAACACGAAGACGTATTTCATCTTCAGAAAATCCGAGGCTTTCAAGACCGAAGGCAAGCTCGTGCCACACCTTATCACAGCACAGCTGAAACTCGGGATTCTGGAAAACAAAGCCTATGTTTTGTGCGTCCTCTCTCGGTGAAGGCTCACGGAGATTTCTGCCGAGATATGTAATATTTCCGCTTATTTTGCCTTCAGGTGAAAGAGAGCTTTTGAGAAGACGGAGAAGAGTTGTTTTACCGCATCCCGATTTTCCGCAAAGGGTTATTAACTCGCCGTCGTTTATGGTGAAACTTACACTGTCAACAGCGTTTTTTTCACTTTCGGGATAAGCAAAGCTCAGATTCTCTACCTTAAATATTTCCATCTTCTCACCTCCCATAGTTCAATTATTACAGGTGTCATACATAGTAAAAAGTAGCTGATAAAAACGCTGATTGAATACCTCGTAATCGGCGTGGACTTTATCACAGGATAAAAGGAAAAATCCATCTGTCCCGAAACATTTCCAATAATTACATATGTGCCGAGAAACAGTATGTACAGAAGCATTGCTATGTCACGCTTTTCAAGGCGGTAGTTGGAAAAGGATGTTCTTTTTCCCGTTCCGTAGCCCCTTGCTTTCATACTGTCGGCTGTATCAATTGCATTTTCAAGTGCCCACGTTACGGTTATCGAAAGTATTCGCAGGGCGTTTTTGATTTTCCTGAAAACACCCTTCTCGTCAAGTCCCTTACCGATGCACTTCTGAACTTCCGCTGTCTTTTTCAGTCTTTCAGAAAACAGTGGAACAAATCGGAGTGTCATGGAAAGAATAAGTGACAGCGACGGTATTATTTTGCCAAACAGGTACATAAATTTATCGCTTGTCATAACAGAGCTGAAACAGGAGAAAAAGCACAGCACCGACACAAGACTTGCGGCGGCACAAAGTCCGTAGATTATGCTTTCCGAGGTTAGCGGATTTCCGTCAGGCAGATACCCGAGTATTGTCATTCCCTCGTGGTTGAAAAGAGGATTGATAAGAGAAGTCAGAATAATTGCGGGAAGCAGAAACGCAAGGCTGTGAAGTGCCTTTTTGCCGTTTATAATACACATATATAAAAAAGAGCAAAACAGCGATGAAGCAAGCATCAGCGGATGCATCCCTGTACAGGCAAGACCTAAGACATACGCAAAGTATGAAAAATTCACCAATGGGTGATACATCTTAAATTCATTCATTGTCTTTTCCGTTTCTTTGTGAGTAGTCTGTGCCGATGTCTCTGCCAAGGTCGCAGGTGTAAATCCATTCTACCTTGTCGTGTTCCTTCAGCTTGTAACGTGAACAGCCGTAGTTGGGAAACCAATCATTGACCTTGTACATCCAACCAGACAGCTCACCGCAGTCAAATTCATAGATGTTTGCAATACCCTCAATGTAGGCGCTTTCGTACATCGGTACTTCGTTGAACTCCATATGTATACCGTTTTTCTTCATTTCACGGCGAAGAAGGTTGAACACTGTTTCTCCCTCGTAGAATACAACCTCTGTTTCACCAAGGATTACACCGTCAAAAGGTACAATGTCTGTCTTGTCTTTGTCAAAATCGGACATATTATCAAGGATTGTATCGCATCTTACCGAGAGAGTACAGGTAAGCTCTTTATCTGTTATTACTGTCTCCTCTGCATTGACAGGCTCGGGTTTACCCGCGGGAACTTCTACAGGTACAGGCTCTGTATTGTCATTACAGGATGTTAAAGTAAATATTACAAGTAAAGTTAAAAATAAAACTGTTATTCTTTTCATGTACGATTTGCCTCTTTCAATAAGTTATAGAGCATATACGCAATTTCTCCTCGTTTTACCGCTTCTTTAGGATTTATTTCAATTTCCGAATCGTCAAGAATTCCTTTGTCATAACAAAAAGCAAGTCCTTCCTTTGCCCAAGTGGAAACGGTCTTGTAGTCGGTAAACTGCGACAGCACATTTCTTACGGCACTTTCGTTATAAGTTTTATCAATACCGCAGATTTTTGCACTTCTCTTTACCATGACCGCCGCTTCTTCACGGGTAATTGTGCCGTTTGGGTTGAATCGGTTTTCAGACACACCCTTGATTATACTGTAATCATAAGCAGTACCCACAAAACCGTAGTACCAGTCAGTTTTTTTCACATCAGAAAAGACATCTATTCCTTTTGCTTCAAGTCCGAGGACTCTTACGGTAATTGTGGCAAACTCTGCTCTTGTCATGGTGAAATCAGGCGAGAAGGTATTTTCAGTCATTCCGTTTATTATGCCTCTTTGACAGAGTGCCTCAATTTCAGACTTATACTTGTGATTCTTAATATCGCTGAAGGTTTTATTCGGGTACTTTATCCCGATTCTGTTACCGCCCGCATTATTACCTGATATAGAAATACCGTCGCTCATATCGAAAAGCTTACTCTTTCCATCTTCAAAACGTTTCAGACTTACAAGGGCATAAAAACCTTGCTCTGTTGACATAAGGTTGGATTCTTTGTCGGATTTTGCGTGCTTGAAGCCTTTTCCTTTTATGTGAAAATTCATAAGCGCATCAACGGCAGTCTTTCCGTTCTTGAAAAACCTTGAGTCTTTTTGGGATATACCAAGACTTGAAAGAGCAACAATTACCTGAGATGTGCTTTCGGAGTATTCGCCAAAGCTTCCGTCAATGTTTTGAATGCCAGAAAGATACGAAAGTCCCTTATCTACGGCAGTTTTTACTTTTACTTTATCCATATATGAGGAAAGTGCCGTCAGCACCATTGCGGTGATATCAACATCTGCTTCTTGCACCGAACTGTTAAGTGCCCAGCCTCCCGAGGGAAGCTGTCGGGAAAGAATAAGGTCTATGTATTTCGTTCTTATTTCGTCATCGTTATACTCTGCCGCATCAAGTGCAATAAGCGCCCATACTGGTCCGTTAAGCCCCTGCTTTATAACCTTGTCATAATCAAGAAGCGGAGCAATGAGATTGTAACCCGAAACGTTTTCGGGATTTTTGCCGATGGAACAAAGGGCAATTACAACCCTCGAATACTCGGTGTACTTGTTTTTACTGAGCACACCATTTTTATCTTTTACATATTTTTCTGCTGTTTTATAGTAGGTTTCAAAATATTTTTCGGGTATATCAACATCGCTTCTTGAAAGTCCGACAACCGACCACTCGCCGCCGATTGAGTTTGGCACCGCTTCTTTTACCGTTTCAAATAAAAAACTACCAACCGTCAATGTAAGATTGTCAACTTTTTGCGAATAATTTTCAACAGCCTCTGCCGATATCCCAAAAACCACTATCAAAGACAAAAATACGCTTATTATTCTTTTCATCATTACGCTCCCGATTTATATCGAATACAGACAGCAGAAGATTGCTTCTGCTGTCCTATGCCATTAAAATAAGATTTATTTTGCCAGGTTTTCGCAAAAACGCATAATAATTGTTGCTATCTGTGCTCTTGTTGCTGAAGCTTTGGGGGACAAAGAGAATTTATCGGTACCATTTATAAGTTCATGATTTTTTGCCCACTTTACGGCATCGATTGCCCACTCGCTTACGTTATCAACGTCGGAAAATGCCGAAACATCTTCCGTGCCGTTTACATCATAGCCCTTCATTTTGGCAAAACGATACATAATAAGAGCCATCTGTTCCCTTGACACATCACTGTCAGGCGCAAATTCAGTTTCGGTAACACCCTTTATAATACCATTTGAAACTGCCCATGATACAGCATCAGCATACCACTTTTCTTTGGAAACATCACTGAAAAGATGTGTGTATTCGCTCTTGGTACCATTATCCATTCTGTAGAGAACCGTTACAAGCATTGCTCTTGACATATTGCTGTCCGGCTCAAATCCGTTATCCGTGCCTTGCATGAGATTATTTTCATACACATATTTTACCGAATCGTAGTACCAATTATCTGATTTCACATCTGCAAATGTTGTATCACCGAAAACATTCTTCTGCGCTTCTTCCTGTGTTTTGTCGGTATTTTGCGGAACATCTGTTATTTCTTCCTCGACGTCTTCTTTATCTGATTTTGACGAAGAAACACCTGAAGATTTTGATTGTCCCAAGTCTTCACCAAAGTCCCTTGTATAAAGCCATTCAACATAATCTCCTTTGGAAAGAGCATACATAGACGAAGAAATGCTCGGAAACTTTCTGTTTACACGATACATCCATCCGCTTCCTTCTCCCTCATCAAATTCCGCTAGATCTTCAATTCCCGAAACATACATTCCGTATACGCTGCGAGAAACATCAATATCAAGCCCGGTTTTTTCGAGAAGTTCGAAAGCTGTCGTTCCTTTTTTAACCGAATACGACACTTTTTTCAGGTATGTTTCACCCTCGGGATCTGAAATCTTGATATAAACCTTAATGTCCTTGGCAGTGCCTGAACCTACAGTATTATTTGTATCCTTAACGGTTATTCTGCAAACGCACGGAACAATGCTGTTATCATCTTTGCATGCAACCACATAATAATCTCCGGCTTTCGCTGATTTCGGAAAGTTAATCTTTACCTTTCCGTTTTTATTTGTAGTTAATACCTTCTGTGCACTGTTGTTGCTTCCAAGAATTTCCACATTTGCTCCCTTACAGGGTGATGAAACAATATTCCATGAGGCATCATATCCAAGGCAGTTCAAGGTCAAAGTAACTGTCTTGCCTTTATTAACCTCTGTAGTATTTACATCAAAATAAGCATAAGAATCGCTCCATCCGATTGTATCATAGTAATTAAAAGCAACAATATAATCGCCTTCTTTTACTTCATCGGCAAGACTCCAACAGCTATTGTTATTAAGGTAGTATCCGCACGATGTAGGTGCTTCAAGGCTACCCTTGCCCCAAAGCTTTGCAACTGACAAGCCATGTGCTGTATTTTGCGAAGCATATCCTTCTTGCGCACCACCATCGTAGTAGGCTTCGTGTGCAGCATACAGTACCTCATCAACTGTATGTATGCCGTTTTTGTCAAGGTCTGCAACTGTAACTTTGGCTGCAGCTACATATTCTCCGTTTTTGTCTGTAACAACACTTGCATCAGAAACCAAAGTAACATAAACGTTTGCCGAAGCTGCTTCTTGTTCATCGTTATCAGCTTCTCCTTCGTTTTCTCCGCCATCATCATATATCTGTCCTTTTACGGAAAAGTCCCAGTAGGAAAGGTTCTCCTTGAATGCTTTTCTGTATGCATCATACGCCTGCATAACCTGATATGTTGCAGATGAAGAAAGAACACCGTTTTCACTGATATATCCGTTTGTGTTTTCACTCTTGTATTTTCCAAGAGCAGTAACAATGTTTTCATCCTCCCCGTTTCCAAAACCACTGTCAGAATCTGTAACATCGATTCCAAGACACGAAAGTGCCAACAAAACCTGGGCTGTTGAGTATGCATTATTTAAGTAATCAAATTCTTCGGAAGCAGTTCTTTTAAGGTATTCAACCGCATCATTTACAGCATCATTTACGTTTTCAAATCCTGTATAGGGTGCTAACGACTGAATACACATAGCAGTCATATCAACATCAGAAACAAGGTTATCTAAAGCAAGGCCAAAGGCTCCGTCTGATGTTTGGTACTTTAAAAGCTCGGTAATAATTGCATCTCTGCTCCAAAGCGCATTTTCAGGTATTTCTACACCTGCTGCGTCAAGGGCAAGAAGTGCAAAAACCAGTTTATTGGATCCCGTTTCAAGCGCAGTGTTGTTGTAAATGAGCTCTGCTAAATTTACGCCGTCTACATCTGTGATGTCTTTATCCATAGCCGATATTGCAAGAGCGCATCTTTCAATATTTGTGGGAGTTGTTTCAACAGTCCACCCTTTAACAGTTTCAACCAATGAATTGTAGTATTCAAGAAGTATTTCATCATCAATTGTCTTTCCGGCTCTGAGCAGAGAAATAACATGCCACTCAAGGCCATAGGCAACTGAACCATTACGATGAAATTCTTCAAGCTCATCACCAAGATATGCTGCAGAAAGTCCTATGCCTTCACTGATTATGCTAAAAACATCTGAAACATCATTTTGTTCAACATCGCCCTCTTCATCGGCCAACAAAGCACCAACCTCAAAGTCAAAAGCTGAATCATTAACCATTACAGGTATCGGCGCCGATGAAATCGGAAATATGCCAAACAGCATAATCAAACAAAGAAACAGTGATAAAAATTTTGTGCGATTCATTTTTAATTTTCCTTTCTAATTTTTGTTTTTATTTCTATGCCAATACCGGGACATAGGCGATCACCTCCAAAAATCGGGACAAAACAAAAAACCGCAGTAACAATCAAGTTACTACGGCAGTTTTCCCGTACACCACATTCCGTTTTGGCAAAAAGACAATAACAAAGAAAGCCCTGAGAACTTCGTTTTTTTACCAGCAAAGTTCAGCGCCGAACAGAAAACCTCTTCCTATGAAAAATCACGTACGGAAAAAGTATCAAAGCAGGTCTTCTGACTTACATTCTCAAGCGAAATAAACAAGCCTTCTCAGTTTCCCAATGACCGGCTTTCGCCGTTGTTTATTTCTTGAATGCATACAGCGACTGGTATCGTCGCGGATTCTCACCGCGTTCCCTTTTCACCGACCGTACCTTTTTCTCTGCGGTACGGACGACACTTTGTGTGGATATTAAATTATATGGGTATTATAGCACCAAGTACTTTAAAAGTAAATACCGTATAACAATAAAACATAAAAACTTTTTATTATCGTAACGGACACCGTGCAAATACGTATCCCCCTTAATTTTACCTGTTTTTGCAAACTTGTTTTGCAAAGTCCATCCACCCCCACAAAAAGCAAAGTCCCACATAGAAACAAAGCTTTTCTATGTGGGATTAACTTATACTTATTACTTCTTACCTATTACTTCTTACTTCCCAAAAATCCCGAGGTAAGAGGGAAGAAGTAAGAGGTAAAAGGTAAAAATCCCAAACGCAGACCGTTCGGGATTTTTGGTGGAGGCGGCGAGAGTCGAACTCGCGTCCGAAAACCCATTCATACACCTTTCTACGAGCGTAGTTTGCTGTTAAAATTCCCCTTAATCACTGACAACAAACAAACTGTGAAAACGAGTAGCTTCATAAGGTCATGACAAATCGCAAAGCTTAGAAATGTTCACGTTCACCGCTGATGTGACACCGAAGCCGGGGCCGCGGTACTCCCCGGGTCGATGACGCGCACTTAGGCAGCGTAAGCTAATCTATTATTGTTAGCGTTTATATTTAATGTGCAGTCCTATAAAGGCCGCCTGCATTCCTGCTCGCTTAGCGTACTTCAAAATCCCCGTCGAAACCTTTACGCCCCCATGAATTTTTTGTACTCTATTATAATATCATTATTATAGCCAAAAGTCAAGAAAAAAAGACGTCGCTATGTGTCGTAAGCCTTAAAGAACATTTTTGTTGCTTTTTGCCTTTGGGTGTGGTATAATCCTGCTTGACAAAAGATTGTATTTTTTCTGAGTTTTAGGCGGTGAGTTTATGGCATATGTATATATCGTACGGTGTGATGACGGCTCTCTCTATACCGGTATTACAAACGACCTTGAAAAACGCATGAAAAATCACCTTGACGGAAGCGGAACCTCCCATGCAAAATATATGCGAAGCCATAAGCCGATAGAGATTGTGACTGTTTGGAGGACTGAACACTACAAGGTGGCGGCAAAGCTGGAATACGCCATAAAAAGACTGAAACGCGCTGAAAAAATAAAGCTGATTTCAAATCCCGACTCTGTCACAAGCAGGTTTCCTGCACTATGCGAGTACGTTTTTGAACCCCTTTCGGGAATAACCCTCGAAAACTGTCTTGACGGCACTTTTTTTGGAAAAAAATGAAAAACAGGCTTTTATTTTGTGAATAAATGTTGACAAAAGTAGTAAAATGTTTTATAATTAACTAAACATTTAAAATAATAAGAAACGGAGTGTGTTTTATGAAATGTTTAAATTGTCAGAACGAGCTCGCAGATGACGCAAAGTTCTGCAACGTATGTGGCGCAAAGGTTGAAGAACAGGCTGCTCCTGCGGCAGAAGAACCTGCAAAGGAAAACGTGGTTCAGTCTGTAGCTACAGCAGGAAGCGAAGCAGTTGCTCAGGCGGCAGCAGCAGTAAAGAAGGCTGATAAGGGTCTCTTGAAGAAGATCATTGTTATTGCTTTGATTGTGGTTGTTGCAATTCTTGCAATATCCGGTCTTAAGTCCTGCTTCGGCGGAAAGACAATTAACCCTAAGGCTCTTCCTTTAGTTTATTCAACAGACGATGAAGGAAAGTTCCTTATGCCCGGCAAGAAGGAAGGCATTGTTGTAGCAGACATAGAAGATCTTGGCGGTTCAATTCAGATTACAGCTGACGGTAAGTACATATTCTTCGGTATGGATCCCGACGGCGGCGAATTTGACCTCTATTACAGAGCAGTATCCAAGAAGAATCCCGAAGCCAACACACAGATTGCAAAGGGTGTTTCCGAATATCAGATTACTCCCGACGGAAAGACAGTCTTCTATTTAAAGAACGGTACACTTTACAAGTGTGGCAGAAACGGCAATAATGAAATGAAGATGGGTAAGGACGTAGTTGAGTACACAGTTTCAAGCGACTACAAGGCTGTTGTTTACAAGAACGATGACGGTGAAGTTATCTATTCAACCGGCGTTGATAAAATCCACAATGAAATCGCCAAGAAGGGCGAATTCTACTATGGCTTCAGCGAAAACGGCAAGAAGATAAGACTTGTTGAAACAAAGCAGGACGAAGAAACATACGATACACAGTATACAATCAGCCTTTGCGGAACAGGCAAGAACGACAAGGCAGAAGATCTCGTGTCGGGTGCTGATGATTACTCCTGGGTAGACAGCAACTACAGTGCTCTCTACTACGTAAAGAAGGACAATCTTTACTACCAGAAGGGTACAGGCGAGGAAGTTGAAGTAAGCGGTCTTGATAACGATGTTGTATATATAAACTGGATAGAAGACGAAAAGGAAAACAGACACTTCTACGCAGTTACACAGAAGGAAATCAAGGAAGACGAAGACAGCTATTATTCCGATTACGAATATAACCTCTACTATGTAGACGGCAAGAAGGCAAAGCTTCTCGTTGAAGATTTCGGTGATTCCTACTACAGTGGCGAAAAGGTCATTGTTACATCCGAATATGACGATGATAAGGTTAAGTACACAAGCTATGTTCGTGCAGACTACGATAAGTTTGTTGAAATCGAAATTCCCGAAGAAGACGATGAGCTTGTAACATACGATTACACAGAAGACAGCTTCTATACAATCGAAGAGGTTGATGACGAAGGTAAGGGCGAGCTTATCAAGTACGCAATTACAAAGAAGGGCATCGACTTTAGCAAGGGAACAACAATTGCTGAAGATGTAATGAGTGTTTATACAGATTATGCTGAAGCATTCAACAAGGAAACAGTATTCATCAAGCATGACAGCGACGAATACTCTGTATACACAGGCGGCAAGGAAGCTACCGAAATTGATGCAGAGGTTTACAACTTCATCTGGGCAAACAAGAACGGCAAGTTCTATTTCGGAGCTGATTATAACTCTGAGGACGATGTATATTCTCTTGCAAAGTTTGACGGCAAGAAGGTTGTAACAATTGCTGAAGACGTTAAGCGTGCAGTAATCGTCAACGACAGCATTATCTACTACATCAACGAAGATGACGAGCTTGTTCTCAACACAGGTAAGTCCGGCAAGGATACTGTTGTTGACGAAGATGTAAAGAGTCTTGTTCATCCTATGAGCTACGTTGTAGTTGAAGAAGATGCAGAAGCTGATTGGTTCAGCGTGTCTTCGGTTGGAAGAAACAGCGAATGGTAATTGAATAATTTTAAAGCCGGGGCATAACGCCTCGGCTTTTTCATATGCACAAAAAAGGGAGTGAAATTCACTCCCTTAAATTATTTCTTTTTTGCCGTCTTTTTTTCAAGAAGAGATTTTGTGATTTTACATTCTGAGGTATCCTTGTCAAGCTCGTACATAAGGTCTGTCATAACAGGCTCGATAATGGAACGAAGTCCCCTCGCTCCCGTCTTTCTTTCCTGTGCCTTTTCGGCGATGAATTCCAATGCCTTTTTGTCAAAGGAAAGGGAAACGCCGTCCATTTTGAAGAGGGTTTCGTACTGCTTTGTAAGAGCATTCTTAGGCTCTGTCAGAATTTTGATAAGTGCATCGCGGTCTAAATGCTCGAGAGCTACCACAAGGGGGATTCTTCCCACAAGCTCGGGGATAAGACCGTATTTTACAAGGTCCTCCGGCTCTGCAAGGCCCAGCAAATCCGTCTTTTCCTTTTCTGCCTTTGTCTTAACTTCTGCACCAAAGCCGAGGGTGGTCTTTTCCTTTACTCTCTTTTCGATAACCGCTTCAATGCCGTCAAAAGCACCGCCGCAGATAAAGAGAATGTTCCTTGTGTTAATCTGGATAAATTCCTGATTGGGATGCTTTCTGCCGCCCTGGGGTGGAACGTTTGCAGTTGTACCCTCAACGATTTTGAGAAGTGCTTGCTGAACGCCCTCGCCCGAAACGTCACGGGTTATTGAACGGTTTTCGCTCTTGCGGCTTATCTTGTCGATTTCGTCAATGTAGATAATGCCGCATTCCGCCTTTTTTACATCAAAATCCGCCGCCTGAATAAGACGGAGAAGAATATTTTCAACGTCCTCGCCTACGTAACCTGCTTCTGTAAGTGTTGTTGCGTCGGCAATGGCAAAGGGGACTTTCAGGAACTTTGCGAGCGTCTGAGCAAGAAGTGTTTTACCTACACCCGTAGGTCCGAGAAGCAAAACATTGCTCTTCCCGATTTCAATGTCATCCTGTCCCTTGCTCTTTTCATGCAAGAGTCGTTTGTAGTGGTTGTAAACGGCAACCGAAAGTGTCTTTTTTGCATTGTCCTGACCGATTACATACTTGTCAAGCTCTGCCTTTATGTCGCGGGGACGGGGAAGCGTGTCGAGGGAAAGCTCTGAAAGAGAGTTGTTTTTGTCCTCTTTTGCTGACGCTGCCGCCGCTTCATCGTCGTATTCCATGCCCTCAAGAAGCTCTTCGCAAAGATATACGCATCTATCGCAGATGTTGACACCGCCCGGGCCGTAGATTAGCCTGCCTGCGTCGATTTCTCGTTTGCCGCAGAATGAGCAGACCTTGCTGTTTGTGTCTGTTGGCATTTAAGTGGATTTCCTTCCGTTAGATTAGATTCTCTTGTCGATAACCTTGTCGATAATACCGTATTCGAGTGCCTGCTGTGCTGTCAGGTAATTATCTCTGTCGGTATCAAGGCAAACCTGTTCGTAGGACTTGCCTGTGTTTTCGGCGAGAATTCTGTTCATCTTTTCTTTGATGCGGATGATGTGGTCAGCGTGAATTTTGATGTCGCTTGCCTGACCCTGCATGCCGCCTAAGGGTTGGTGAATCATGATTTCACTGTTGGGAAGTGCAATTCTCTTGCCCTTGGCGCCTGCCGAGAGAAGGAATGCCCCCATGCTTGCCGCCATACCTATACAGATTGTGGAAACATCGCACTTGATGAAGTTCATTGTATCATAGATTGCCATGCCTGCGGAAATTGAGCCGCCGGGGGAGTTGATGTAAAGGTCAATATCCTTGTCGGGGTCCTGTGCTTCAAGATAGAGAAGCTGGGCAACGACGAGGGAAGCTGTTGTGTCGTTAACCTCGTCTGCGAGGAAAATGATTCTGTCGTTTAAGAGTCTTGAGTAGATGTCAAAGGAGCGTTCTCCGTGTCCTGTCTATTCAACGACCATTGGTACAAGTGCCATAGTGATTCTTCCTTTCTTAGTTTAGTTCTTATTTTGGTATAGTTTGTATTTTTCTTTGGGAGAGTTTCGTGGCGGCTCTTTTTAGCTCTCTACGCAAGCTATGAGAAAACTTATATCTTTTCTCCCACTGCTATATGTGGTTTGCCTGCCCTTGGCAGGCTATAGCCTCGCTTTGCGAGGCAAACCACGTTTATTAGTGAGAAGAAAACTAAGTTTTTTGCCAATATACCGTAGAGAATGAGCCTCCACGGCTCGCAAAAAATCTAAGCGTAGCGGTAATTTTTTGCAGAGTGGGCAGTTTTGGTTACTTTTGCTGAGTCAAAAGTGACACCCCGCCATCCGCAGATGGCGAAAACTCTTTGGTTACATTCAAAAAGTAACACTTCATGCGAAAATTTCCCCAAAAACTGCAAATTCCGCAAATCTCCATTTAAGCAGAATGTGCGCACAGGACACCTGCACGCACAAATCTTTTTACATATTTAAGACTTTGCCAAAGACAAAAGGATTATTCAGCGTCCTTCTTAGTTGTAGTCTTCTTTGCAGTTGTTGTCTTCTTTGCAGCAGGCTTCTTTTCGGTCTTTTCAGCACCTTCAGCGTCTGCCTTCTTGGTTGTAGTCTTCTTTGTTGTAGTAGCCTTCTTTGCGGCGCTCTTCTTTTCAGCAGCTGCATCTGCGCCCTCAGCGTCAGCCTTCTTAGTTGTAGTCTTCTTTGTTGTTGCAGACTTCTTAGCGGCTGTCTTCTTAGCAGGCTTTTCTGCTTCTTCGGGAGCGTTCATCTTTGCAAGCTCTTCTGCAGTAACTGTCTTTTCAGTAACCTTTGCAGCTTCCTTTACAAGCTCAAATGCCTTGATGGACTTAACGTCGAGTGCGAGGTCTTCTGCTGTGATTCTTGCCTTAACGTCCTCAACCTTCATACCGAACTGAGTAGCCATTTCTTCGTACTTCTTTTCGATGTCTTCTTCAGTTGCTTCAACCTTTTCAGCCTTTACGATTTCGTCGATTGCAAGCTGCTTCTTAACATTAACTTCAGCCTGCTCCTTGTATCTTTCCTTGATGTCGGAAATCTTCATGCCTGTGTACTTTGTGAGCATTTCAAGGCTGAGACCCTGAGCTCTTAAGTTGTAGTCGTATTCACGAACAAGCAAATCCTGTTCCTTGTCAATGAGAACCTCGGGAACGTCAGCTTCAACGTTTGCGATAAGTGCCTTTGTAAGCTCTTCTGCAAGTCTTACGTCAGCTTCAGCTGCATGTCTCTTTTCTATGTTTGCCTTAATGTCAGCCTTGTATTCACTGAGAGTGTCAAATTCGGAAGCGTCTTTAGCAAATTCGTCATCAAGTGCGGGAAGCTCCTCAAATTCGATACCGTTGAGCTTACATTTGAATGTAGCTTCCTTGCCTGCGAGCTCTTCTGCGCCGTAATCTTCGGGGAATGTAACAACAACGTCGAATTCAGAGCCTGTTTCCTTGCCGACAATCTGATCCTCGAAGCCGGGAATGAATGCACCGCTGCCGAGCTTTAACTTGTGATTATCAGCCTTGCCGCCGTCAAACGCCTTGCCGTCAACGAAGCCTTCGTAGTTGATGTCAACTGTATCGCCATTCTTGGCTGCTCTGTCATTTACTGCAATTGTTCTTGAATATCTTGCTCTTACTCTTTCAAGCTCTGCATCAACCTCAGCATCTGTTGTTTCAACAGTTACCTTTTCAACTTCGAGTCCCTTGTAGGAAGAGAGCTTAACGTCGGGGTATCTTACGAATGTAACAACGCAAGTGATACCTTCTTCTGCTTCAAAGTCAACGTCTGTAACTTCGGGCATACCTGCAATTCTATAGGGAGTTTCCTTGGCTGCAGAATCAATTTCAGCGGGGAGAAGGTCGTTGATAGCATCTTCATAGAATACTGTCTTACCGTAGAACTTTTCTACAAGACCTCTTGTTGCCTTACCCTTTCTGAAGCCGGGAATGGAGATCTGCTTTGCATTTCTCTTGAAAACTGCGTTTACTGCGTTTTCAAAAACATCCTTTGCAATAACGATGTTCATTTCCACCTTGTTGGTGTCGATTTCCTTGTAGTTCTTTAAACTCATTTTGATTCCTCCATGTTGCCCTACACGTTACGCATACGGGCAATACAGTTAAAAATTTATACTATTATATTCTATATGATATTTGTGAATTGTCAAGGCTTTTTTTGAAAAATTTTCCTGCTATTTTGCAAAAAAGTCGGTTTGTTCGATTTTTATGAAGATTTTTGGTGATTTTTGGGCAAAAACACAAGGGAATTAGAAATTAGGAAAATGCAAAGTGCAGTGTTAAGAGATTCCGCAGCTTGCCAGCTGCGTTTTCCGTCACTTTTGACTCAGCAAAAGTAACCAAAACTGCCCACTCTGCAAAAAAATACCGCTACGCTCAGATTTTTTGCGAGCCGTGGAGGCTCATCCTCAACGGTATATTGATAAAAACTCAGCTTTCTTCTCACTAATAAACATGATTTGCCTCGCTTTGCGAGGCCATAGCCTGCCATGGGCAGGCAAACCGCATATAGTAGTGTGAGAAAAGATATAAGTTTTCTCATAACTTGCGTAGAGGGCTAAAAAGAGCCGCCGCGGCTCGTTCGGGACATCAAAAAGTCCCGAACATGAGCGGTCGCTTTGGGTTACTTTTCGCGAGTGAAAAGTAACGGAAAACGCAGTTCGCAGACTGCGGAATCCCTTTGTTTTTGTACTTTTGTCCCGAAACAAAAGTACCAAAAATTCTCCACTCAAAAGGAGAGATGGCTCGGTTTGGAGAAATCTTTTTTGTACCGTCAAATTTTGACCTGCTAAACTGCATCCTACTCTTTCTACACGGCAGTCAAAATTTGCACGCACATTTTCTCAAACGCACAACCGCCAAACCTCCGCTGACTTCTCTCCTTCGCCGTGGCGGCTTACCTCTCACATTTTTGTGTTCGTGCGACACGGAAGTTTAGTTCGCTGAGCGGTCGACGGCATTATGGCTGTGCAGTACATATACACCATCCTGCCGCAAGGCAGGCAAATACACATGAGGTAGTGAAAGTTTGTTTAAATTCATACTTTTGTTTCGTTGAGGGCTAAAAAGAGCCGCCACGGCTCGTGTCGAATGTTACGGAGCGAAGCGGAGTATTCGACACATGAGTGGAGCGTTTTTGGTTTCTTTTGGGGCGAGCCAAAAGAAACTCGCTTCCGCAGAAGCGAAACTCTCCCAAAGTAACGAAAAACGCTGTCCACAGAGGCGAAACTTTCCGAAACACCCCACATTTTGCGCCTTTCCTAAAGTTTACACCTTCCATCTTGACAAAAACGAACATTTGTGCTATAATATAGCTACAATAAAAGTCCGCCCTGCGTAGCGGAAAAATATTGGATTTACATCTTTGCAGATGGTACATCGGTTTTCTCAAGACCGGTGTACCGTTTTTTATTTTTAAGAGAAGGAAAGGAGAAAAATGCAAGCAACAATTGAAGTGATTATTGAAGTATCAAAGGTTGTGGGCGCTCTCGGAATTATTTTCGGTGTCATAATCGGCTTTGTCAGGTGGCTTACGCGTCAGGAAAAGCAGAGCAGTGACATTGAGGAACTGAAAATGCACCACGACGAGGACCTAAGGAGTGTTCAGGAGGAGCTGTGCGTGGTAAACTACGCGGTACTTGCGTCCCTTGACGCACTCATGCAGAGGGGCTATGGCGGAAATGTAGCCGAAGCTCACGGAAAACTGCAAAAGCACATAAACAACAAAGCACACACACATAAAGGAGATTAGAATTATGAAACAAAAACTTACATCAAGAAAATTTCTCACCGCCCTTACGGGTCTTATTACAGGCATAATCCTTATCATCGCAGGCGACGTCACCGAGGGGGCGACAACAGTCGTTTCCGCGGTTGTTGCATATTGTATAGCAGAGGGGTATGTTGACGGGAAGAAGCTGGGAAATGAATTTAAGAACAACGAACAACCTAAACAAAATAATTAAGAAAGGAACATCAAACTATGATTTCATGCTTCAAAGGAAAATTCAAAGTAACAAGTACACGCGGCTACCGCACCCTTTTCGGTACAAATCAGTACCATGGCGGTCTTGACCTTGTGGCACTTGAGGATAAAAACATTTATGCCATAGCCGACGGAACGGTGGATGCAACACCATATGAAAAAAACGGCTTTGGCTACTACGTAAGACAGAAACTTGCCGACGGCAGACGTATCTATTACGGTCACATGAAAGCGGGCAGTATCGCCGTAAAGGCGGGTCAGACAATCAAGAAAGGAGATAAGCTCGGCGTTATGGGTTCTACCGGCTCAAGTACAGGCGCTCATACACACCTTGAAATAAGAGTCCCCGGCACAAGCATGGAAAGCCTCGACATTTGCGAGTATACAGGTATACCCAACTCCGTCGGGACTTATGAGGCAAAAGAGCTGACCGCCGACGAGGCAATGCAGAATATACAGAGAAAATGCGGCTTTGAGGATAAGACAATGGAATACCTTAAGGGGTATAAATTCGCCGATGATCTTTTTAAAAAGCTCTGGAGGGCGATGGAGTAGAATATGGCAAAGAGAGGATTTATTCTTTTTGCTGATTACGCCGAGCAGTTCTGTTCTCTGTCGGATGCCGAATGCGGAAGGCTTATAAAGGCAATATTTATATATGAAACCACGGGTGAGGTGCAAAAACTTCCTCCCCGTTCCTCTATGGCTTTTTCTTTTATAAAGAATGCTCTGGATGAAAACAGGGATAAATATGCCGAAACCTGCAAAAAAAGAAGTGAGGCGGGTAAAAAAGGAGGCATTGCTTCTGCCCAAAGCAAATCAAGCAAATTAAGCAAATGCTACCAAATGCAAGCAAATCAAGCAGATACTGAAACTGATACTAAAACAGAAACAGAAACTGATACTGTAACAGAGACAGAGAGTAAAACACAAAATGAGGCAAAGCCCCTTAAAAATTCTCCCACACTCACAAAAGAGGCAAGAGGTGAATTCGGGAATGTTTTTCTTTCGGATGAGAATTACCGACTGCTTATCGCAGAATACGGAAAGCAAACGGCAGACGAGGCAATAAATCTTCTCTCTACACGCATTGCCCGCGATAACCGCTATAAAGACGAAAACCACTACGCTACAATAAAGTCATGGGTGATTACGGCGGTGTATGAGCAAAGAAAAAAGGTGCAGGCTGTCGAAAAGAAGCCTCTGCCACCCGGATTTGATTTCGATTTCGAGGATATTTACGAAAGGCCTTAATTTGCTTTTTCGTCAACAAATCTTGTAAAATGCCTTGAAATATACAAAATGTTGTGGTATACTATACTTGAGAATACAATGTGAGGAGTGTTGCCATTATGAAATGCCCCATCTGCGGACACCTTGAAAGCAAGGTTCTTGACTCTCGCCCCTCAAACGAGGGCGCAAGCATCAGACGAAGAAGAGAATGTCTTGCCTGCCAGAAGAGATTTACCACATTTGAGACAATCGAAATAATGTCCTTTATGGTTGTCAAAAAGGACAAGACAAGAGAACTCTTTGACAGAAGCAAGGTCAAGAAAGGCATTGTACGTGCCTGTGAAAAAAGACCTGTTACAATGGAGCAGATTGAAACGGCAGTTTCGGAAATTGAGCAACAGCTTCTTGCGTCTATGAGAAGTGAAATTCCCTCGACTGAAGTGGGAGAAATGGTTATGGACAAGCTCAAGAGCCTTGATGAGGTAGCATATGTACGCTTTGCCTCGGTTTACAGACAGTTCAAGGATATTACCACCTTCAGGGACGAGCTCAACAAACTTCTCGACAGCGCAAAGTAAGAGCGAAAGGAACATTTACAGATGAAACAGAGTATTTTTAAGAAAAATATGTCTTTGGGACTTGCGTTATGCCTTGTTCTCTTTTTGCCGCTCATCATAGCAGTTGTTTTTGCACTGATTACTGACCCCAATGCAGTCAATGTGGGTACTCTCAGAATAGTGGAGGTTACTTCTCCCGGCGGCAAAACAATTGCATTTGATGATGAGGCGATTCTCGACCTTTACTCCTCTGTTACGGAGGGAGGAAAGAAGGTTGAAGCAGACTTTCGCGATTTCTCCAAGGAAAAGCCTTATACCATCTCTTTTAAGGAAGAAAATTCAGACCCCATTGTGTACAAACTATATGTTTCGACAGAGGCGGCAGACTGTGTCTGCGTATCTCCCGACGGCAATTATTATATTGTACCCAAAAGTGTTGCCGAGGAGCTTATAAAGAGAGATGAGTTTGCATCTATTGATACGGCGCGACTTCACCCTGAGCTATTTATCTCGGCACTTGGCAAGGACATAGCCGTTCAGCCCGACTCCTATACCTGGACATACACAGCGCTTGACGGCACAATGCCCACGGTCAAGGACAGCACAAAGGCAAAGAATCCCGTTATCAAGTTTGACAGCAGCGACGAGGGTAAAATTCAGCTTGTATTTGACAAGCAGCCTGATTCTCTCGAGCTTGAAATCAAAAACGGCGACGATGTACTTTTCACCGGCAAGTACGAAACTCTCTCGGGTGCGACAACCCTCACCTTTGACCACGACCAGAAGCTATCCATGAAGGCGGTTGCGGAATGGTATGAAATAGAGGGTGCGGAGCAGTTCGGAAAGGCAGAGTACAATCTTGACCTGTTATATGATGTAGCTCCCGAAAGCAGAATTGTCAACAAGACACTTCCTACGGGTGAGTTTACCTTCATCAACATCGAGAACTTCAACGACGGCGAATATGTTACTGTTGAGACCGAGCTTCATATACCCGAAAAGCTCATCCCCTACGACTACAAGGATATAAAGCTCATCCCCGTTCCTCTTACAAGCGACCTTGAAGAAAAGGAATACACAATAAAGCTCACAACAGAGCTTGGACAGTCCTCAACCGTTAAAATAAACGTTACGGAAAAAGAGTACGACTCGCAGATGCTCATTATAGATGAAAGCAGCGACCCGGGACTCAACGAGGCATTTACCCAGAGTTCTCTTGACGAATTCTATGAGCTTGTTGACACTCTTACGGCAAAGAGTGCAAACGAACAGCTATATACGGGAACAACCTTTGCATATCCCACAGGTGCTACAAAGACCGTTACGGGCGGTGCGAAATACGGTATGGAGAGAGAGGTTCTCAGCAAGAACTCCGACGGTATCAAGTACACAAGTTTTGGTCAGGACATGGAATGTGTAAAGGACCAGAGCATAAAGGCGGCAAACAACGGAAAGGTTATTTTTGCGGAAGAAACGGTTCTTCTCGGCAACACGGTGGTTGTTGACCACGGCTATGGAATACTTTCTTATTACGGAAATCTCGCAAGTATTTCGGTAAAGGTCGGCGACAGTGTGGTGAAATCCGAGACGATTCTCGGCAAGGCAGGCTCGACAGGCTTTGCGTGTGTACTTTCCGGTGCAAGTGCAAAGACATCGGTTCTTTGCCATTATGCGGTTTCATTTAACGGTCAGTTTATTGCCCCCAAGAGTATCTACAGCGGTATTCGTTTATCTTAGGTTAATATGTTTTTTGCCCCGATGCGTAAGCGTCGGGGTTTTACTTTGAAAAAGATGGCAAATGGAGGGTTTCGCTTCTGCGGACGGCGGTCTTTGGTACTTTTGTCCCGAAACAAAAGTACCAAAAATTCTCCGCTCATGCGTCGGAATTTCCAGAGATTCCGACACGGGCCGCGGCGGCCCTTTTTAGTCCTCTACAAAACAACAGAGAATTTTTTAATGTAAACCTCACTACTTAATGTGTATTTTTCCGCTTCGCGGATGGGCGCGGAGTCCGCGCTGACAATTCACGAAAAAGCCTCCCTTGTGTAAAGGGAGGTGGGTTGCGAAGCAACTCGGAGGGATTGTAAAAGCAACAAACCTTTGCGTCGCACCAACACAAAATGGAGGGAGTAAGCCGCCTGCGGCAAGAGGGAGAGTCAGCGGAGGTCGGGCGCACCCGACTGAGCCACTCCCTCTTTTGAGCAGGAGCGTTTTTTCCATATTTTGGGGCGTGCCAAAATATGGTCGCCTCTGCAGAGGCGAAACTTCTCCCTAAAAGTACGAGACCCGCACGTCGCAACGTGCGAAATCCTCCCAAATCTTTTCTGATAAATACCCAAAATCTGCCCATAATAATAAAGAAAAACAAAAAAGTAAAAAATCTCTTGACAAACCCAAATCTTTGTGTTATATTATTTGAGTGCAAATCGCACGTGGCAAATTTAATACGCCCCTGTAGCTCAGCCGGTAGAGCACTAGACTTTTAATCTAGGTGTCCGGAGTTCGATTCTCCGCAGGAGCACCATAAAAAAGAACGCTTTAAGCGTTCTTTTTTTGCTTTGGGGATACAAATTACAGTTCAATCCATTCTCCGTCGTTTTCGTAGCCCTTTATAAGAGCCTCTCTTAACTTCATGCAGTCAAGTGTCTGCTTTGAATCAAAGGAAAGTTTTCCGTACTCGAAGAACTTAATAATGTCGCAGAGAAGTGCGGGGAAGAATGCCGAGGTGATTTCTTTATATCCGCCGCCGTTTTCTCCGTCATCTGCGTAAACCGAGTAAGGATATTTGGGTGAGAACACAATGCGCGCCTTTGTGCCGTCCTTATAAACAACGGAACAGTCGGAAACGAGTCCGCTACTTTCAACCTTAACCTTTGATGCATCCTTGGGGCAAATCTTTACAAGCATTTCAACAAGGTGAATGACGTATTCAGGAAAGTTTCTGCCGTTGCCTGTAACAACTGCCGCCCTGACATCGGAAAGATTTGCAAAGAAATCGAGTTCGCTTGCGTATCTTAAAGCCGAGGTCGAGAAGAAGGGGGCGTTATACTTTTTGCCGATTTCAAAAATCCTCTTTGCTGTTTCAAAGTCTGGTGCAAAAGTTTTGTCGATATAGGTTCTCTTACCATAGGTGAGCACCTTTTCGGCATACCCGAGGTGTGTTTCGGGATTTGAGGGGGCGAGAATTATGATAAAGTCGCTCTTTTCGCAGAGTTCTTCGATAGTGTCGCACTTTTCGACGCCGTATTTTTCGCACCATTCTGCAGTGGTTACGCCGTCAAGGGGACTTGTGTCTTGCTCTGCCCACGCATATGCCACCTTATAGTCTGTGCCAAGGGTCGCATTTGCTTCTTCTATCCATTTGGGATAGTTATTTGCGTGCCATTCGCTGATATAATAGTCGATAAAACCGATTTTTTTCATGATGATGTTTTCACTTCCTATTCCACCACAATTTCCTTATGCGCATCCGCCGACTGATAGAGAAGGTCAAGAAGAAGAGCACTCTCAAGAACGTTGTCTATGTTGCCGCGTGTTTTAACGCCCGTGTCGATGCTTTCGAGGAATGCCTTGTTTTCTTCGAGGTACTGGTTGGGAATGTCATATTCCGGAGCAGTTGTTTCGAGAGTTTCGCCGTCAAACACTTCAATCTTGCCCTGGTAAGCGAGTCTTGCACCCTTCTTGTCGCCGAGGAAATCAACGAACATTTCGCCCTTGTCGAGATTCTGCGCCCATGCACCGTTGATGGAAATGGAGGCCTTGTCCGTTCTTACATAACCTGTTACAAAGTCATCAACGTCATTTGTGCCGTTTAAATTCTTTGTGTCCTCAGCCCACATACCCTTGTACTTGTAGGAAGCCATATCCTTTGCCATTTCGCAATATGTATCGCATGTTACGGTCTTTAGCTTTGCACCGCCGAGAACATAGAGAATAAGGTCAAGGAAGTGTACGCCCCAGTCGATAAGAGCGCCGCCTCCGGAAACAGCCTTTGTTGTAAAGTCGCCGCCAAGACCGGGAATGCTGCGGCATGACCTGAAGGAGCAGTAAATGTGGTAGATGTTGCCGAATTCTCCGTTTTTGTTCATTTCATAGAGCTTTTCAACGGAAGCGTGGTGTCTGTTGCAGACACCGATATTGAGCATCTTGCCCATTTTGTCAGCCATTTGTTTCATTTCCTTGGAAAGAGCATAGTTTACTGTGATGGGCTTTTCGCAAAGAACGTGCTTTCCCGCACGCAGTGCATCCATTGTTACGGTATAGTGCGCAAAGTTGGGTGTGAGTACCCACACTGCATCAATTTCGGGGTCAGCCAGTGCTACGTTGTAGTCTGTGATTACGTTTTCAATCTTGGGGAAATCTTCCTGTAATTTCTTTGCCTTTTCTTCGATAATGTCACAGCCGTATTTGATTCTTACGTCGTCAAGCTGAGACAACGCCGGAAGATGTGCATTTCTTGCGATTCTTCCGCAACCGATAATTGCTATAACTTTCATGTTTTTACCTCCGTTTTTTGGGCTTCTGCCCATATTTACAGTTCTATTATAACTGCAAGCGGTAACAATGTAAATATCATTTTTTTGTATATTTTTAATGTTTTTTTGTGAAAGCTCAAAAATACGCCTGTTTTTTTGAAAAATGTTTAATTTTTTTCTTGAAAAGCTCTCTTTTATATGATATGATGAGATGCAAAGGGGGTGGGCGTATTGTCAGTTAATCACATAGTTGACATTGTCCGTCTTGACGACAGATACGACACATTCGGAAAAATAGGACTCAGACAGCTTGGCAGACTCGTCTGCTCGCCGGGTCATGTCATTGAAAGCCACACTCACCTCAACTGGTTTGAACTTACAAGCATAGTTGACGGAGAGGGAGATATTTACGGCGGTGACACGAGGGTAAGCATAAAAAAAGGCGAAATATTCCTGTCCTTCCCCTGCGAAATACACAAAATTGTTTCCTCGCGCGAAAGCCCTCTTACCTTTGACCACTTTGCCTTTTATTCAAACGACGAGCATTACAACGAACAGCTTGAAATTCTCATGGCAAGCTATGCCGATGCCAAAAAGAGGGTGTTCAAGAGCTATATCGTAAAGGAAATGCTTCAGAGCTGTGTAAACGAGGTCGCGCAAAGTGCAAAGTTCCGCAAAGACTATCTCGACTCTGCATTTTCCCTTGTGCTTCTTGAGCTTTTGAAGATTTTTGAGGTCAAGCGTTCGACTGTTTTCGTAAGCAACGAGGGGTATCAGAATCCCGAAAAGCTATGTGTGTCGGTCAAGAATTATATCGATACCCACCTGTTTTCCTTAAAGAGTCTTACAGAGCTTGCTGACAAGTGCGGTTACAATTACAGCTATCTTTCTTTTCTTTTCAAAAAGATTACCGGCACAACTCTTTCGGACTACTACAAGGACAGGCGTTTTGAAAGTGCAAAGCTCATGATTAGGGAAAACAAGCTCAAAATAGGTGAAATTTCAAACCTTCTCGGCTACAATTCCGTTTATGCCTTCAGCAAGGCGTTCAAGGATGAGTTCGGCGTGTCGCCTAAGAATTTTTATAAGGGGAATCTGATGTCGGAAAATTGACAAAGGGATACGGGTGTGGTATAATTAAAAAAAGAGTTCCGCAGCTTGCGAGCTGCGTTTTCCGTTACTTTTCACTCGCGAAAAGTAACCCAAAGCGACCACTCTGAAAAAAATCTCAGCTACGCTTCGCATTTTTTTCGAGCCGTGGCGGCTCTTTTTAGCCCTCAACAAAATGTTTTTCAAAGCCTCCGAGTTTTCTTTGTCACTAATAAGAGTGGTTTGCCTCGCTTTGCGAGGCCATAGCCTGCCAAAGGCAGGCAAATACAGGTGGAGTAGTGAGAGAAAAATATAAGTTTTCTTTATTCCTGCGTAGAGAAATAAAAAAGAGCCGCCACGGCTCGTGTCGGTCGGGAAAGCCCGACAGCACATTTGTCATTTTGGCGGTTTTCCGTATGCCGCCAAAATGACGAGTTGTCAGCGGCGACTCGCTGCTTTTGGGGCGTGCCAAAATATGGTCGCCGTACGCAGACGGCGAAACCCTAAAAAATCAAAAAAGAAAGAGGTTACACTATGTACAAGCCTACCCCTGAAGAAATCGCAAAAGTAAAAGGAATGGGATTTCTCATTGACAAAACAACGTATTGCCACTTCAACGGCAGAGTTTTAACCGTTAACGGCAGAATAGATGCGGACAAGCTCACTGTTATTGCAGAGGCGGCGAAAAAATATGCAGGCTCGGCAGTAGGGCTTACAACGCGCCAGACAATAGAAATTCAACATATTCCCTACGAAAACATAGAACCTCTTATAGAGTTTCTTCGTGAACACGACCTTGAAATAGGCGGTACGGGTCCGAAAGTCCGTCCCATTGTTTCCTGCAAGGGTACAACCTGCCAGTACGGACTTATAGATACATTTTCACTTTCAGAAAAGATACATCATGTATTCTACAAGGGCTACCACGAGGTAAAGCTGCCCCACAAATTCAAAATTGCCGTTGGCGGCTGTCCAAACAACTGTGTAAAGCCGGATCTTAACGACCTTGGCGTTATCGGACATAAAAAGCCGATTTTCAACACGGAAATTTGCCGCGGATGCAAGGTTTGTCAGGTGGAAAAGGCGTGTCCCGTGAAGGCGGCAAGGGTTGAAAACGGCAAAATTACAAGCCCTGAGTGCAACGGTTGCGGCAGATGCGACGGAAAATGTCCCTTTGGTGCTATCGAAGGGTACAATGTAGGCTACAGAGTATATGTTGGCGGAAGATGGGGCAAAAAGACGGCAATGGGAAGACCCTTGCAGACGATTTTTGCATCGGAGGATGAGGTAATGAAGCTCATCGAGAGCGCAATTCTGTTCTTCAGGCTCTACGGCGAGGCGGGAGAACGCTTTGCCGACACCATAAAGAGAGTTGGCTTTGAGGAAACCGAAAGAATACTCACCTCGGGCGAAATGATAGAGAAAAAGGACGAAATTCTTGCAAAATGAAAAGAATATTTCTTTTGTTTCTTGTGTTGCTGTGCCTGATTTTTCCGTCATGTGCAAAAAAACAAGAGGCAGTCAACGATACATATTTCACCTTTACCGACGATACGGGAAAAGAAATAACACTGAGTGAAAAGCCGAAAAAGGTGGCGGTGCTGTTTTCGTCCTATGCGCAAATGGTTCTTCTTGCCGGAGGAAGCGTTTCTGTCACGGTGGGAGAAAGCATCGAGCGCGGCTTTGCGGACGAGGGTACATTTCTTGTCGACGAGGGCGCAGGAAAGAAGATAAACACAGAGCTTCTTATCGCCGAGCAGTGCGATTTGGTTATAGGCTCGGTTGACATTGCAGAGCATAACAAAACAGCAGGGTTTCTTTCAGAGGCAGGCATACCTGCGGCTCTTTTCAGGGTTGAGAGCTTTGAGGACTACGAAAGGGTAATGAGGGAACTGTGCGGCATTTTCTCGGATGAGGAAGGGTATAGACAAAACGTGGTGAGGGTAAAGAACGGAATTGAAAAGGTTTTGTCACAGATTCCGGAAGGTGAGCCCAAAAAGATACTTTTTGTGCGCTGTGCTTCGGGTGCAAAGGCAACAAAGGCAAAGACAAAGGATAACAGTTTTGTTTGCCGTATGCTTTACGAGATGAACACCTACAACATAGCAGAGAATGCGCCTCTTCTTCTTGACGGGCTTTCTACCGAAGAAATACTTATCGAAAACCCAGACTACATTTTCTTCTCCACCATGGGAGATGAGGATGCGGCCAAGAAATATATGATGTCGCTTCTCGAACAGGACGAATGGCAGATGCTCTCTGCCGTAAAAAACGAAAACTACACATTCCTCGACAAAAATCTGTTTCAGTACAAGCCGAATGACAGGTGGGACGAGGCTTACAAAATTTTAGCGGAGCTTTTGTATGGCAAAGAATAGGACAAAAAACATCATTTCTCTTTTGTCAGGCGGCATAGTACTCTTTGTGCTATGCCTTTTGTCATTGCGTTTCGGCTCGGCTCATCTTTCGACAAGGGAATTTTTCTTTGCGCTTACAGATGTGAAAAGAGAAACGGTGGGCGGAGTGATTATCTATAACGTAAGGCTTGCAAGGCTGCTGTCGGCACTTGTTGCGGGGGCAGGTCTTGGAATGTCGGGCGCGATACTTCAGATTGTGACGGGCAACAGAATGGCATCCCCAAATCTTGTGGGTGTAAATTCGGGTGCGGGCTTTGCGGTAATTCTTGCTATATGGCTGTTTCCGTCGCTCTTTGCTTTTGTGCCGCTCTTTGCCTTTTGCGGTGCTTTTCTCACGACTGCTTTTATTACAGCGCTTTCAAGAAAGGTTGGCGTTTCAAAGTCAAATGTGATACTTATAGGTCTTGCCGTGAGTGCAATTCTTTCGGCGGGCATTTCCCTTATATCCCTTATTGACACGGATGTGCTTGTGTCATATAACGCATTTTCCGTAGGCTCGCTTTCGGGAGTAAAATTTGAACAGCTGATGATTCCTGCAATTACAGTAGGGTTTGTACTCGTGCTGTCATGCGTTTTTTCACAAAGGCTTGACATTCTCTCGCTTGGTGACAACACGGCTCATTCCCTCGGGCTTTGTGTGCCTCGGGTGAGGATTTTCGCAATGCTTTTAGCCTCTGCCTCTGCCTCCTCTGCCGTAAGCTTTGCAGGACTTTTGGGCTTTGCGGGACTTATGTCCCCCCACATTGCAAGAAGATTTGTACCCGAGAATGCAAAAATTCTTATTCCCGCCTCTGCGCTTATCGGCTCTATTCTTGTGGTGCTGTCGGACTTTCTCGGAAGAATTATGGCAGCCCCCTCTGAAATACCTGCAGGTATTCTCATGGCACTTTCAGGTTCTCCCTTTTTCCTGTTTTTACTTCTTTCAAAGGGAGGGAGAAAAGATGCTTGAAATAAAAAATCTCTTTTGCCATTACGGAAAGAGATGTGTACTTGAAAATATAAACCTTTCATTTGAAGAAGGAAAATTCTATGCCGTAATCGGAAAGAACAGCTCGGGAAAATCTACCCTCATAAACTGCATATCGGGTGTAAAGGGGTATGGGGGCAGTATTGTGTGCGATGGCAGAGATTTAAAGAGCATTTCGGACAAGGAGAGGGCAGAAACAATATCCTGCCTTTACCAGAATGCCACGCAAAGCTCATTTACGGTGCGTGAGATGTGTGCCTTCGGGCGAAGCGCCTTTCGTGATGAGAAGGCTGAGCGCGAGAGTCGTGTGGACAGGGCACTTGAGAAAGCGGGCATTTCCCACCTTGCCCAAAGACGGGCATGTGAAGTTTCGGGCGGAGAAAGACAGCTCTGCTACTTTGCCATGAATCTGTGTCAGGACGCACACATCTTACTTCTTGACGAGCCTACCTCAAATCTTGATGCAGAGCATGAGGCGCTTCTTCTCTCGGCGGCAAAAGGGATGTGCTGCGAGGGAAAGACGGTTATTTGTGTAATTCACAATCTTAGCAGAGCGATAAAGTACGCCGACAATGTTGTTGTAATTGACGGCGGAAAATGTGTTTTTTCGGGAAGAAAAGAGGAATGTCTCGAAAAAAATGTAATTGAAAAAAACTTCGGTGTAAAAAAATATGCTGTAAATGATGAAATTTTCTTTGCGGTGTAGATTCTTTATTGACAAGAGGACAAAAGTGTTATAATATTTTTTTATAGGTTTTAAGGAGATGTTTAGATGCAGCACAAGATTTTTTTTAGATTTCCTTTGGGCAATTCAAAGCGTGTATGGAAGCAGGACAACTTTATTCTTTCCTCCTTTCAGGGCAAGGGCAAAAACAAACGGAATGCCGTGGAAAACTGGAAAGAATCGGGACTTAACTGTGTAGAGCTCGGCTGGGCAGAGCACGACGAAGCCTGGGAGGTTGTACGTCTTTGCGAGGAGGTTGGGCTTGACCTTATATTCCAGGACTTTTCGGAATTTGGCGGAATGCAACAGTGGCACAGAGATGATGTCAGAAGCGATACCATGGCAAAAGATATTGCACACAAGCTAAAGCCATGGAAAAGAACAATCGGCTACTATGTATGGGACGAACCCTACAAGGACGACCAGCTTTATGAAACACGCCGCCAGATTGACGAAATTGAAAAGGAAGACCCCGAAAGGCTCGGCTTTACGGTGGCAATTCCCTCATACAACGGTATTTACACCTGGGAAAACGGAGAATTTCCCGCCTATCTCAGGCGATTTGCCGATGTTATTGAGCCGTCGGTTCTTTCACTTGACTACTACCCGATTGGCATTGAGGGTTGGGAAAAAGACGCTCAGCTTGACAACTCAAAAATGTGGCTTGACCTTGAAATGATGAGAAAAGTGTGCCGCGAGAAAAAAGTGCCGCTATGGTTCTATTTCCAGTCCTACGATTTGCACAAGCGCGGCAGCGGATTTAGCTTTCCCATGGCGAGAATGATGATGTATGCGGCGTGTCTCTATGGTGCAAAGGCACTTCAGAATTTCACCGCCCCCTCGTCCATTACAGACATGGAGGGAAACAAGGGACAGTATTTTTATGAGTTCAAAGAGATAAACGGAGAATTTGCAAAGCTCGGCAATACCCTTATGGCGCTTGACAACAAATATATTTTCCATTCCGACGACCTTCTTCAAAATCCTCCCGACACCTACAAAGAGGGGCTTTCGGAAGACAGGATAAGCGACAGCACAATCTTGGACGGTACTCTTGCGTCTCGCACAAGCATCGGCGAATTACATGACGAATACGGGAATAAGTATCTTTTTATTCTCAACCGCGACTATGAAAAAGCAAATGATATTACCCTTTCGCTAAAGGGACAAAACCGTATTTATCTTGTTGACAGAACAGATGGCAGACAGAAGATGACAAATGAAAACGCCTCCGCTCTTTCGGTGCATCTTGAAGCCGGCGATGCGTGTCTTTTCCGTGTTCAGCCAATGAGCGAGAAAGCTTTTACATTAGAATACAGGCTTGACAAATAGAAAAGAGGAACAAAAATGGATTTCAAAAGAATACTTACAATACAGGACATATCTTGTGTCGGACAATGCTCGCTGACGGTGGCTCTTCCCATAATTTCAGCCTGCGGAATTGAAACGAGCGTGCTTCCCACTGCCGTTCTTTCCACACATACAGGAGGTTTCACCGGCTTTACCTTCCGCGACCTTACCGACGACATTCCTGCAATCAAAGCACACTGGCAGAAAGAGGGACTGTACTTTGATGCCATTTACACAGGGTATCTCGGCTCGACAAAGCAGGTCGCTTTTGTTGCGGATGTTCTTGACAGCATGGGCAAGGAAAACAGCATAAACATTGTTGATCCTGCCATGGCTGACGGCGGAAAACTGTACTACGGCTTTGACGATGAGTTTGTTTCTGCCATGAGAACACTTATCCCCCGTGCCGACTTCCTTCTTCCCAACATCACGGAGGCATGCTTCCTTACAGGCACACCCTATGAGGAAAGGCACGACAGAGAGTTTCTTGAAATGCTTCTTCGCAAGCTCAAAGAAATGGGTGCAAAGAATGTGATTCTCACGGGCGAGAGCTTTACAGAGGGTAAAACAGGCTTCATTTTATACGACGGAGTTTGTTTTCTTGACTACGCCCACGAAAAAATAGCACGCGGCTGTCACGGAACAGGCGACATTTATGCCTCTACCTTTACAGGCGCTCTCATGAACGGCAAGGACGCTTTCACTGCCGCCAAAATTGCCGCAAACTTTGTGGTTGAGGCAATTAAATGCTCCCAGAGCGACCCCGACCACAAATACGGTGCAAGGTTTGAGCCGGTGATGTACAAATTAAATGAGGAATTAGGAATTAGGAATTAGGAATTAGGAATTAGGAGTGTTTCGCCGTCTGCGGACGGCGACTTTCTTTTGTCCCGCGACAAAAGAAAGCAAAAACGCTCCTACTCAAAAGAGGGAGTGGCTCAGTCGGGTGTGCCCGACTTCCGCTGACTCTCCCTCTTGCCGCAGGCGGCTTACTCTCTCCATTTTTGTTGTCCTACGGTATGTACTTAAAAATCTTGCAAGCCATCATTTTTTTGATTGACTGCAAACCTCGGGTTTGGGTAAGCCTACGG
>JAFTIR010000012.1 GCA_017456765.1 Clostridia bacterium | reverse complement strand
ATACGGTGTATTGTTTTCCATTGCAAAAATGCTATGTAATGCATGGGACGATCATAAATATACGAGAACATTTGAGTATGTATTGAGGTATACGCCAAAAGAAATAATAGACAACTGTGATTCTTTGCGTACAAACGAGATTGAATTAAAAAAATACCTTAAATCATGTGTTGATAATGGAGATATTAGTAAAGTGTTTTCTAAAAAACTCTTTAAAGAATATAGAAAACAAAAAAATTAGTAAAATATAAAATGAAATTCCCCGATGTCGGGGTTTGACATCGGGGAATCGCTATATCCGAGATATTAACTTTGAGAACTTGTACCAAAAGGTTGGTGCTAAATTCTTTTCTTTTTACTTGCTTTTTCTTTTCAGCAAAGAAAAAGTAAGTTATGCACGAAGATTCTTTTCGAGAGTTTCAAGTTCGCCGAGAAGTTCCTTGGGCATTGTGTCGCCGATCTTAGCGTAGAATGCCTTGATGGAATCGAGGTCTTCAATCCAGCTTGCCTTGTCAACACTGAGAAGTTCCTTCATTACATCCATGGAGATGTCAAGACCTTCTGTGTCAATGTCTTCGGGCTTAGGAAGATAACCGATTTCGCATTCAACAGCATCAACCTTGCCTTCGCATCTTGCAAGAATCCAGAGAAGAACTCTGAGGTTGTCACCAAATCCGGGCCAGATAAATTCGCCTTCAGCGTTTGTTCTGAACCAGTTAACGTGGAAAATCTTGGGAGCGTTTTCAGCCTTTAAGCCCATAGAGAGCCAGTGAGCGAAGTATTCACCCATGTTGTATCCGCAGAAGGGAAGCATAGCCATGGGGTCACGACGAACAACACCGAGTGCACCTGCTGCAGCTGCTGTTGTTTCGGAAGCCATGATAGAGCCAACGAATGTACCGTGCTGCCAGTTTCTTGACTGATATACGAGGGGAGCTGTCTTTGCTCTTCTTCCGCCGAAGATGATAGCGGAGAGGGGCACGCCTGTTGTAGAGTTGAACTCGGAGGAGATGCAGGGACAGTTCTTTGCAAGAGCAGTAAAACGAGAGTTGGGGTGAGCACCGCTTGTTTCAAGTTTGCGTGTCTTGTCGTATGTCTTGTAATCCCACTTGTTGCCTCTCCAGTCGATAGCGTTTGCAGGAGGGTTGTTGTCAAGACCTTCCCACCAAACTGTGTTGTCATCGAGGTTGTGAACAACATTTGTGAAAATTGTATCTCTCATTGTTGTGTGAAGTGCATTGGGGTTGGACTTTTCGTTAGTACCGGGAGCAACGCCGAAGAAGCCGTTTTCAGGGTTAACAGCGTAGAGTCTGCCGTCCTTGCCAACTCTGATCCAAGCAATATCGTCACCTACGCACCAAACCTTGTAACCCTTCTTTGCGAGGAATTCCGGAGGAATGAGCATGGCGAGGTTTGTCTTACCGCAAGCAGAGGGGAATGCAGCTGCAACATACTTTGTTTCACCATCGGGATATTCAACACCGAGGATAAGCATGTGTTCAGCCATCCAGCCTTCCTTGCGTCCGAGGTAGGAAGCAATTCTGAGAGCGAAGCACTTCTTGCCGAGAAGAACGTTTCCGCCGTAACCAGAGTTTACGGAAGCGATGTAATTGTATTCGGGGAAGTGGCAGATGTATCTGTTTTCTTCGTCGATGTCAGCTTTTGCATGAAGACCCTTGATAAAGTCAGGGTTGTCACCGAGAGCATCGAGAACATGCTGACCTGCTCTTGTCATGATAAGCATGTTGAGAACAACGTAGATAGAGTCTGTAAGCTCGATACCGATCTTAGAGAAGTCAGAACCTACAACACCCATGGAGTAGGGGATAACGTACATTGTTCTGCCCTTCATTGCGCCCTTGTAGAGGGGTGTGAGCTTTTCCTTAGCTTCTTCAAGTCCCATCCAGTTGTTTGTAGGGCCTGCGTTGTGCTTTTCCTTTGTGCAGATAAATGTTCTGCCCTCAACTCTTGCTACGTCGTTAACTGCTGTTCTGTGGAGATAACAGTTAGGGAGCTTTTCTTCGTTGAGCTTTTCAATTTCTCCTGTTGCACAAGCCTCAGCTCTGAGAGCGTCAGTCTGTTCGTCGGAGCCTGTAATCCAGACAATCTTGTCGGGACATGTGAGTTCGGCCATTTCTTTGACCCACTCGTTGACATACTTGTTGTTTGTCATGGTGTAAAACCTCCTGGTTTTGGTAATATATTTTTTATTTTTCAACAAATAACACAGTACAAAAGGAAAATTTTCCCTCCCATACCATATTAGATTATAACAGAAAAAATGTCAAATGCAATAGCTTTGGTAAATTTTTGTCAAATTGTTTAACCTTTATTAAAATACGACCTTTTTTTCGTGCGTTATATTATATTTTCACATTCAAAATAAAGTTATTCACAAAAGCCATGTATCATCATAACAGAAAAGAACCTCTCATATATTTTGAGTAAGAGAGGTGAAAGAATTGAAAGATTACATAGAAGAAAGGGCGCTTGAGCTTGCACGGTATATCGTAGAAACAGGGGCAACCGTAAGAGATGCGGCAAAGCACTTCGGCGTCAGTAAAAGTACGGTGCATAAGGACGTGGGAATAAGACTTGGGACAATCAATAAATGCCTTTACATAAGGGTAAAAGAGGTGCTGGAAAGGAATAAGTCCGAAAGACACCTTCGCGGCGGTATGGCGACAAAAATGAAATATGAAAAAAAGAGGACGGCAAGTTAGCCGTCCTGTCTTCCTTGATTGGGAAATTATTGTTTTTCGGAAAATGGTGCAAGATTATACAAACAGGAAATGTATTTCTCCCGAATTTACAATAAAACTGAAAACTATCAAATAAAAACCTATGACACCATAACCGCCCAAAACACCTGTTATAACTCGTCGAAAATTGGTTGAAACTTTAATGTTCAAATGTTGTAAATACCAATCTATAAACATAATCAGACAGCATAAAGTACATGCAAGCAAATATGTACCTATGACGGTATGCAATACTAGACCTGCCAAATATCCGATAAGTACCCCTGTGCATCTTGCACAGACAGGAAACTGATAACCCTTGATAAAAAAACTTCTTTCGGGAAGTTGGTGACACCCCATTAGTGTTCCAAAGGTAAAAATCTTTTTGTAAAAATTATTCATCGATATATCCGTTTTTTTCTATGTCTCGTTTTTCTTGTTCAAGTCTTTCAAGTTTGCCTTTTTGATATGGCATAATTAGGAAATGATTTACTAAAAGAGAAATCAAATAGATGGGAGCAACCAAGATAAGAAAGGAAAATTCGGCTTCTTTGGTGATTGCAGAGATAATTATAAACAATATTGCAAATAGGAAAATTGATGTCCATGACTTTGAAGAGGTGTATATCGAGGTGGATGTAGCTTCAATTTCTTTGTTAACATCTTCAATATCCCTAAATCTATTTCCACATTCTAAGCAAACCCATACGGTTGTACTGTCAGAAGTAATAGTTGTTTCTGTTTTACTTCCGCAACTTCCACAGAGTAATCCTAAAGGTCCAAAAGCCATATATCCGCAACAGCCTTTGCCTGCCGAATATCCGCCACCTGTTGTTTCACTTGAAAATTGTGTGTTTGTTATAATTTGCAAGTTTCGCGACTTACACTTTGGACAGCATTTTTTTCGTCTTCGGTCAGTCACCATAACATTGTTTTCTTTTTTCTGTTCCTCCGCATGACTGTTCTGTTGATTGATGGTTTTCAAGCAATCACTGCAATACTCTTCATCGTCCATGATTACTTTTGCACATTTTCTGCAGTACATTTCTGCTTCCTCCTTAAAAATAAAAAATGCGCAGCCGAAGCCACGCATAAAAACGCAAGCTCTGATTGCTGCGAAACAATTTTAATAGAATGTGTTATCTTTAACTACACCCAATCAAATGGAACTTGCATTTTTTCAAATTTCATAAGATTAGGCATAACCAAAAAAGGGTATAATATACCCAAAAAATAAAGACAACACCTCTACTTGCATATTAAAATTGTTTCGCAACATGATTATATCACGTTTAAACTAATTTGTCAATATTGTGCTCCGTCAATAAAAAATCCCCAACCGCTTGCCTTAATGGCGGTTGGGGATTGCTTTAATCGTGCATCTGATGTTAAATTTTCATATACGAAATTGTCGGTGCTAAAATCTTTTCTTCTTGTTTACTTCTTCTTTTCCGAAAAAGAAGAAGTAAGTTAAACACCCCTGAACTGCTGACTATACAGCATTGCATATGTACCCTTTGCAGATACAAGCTCATCGTGAGTGCCTCTTTCTGTGATTACGCCGTCCTCGATAACGGCAATCTCATCAGCGTTCTTGATAGTCGAAAGCCTGTGCGCAACGACAATGGTGGTTCTTCCTTTGCAAAGCTCGTCAAGTGACTGCTGAATCAGAATTTCCGTCGAGTTGTCAAGGGCACTTGTCGCCTCGTCAAGAATGAGAATCGGGGGATTCTTGAGGAATACTCTTGCAATGGATAACCTCTGCTTCTGACCGCCCGAAAGTTTGACTCCTCTTTCACCGATTTGTGTGTCGTAGCCGTCTTCAAGTGTCATTATGTAGTCGTGAATGTTGGCTCTCTTTGCCGCCTCCACTACTTCCTCGTCTGTCGCATCAAGCCGTCCGTAAAGAATGTTCTCCTTTATACTTGCATTGAAAAGGTATATGTCCTGTTGAACAATGCCAATAGCTTTTCTGAGCGAACCTCTTGTGACAGAGTCAATGTTCTTGCCGTCAATGAGGATTTCTCCTTCATATTCATCGTAAAACTTCGGGATAAGGTGACAGATAGTCGTTTTTCCACCGCCTGACGGCCCCACAAGAGCAAAGGTCTTGCCCTTGCCAATGTCAAGGTTTACGTTTTTGAGTACATCCGCCGAGTCGTTGTAGCCGTAGGTTACATTTCTGAATTCTATGTAACCCTCGACATTTTCCAATTCTTCTGCACCCTCCTTGTCTTTTTCGGGCTCTTCGTCAATGATTTCAAGAAATCTCTTAAATCCCGTAAAGCCGTCCTGAAACTGCTCCGTGAAATTCACGAGTGTCATAACAGGCTGTGTAAAGAGGGTTATCGAAACGACAAATGCAGAGTAGTCGCCGAAGGTGATAGCACCATTGTAGAGGAAAAATCCGCCGGCAATGAGGACAATTACATTGAAAATGTCGTTGATAAATGTGGTTGAAGAATGGAAACGTCCCATAGCGCTGTAAGCCTCGCTCCTTGCACCTACAAATTCCTCGTTTCCTTCCTCAAACTTTTCCTGCTCCTTGTCGGCGTTTGTAAATGCCTTTGTCACACGTATGCCCGAAATGCTGCTTTCAAGTCTTGCGTTGATTTCGGCAACAGCCTTTCTGCTTGCAAGGAATGCCTCACTCATTCTTCTTCTGAGAATTGCCGCCGCAAGAATGAGAAAGGGAACACAGGTAAAGATGATAAGTGTAAGATAAATGTTGATAGTCGAGAGATAACAGAATGAAATAATGATTGTGATTGACGAAATGATAAGGTTTTCGGGGCCGTGATGTGCAAGCTCTGTTACATTCATCAGGTCATTTGTCATTCTTGACATGATTTTACCTGTTTCGTTTTCGTCATAAAAGGAATAGGGGAGCTTTTCAAGGTGCCGGAACATATCCGAGCGCATCTGCGCCTGTATTTTTACACCCATGACGTGCCCCTGATACTGAATAAAGTAGTTGAGGAGCATCTTGCATATGTAAAGACCCAAAAGAGATACGCCGAAGATTACAATTAGTCTATAGTTTTTGTCGGGGATAAGCTCATTTAACATTCTTCTTGTAATCATGGGGTATACAATACCTATAAGCGACACCAGAAGCGAAGCAAGCATATCAAGGGCAAATAATTTTTTGTGTGCTTTGTAGTAGGATAAAAATCTTTTAATCATTTGTTTTTCCTCAAAAGACAGAGGGGCGGATAAACCGTCCCCTCTTTTTGTTTTAATTGTTTAGTTCATTACTGCGGACATTATGTCATAGAAGGAGTCGGAATATTGGGGAACATCTGTGAATCTGTAGCCGTTTTCCTTGACGTTCTGAAGGATTGCATCCCTGTCGGGAACTGTTCCGAGGCTTCTGTTAATCATTATAACAGCATCCTCTCGTGTCAGCTTTTCATCTGGGCGGAAAGCGCCGTCCTTGTCGGGTCTTACAATTCCTGCACTGAAAAGAACGCAGATGTTGTCCTTGCCCCAGTGTCCGTCAAGGTCGGAAAAAACATTTGTTCCAAGTGTTCCTTCAAAGCCGAAGACACGGAAAAGAATGGTTGCAAATTCGGCTCTTGTTATGTTGCCGTAGGGACTAAATGTTCCGTCGTCGTAGCCCTTGATGTATCCCTTGCTCTGACAGAAGGCGACGGGGTTTTCGTACCAGTAGCCCTCTTCACAGTCGGAGAATTCGTGGGTATATTTCTTTGTGCTGTCGTAGTCGTCACAGAGACGGGAAATGAGTGTTGCCGCCTCGGCACGAGTAATGTTGCCGGAGGGGTTAAAGGTGCCGTCCTCATAGCCGTTAATGTATGTTTTTGCCTTTTCGGGCTTCTTATCGGAATAAACTGCACTGAACATTGTGTCTGTGTAGAGTTTGGTGTTCTCGGGGTCGAGCGTTTTTTCTCCGTCAATTGTCCAGCCGATAAAATATTTGCCTTCCTCAGGGATAACAGTCGGAACCTTGGTAGGTGTTTCTCCAAAGAGTACAAGCTCGGAGGAAAGACCGAAAAGATGACCGCTTCCCGAATCGTAGAATATGTTTGCAACAACCGTTGTGGGAGCGCCTCCCTCGTCGGCGGTACGGGCCTTTTCGACATATGATGTTACATATGAATCGCCTGTCTTTGCAATGATATATACATTATAATCAAAACCGCTCATAAGCTCGGAAGCCGTATATGATGTGCTAACACCCGAAATGCCAGAAATTTCTTTTACGGTACCGAACTCGCTGTCGGCAATTATAAGAGTGTAGCTTGAAACATTTCCGATGCTCTCGGGCTTTACCCATCTTACTCTAAGGGAGTTTGTGCTTTCGCTGACGGAAATACTGAAATCTGCAGTCGATGCGCATTTAGCACTTCCAACAATAACAGGCTTCGGATTGTCGTTTACAACAGGTTCTTCGTCTTCGTCAGGAGTTTCGTCTTCGTCAGGGGTTTCGTCTTCGTCAGGGGTTTCATCTTCTGCAGGAGTTTCATCTTCTGCAGGAGTTTCGTCTTCTGCAGGAGTTTCATCCTCTGCAGGAGTTTCGTCCTCGGCAGGAGTTTCGTCCTCGGCAGGAGTTTCGTCCTCGGCAGGAGTTTCGTCTTCTGCAGGAGTTTCGTCTTCCGCAGGAGTTTCGTCCTCGGCAGGGGTTTCGTCCTCGGCAGGGGTTTCGTCCTCTGCAGGAGTTTCATCCTTGGCAGGAGTTTCATCTTCTGCAGGGGTGTTGTCGCCGGAATAGTTATATACAGCTTCAAAGAGGGCACTGTTTTCTCCCTCACCGCTGTAGGTGCTTCTCTTCTGGTTCTTGTTCATTACGACAAGTCCCGCATACCAACCCGAAACATTGTTCGTAAGTTCTTTTGTGGCAACCTTGATGCTGTCTTCTGTCAAGTCGTCGACCGAACAGCCGTCCTTGAATTTGAAGCTGATTCTGCTGATAAGAACCTCACTGTCGGTAGCATCAAGGTAGGGGTAGCTGCTGGGAAGAATCCAGGCATAAAAGATATATCCTTCGGCGGTGTTTATAAGATTGTCTGCACCCTTTCCCACGTCGGTAACGAGAATGTTGTTGTATGTATCTATAACATCGCCAAGATAGCTGGCGGAAGAACCGTCGGAGGAATGACGTGGCACGGGTGTGGGAACGGTGTCTCCGTTTACGTCGAGAAGTGAGAGAACAGAGCTGTCATAATCAAAGTTGCAGTAACCCACAATTGCCGTTTCGCTGGCTATGTAGTATTCAAGATCCACTGTTTTTCTGTGTTCGTTGTAGGTGACAACTATTTTTTGCTTTGTCGGGGCATTCTCGTCTGCCAAAACGCCCACAGTAAGGGCGGTAAAGAGCAGTGAAATAATCAAAAATACCTGCAAAAATCTGTTCTTTTTCATTATTGACCTCCGAAATATAGCTTATTACAATAACATTTTATACTAAATGTTGTGTTTTTTCAATAGAGAATTTCTTTTTTTTACTAAAATAACAAAAAGTTTTCCGATTGCAAATAAATCCATAAAAAATGGGCAGAATTTGTGTAGGAAAAACAGTGAAAGGACAGTGAAAATGAAACATCGGAAAAAAGTGTCGGCGGTGGTTCTTGCAGGGGGCTTCGGCACAAGACTCAGTCCCATGACGGATACAAAACCAAAGCCGCTTGTTAAAATTCTCGATACAACCGTGCTTGAAAATATATTCTGTACACTGACAGATGCCATAATTGACAAAATTTGTGTCTCAACACATTATCAGTCCGAAATGATTGAAAGGCTTTGCAGAGAAAAATACCCCCATATTGTTTGTAAAAGGGAATGTGTACCCCTTGGCACTGCGGGCGGTGTAAAATACTGCGCCGATACCGAGTCGGATGCCGTACTTGTGGTGTCGGGTGATGCGGTGTTTGATTTTTCACTGAGGGAGGCGATTGATTTTCACTTTGAAAACGGGGCGGACGTTACAATAGTTACATGCCGTAAGGAAAATCCGACGGAGTACGGAGTTGTTGTAACGGACGATAATAACAATGTTGCAGAGTTTTGCGAAAAGCCGTCGTGGAAGAATGTAAAAAGCGACCTTGTAAATACGGGAATATACGTTTTGTCTAAAGATGTGCTTTTTGATATACCGGACAGTATACAGTACGATTTTTCAAAAAATCTTTTCCCCAAGCTTATGAATGAGGGAAAGAGTATAAAGTCATTTTCTCCCTCCGGCTTTTGGTGCGACATCGGAACCTTTGACGAATATTATGAGTGTAACGTGATGGCGGCACATGGCAGGCTTTCCTGTGTTCCCAATAAGGGACAGAGGACACAGAGCCTTGTCGAAAAGGGAGTGCACGCCGAAAAAGGCGCTTATGTTTCGCAGAATACCATGATAGGTAAAAACGTACACATTTCAAGCGGCAGTATTGTGTGCAGCGATACACATATCGGCGATAACTGTGATGTTGCCGGTTCAATTATAGGAAGCGGCACAAGAATAGGCAAGGGATGCAGTATAAACCAGGCAATAATAGGAGAGAGGAGCAGCGTGGGTGAAAACTGTATAATACCCGAGGGATGTATAATCGGTGATGAAAGTAGGATTGCGGACGGGACTGTTCTTGAAAAGAATGAAAGAATTGCGGCAAGGTCAGCTGTTTTGGGAAGGGATGGAACGAGGTTGCTTTTTTCAAATAACGCAAATATATTTGTTGATGACGGACTTGTAAGGTTTGAGTTGCAACAGTTGCATACGTTTGTTCCGAGGCTTGCAAGGGCGGTGTGTGCCTCTTTTGCAAAAGGAGAAAAAAGCGGCGTTTTTGTATGCGTTATGTGTAAAGACAATTGCGCACATATAAAGAATGCCTTTGTTTCGGGGCTTCAGAGTGAGGGCGCAAATGTTTTTGACTGCGGCAACGCAAGCAAAGCTATGTGTGCCTGTATTACATCAAGACTTTGCGTGGACACAGGGGTATACATTGATACCTCGGACGGAAAAATCAACATCAGCATTTTTGATGCAAATGGGCAGAAAATCGACGATACTGACGAAAGAAAAATAAGCAAAGCCTTCGGACTTGTGAGTGAAACGGATGCGGAAAAAGAGATGCCGCGGCAAATGCCATCTTTTTCATATGTTCCTGCCGATAATATGTACTATGCTTTTCTTTGGAATATTGCAAAAAGGATTACAGGCGGTGAGGACTTCAGAAGAAAACAGGTATGTATTACAGGTGAGGAAAAAGCGGCACTTTGCAAGGTACTGTGCGGAATGTCGGCAGAGCTTGTAACGGAAAGCACAAAGGAAACAATAAACATTTCTTTAAGTCCCGACGGTACAAGGGCGAAGGTCAGAAGCACAAACAAAATCCTTGACCATGAGCATATATGTGCCATCGTCCTTAAAAATAAAGAAATCCTCGGAATTGAAGAAATGTATGTTGATGAAAATATGCCCACTGTTCTTCGTAGTATGGCACAAAAGGATGCACGAAGAATTGCTGTGAGGGCGGAAGATTTCATATGCTGTAATGCCCATCTTGCGGTAATTGCCCTCATGTCAGCTGCCGCAAAAAGGGGAGAGGAGATAGGTGCGCTCTTTGATGAAATACCTCTTTTTGAAATATATACGGATGAATATATCGGCAAAGTCAACCGCGGAGAAACGGTTGAAAAGCTGTCGAGAATGTACCATGATTCAAGGGATGACGTTGGCGGAGGAATAAGACTTTCCCTTGCTGACGGAAATGTTACGGTGATTCCGAACAGGGCAAAGGGGCTGAAAATCATTTCCGAGGCTCAAAGCATGGAGGCGGCACGCGAGCTTTGCATAAAAATCGGGGATATAATCAAAGGAAAAGAATAGCAAAAAAGGAATGGCTCTTGCCATTCCTTTCCGGTATACCTGTACACCTGGTTTACTTAACTTCCTTTTCCCACTGCTTCATAACTGCAAGGCTTTCTGCAAGGTCGATTGCGGGGTCCTGAACGTGGTGGTCGTGTTCGATAAAGAACCAGCCGTCAAAGCCCTTCTTCATTGCATACTTGTAAACATATTCGTTGTCAACGGGGTAGTTGCCCTGTATGAGACCGCGGAAGGTGCCGTTCTTGAGCCAGCCCTCCTGAGTCTTGTCAACATCGTCATTAAGTCTCCAGCCCTTGAAGTGGAAGGCCGCAATTCTGTCGTAGTATGTTTCAACCATGTATCTTACATCGCCGCCGCCTGCTGCACAGTGACCAACATCAAAGAGAAGCTTCGTGTTAGGGCATGCTGCAAGAAGTTCTTCTATTTCAGCTTGTGTTTCGGCGGGCTGATGGAGATGATTGTGAAGAACACAGTCAATACCGTAGTTGTTACAAACTCTTGTCATTTCATTAACCTGTCTTGAAAGAAGCTCAACCGAAAGACCTCTTCTGAACTGCATAACGTCAATCCATACATACTGACCGCCCATAGCGGCAGTCCACTTGATGGAGCGTTCAACGTCGGGAGCGAGTACTGTTGCAAAGGACATACCGAGCTTTGCAAGGCGCGCACCCTTTGTGAGAGCTTCTTCTGCTGAAGTTGTGTAAAGTCTTTCGATGCCGTCAAAGCCGAGACCTCTTACAAAATCAATTCTTTCATCATAGTCGTAAAAATTGCCGTACCAAACCTTAAGTCCGTAATCGGCTACACCGTACTTTGGCATAGTGTTCATCCTCCTGAAGTGTGTATATTTGGGCAGAACCCTCTAAGTAAGACAATTTTAACACATTTAAATCAAAAATACAATATTTAATTTAATTTTTTTTGCTGAAATTTTTATTTTTTTCATTTTTCATCATATAGTGCTTTGGAGAAAAGCCTGTTCTTTCCTTGAAAACTTTTGAAAAATACATTCTGTCATTGTATCCGCAAAGGGAGGCAATTTCTCCGACAGTCTTTGAATGGTTTCTTTCAATGAGAAGACAGGCGTTGTTGATTCTGATTATGTTGATGTATTCTTTGAGTCCTACTTTGAATGATTTTTTGAATGCAGTTGAAAGATAGTTTTTGTTGTATGAAAACACCTTTGAGGTTTTTTCGAGGGAAAGAGACGGGTCTGAAAAATTTTCGTCCACATACTTTTTCACAAGCAGAATGTTTTTTTCTGCGTTTTCTTCGCTTTCGTTACTGTCCCTTACAAGAACTTTGTTTCCTATTTCGGAAAAGGCATAAAGCAGAAGTGCTTCGCTTGTTATGTCAAGAATTTCTGACTTGAAAGTAAGGCTCGTTTCCCACAGTTTTCTTACTTCCGGGTAGTTGGGGAAAACGAAATTTTTTTTGTCAATTCCAAGCCGTTCCATTATCATTCCTGACCTTATTCCAATAAAGCTTATGTAGATGAAGGTGAAATTTTCGCTTGTTGAGAGGGTATAGGGGGTTGCGGGGAAAATAAAGAAAATGTCATTTTTCTTTAGCTTTTTACTTGATGTTCCGAGCAAAATAGTTGCATTTCCGCTTGTCACAATGCAGGCTTTGCAAACCGATTCCGTAACTGCACCGCCGAGCGTCAGGTTTTTTGTCTCATAAACAAAATTGATTGTCTGTATGGGCTCGGATGAGTGAGTAACTCCCACAAATCTGCATACATTTTCCATTTTCTTCTCCTCAACTTTCAGAAAAAGGCTTAATATTTAGCGCCCGACATTTTCTTCTTTACGCTTTCGTAAACCTCGTCGGGAATGTCGGGGTTGCCTTTTGAGTAAACGGGAATAAGCATGTCACCGGCAACAGAGGGGTCTGTGCAGGTTGTGTCGTTTCTGTACTCATCACGAACTTCTTTTTTGCGTAAGTCGGGAATTGCGACGGGAATTCCTCCGGCAAGAACCGAACGGTATGCAAAGAGCCCCGGCAGGAACATATCAAGTGCCTCGTAAACATCAATTATGTCGGCATCCTTGCTTCCTCTGATTTTTTCAATGAAGTGGTACATGGAATAGAAGTCCGAACCGCCGTGACCGAATTTTTCAGCCTTATCGGTAAGAGCATCCCTTGCCATATACTTTTCTATTGGTTTCTTGCTGTATTCGCCCGAATATTCATCGGCATCGAGGTAAATGTTGCCGAGGACTTCGTCTCGTGAAAGTCCTGCACCCTCTCTGCCACATTCAACTCTTCCTTTTGAGCCGTATAAAGACCAGAAGATAGAGCATTTGTAAAGGTCGCCGTGTATGCTCTTTACGATTGCTCCGTTTTCAAGTGTTATCATTTCAATGCCGAACTGTCCGCTCATGGCACCGACTCTCAGATGTCGTTCCGTCATTGTGCTTTCAAATCCGACGACAGAAACGGGACGAAGACCCGTAATGTGAATGATGGGGCCTATTGAATGAGTGCAGTAGAAGTTTGAGTACATGTGGCGGTTTCTCCAGTGGTCTCTTTCGCCGTAGGTAATGTCAGGCCAGAGTTCTTCACAGTTGTGTATGTATTCACCCTCTGCATACTCAAGCTCGCCTATCTTTCCTGCACGGTAAAGACGTCTCATTTCGTAAGGTGACTGCATGTAGCAATAATTCTCGCCGTATGCGTAAATTTTTCCTGTTTCTTCAACGGTTTCTATAAGCTCAACGGCTTCCTTCATGCACTGGCAGGGAAGAACCTCGCTGTAAACATGCTTTCCCTCCTTCATTGCCTTTATTGCAAAGGGAGCATGCTGATGGGCGTAATTTGCAAGAACTACCGCATCCATTTCGTGCTTTATAAATTCGTCAAAATCTGTGTAATAGGCAATATCAAGGTCTTTTCTTTCTTCTTTTTGCTTGTCAAGAAGCTCTTGGTTTTTGTCGCAGATTGCAACAAGCTCTGCGTTGTCTGATTTGCAGCAGAATTCTATCATCTGCTTTCCTCTGTATGCACCGAGTACGCCGACTCTTATCTTGTTCATTTGATTTTACCTCCACGGTTGAATTTTATATTTTGATTATACCATGCTTTTTTATAAAATCAAATGGATTTATTTAACGTTTTTATGGAATAATTTCACATTATTTATTTGCTTGTCTTGCGTTTTTTTAATGTTGTTTTTTTGGATTTTTCCCGTAATGCCGCGATTTTTGATAAAACAGTTGCTTTTTTTACGCCTTGGTGTTATAATGCTGAAAAAGGGAGGTGGCATTCTTGAATGAAATGAAAGTGGGCGAAGCAATAGTGCTTTATTACAATTATGAAAAAAGGGAAAGCGTTTTTGCCCTCAATCCCGGCGGATATGTGATTCATTGTTATGACCTTACAATCTGTGTTGAGGGGAAGATGGAATATCTTCACAACGGAAAGTCCGTAACACTTGGGTCGGGGGATGCCATTATGATTCACCAGGGTGATATGATAGAACGGTTTCATACGGATATACCCACAAAATATGCTTCCATAAATGTAAGATTCGATTATGATCCCGGAATACAGTTGTCCGGATATCTTCCCAATTGCGTAAATCCCGAAATTTTGTATTTGCTTGAATGCTTTAAGCGCGATTTCAATAATTACACTCCCCATAGACGGCATAGATGTCTGTCGCTGTTTTCGTATATCTGTAACAATATTCATGATACTGTCTACGATAAGGAGAATCCCAGAGTCAGAGAAATCAAGAAGTACATTCTTCGTAATCTTTCGGGCGATTTGTCGCTTGAGACAATAGCGGGAGAAGTTCATCTTACGCCTCAGTATATGTGTACGTTTTTTAAAAAGCATACGGGAATTACTGTTGTAAACTTTATCTTAAAGGAAAGAATTGACCTTGCAAAGCGGCTCATTGCTTCTCATGATGAACCGATATCAAGTATTTCCGCAAGGTGCGGCTTTGACGATTACTACTATTTTTCGCATACATTCAAAAAGCTTACGGGAGTTTCTGCATCAAGCTACCGTAAGTCAATCAGAAGTAAAAAAATATGACAAAACCCGCCGTCCGGCGGGCTTTTCTTTTGCTATTTGTGATACTTTTCTCCCGAGAGAATTGTAAAGGCACGGTAAATCTGCTCTGTCAGCATTACCCCGAAAAGACCGTGGGCAAAGGTCATTGGGGAGAAGGAAAGGCGAAGGTCACACGCCTTTTTTACAGTTTCCGAAAGCCCGTGGGATGAGCCGACAATAAAAATAATTTCGCTCCTGCCGTCGTTCATTGCTTTTTGAAATGTTCCGGCAAAGGCTTCGCTTGACATTGTCTTTCCTTCAACGCACATTGCGATTTTGTATGCACTCTTTGAAAGCAGAGGCAGAAGCACCTTTGCTTCCTTTTCAAGTGCCGTGTTTATTTCATTTTGCGTCGGACTGTCGGGAAGATTTTCAGGTTTTAGAACTTTTTCGGAGAATTTTGCGTATTTTCCGATTCTTTTGATGTACTCGTCCATAGCCTTGCGAAAATAATCGTCTTTTTGTTGACCGAAGTAAATATATGTAATATTCAGCATTTTTTTACATTCCAATCTATTGACTTTTGATTTGTGCGGTGGTAAACTATTCATGTTAGTGGGTGTAGGTTTGCTTTTATTTTAGCACATATTCGCAATAATTGCAACACTTGCTCACACATTTTGTAATTCAAGTGCCAAGTCAGGCAGAAAGGAAATAAAAATATGAAAGCAGTATGTTTCGGCGAAATTATGTTAAGACTTACTCCCAACCTTTACGACAGATTTGTACAGACTGAAAAGTTCTGTGCATCCTTCGGTGGCGGTGAAGCAAACGTTTCCGTTTCTCTCCAGAACTACGGTCTCGACGCTTCCTTTGTTACAAAGCTCCCCACCCACGAAATCGGTCAGATGGCAGTAAACAGCCTCAGAAAGTACGGCGTTGATACAAGTGACATCACACGCGGCGGCGACAGAGTAGGTATCTACTATCTTGAAAAGGGTGCATCTGTAAGAGGCTCCAAGGTTGTATACGACAGAGCAGGCTCTGCTATCGCAACAGCTACAAAGGCAGATTTTGACTGGGAAAAGATTCTTGACGGTGCTGACTGGTTCCATTTCACAGGTATCACTCCCGCACTCGGAGACAATGTTGCAGAAATCACACTTGACGCTCTTAAGGTATGTAAGGAAAAGGGAATCACTGTTTCCTGCGACCTCAACTACAGAAAGAAGCTCTGGACAAAGGATAAGGCAAGAGAAGTAATGGGTACACTTATGCCTTACGTTGACGTATGTATCGCTAACGAAGAGGATGCTGACGATGTATTCGGCATCAAGGCTGAGGGTACAGACGTAAACGCAGGTAAGCTCAACCATGAAGGCTACAAGAGCGTTGCAAAGCAGCTCGCTGACAAGTTCGGCTTCAAATATGTTGCTATCACACTCAGAGAAAGTATCTCCGCAAACGACAACAACTGGGGCGCAATGCTTTATGACGGTGTTGACTACTTCTTCTCCAACAAGTATATGCTTCACATCGTTGACCGTGTTGGCGGCGGCGACTCCTTCGGCGGCGGTCTCATCTACTCCATGATGACAGGCAAGTCCAGCCAGGAAATCATCGAATTTGCAGTTGCAGCATCCGCACTCAAGCACACAATCGAGGGAGACATGAACCTTGTTTCTGCTTCCGAGGTTGAAGCTCTCGTTAAGAACGGCGGCAGCGGCAGAGTACAGCGGTGAGCCACCGCTGGCATTTTCGCGTGAGATTCTCGCGATAATCAAGCTCTATCAATCGCGCAAATAACGAAACCCGACCATCAAACAACGACGGTCGGGTTTTTGTACTTGTAGGGCGGAGGCTTGCTCCCGCCGTCTATTTACCCAACATCGGCGAAATTGTGTATATGTAGCATATGTAGGGGCAATTCACGAATTGCCCTTTATTTTTTGCCGAATACGACAAAATTTTCACAAATCCCCTGAAGTTTACAAAATATACATATTTGATAAGGTAAATTATGGTACAATAAATTGGTTTATAACGAATATTACACGGAGGTGCACCGATATGGGAAAAACATACGGCAAGAAGACATGGTTAATCCCCGACTGTTTTCTTAATTCAGTATCCAAAAACGAAAGCGTAAGCCACGAAGCAATCTGTGTTCTCAACACAAGCGACAAGGACGCTACAATCAACCTCACACTCTTCTATGAGGACAGGGAAAAGATTGAGGGAGAATTCGTTTCCTTCTGCAAGGCAGGAAGAACTCACCACATAAGACTCGACAGAATTGTCGGAAAGACAGGACAGAAAATTGCAAAGGATACTCCTTACGCAATGCTCGTTGAATCGGATGTTGAGGTTGTTTGCCAGTATTCAAGACTTGATACAAGTGAAGTTGAAATGGCACTTATGACAACCGTTGCATACCCCGTTGAATAAGAAAATAAAAAATAACATAAAATAAAGGAGCTGTCAAAAATGGCACAGGTATTGATTGAAACAAGCGCAAGACACGTACACTTAACCGCTGAACACATCGAAATTCTTTTCGGTAAGGGACACCAGCTTACACATAAGAAGGACCTTTCTCAGCCCGGTCAGTTTGCTTGCGAAGAAAGAGTAACAGTAGTAGGTCCCAAAAAGGAACTCGCAGGAGTAAGCATCCTCGGTCCTGCAAGACCTGCATCCCAGGTTGAAATTTCTCTCACAGATGCAAGAAGCATCGGAGTTAATGCTCCCATCAGAGAATCCGGCGACGTTGCAGGCTCTGGTGCTTGTAAGCTCGTAGGTCCTTGCGGTGAGGTTGAGCTTTCTGAGGGCGTTATTGCGGCAAAGAGACATATACATACAACTCCCGAAGTAGCAGCAGAGTGGGGCGTAGCTGATAAGCAGATTGTTTCCGTTAAGGTTGAATCCGACGGAAGATGCGCTATCCTCGGCGACGTAGTTGTAAGAGTAAGCGAAAAGTTTGCTCCCGCTATGCACATCGACACAGACGAATCAAATGCGGCAGGTTGCACAGCCGGCATGATGGGCGAGATAATTAAGTAAGAAGTAAGAGTGAATAAGTAAGAAGTTAAATGGTTTTCAATAAAATTGAAATAAAGATTTATGGATAAAGAAAGGATGTATCACACATGAATTACACATCAGAAGTAAATGAAATGTGCTGCGTAGCCAAGGGTCCCAACCACGGTCCCGCTCCCATCCCCGAAGAAGGCAGATGGGTACAGGCTAAGGAAATTGCCGACATTTCCGGTTTTACACACGGTATCGGCTGGTGCGCTCCTCAGCAGGGTGCATGTAAACTCTCTCTCAACGTTAAGAACGGTATCATCGAAGAAGCACTCGTTGAAACAATCGGTTGCTCCGGTATGACACACTCTGCAGCTATGGCTGCTGAAATTCTTCAGGGCAAGACAATCCTTGAAGCACTTAACACAGACCTTGTTTGCGATGCTATCAACACAGCTATGCGCGAGCTCTTCCTCCAGATTGTTTACGGACGTTCTCAGTCCGCATTCTCCGAAGACGGTCTTACAGTAGGCGCAGGTCTCGAGGACCTCGGTAAGGGCCTCAGAAGCCAGGTTGGTACAATGTACGGCACAAAGGCTAAGGGCGTAAGATACCTTGAAATGGCTGAAGGCTATGTTACAAGAATGGCTCTCGACGAAGACGACCAGGTAATCGGTTACGAATTCGTATCCCTCGGCAAGATGACAGACTTCATCAAGAAGGGCGACGATCCTAACACCGCTTACGAAAAGTCCAAGGGCACATACGGTAGATTCGATGATGCTGTAAAGTACATCGATCCCAGAAAAGAATAATCGAGGGAGGTAAAAAGACATGGCATTATTTGAAAGCTACGAAAGAAGAATTGACAAAATAAATGCAGTTCTTGCAGAATACGGCATTAAGTCCGTTGAAGAATGCAAGGAAATCACCCTCGCAAAGGGAATCGACTGCGACAAAATCGTAAGAGAAACACAGCCTATCTGCTTTGAAAACGCAGTTTGGGCATACACAGTAGGTGCGGCTATCGCAATTAAGAAGGGCTGCACAAAGGCTGCTGACGCTGCAGCGGCAATCGGTATCGGCCTTCAGGCTTTCTGTATTAACGGCTCTGTTGCTGAAAACAGAAAGGTTGGTCTCGGCCACGGCAACCTTGTATCCATGCTTCTTTCCGAAGAAACAGAATGCTTCTGCTTCCTTGCAGGTCACGAATCCTTCGCTGCTGCTGAAGGTGCTATCAAGATTGCTCTTAACGCAAACAAGGTAAGAGTAAAGCCCCTCAGAGTTATCCTTAACGGTCTCGGTAAGGACGCTGCGTTCATCATTTCAAGAATCAACGGCTTCACATATGTAAAGACAGAGTTTGACCCTGCTACTGAAGAAGTTAAGGTTGTTGACGAACACGCATATTCCAAGACAGCTCGTGCTGATGTAAGATGCTACGGTGCAGACAATGTACCCGAAGGCGTTGCAATCATGAGACTTGAAAATGTTGGTGTTTCCATCACAGGTAACTCCACAAACCCCACCCGTTTCCAGCATCCCGTTGCAGGCACTTACAAGAAGTGGTGTAACGAAAACGGCAGAAAGTACTTCTCCGTTGCTTCCGGTGGCGGTACAGGTAGAACACTTCATCCCGATAACATGGCTGCAGGTCCTGCTTCCTACGGTATGACAGACACAATGGGTAGAATGCACTCTGACGCTCAGTTTGCTGGTTCTTCCTCCGTGCCCGCCCATGTCGAAATGATGGGCCTTATCGGCGCAGGTAACAACCCCATGGTTGGTATGACTGTTGCTGTGGCTGTTGCTATTGAAGAGGCAAGCAAATAAGGCACTTTTCAGAGGCATAAACATTCAAATCTAATAAAAATGAGTTAGACACATCATTTTGAGTAAAATCACGATGATGTGTCTAATTGTTGTCTTTAGACATAGAAATAATCCCCGGTATAACTGAGGCAAAAGCGAGCGGTACAATAAAATAGGCGAGCTTTCAGCAAGCCCAAATATAGAAAATTAGTTATCCTTGCATAAGAAAAAGGTAGCTACATGGTGGTTTTCCATGTGTCTACCTTTGTTTTCTATTGTATGTTGGTTTTGACTAATCTTTATAGTAAACTAAAAATATAATTTTGTTGTCTTCAGTTAAAAGCATAGGATAATTCTGACCTTCGTAAGCCAATGTCACGTTGGAACCATCCGATGTATATGTACCTTCATAAGTTTTATGTATATCCAAAGATGATACTTCTCTGTTACCGACTTTTAACGTAAATGTTCCGTCTGTATTTAGATCAAGTAAAAACCAAGAATAACCACTGCCGCCGGCGTTGCCGTTTATAACACATGCTTCAAAAGACTGATCGGTAAAACCGTTTTCGTCAGGTGAAAAGAATAATCCGTATTCTTCATCCTTGTCGAAATACCAATGATCGTCTTTTTCATATACACAATTATTGCCGATGATATATTCTTCTTTATCATATGAATTATCTTTTGATGTGAGCGTCAAGGTTTTTTCGTTGATTGTGAAAGTACCTTTTTCGTTACCAAGTTCATATGTTGTATTTGTGTTTAATACAATTGATTCGTCTAAAAACCACATACGTGTTTTATAAGTACCTGCCACGGTTTCTGCTGTAACTTCTTCAATAATCTGTTCTTCCGCATCTGATGTTTGGGGTGAGGGTTCTTCGGAAACAGGTTCGTTAACAACCGGCTCGTTTGCGGTCGGTACTGATGTAGGTGTGTTATTTTCACCACAAGCACAAAAAGCAAAAACCAACACCGCTGCCGTTAATAAAACTAATATCTTCTTCATTTTTTAAAATCCTTTCTGAAATTAATTGGTTGTTGTAAAACTGAAAATGTACTCCTTTCTAAAGTCTCACGCAACAAAAAATGCGTGGCAACAGAAATCTGCACCACGCACTAAAAACGAGGCTCGATTTCATGTCACCACAACAATAATCTCATAATATGACAGCACAAGACAATACATATTAAAGCCTGCGTTTTTAACAAACACAAATTTGTCTTGTACTATCGTATAAGGGTAACACGAAAAAGATATTCGACAGAATACCCGCATTATATATTGAAATTATTGTTGTGGTGTATACATTATACCACTTAAAACTGTCAAAATCAATATATAAATCATAAAAAAGACAAGCCACAAACTTTCGTGACTTGTCTATTCTTTTACATATTCGGCGATGTCGTTTAAATTGCAATCGAGAATTTTGCATAAGGAGTTAAGCGTATATGAATTGACATTCGCATTTTTTCTCAACCTGTCAAGCTGACCCGTACTGAAGCCGTGGTTCTTTATGAGCTGATACTGCGAGACATTTTTCTCTTTCATGGTCTGCCAGAGTTTATCAAAAACAATCACTTTATACACCCTTTCACAAAATTATTATTGCAAAAATAGTATAAAATAATATATTTATCTTGACAATTGCCCGTAAATGGGCTATAATGTCTTTGTCGAAATTGTGAAGCGCTGATGATTTCGGTAAAAATTTAATAAAACGGCACACCTGATATTATTAAACATACATTCAAAGAGGTTGTGCGGAAGTAGGAGGAAAATATGTTAATGGGACTTGGATACGCATTATGTTTGATAGGGGGACTTTTAATTGTTGCACCTATGTTTGTTGATACTGGTCTAATGAATCCTAGTTGGTTTATGTTAATAGGTTTTTTGACAATTATATTTGGGATTATTTCGTTTGCATGTGCTTGATTTTTAAATGGTGTAATAATTTGTCTATGCAAACTGAAATATTGAAGTAATGAGGTAATGATATATGTCAATATTTAATAAAATAAAAGCTTTCTTCAATTTTTCTCAAAAAGAGAATATTCAAGACAAAATACTATTTATTGACAGATGTAATCAAAATGGCATAAAGTTTATTAAAGACTTGAATTCAAGTATAAACAAACAAAGGTGTCTTTTAATTGCAAAAGAATATAATATATGTTCAGATGAAAATGCTGATGCTGTTGAATTGTTTAAAAGAATTAATAGTGAGGTAAAGGATTATAAACAAAGAGAAGAAAAAAGAAAATTTTTGAAAGCTTTGCGTGAAAAAGAATACGAAGAATATGT
>JAFTIR010000011.1 GCA_017456765.1 Clostridia bacterium | reverse complement strand
AGATAATGGGGGAAACAGCAATGCAGAGAAGGTATAAAAGGTTTATGGTGCAGAATGTCACTTGCTTTGCATCAAAAATATGCGCATAACCCGAAAAACCGAAATATAATAAATGAACCGTTGCGAATAATAACAGATATATTTCGGTTGCTTTCATAAGAAACGCATTTTTCTCCACGGAAATTCCCCCTTTCTCAAATATCTTACACCAAAAAAATGTATAAATCAACATATGCGGCATTTTTCGAAAAAACTCTTGACAATATTCAAAATGAATGTTATAATTGGGCAAGAGAAACGTTTTCCCTAAGACTTGGAGGCAGTTATGAATAAGCGTGTGTCTGTAAAGGATATTGCACAAAAACTGAATATATCCCTTTCTACGGTGCACAAGGCTTTGACCGGCAAGGGAGGGGTAAGCGAGGAACGTCGCAAGGAAGTTATCGAAACGGCAAAGGAAATGGGCTATGTTGTAAACAGCGTTGCCCAGACTCTTGCAAGGAAGGATATAAGCATAGGTATAATTATGCCGTCGGAATGGCATGATTATTTTGCGGAAATGAAAAGCGGAATGGAGGAAGAAATTCATAATCTTTCTATCTATAAGGTGAGAGGTCTGTTCTATTTTCTTTCGTCTGACCTTTCTTCAGATAATGCACAGAATGCTCTTTTGTGGATTCGTGACAAAAAGATTGATGCTCTCATATATTGCCCGTCAATATATTCTCTTGACGATGAATTTGTACGGGCGCTTAATAATCTTGGTATTCCTGTTTTTATGGCAGGTGACAGCAATGCGGATATTCGCAGTATTTCCGATATTGTAACCGATGCCGAGCTTTCGGGAAAGCTTGCGGCGGATTTTCTAAGATGCATTCACGGAAATACATTGAAAGCAGCGGTGTTTATGGGGTCCCTTACTGTAGCTTCGCACGTAATTAAAACCAATTCCTTCAGAAAGAGGGTGGAGGCCTTTGGCGGACGTGTTACAGAAGTATTTGAAACCATGGATGATTCTGACAAGACGTACGAATTGATGAAAGAATCGTGTACCGATGACATAAACGCGATTTATGTGACTACGGCAACCTCGGCTCCTGTTTGCAGATATATATGTGAAAATAATCTTCAGGGGAAAATATCACTTGTATGTACCGACCTTTTTGACGAGCTTCGCGACTACATGAGATCAGGTGTTGTCAGTGCCACCATATACCAGAACCAGGAAAAACTCGGAAAGATTGCCGTAAGGCGAGCATATGAGTACCTTGTTGAGAAAAACAGTTACGGAAATGAAGATTTTACAGCCGAAAAAAAGGTGTATATCCGTCCTAGTTTGTTTTTGCTTGCAGATATAGAATAAAAATTTTTTATACATAGGAGAAACGTTTCTCCTAAATAGAAAGGAAGAAGAAATATGAGACTTGAAAACAAAGTAGCAGTTATTACCGGAGGTGCTTCGGGAATAGGAGAAGCAGGCACAAGATGCTTTGCTACCGAGGGTGCATCGGTTGTAATGCTTGATGTCAACGAAAACGCAGGAATAGCTCTTGAAGAAGAGCTTAAGAATGAGGGTAAGGATGTGTGGTTTATCAAAACCGACATTTCCAATGAGGATTCCGTAAAGGCGGCATTTGATAAAATTGCCGAAAAGTATGGAAGAGTAGATGCTCTTTATAATAATGCTTCAGTTTTCCTCGGCGGCAGAGATTCACGCATTGATGAGGTAAGCACTGACATCTGGAGAAGAGTTCTTTCCATAAATCTTGACGGTCTTTACTACTGCTCAAAGTATGCAATAAAGTTAATGATCAAAAATGGCGGTGCAATTATAAATACCGCATCAAGCGCAGGTGTTGTGGGTATACCCGGCTGTGCCGCATACACAGCAACAAAGGGTGCGACTGTAACTCTCACACGTTCAATGGCTGTTGATTACGGCAAGTACAATATCCGTACAAACTGCATTTGTCCTGCGGCTATTGAAACTGCCATGGTAAAAGAAAGCAATCTTAATGACCCGAATTTTGACAACGACTTTTTCTTAAAGCAGATAACTCCCCTTCGCCGCTGGGGAAAGCCCAAGGATGTGGCAAATCTTGCATGCTTCCTCGCATCGGATGAGGGGGCATATCTCAACGGTGTTATTATCCCCTGTGATGGCGGTATTACTATGAACGGAAATGTAAATAAAGAAAAATAATTATAAAGAAAGGTGAAAAAATATTATGAAACAGTGCAAGGAACTTGCAAAGCAAATTCGTATTGACTCTGTCAGAATGACAAACCATGGCAGAAGCGGTCATGTTGGAAGCATGCTCTCCATGGCTGATATGATAGCTGTGCTTTACGAAAAAATCCTCAACGTAGACCCCAAGAATCCAAAAATGCCCGACCGTGACAGATTTATTTTAAGTAAAGGTCACGCAGGCGCGGCGGTATATTCAGCACTTGCCGCAAAGGGCTTTATACCAAAAGACTGGCTTATGACCTACTACTGCGATAACGGAAAGCTTATGGGACATATCAGCCATAAGGTACCGGGAGTTGAATTTTCAACAGGTTCACTCGGTCATGGTCTTCCCGTGGCTGTCGGCATGGCTATTGCCGCAAGATATGCAAAATCAAACAGGAAAATTATTTGTATGTCCAGCGACGGCGATATGAATGAGGGCTCAACCTGGGAGGCAATTATGTTTGCTGCCCAGCAGAAGCTTTCAAACCTTACTCTTGTTATCGACTATAATCAGGTGCAGGCTCTCGGTCACTCGGAGGAGGTAATCGACCTTCGCGAACTTAAGCCCAAACTCGAAAACTTCGGTTTTGCCGTAAAGGAAATCGACGGACATAACTTAGAGGAAATCTATGAAGCTTTTTCAAATCTTCCCATAATGAATGACAGACCCTCAGCTATCATTGCTCACACAATCAAGTGTAAGGGTATTCCTGCACTTGAGGATACTGTAAAGTCCCATTACGGATTTATTCCCGATGATGAGGTTGAGGCTATAATTAAGAGAATTGAGGAGGAAGAATAATGAGAGCCGTATTTAATAAAACACTTCTTGAAATAGCAAAAAAAGACCCCCGTATACATATGGTGCTCGCTGATATTGGATACGGAGAAATTGAACCTTTTCGCGATACATTTCCCGAAAGATACTATAATGTCGGTGTTGCTGAGCAGAATATGACAGGCGTTGCCTGCGGTATTGCCATGGAGGGAAATATCGCTGTTACTTATTCCATTGCAAACTTCCCCACACTCCGTTGCCTTGAACAGATAAGAAACGATGTTTGCTACCATAATGCCAATGTAAAGATTGTAATTATCGGTGGCGGTGTGTCCTATGGCCCTCTCGGTATGTCCCACCACTCTACAGAGGATATTTCCATTTTGAGAGCACTTCCCAATATGGTAGTCGTTGTACCATGCGACAACTATGAAGCAGAGGCAGCAACCCATGCCATGATTGAATATGACGGACCCTTGTATTACCGTTGCGGATATAAGGGTGAAAAGGATATTCACTCGGGTCCAGTTGACTTCAAAATCGGAAAGGCGATAACAGTAAGAGAAGGCAAGGATGTAACACTTATGTTTGCAGGTCCCATTGGTCTTAATGTGCTTCATGCGGCAGAAATGCTTGAAAAAGAGGGCATTTCCTGCAGAGTTGTAAGTATGCATACAATCAAGCCTATCGACAAGGATGCAATAAAGGATGCTGCCGAAAACACAGGAGGCATCATTACAATCGAAGAGCATAACCTTTCGGGCGGTCTCGGAGGTGCTGTTGCCGAGGTTGTGTGCGATGAGGGGCTTTCTCCGAAAGCCTTCAAAAGAATTGCACTTCCCGATGTAAACGTTGCACTTATCGGTCATCAGGAATGGATAAGAGAACAGTTCGGAATGAGTGCCGAGGGAATCGCAAAGCAGATTAAAGAAACACTTAAATAAGACTAAAAGAGTCAGGAGTTTTCTCCTGACTCTTTTTGTATGTATTGTTATCCGAGTAAAACGTCTGAAACAAGCATTACGCAGAAGCCCACAAGAAGTGAGTATGTCGCACCCCTCTCGCCACCGTGGGCGTGGGTTTCAGGAATCATTTCGTCGCTGATTACATAAAGCATTGTTCCGCCTGCAAAGCTGAGGGCAAAGGGCAGAATTATCTGTGAGACACTTACGGCAAAGAAGCCGATGAATGTTCCGATAACCTCAACTACTCCCGTAAGGGCAGCAGCTATGAATGTACGCTTTGGACTTACACCAGATGCAAGCATGGGACCTATAATTACCATGCCCTCGGGGATGTTCTGAAGTGCAATGCCGCCGGCAATAAGCAACGCCTGTGAGGTATCACCGCTTCCAAAGCCGACACCTGCCGCAATACCCTCGGGAAGATTATGTATTGCTATTGCAGTAACGAAAAGCAAAACCTTGCTAAGTCCGGAACCGGGGTGACTTTCTATGTCGCTGCCCACAAGCCTGTGTAGATGCGGAACAATCTTGTCAATTACATTTAAGGCAAGGGCTCCTGCAAATATGCCCACAACCGTTACAAGAAGTCCCAACTTACCCCCGTATTCGAGAGAGGGGAGTATTAGTCCGAGAACGGATGCCGCAAGCATTATCCCTGCCGCAAAGGACAGAACAATGTCTGAAAACTTGTGGGAAATGTCCTTGAATAAAAAGCCTAAAATCGCACCTATCAGCGTTGCCCCTCCAACGCCGAGGGCGGTAAGTATTACAACATCCATAACCGTTTATGTAATACTACAATACGAGAGAGGGAGCTGTGTAAACTCTTGCCTTAAGCTCGCTGTTGAGCATGTAAAGACTCTTTGGGTCAGAGCCGAACAGCTCCATTTTTGTAATGAGGTCGTTTGCGTTTGTTTCTTCCTCGCCCTGCTCCTTTACAAACCAGTCAAGAAACTGCATTGTGCGAAAATCACGATGGGCATAAGCCTCAGCATAAATGTCGTTGATAAGACTTGTAACATAGATTTCATGCTCAAGTCCTGCTTTGAGAACATTCATGTCAGAATCGAGTACCTTGTCGGGCTTGTCAATTGCCTCTAAAGTTACCTTTTCATCGTTGTTGAGAAGGTAGCGGTAGAAGAGCATTGCGTGGTCTCTTTCCTCCTGTGCCTGAATGTAGTACCAGTTTGCAAAGCCGTCAAGACCTCTGTCCTCAAAATAGTTTGAGAAGTCAAGATAAAGGTATGCCGAATAAAGCTCCTTGTTGATTTGCTGATTGAGTAAATTTCTTACTTTAGTGTTAAGCATTTTTGTTACCTCCGTTGTAGTTTTATTTTAATAATTCTTCTTTAAGATTTTCAATCTGTGAAATGCTGTCAGCACTTAACGCCGAGAGTATTTTGACTGTGTTTTCCGTAAATTCAATGCCTTCTGAGGTTTCAAGCATTGCTTTCATCTTCTTTGCCGCAACGGGTCCCCATGAGCCGTTTTCGATAAGGGCAACCTTTCTGTTTTTGAAGCCTCTTTCGATAAGTGCGAAGATGAATTTTCTCATGTCGGGGAACATATCGCCGTTGTAGGTGGTTGTTGCAAGAACTACCTTGTCGAATCTGAAAGCATCTCCGACAGCCGCGAAGAAATCGTCTCTTGCAAGGTCGTAGATTGTTGCATTTTCTCCCTCGGCTATAAGCCTTTCATAAAGCAACTGAGCCGCCTTTTTTGTATTTCCGTAAATTGAAGTGTAGGCAATAAGCGTACCCTTTTCTTCGGGTACATACCTTGACCATGTATCGTAAAGACCGAGATAGTAACCGAGATTTTCGTAAAGCGCAGGACCGTGAAGCGGGAGAATTTTCTGAATGTCAAGAGCTTTTGCCTTCTCGAGCAGTGCCTGTACCTGAACACCGTACTTTCCGACAATGCCGATGTAGTATCTTCTCGCCTCGTCCGCCCATTCTTCATCCGCATCAAGTGCGCCGAATTTTCCGAAAGCATCAGCCGAGAAGAGAACTTTTTCGTAGGAATCGTAGCTCACAATAACCTCAGGCCAGTGTACCATGGGAGCTGTCACGAATGTGAGAACGTGCTTTCCGAGGGAAAGTGTGTCACCCTCACCTGCAACAAGGCGTCTGTCTGCAAAGTCCGTGCCGAAGAAGTTTTTCATCATGCCGAAAGCCTTCTGTGATGCAACGATAATAGAGTCGGGATACCTTTCTGCAAAGCTCATGATGTTTGCCGAGTGGTCGGGCTCCATGTGCTGAACAATGAGGTAGTCGGGGTTCTTCTGACCAAGCTCATAGTGGATGTTAGAAAGCCACTTGTCTCCGAAATTCTTGTCAACCGAGTCAACCACCGCAACTTTTTCGTCAACTATTATGTAAGAGTTATATGAAATTCCGTTTGGGACCTTGTACTGACCTTCAAAAAGGTCAATTTCCTTGTCGTCAACACCGACATAAAGAATGTCTTTTGAGATTTCCATTTTTGTTTCTCCTTGGGTTATTATCTTCTGTGATTATATTATAGCATTATCTTGTAAAAATGTCAATACTGTAATGATTACAAAAATATCATTTTACATTTTGTTCATATTGCCTCTCCCCATAATAGTCAAGTAAGAACTTGCAAAGCCTTCCCGCACCCGAGGCATTGGGCTGCCAGGGTGTAAACCATGGGTCAACGGAGCAGTAACGCTCACTTGTGATGTATTCGGGTGTTACATGGTATCTGAGAATACCCTCTGCCATTTTTGCCGCTTTTTCGTATTCGCCGCGTTTCATATATGCCTCGATCCAGAGAATTTCCGAAACGCAGGTGTAGTAAACATGACCGTAAAGACCGGGAGCACCGCAGTCGTCGTTTGTCATTCTTGAGGAAACACCGTGCTCAAGGTCAAGCATTCCGATTTCGGTGTAGAAGGCTTCCATTTGCTCGAATATTTCACTGCATGGGTCCATTATGCCGAGCTTTATGAGGTAGGGACAGCCGTCTGTTGAGAAGCAGTGGTTGTAGCTCTTTTCAAATTCCGTGCCGAGAATGTGGGGCATGTTGTAGCTCTTTTCTCCCGCGTGTTCCTTTGCAAACTTTTCAAGAACACCTTTTACAACACCTTTGTACTCCTCGTAAACCTCTCTTACATACTTTGCGTTGTCTGCACCGAACTTTTCGTAGCACTCCGCCATAACGCCGATACCGTAGACATTAACAGCATCCGTGTATGTCCAGTGCTGACCAATCTCTCCCCAGTCGCTTGCCTGACCTGAGGTGAACAGTCCCTTGACTTCTCCTTCAGCCGCCTTTTCAGGATTTCTTCTGTACTGTATGTATTCAAGAGCTAAATCCATTCCCTCCTTGAACTCGTCAAAGAGCGCCTTGTCATTCATCGCTAACAGATGGTGAGCCGTCGCCCAGAGTGCTGAGCCGTTGGAGTTGTCCCAGCGAACGTATTTGTTCATCATGTTGCCCTTGTCCTCGCCGTCTTTTTTCTGCCATACCCTGTACCACATTCTTATGGGGTCTGTGACATATTCTTTAAGCCCCACATCGTCGAGCACTGTTGTGAAGTGTGCCGCCTCCCAGACCCACTGGAATCTTCCCACATCTCCCTGACGTGTGTAGATTTCGTCGGGATAATCTCCCTCGTAGTGAGCGAACATCTGAAGCATCTGAGTAAGGTTCTGGCGGAACATATCTTCAATTTCACGACTGCCCTTCGGCAACTTTGTAACCTTGTTCTGTACACTTTCCCACCATCTCACGGTGCTTGTGTAGGCTTCGTCGTAGGAGGGGGCATCGCAGACCTCTCCTCGTCTCATTATAAAACGCACAGTCGCCGTCTCGCTCGGAGCAAGATTGTAGTCGAACCTGTAATAGTCGTGAGCTTTAAATCTGTTTTTCTGCTCGTTTCTTGATACCCAGCAAGCGTCACAGTTGTCGTATTCCTGAACCGTCATAAAGCCATAGCCGTCCTCGCACTTTGCTGTGAGAGAGCCGTCCTCTATGGGAGAAAAGCCGTTGAGCCAGGACAGATACCACTGTCCGACATTTGGATTGTAGGGCTCGTAGCCCGTGTTCCAGAGACCTGTGAGATAGTGGTCTTTCTTGTTGAAGCGGGGAAGAAGACCCATAGTTCCCTTTACGGGATAGGTGTTGACGTTGGTAACCGACAGCTCACAGTAAGTGAAAGGAACACGGTCTGTCGAACAGAAAGCGGTCATGGAAATCATACAGCCGTTTTCTTCATCTTCGTTGAACATTGTGTAAACGGGAATACCGCCCTCGGGAGTTTTCCATACCGTCTTTTCCATGTCCGCCTCATCAGGCTCTGTTCCGAAAAGGGTGTGAACACCAAAGGAGCTCTGGTCAAAGTGCATACCTATGTCCAAAAGGTCAAGGTCTGTAATTTTCATGTCGGGATAGACTGTGATAAGTCTTTGTGAGGCATAGGGGTGTATGTATACTCTGGAAGACTTTGGTCTTTCCCAAGTTTCAATCTGTTTCATAACGCGGTGTCCTTTCTTTCAAAAAGATGTCGGTAACAGTATACCATATCCTTGAGAAAATGACAATACCACATCAGAAAATACTTAAAATAATTCATTATTATAAATAATTTAATGCCCTCGTTTCAAAATCGACACAAATAAACGAAAAAAACAGAGTAGAATATATACAATGAGATTCATTAAGGGACGGTGACATTTGATGGAAATTCGTTGGAAAACGTGTTTTAAGGTGGCTTCCTGTTTGTTTTTGCTGTATCTTTGCATAAACTACCTTGATTTGATGCAGGGCTTCCTTTTGAAGGCGGTGGGAGCAGCCGTGCCGCTTCTTATAGGCGGTGCGATTGCATATGTTGTAAATATAATCATGGCATCGTATGAACGTCATTATTTCCCTATGTCCAAGAATAAAGCAGTTGTTTTTACAAGACGTCCCATATGTATGCTTGCCGCATTTTGCACGGTGATTGCAATAATTGTAGTTATTGTAAGCCTGATACTTCCAGAGTTTTTGTCCTGTATTCAGCTTCTTCTCAGCCAGATACCCGACGCATTAAAAAAACTTGTGGACTTTATGGAAAAGATGGGTGTTGTGCCTGAAAAGATTCTCATAGAGCTTTCTAATCTTGACTGGCAGGCAAAAATCGGCGATATTATTGATATGGTTTCTGCTTATTTCGGAAATGTCATGAATATGATTTTCATGGTAATTACCGCGTTTTTCTCGGGTGTCGTTGTGGCAATTCTCAGTATTATTTTTGCGATATATCTTCTGGCATCAAAGGAAAAGCTGCATGACCGATTAAATGATATTATTGATAGCTATTGCAAACCAAAGATATGTGAAAAAATAAGATATTTTTCTGCAATAATCAACGACTGTTTCCATAAATTCATAGTCGGACAGACTACAGAAGCTGTAATTCTGGGTGTTCTTTGTACTGTGGGAATGCTTGTTCTGCAGCTCCCGTATGCTACCATGATTGGTGCGCTGGTAGGATTTACCGCAATCGTTCCGGTTGTGGGTGCGTTTGCAGGAGCAATCGTCGGAGCATTTATGATTTCGACGGTTTCAATGGTTGAAGCGGTAATATTCATAGTGTTTATTGTAATTCTTCAGCAGCTTGAGGGTAATCTTATCTATCCGAAGGTTGTAGGTTCATCACTCGGTCTTCCCTCAATGGTTATTCTTGCAACCGTAACGGTTGGCGGCGGTGTGTTCGGAGTACTTGGTATGGTTCTTGGCGTGCCTCTCGTTTCTGCGGCGTATAAGATTATAACTGCTGACGTGAAAAACAAAACAGCAAAAAGACTTGCGGCACAGGAAAAAAGCGAAGAAAATCAAGAGCATGACGAAACGGCTCACGCATAATAAATAAAAAAACAAGACGGCTCGTATGAGCCGTCTTGTTATGTTATAATATTCTCTTTCCTTCATTGCCCTGAAGATTTATAATCGCCGTATCAAGGTTTTCAAATTCAAGTTTTATCACAATTGCCTGTGAAGAGAGCCTGTTTACCGGAATGCCGCTAATGTGGCAGACCTTTACCATACTCTCTCTGTTGCCGTTAAAACAACTTGGCATTAAGTCCATTGAAACCGAAAGGGGAGTACCGTCATTTAAGACGATTGCCGTTTTAGGAAGTGTTTCAATCTCCGAAATATAAAATCCCGTTGCATCAGGACTCTGCGGAAAATGAAGATATAAGGTGTTCTCATTTTTTGTAGTGAGAATGCCTTTTTTTGATGCCCATTCGTATTTTACGGGCTTGGCATGTAAGGCTTCTTTGACATTTTTGTACCATGCACCGACTTGGGTGAAAATTTCCTTTGAAACCTCGGGAATTTTGCCCTTGCTGTCGGGACCGACATTCAAAACGTAGTTTGCACCCATTGCCATGTATCTGTCAATGGAAGAAGTAAGATACAGATTTGAGTGATAGTCCTCGTTTTTTCTGTATCCCCAGCTTTCCTTTCCGATTGAGTCGCAGGCTTCCGTCAGACCGTCAAAGGAAGCTCCGTCTGCCGACATCCTTTCAGGTGTTGAAAAATCACCCTCATCATAACCTCTGTTGTTGATAAGAATGCCCGGCTGAAGACTTCTTATGAGTTCATTTAAGGATTTGTCGCGTGTTTTCGGGGGTATGTCCCAGAAAAAGCTCTGGATTTTTCCGTAGCCTGTGAGTAATTCTCTCAGTTGATTTTTTACATATTCGATGTAAAGAGGTTCATTTGCTTCGGGAGTTTCCGCGGCTGTCTTGACTTCGTGATGACCCGTTGTGTTGGGGTAGTGGGGATTATGCCAGTCGGGAACGGAATAGTAGAGGGAGAGGGCAATGCCTTCTTCTTCGCACGCCTCGGCGAGCATTTTAAGAACGTCCTTGCCGTAGGGGGTATTTGTTATCTTGTAGTCTGTGTATTCTGTGTCCCACATACAAAAGCCGTCGTGGTGTTTTGTGGTAAAGGTGATGTAATCCACGCCGCATTCTTTTGCAAGTTTTACCCATTCCTTTGGATTGTATTCTGTGGGGTTAAATACCTTCATGTACTGTTCGTACTTTTCGCCTTCAACAAAGAATCTCCACATTTCCTGCTCGTGAAGACCGCCTACAGAATAAAGTCCCCAGTGTATAAACATACCGAACCTTTTACTTTTAAACATGCCGTACCTCCAAAAAAAGTATTCCGTACACAATTATACAGAATTGAGTACGGAATTTCAATGAATAAAAAGGTCTAAAATATGTACAAATAAACCGTTTAGTCAAGCTCTTTTTTGCCTGTATACAGCTCGTAGTATCTGCCTTTCTGACTGAGAAGATCGTCGTGGTCGCCACGCTCAACTATAACGCCGTTTTCGAGAACCATGATTGCGTTTGCATTTCTGACCGTCGAAAGTCTGTGAGCGATAACAAAGGTTGTTCTGTCTTTCATCAGTCTGTCCATGCCGTGTTCAATGTGACGCTCGGTTCTTGTGTCAACCGAGCTTGTTGCTTCGTCAAGTACGAGAATGGGAGCCTTGCTTATGGCGGCACGTGCAATGTTGAGAAGCTGTCTTTGACCCTGTGAAAGGTTTGCTCCGTCACCCTCAAGAACGGTGTTGTAACCCTCAGACAAACGCATGATAAAGGAGTGTGCGCTTGCAGTTTTTGCTGCCTCGATTACTTCTTCGTCTGTTGCGTCGGGTCTGCCGTAACGGATGTTTTCCATTACCGTTCCCGTAAACAGGTGGGTGTCCTGAAGTACCATGGCAATGTTTGAACGAAGGTCGTTTCTTTTGATTTTTCTTATGTCAACGCCATCGATTGTTATTGTACCCGAGCCTATGTCGTAGAAACGGTTAAGAAGATTTGTGACAGTTGTCTTGCCTGCACCCGTAGAGCCTACAAAAGCAATTTTCTGTCCGGGCTTTGCATAGAGTGAAATGTTTTTAAGAATAAGTCTGTCTGGATTGTAGCCAAAGCAAACATCATCCAAAACTACATGTCCCTGCATTTTGGGCATTGAAACTGAATCCTTTGCATCAGGCTCTTCAGGCTCTTTGTCCATAACCGCAAACACTCTTTCGGCTCCTGCAAGGGCAGAGAAAACCGTTGTCATCTGCATTGATATTTCGTTTATAGGTCTTGCAAACTGCCTTGCATACTGACCGAATACCATAAGACCGCCTATATCAAATTTTCCGAGGGCGCAGAGTACACCGCCGATACCGATTGTAATTGAATAGCTGATCTGACTGGTGTTGCCCATGATGGGACCCATGATTCCGCCGAAAAAGTTAGCCTTCATCTGTGTTTTGCGAAGGTCGTCGTTGAGAAGAGAAAACTCATTGATGCAAGCTTCTTCATGATTGAATACCTTTACAACCTTCTGTCCTGAAACGGTTTCTTCAATGTAGCCGTTTACAGCACCTAAGGATGCTTGCTGAGAGGAGTAGTATTTTCTGCTTCTGCCTGCAATAAATCCGCCTGCTCTTATGAATATGGGGGTGAATATAACCGTGACAAGTGTCAGCCAGATGTTTGTGTAGCACATAACGCAGAAAGTACCTACAAGATTTACCGTACCCGAAATAAGGCTTACGATTGTAGAGTCAAGCATAACGCCCACATTGTCGACATCATTTGTAAACCGGCTCATGATTTCACCCGTGTTTTCGTTGTCGTGAAAACGAAGGGGAAGACGCTGTACCTTTTTGAATAAGTCGTTTCTCAGTTTTTCAATGGCACTCTGGGAAACACCAAGCATTATTCTGCTCTGGAAATATGTGCTGACAATGCCGATAAGGTAGACCGAGAGGAGAACGAGAACCATTGTTGCAAGGTATCTTATTCTGTCCTCAACCGAGGTCGAGCTGTCTGCAACGTTGTTTATAACAGGACGGAGCATATAGCCTGCGATGAGATTTGATGCTGTGCTGAAAGCCATGCAGAAAAGAACAATTACCATCTTTCCCTTGAAAGCCGAGATGTAGGAGAAAAGACGTTTTATGGTTGCCTTTGTGTTCTTCGGCTTTGAGGAGGAGTGCATGGCACCTCTGCCGCCGGGACCGCCGGGGCCTCTTCCCGGGCCTCTGCCACCTGGACCGCCGGGACCTGATTTTGAATATTTTGATGAGGTACTGTTGTAACGCTTTTTGAGTTCTTCCAATGTTCTTCCTGCCATTACTTCTGCACCTCCTCTTTGTCCATCTGAGAATAGTAGATTTCCTGATATTCGGTGTTGCCTGAGAGAAGCTCTTCGTGACTTCCTATACCCGTAATCTGTCCCTCGTTTACAACAATTATGATGTCGGCATCTTTTACCGAACCTATTCTCTGGGCAATTATTATCTTTGTGGAATCCTTAAGGTCATTTCTGAAAGCCTGTCTGATTCTTGCCTCGGTTGCCGTGTCAACGGCACTTGTCGAGTCGTCGAGAATAAGAATCTTTGGCTTTTTGAGAAGTGCTCTTGCAATACAAAGCCTCTGCTTCTGACCGCCCGAAACGTTTGTGCCGCCCTGCTCAAGCTCGGTGTCATAGCCGTCCTTCATGGCACTGATAAAGCCGTGTGCCTGTGAGCTTTCTGCGGCGGAGAAAACGTCCTCATCGGTTGCATTTTCATCGCCCCATCTGAGGTTGTCGCCGATTGTGCCCGAGAAGAGAACGTTCTTCTGCAGTACCATACCGACACCCTCGCGAAGATTTTTGAGGGAGTAGTCCTTTACATTTACACCGTCAACAAAAACCTCGCCCTCATCTGCATCGTAAAGCCGTGGAATGAGGGAAACGAGGGTGGTCTTTCCGCAACCCGTCGAGCCTATTATACCAACGGTTGAGCCTGCGGGAATCTTAAGATTTATGTTGTCAAGCACCTTTTCCTCGCTGTCCTTGTAGTAGCGGAAGGATACATTCTTAAACTCAACCTCGCCTTTGGTTACAAGCATATCCTTTTTGGCGGCGTTTACATCGTCGAGGTCGATTTTTTCGTCAAGAACTTCCGTGATTCTTCTTGCAGAGGCAAGGGCACGGGATGAGGACATGAACATCATTGTGAACATGGTAAGGGACATGAGAATCTGGGTAATGTAAGTGATGAACGCCGCAAGGTCAGAAACCTCCATGTCTCCCACCATTACCATGCCGCCGCCAATCCAAATAACGGCAAGTGTAGTAAGATTCATGAACAGCATTGTGACAGGATGCATGAAAATCATGACATTCATCGCTGAAATGCCCGCTTTTTTGAGATTGCTGTTGGCATTTTCAAATTTGTCCTCTTCAAAATCCTCTCTTACAAAGGATTTTACAACGCGTATGTTGGTAAGGTTTTCTTGCACAGTGGCATTGAGTGCATCAATCTTTTTCTGCATAATGCCAAATCTGGGAAAACCGTATTTGATTATAAGTATTATGAAAATGAGCATAACGGGAATTGTCACCGCAAGCACCGCCGCAAGCGAGGGCTTTAGGCGGATTGCCATAATGAGTGCGCCGATAAGCATACCGGGAGAACGCAAAAACATACGCAGAAGCATATTGACAAAATTCTGAAGCTGAGTTACGTCGTTTGTAAGACGGGTAATAAGCGAGCCTGTGTTGAATTTGTCAATGTTTGCAAAAGAAAACTTCTGTATCTTGTTGTAGATGTCAAGTCTTAAGTCTGCACCGAAATTTACCGATGCCTTTGCGCCGAAATAAGCACCTCCCACTCCGCCGAGCATCATGAGAATTGCCATAACTACCATAAATACGGAAAAAAGTATAACCTTTCCGACCTCACCCGTTGCCACGTTGTCTACAACCGCCGTTGACATGATTTCAGCCATCATCTTGGGCATAAAAACTTCGCCAAGCACTTCTACAATCATGCAAAGGGGACCGAGTATGAAGTAGGGAAGATAGGGTTTTACGTATTTAAGCCATCTTTTCAAAAAAATCATCCTTTCTGCAAATCTGAATTATTCGATTGAAGTGAAGTTGTCGCTGTTTTCGGAAAAACTTTTGAGTCCCGACATCATTTTGTCAAGACAAATCAAAAGGTTTTCGTAATCTTTTTCGGAAAAATCCCTGAACATTGCAAAGTCTGACTCCGCAAAGAAATCTTCGGATTTTGCAACAACTTTTTTCCCTTTTTCGGTAAGGGAAATTCGGTTGAATCTGTTGTCGTTTTCGAGGCTTTCTCGTTCAATGTATCCGCTGTCCTCGAGCTTTTTGAGCGACACCGCAACAGCCGCAGCACTGATACCAAAATGCTCTGCTATGTCCTTTTGAGAGGGGCATACGTCCTTTCTCGAAATGTACATAAGAAGCCTGTGCTGACTTCTGTGAATACCAAATGCAGAGTGCATTTTTTCAAAAATACCCCTGTGAAATCTGTCCACCTGAATCATTTTGTAGAATGTTTGATGTGCCCGTTCTTTATCATAATCCGCGTTCATATTTTTCCTCCTGCCACAAATAATTAACACATTAACGATTAACACGTTAATCATTATATTCACATACGTGCAAAAGTCAATCAAAAAGTGCTTTTGTTTTAATATTGTTTACAAGACGTTTTTAACATAGGCTGTTGCAACAAATAAAAATGTGTGTTATACTAAGTAAGATTAAATAAAAAGGACGTATTAAATGAACTATATTGTACTCGATATGGAGTGGAATCAGCCCGGATATGCGGATACCGCCCTTTGCCGTAACGGTGTTTGTATGAAAAATGAAATAATACAGATAGGCGCCGTCAAACTCTCGGAGGATAAGGAAAAGACGGGTGTTTTTGAATGTATTATAAAACCCGTAAGTCTTACCAGTATGAACAGAATGATAAAACAGCTGACGGGCATTACGGATGAGATGATAGATAAGGGCGAGAGCTTTGAAAGCGCAATTTCAAGATTCCGTGACTTTTGCGGTGATGATTTTGTGATACTTATCTGGGGATATGATGACATACGAATCCTGAAAAGTAACCTTATGTTCCATGGATTGGATACATCGTGGCTTCCTGCAAATTATAATCTTCAGATGATTTTTGCACATCAGACGGGACTTGAAAAAAGACAGTATTCTCTTTCCTTTGCCCTTGAGCATTTTGAGATAGAAATTGATGAAAAGCTCCATGATGCACTGAATGATGCCGAATATACGGCAATGGTGTGCGAAAAACTTGACCTTGTCGAGGGAATAAAGAATATAAAATTCATGCCCTCTAATGAGACAACCAAAACAAAGAATACAAATGTGCTTATAAAGAGAAAATTCCGCTACATACGCCGTCGTGACGACATATGGCAGAACGGCTTTATCGTAAGACCGGTATGCCCTTGCTGCGGTGAAAAAATGACCTATGACAAGCCAAAGAGAATAGGTCTGTGGAGGGTAAATATTGAGTCGCATTGCGAAAAAGACGGAGATTTTATGATAGTTCTCAAAATCGCCGAAACTCCGCAAGAAACTTTCTCTGTAAATCAGCAGATTTATGTCCTTGATGAAGCTGCTCGAGAGTACCTTGAAGGCAAAAAAACAAAGCGTCATAACAGGAAAAGAACCTCGTCAAGAAGCAAGAAAAAGACGGATGATGTTAAAGAAAGTGTTCAGGAGAATAGAACTGATGAACAGATTTGAAAGATTTGAAATGCTGGTCGGAAAAGAGACAGTGCAAATCCTGAAAAGCAAAAAAGTGATAGTTTTCGGCGTCGGGGGAGTGGGCGGATATGTCTGCGAGGCTCTTGCAAGAAGCGGTGTCGGCAGAGTTGATGTCGTCGATAACGATACTGTAAGCATCACAAATATAAACCGCCAAATTATTGCGCTGGAAACTACTGTCGGAAAGAGCAAAACAAGCGTTATGGCAGAGAGGATGAAAAGCATAAATCCCGAAATCTGCACCCGTGAATACAATATGTTTTATCTTCCCGAAACGGCAGAGGAAATAGACCTTTCGCAGTATGATTTTGTCGTTGATGCCATTGATACAGTCAGCGGAAAACTCGAACTTGCAATTCGTTGTCAAAGGCTCGGAGTGCCCCTTGTTTCTTCCATGGGGACAGGCAACAAACTTGACCCTACAAAGATAGTTGTCACCGATATTTATAAGACAAAAGTGTGCCCGCTTGCGAGAGTTATGCGCACTCTCTGTAAGAAAAACGGCATAAAGAAGCTGACTGTCGTTTATTCTGAGGAAGAACCGAAAACGCCGCTTTTCCAGCCCAAAGATAATGAAAACCCCAATAAGTCTATACCTGCAAGCTCGGCTTTTGTACCGCCCGCGGCAGGACTTACCATTGCTTCGTATGTGCTGCAGAAGTTTATGAAATAATCAAAGGGATTTGACAAGAAGTCAAACCCCTTTTTAATTCCCAATTCCTAATTCCCAATTCCTAATTCCTAATTCTCAAAAGGCTTCTCCGCCTGAAAATACATAGCTTTCAAGGTTTTCAATTATGTTTTCCCAGTATTCGTCGTCATATTCGTCTGTGTAGCGGAAGTCAATTACCTCACACGCTTCGGAAATGTACTCAAGTGCCGCTTTGTATTCTCCGTCGTATCCGAGAAGTGTCCACACTCCGCTCTGTACTCCCTCCATGATAAGAAGCATTGCTCTGTATGCACAGTAAGGACTTATGCCTTTTTCCTGACAGGAGTAGAGAAGATTGAAAGAATCGTAGTCGAGTCCGTCGGGGATTTCGTCACCGTATAACTCGAGTTCTGATGAGAATATACTGATTGTGTCAATGATTTCCGTAATGTCAAGGTTGTTTGCAACAATGTATGAGCCGATAAAACGTTCTGTTGAGGGAAGTAATTTGTATATTCCCTCAAAATCACCCGTAAAGTCGGGAAGTTTTGCAATTTTTCCGTCATGAATTGCGAAAAATTCACCCTCTGCAAGAAACAGTTCGTCTGCAAAACGAAGCTCTTTCTCGTTTAATAAATCAACTAATTTCTGCATTTTTATGTCTCCAATATGATATTTCCAGGGTGTATTTTACAACAAAAAAACCGTTGTGTCAATAACCTTGCGTAAGCCTTTGCAGTTTGTTGTGTGAAAGGAATCTGAAAAATCTTTGAAAACGCCTTTTTTGGTTGACAAAAATGTGCTTTTGTGGTATTTTTATATATAAGCTAAAAAGCAGATGTTTCAGAATTCGGAGGGGTCTAAATGAACGAAAACAGTCGTAGAATAAATCTTTTTTCAAAACCTGCATTTAAAATGATTGTGGCAGGATTTGTGATTTTTGCATGTGCAGCCGCATTTACACCCTCGGCAGGAGTTTTCAGAACAATTCCGTTTTTTCTTGCAGGAGGTGCAATTTCCTGTATTTTGTCGGTTTCAGTCCGTGTGATTCTTGCTTTTTCCGCGGTAATGACACTTTGCACCTATCTTGTATCCGGCCGTAGTGTTACCGAGGCGGTTTTGCTTTCGGCAGCGGCATGCCTTCTTGCTTTCGCAGGAGTATATGTTGTAAAATTTATCCGCGCCGCAAAAAGAACCAAGAAAGCAGATGTCAGAAAAAAGTGTGTAATGTCGGCAGTTGTTGCATTTGCCGTGTCGGTGCTTCTTTGTGCTGTCCTTTGCGGCAATGTTGTATCATTCCTCGTTAACGATGCAAAAAACTCCGGGTATATTGAAAAAAACTATGATAAGACAGTGGAGAAAAGATATACAAGCTACGAAGCTCTTAAGGGCGAATATCGCACATATGTCTCCTTTAAGGACGGAGACAGCGTATACGGAAATGCGGATGATATCTATGTGAGTGTAAAAGGCGAAAATGTAAACGATGAAGTCAGAAACTATTTTGAGGAAAAAATGCTTTATTCGGCAAATTCAAAGCTCGCAAATGTAATCTCTACGGCAACCTGGGGTTATAATATAACGGCATCAGATATTGCATTTGACTACGGAGAAATACTGACAGGTGACTCTGTCGCAGATGATTACATGGACAGGGTTCGCTACGTTGTCGGCTTTGACAGCATTTTTCATGAAAACGAAAAGGATAAATTCATTTCTGTTTGCGAGGACACCGTTGCGGCAATTTCTGCGAGCGGAATGAGGTTTGAAAAGATTATACTTTGCGGCGGTGATGCGTCGAAGGTTATTTTCAGCCTTGAGATTACCGAAAAAACAAAGACCGAGGATGTAAGTGAACTTGTAACTTTGTTTGACGAAAAACAGGTGGAAGATATTGGTGTAACCGAGATGACAATTCTCGATTACTGGAAGAATAAATAAGCGAGTGCCGCAGTTTGAACTGCGGCATTTTTTTGACGTTTTTTGGAACAAAAAAGGGAAAATTTACGTCTAAAAAAGTAAACTGCCGCAGAGGGTATTTTTTTGTGCCAAAAAATGTAATATATATTTTGTAAATACCATTGACAAAAATGGTGTTTAGGGGTATAATGTAGTGTATGTTATAGTCTGTAATAGTATCTTTTTTCGGAGGTGATTTCTTGAGCGAAAAAAACAAAGAAAAAAAAGCGCCGGGCAGGACGAAAAAAATTGTTCTCACCGTGCTGCTGTGTCTTTTGATTGTACTGCTTGTTTTAGCGGCAGTCTTTGGATATAGATACCGAAGTCATATTAAGGCGGCGGTAATCTGGCTTACTACCCCGAAAGAAAAAATTCAGGAAAATGTTGAAAAAGCAAAGGAAGAACGGGTGGAGGTTCTTAACAACAACGGTTTTAATGCAAGTAAGGAACTTGAAGACGCATTGATGTCCGGAGTGATTACGCATGAAGAACACACACAGATACTTGTGGGAAGCATAACGCTTGAAGAAGTTCTTGAAAGGAAGAACGCCAACACACAAACGGCTCCTCCCGAAAATGAAGTAATTTCCGAAAACACACAAACTGCAGACGATATACAAAATAACGGGTCACAGACAAGTGACACTTCCCAGACCTTACCGCCTTCCGAAAATGTCACAGATGAGCAAAAGGCTCCTGCACAAAATGACACCAAAACGGATGACGGTAAACCCAAGACAGATAATACTCCGCAACAGAAACCACCACAGCAAACCGAAAAGCCAAAGGATGACAAAAATAATCAGCAGTCACCCACTCCAACGACTCAGCAAGCGAGCGATGTGGATAAGAGGATAGCCGAGCTTGTTACAAGGATGTATGTTTTGAAATCCGAATATACAAGTTCGATTGAAGGCGTGGTTTCAAGTATGAAGGCGGATTTTGCAAAGCTTCCGCCGGAGCAGAGAACAAAATCTGCAAAGCAAAGCATTGCTACAGGTTATATGAGCAAAATCAACGCAATGGAAGCGCAGTGCGACGCACAGGTTGATGCGGTTGTTGCAGAACTCAGGCAACTTCTGAAAAGTAATGGACGGGACATGTCCCTGGCAGATGCGATTGTGTCGACTTATGCAAAAGAAAAGGATAATACAAAAGCGTATTACCTGAGTACCTACGGCGATTAAAAAGTTTATATAAAGTGAGGAAACGGACAATGTTGAAAACTAAGAGAATTCTGTCAGTATTGCTAACAGTTATGATGCTCCTTCAAGCCATGGTTATCCCGGGCTTTGCGGCAGAAACTGAGCAGTTTACTGATTTTCCTAAAAACAGCTGGTCGGAAGAAGCAATGACGGCGGCTGTTGAAAACGGACTTATTACGGGTACAAGCGAAACTACAATCGAGCCCCGTAAAAATCTCACAAGAGCAGAGTTTGCTGCGATAATCACAAGAGCCTTTGGTGCTACAAAAACTGCAGACATCTCCAACTTCAAAGATGTCAAGGAAGGCACATGGTTCTATGATTCCGTTGCCAAGGCTGTACAGATGGGTGTAATGAACGGTACGGGAAGTACAACCTTTGCACCTAATGCATACATGAAGAGAGAAGATGTAATTCTCTCACTTGCAAGAGTTCTTTTTGTTGATGGCGACGACACTTCGGTTCTTAATCAGTTCTCTGACAGGTCCGAAATTGACAGCTGGTCAGTCAAGGCTATCGCGGGCATGGTTTCTGAAGGTTATGTAAATGGTTATGAAGACTCAAGAATCAGACCTAAGAACCTTATAACAAGACAGGAACTTGCACAGCTTTTCCATAATATCTTCAAAACATACATAAGCGAAGATGGTGAGTTCAGTTCTGTTGCTGAAAAGGGTTCTGTTATAGTAAGAAGCAAGTATGTAACTCTTAAGGATGTTACAATCGACGGCGACCTTGTTATGGCTGACGGTATAGGCGACGGTGATTTCAGAATTTCAAACGTTCACGTTACAGGTAAGATTATTGCCCGTGGCGGTGAAGGTATGAACTACTTCGTGAATGTAACAGCTGACGGCAAGGTTATAGTTAATGACCCCAACGGTACTGTTAACTTCTACAATTACAGAGACGAAGATACTCCCTTCAAGAATGATAATGTAATCGAAAACACTCCCGCAACTTTCCTTGAAAGGGCGCCCAAGCCTTCTTCAGGTCCTTCGGTTAGTTCAAGCTATAAGCTCATATTCAAGAACGAAGACGAAACCAATATCAAGTATATTTCAAAGTCCAACAGATCCTATGTTATCGGTGACAGCGATGTTCCTACCGACGGAGAAATGGCAAAGGAAGGCTTTGAATTCAAGGGTTGGTCAAAGAAAAACAGCGTTGAAGTTTTGAAGAGAAATGCGTTCATAGGCAAGACAATTGGTGATGTTAAGGGTACATATTATCCCGTATATGTGGAAATTCCCGACGAATATACAATCACATTCGTAACACCCGGTGGCGAAGTTCCCGTAGAAAAAACAGAGGGAGAAACACTTTCTGCAAGTGAAATTCCTGAAATCACGGTAGATGCATCCAAGGAATTCAAGGGTTGGACAAAAACAGAGGGAAGCACAAACGTTGACTATACAAACGATGCTCTTATTGCAGACGTTGTAGAAAACGTATTTGATTCCACAGAGGTTAAACTCTATCCCGTAATTGTTGATAAGGATGCAACAACAGTAGTGTTCAAACATCCTGACGGAGATGTAACAATCACAAAGTATAATAATCCCGATTACGTGCTTGCAGACTCCGATGTTCCAGAAGACCCCACAAAGGCAAATCACACATGTGAGGGTTGGTCAAAGGATCCTGCGGCAACAGAGGGAGAAGAAAGAAGCTACTT